>CAZLVL010000008.1:0-112578 GCA_964563155.1 uncultured Clostridiaceae bacterium | reverse complement strand
CAGATGATGCGACGATACAAGAAATTGGAGAAAGTATTGTCAAGCGACACTTAGAAGCATTTAAGGAGCTTGCTAAATGAAAAACCTTATAAAGCAGCAAGTAATTATCTCCCATGTATACTGGTAAGATTTAGTAATAGAAAGGACGATGTTCGTGCTTTGGCTGTGTCCGCTTTTAGTGGATTATATATAGAAGAAATTTTAATTTATTGAGAGATTGATAGCGTAAAGAGTTGTGCTATTTCCGAAGGCTTGGCTTCAAAGAAATAAAGGTAGTAAAAAAAGGTAATTAAAACTTGGTATGGATTTATTAATGAGAATAATATACAATGGAAGTAAGGATAACAATGAATTCATGAAAGGAGATTGATGATATGGAATTAGCTAAAATTACTTCCAAAGGTCAAATAACGATACCTATAGAAATACGAAAAAAGTTGAACTTAAAAGAAGGAGATAAAGTAGTATTTATAACAGAAGGAGACAAGGTTGTATTGGAAAACTCTACAAAGTTAGCTATTTATGAGGCGCGAGAAGGCTTTGAGGGGCTAGCTGAGGAGTTAGGGCTAGAAACTGAGGATGATCTTGTTAATCTTGTTAGAGAGGTAAGAAAAGAGTTGTGGGGGAAAAAGAATGCGAATAATGATTGATACTAATGTTCTTTTATCCGCTCTCATTTTTAAAAGCACAAAATTGGCAAAGTTGATTGAATATATTACGGAAAAACACAGCTTAGTTCTGTGCTCCTATGTTATAGAAGAAGCCAATGTGGTGATTAGAAAAAAATCACCCAAATATATAGCGGTATTGGATAGATTTCTGCTAAAAATCTCATTTGAAATGGTGTATACCCCTTCGGATAAGACTATAGCACCAAAAATAAGAGATGAAGAAGATATACCTGTTATAGTTTCTGCAATCGCATCTGATGTTGATATTCTAATTACAGGCGATAAAGACTTTGCCGATTTACCAATTGAACGTCCCGAAATTCTCACACCATCAGAATTTATAAGCAAATATTGGATGTAATTGATGTGTAAGAATTGAAATCGCTGCCAAAAACAAGATTATATCCAGAATTAACATTACTAGTAAAGAACCTACCGTAAATCAATAAAATGGTTAGCGTTAGATTTTTTTTGTAAAATAGCAGTATATTGTATTAATATTAAGCGTGGTAAAAAAATGAAATATAAACGTATTGATCGTGATACATGGTGAGAAAATTATTTTAAGTTTTAAAGCTTTAGTTTCATTTATTCGTAATCAAATCGTTCTATTTAGTATAGCCTATCCATATGGACCCTTTTTAGAGTAACACTAACAAATGACTGTTAGATTTACCAAATATGTCCCTTATAACAGAAATAGTTGTGGATTATATATAAGTAATGTAGCTTAGAGGCTGTTGAAATTGTTTAATCTTTTAATTATCCTTGCCTTATTTATAAAACTAAGATATGATTTAGTAAATCGTAACTTAGTAAATTGATAGGCGGTGTTAATATGTTTATAGGCCGTGAACGAGAACTTAATAAATTAAATGACCTTTATCATACAAGTGGATTTCAGTTTCCAGTAATTTATGGACGAAGACGGGTGGGTAAAACCGCACTTATTAACGAGTTTATAAAAGATAAAGAAGCTATATTTTTCACTGGGATTGAAAGTAGTGCCAGGCAAAATCTTGAAAATCTCAGTAGGAGCATTCTTTCTTTTACAGATACTTCACTTGAAAATACGGTCTTTCCATCTTTTCAAGCAGCCTTTGAATATGTTTTTAAGATAGCTGAAAAGAAAAGGATCATTCTTGTAATTGATGAATACCCTTATATGGCTAGAGCTTCCAAAAGTCTTGCATCTATACTGCAATCCTTAATTGATAAGAACAAAGATACATCTAATCTGTTTTTGATTTTATGTGGTTCATCCATGTCTTTTATGGAAAACCATGTTCTGGCATATAAAGCCCCCCTATATGGCAGAAGAACGGCACAGTTGAAAATTCTACCCTTTGACTTTTTCGAAAGCAGGAGCTATTTCAAGAAGTTTTCAGATTTAAATATGGCAATTATTTATGGTATTGTAGGTGGAACACCACAATATTTACTCCAAATGAAGGATACTTTAACCATTGAAGAGAATATTAAAGGGTGTTTTTTAGACCCCTATAGTCCACTTTTTGAAGAGCCGAATAACCTTTTAAAACAAGAGGTACGTGAACCAGCTATCTACAATGCGATTATTACAGCTATAGCCACTGGCAGTACTAGGCTCTTTGAAATTGCTACAAAGGTTGGTGAAGAAACAAGCTCTTGTGTTGCATACATAAGAAGCTTAATTTCTCTTGACATAATTAAAAAAGAAACTCCCTTTGGTGAGAATTCTACAAGAAAAACCATTTATAAAATTGATGATAACATGTTCCGGTTTTGGTATCGATTTATTCCAGATAATATTGCTGCTATCAATCAGGGCTTAGTTGATGCTGTATACAAAAAAATATCTCCTATGATAAGCGATTACATGGGCCCTGTCTTTGAGGATATCTGCATTCAATATTTATGGAAACTAAGAAGTCAGGGAAAAAGTAAAATTGAGTTTACGAATCTTGGTCGCTGGTGGGGTAATGATACTAAAAATAAATGCGAAGCTGAGATTGATATTATGGGAACCGATGGTAAAGATTCTGCATTATTCAGTGAATGTAAATGGACAAATGAGAAAGTTGATGTAAGTGTTCTTGACATTCTTGTTGAACGAAGTCAGTTATTTTCATATAAAAATGTGCATTTTTATTTGTTTTCCAAGACAGGTTTTACAAAAGGATGTATAAAAAAAGCAAATGAGATGAACAACGTAACTTTAGTCACATTTGATGAGATTATGGAATCTTAAAAGATTAATACCCACTATTAACCTAGGCAAGTCTAGTCCCACATGACATGCAAAAATTTGCTCCAGGTGAGACTGGTTTTCCACAGTTGAAGCAAAATTTAGCTCTAGTGGATTGAGAATAGGTTTCTGGTAGATTCTCCTTAGTATCAGGGTTTTGTATAAATAGCCAATCTATATCATTTGAGTCCTGACAAAGACCTATGGCGCCACCCAGAGAGACTACATAAAAACTATCTTCATCTATTGGGTTTTCTGAATCATGCATTGAGGCTATATCAAGTAATCCCTCTATATCATATTCTTCATCTGAATAAGCAAATCTCCAGCCTGTGTATAAGGTGGAAGCCATTTTTGCAGCATCTAACAAGGTATTAAATTTTTTCATACCATACTCCTTTTTTACTTGAATAATAAATTGTTACATTTTTTGCATCTGTCATTTTTAATAGGATTGACTGTTGAACAGATATTACAGTAAATATTAGTATCTTTTGACTTATCATATTTTTCGTAAGTACGAAATTTAGGATGATATCTTATACGATCTCCCACAGCAAGATAGTTGTACATGTCCCTATCACCATCTCTTTCAACTATGGTCTTTTTCTTACCTGAATCAGTCCTTATTTCCACAGTATAGAGGGTGTAAGATATGTTTTCATTATTTTCAGTCTTAACCTTGTTCTTTTTATACTTTTTAGTAACACTGCCTTCCCACATGGGTTTTCTTGAGCCTTTTAGTGCTATAAGACCTAAAAGAAGAATTATTAGAGAAAGGCCAATCCCAATAATGACTGATTCCCCAAAGGGAAAACTTTCTATGGTAAGCCCTGCAATTGGAAACCCTATTAGTGGTATAAAAAAGAATATCCATACACAACCAATGGAGCTTTTCCTATCTTTTTTTGCTGCAGCAATTATTTCGGGATGGTTATAAACATGGGAAAACCCAATCAAGGTTGATTCTTTTTTACTATTAAGGGTTTGAGGGGTAGCTTGTGTATTATTGCTTACATTTGTGCCACTACCACAGTTGGTACAAAATGCTGTACCAGGAGGTATTTTATTTCCACAAGTTGTGCAAAAAGTGTTTCTCTCTTGAAGAATCTTTGTACCACAATTGGGACAAAAAGTGGTATCTTCACTGACATTGGCTTTACAATTGGAACAGATCATAAATTCATCCTTTCATTTGTTATTTAGTGAAATGCGTGGTCATATCAATCACCTAAGGCACTTCACAAAATGATACATGTGCAAAAGTTTTTAGTATATAAATTTGTCTTTAAAATAATTACCTAACAAGTGTACCATATACAAGATAAGCTTTTCCATTAGAGTTTGTTTTTTTTACATGGTTTCATAACTAGATTTTATTAAACCTATGTAATCTTATATCTTTTCTATTTGAAAACTTTTGGATTTTGAGAATTCTGTTAATTTTTAAAAAACTATACACTTATGTTAGTCCTTGTAAATAGCTTGATTCTAAAAGATGATTCAATTAGGTGTAGCCTCTTAATTTGAGTTTGATGCTGAATGTTTGCGTTTATGTGCATATTTTCCAGTAAAAAGTTTGCGTATTCGTGCAAAATGTTGAATAAAATGTTTGCGTTTTCGTGCTTTATGTATTATAATACTGATATTCCTAGCTGATTTTATTTAAAGAGGTATATAAGGTGAAGATTAAGGAAGAATCATTAATTTTAAAAAGAAAGATATATGATGACCTTTTAACATGGAAAAACCAAAGTAATGGAGCTTCTGCTCTAATGATTGATGGGGCCCGTAGAGTAGGTAAGAGTTTTTTGTGTAAGCTTTTTGCTGAAAATGAATATAGAAGTCATATTATTATTGATTTTGGTAATGCACCAAAAGATATCTTAGATTTATTCCAACAAGATAGTGCTAATCTAGATTTGTTTTTTGCTAAACTCTCAGCTTTTTACGGTGTAACACTGCATGAAAGGGAGTCAATTATCATATTTGATGAAGTGCAACAGTTTCCAAGGGCTAGACAGCTTATTAAATATTTCGTTGCAGATGGTCGTTTTGATTATATAGAAACAGGTTCTTTGATCCGTTTGAAGAAAAATGTTCAGGATATTATTATCCCATCTGAAGAAGAGCACATCGAAATGTTTCCACTTGATTTTGAAGAGTTTTTGTGGGCTTTGGATGATTACGCAACCACACCTCTTATTAAACAATGCTATGAAACTAAATCAAAACTTGGTCAAGCACTACATAGAAAAATCATGAATGATTTTAGACAATATGTTCTAGTGGGTGGAATGCCTCAAGCAGTGGTTGAATATGTTAATACAAAGGATTTTGAAAAGGTTGATATTGTTAAACAACGTATATTAAGGTTGTATCGTAATGATGTTTCTAAATTTGCTGCAGGTTATGAAGACAAGGTTTTTGCAGTATTTGATGGAATCCCTGGGCAACTTTCAAAAAAAGAAAAGAAATATCAGTTATCCTCTATATCTAAACAAGCACGCTTTAGAGGTTATGAAGACTCTTTTATCTGGCTCAATGAAGCTATGATTGTTAATGCTTGCTTTAATGCAACAGATCCCAATGTGGGACTTGCTATGAGTGCGGATTATACTACTCAGAAATGCTATATGGCAGATACTGGTCTTCTTGTGACTCATTCTTTTTCAGACTCTTCATATATTGAAAATGAGTTTTATAAAGCCATTTTATTTGATAAATTAGGTATTAATGAAGGTATGATTATGGAAAATATTGTAGCTCAAATGCTACGGAGTAATGGGCATAAACTATATTTTTACTCACGTAGCGATAACAAAAATCGTGAAAATCATATGGAAATAGATTTTCTAATAGGTGAGAATAAGAAAATTGCTCCCATAGAGGTGAAGTCTAGCAACTACATATCACATTCATCTTTGGATAAATTTAAAGTAAAATTCTCATCAAAAATTGGAAACTCATATATCCTTTACACTAAAGACCTTATGGAAAAAGATGGTATAATGCATCTTCCAATTTATATGGCTATGTTTCTATAGTTCTAAGGGGGTATTATAGATGAATCTTAATGAATGATACATGTATTAGGGTTCAAATTATGATTTAAAAAATAACATCATACTAAAATATTTGCAATTAATTGTTAGACTTAATGCAAAAGAGGGATAATTTGAGGTGGTTTTGCTAGAGTTTCTTTTTTTTTTGATAAAATGACTTTAGTAAAAGTAACGGAGACTTTGCTATGGATGACATAAAATCTATTGCCCTTAGAGTTATAAATAAATATCCAGTTAAACGAGCAGCTTTTTTTGGCTCAGCAGCCCGTGGTGACATGGCTATGGGTAGCGATATTGATATGTTAATCGAATTTCTACCTGATACCCGTGGTATTCTTTTTTTCAGCTTACAAATTGACCTTGAAGAAGCATTTAATAAATCTGTCGATTTGATAACTTTTGATGCTTTAAAGTACGAAGCCAAAGAGCAATTTAGAAAAAATGTTTTACAAGATATGAGGATAATTTATGAACGAGAGGATTAAATCAATTTATATCATCCATATTTCCAAAATATTATTTGTTAGGATAGCCTTTTGATTTTGGTATGTTATTTAGTGCTTTGATTCCCAATCAGAGAACAGATACAAATTGATACATGTTATGACAAGAATATTTTAAGCAAATGCTTAGAGAAGATAATAATCGGTTTATTTAGCTAAAAATGGTTATGTCACAAGGGTGGTATTAGGTATGCAGCAATATAAAGAATTGAAAGATAATATAGAACTCAAATTAGATGAAGCTGATAAAGAAGCAAGTCTTTCTGATGCAAGATATAGCCATGAAGAGGTTTTTACCAGAGTAAAAGCAAGGCATAGCGGGGAAAAATAAACATATAATAAGATACCTGGCATTATTAAAAAGTGATCTTAATGGTTTTCACTATTTTGACTATCCTAGCATAGGATGCAGTTCAAGTTTTTATCTTTTTATTAGTCAAAACCATGCATTTAAATCAATATCCAAAATTGTCATTACAATTAGTTTAATAAAATAATTGGATTCAACTAGGGCTTTAGTAGAAAATGACATATTCAAGTATCTCTTGAGTGATTATAAAAGGATAATTGCTATAATGGTTTTATCTGAGTAATAGGAGAAAATGATTATGTTTGACATGGAAAAAATAGGACAAAAGATATCAATGCTTCGTAAAGCGCAGAATATGACTCAAATGGAGCTTGCCGACAGGATGAACATCAGTTTTCAAGCAGTATCTAATTGGGAGAGAGGGCTTTCTATGCCAGATATTTCAAAGTTGCCTGAATTGGCTCAACTTTTTGGAGTAACTATTGATGAGTTATTAGGCGAAAAATCGGAAATATTGGAAAGTATAGTTAATGATAATACTGATGAGTTTCTTAAAAATAATATAGTTGAGGCAGAAGAATTTATTAAAATAGCCCCAATATTAAAGCCACTACAGGCAGATGAACTTTTGATGGAAGTAAATCTTTCTTTAAAATTATCAGAGATAGCAGATATTATCCCATTTATAAGTCGGGATCTTTTAAATCAAATTGTTCTTAAAGCAGCAGATAAGCAAGATTACCAAAATTTAGATGATCTAGCTCCCTTTATTGATGAGGATATCATAAATGGCATTGCCCATAAAATGGTATCTGAAGGAAAGAGCATAGAGGAAATAGCTCCTTTTATCAGTAAGAAGCATATAAGTGAGTTTGCCCTAATCTTTTATGAAAAAGGTGGACTCTCGGCTCTTGACCAAATCGCACCCTTTATCCCTAAAGATACATTGATAGAAATTGCTGAAAATGAGTATATAAATCATGGTCTGAAGGATTTTGAATTCATTGCACCTTTTATTAATAAGGAATACCTTAACCAACTGGCAAAAAGGGTTATACAAGAAGAAGGAATAAATGCTATTATTCCTATTGCTCCCTTTCTTGATAGAAAAATGCTGACAGAATATATAAAAGAAAAGATACTGTAAAACACCCGACCTTTGGATTAATGATCGGGTGTTTAAAAATGATTTATTATAGATTTACTTGTCTTAGATGACTCTTGCAGCTTCAGCTGCTTCATATACTGCATCTATTGCACGACGGGCTTTTTTAGCATCTCCTACTATGTAGTAGGGAATATCCTTGTCTTCACAATATTGTTCAATTTGTTTATAATCTCTTGATACAGTTCCTACAGCCATAACCACATAATCACATGGGAACTCTTTGGCTTCGCCATTTTTTTCAACTATTACAGAATTTTCAGTAATTTCTTTACAGGTTGCTTCAGTAATGCTTTGAATCCCCATTACATAGAGGTTTTCCATTATACATATCTTTCTAAATAAGCCTAAGTCTGCACCTACTTGATTTGCCATTTCGATAATAGTGATCTTGTTTTCTTTATTGGCATGGGCTAAATACTCAGCGACTTCTAGACCTACAAGTCCTCCTCCTATGACAATGATATTACCTGAAGCTTCCTTTTTCCCTGATAGTACATCAAAAGAGCCTACAACATTAGGAAGGTCTCCACCTGGGATATTGGGTTTTATAGGTTGGCCGCCTGTAGCGACAATAACAGCTTCAGGTCCTATTTCATCTAATAATGCAGGGTCAGCTTTTGTATTAAGCCTTATATCCACACCCATATCTTTAGCTTGTTTTGCTCTTGATAGAGCTGCATTTTTCATTTCATCTTTTCTAGGAGCCATACCTGCAAGAATAAATTGACCTCCTAGATGGTCGGATTCTTCAACTAGTATAGGTATATGACCTCTCTTTTTAAGAGTAATAGCTGCTTCAAGACCTGCAAGACCTCCACCTGCAACCAAAACTCTCTTTGCTTGTTTTGCTGGTTCAAGTACAAATTCTTTTTCCCGTCCAACTGAAGGATTTCTAAGACAACTCAATCCCAGTTTTTCATCAGACATAAAACGATCTGCACAACCTTGATTACAGGCGATACAACGAATAATATCATCTTCATTTCCAGCTTGTGCCTTTTTGCAAAATTCTGGATCTGCAATTTGTGCACGTCCCATTACAACCATATCCGCTTTTCCTTCTGATATGATCGCATCTGCTTGATCAGGTGAGTTAATTCTTCCCACAGCTATTGTTGTCATACCTGTTTCTTTTTTAATACGTGCTGCATTATCAACATTGAAGCCACGAGGTAAATCAATTGATGGTACCTCAAATTTAACACCAGCACTAAGAGCATTACCTCTTGATACATCAAGTACATCCACACCTGCATCTTTGGCCATTTTGCAAAACTCAACCATTTCTTCAACAGTTAGCCCATCTTCTAGGTAGTCGTCATGAGGCACAATTCGCATTAAAAGAGGCATATCATCAGGGATATTCTTGCGGATTTCTCTTATGCATTCTAGAGGATATCTGGCACGGTTTTCCAAAGAGCCACCATATTCATCTGTTCTTTTATTTACTGCACCACTTAAAAATGAGTGTGGAGAATAGCCGTGGGCAGCATGGAACTCAACACAGTCAAAACCTGTTTCAACTGCACGTTTTGCAGCTTGTCCGAAAGACTCAACTACTTCCTTGATCAGTTCCACTGAAGCGCCAGGTACTTTAAAACCTCCTAAATCAGTTTCAACAGGCACAAAACACAAAGCTTGTGGATCTCCCGAAACCGCTGCGATACCGCCTTGCCAAAGTTGAACACATGCTTTTCCACCAGCTTCATGAATGGCATCGGTAAAACGCTTTAGACCTGGATTGCAATCGTCATCACAGATGCGCATAAGAAAATCTCGAGGTGCTGACGGTGCATGCACTGAGGCAGCTTCTGTGATATTCAAACCATTACCACCGAGAGCCCGTGCTACGTGATAATTGATGAAGGTGTCAGTGACATGGCCATTTTTAAGAAAACCGCTTCCCATTGCGGGAAATACTACGCGATTTTTAAGTTCCATACCTCTAAGTTTGATTGGCTTAAATAAGTTATCGTACACTTGAAAATCCTCCTTATATCTCTTCTATATTATTTAATTATGTATAACATTGTTAATATATTATCAAGGAAAAAGACATATGTCATTGTGTAAAGATACAAAAATAAGGTGACAATATGGTATTTTTACACTATGATAAAAAAGAGGTGATTTGTATGGGATTAAAGTTTGAAAAACTACTTTCAAAGTTGTCTGATTATGATTTTAAGGTATATAGCAAAGCATGGCCAGAGCGTGAATACAAAGAAGTGCGGTTTTTAAGCAGTAAGGAGAGTTTAATTGGGCAAGATATTTTGTATGTAGCAAAAGTATCTATAGTATTAGAGTTTTCTTCCTTAATTGAGGACGCTGGTTTAATCTTGATTTCTGACTCGTCTTTTGATAATAGTTTGTTTAAAGCAGATGTGGCAGTTTTTTCATCTGATACAGATATGAACAGGCTTTTCAATACTCTACTTGATCTTTTCCAGTCAAGTAGAAAGCTCATAGATAGTTCTGCAGCTCTTTTGAATTCTTTAATAAGAGGGAAGGGACTTAATTATATAGTCCAGGTAGGCTCAGAAATTTTAGGAAATCCTGTATTTTTAATAGATGCAACCTCAAGGCTCCTTGCTTCGTCTGCAGGAACCAACATAGATGATACCTTTTGGAATGACCTTGAAAACCTAGGATATGGCAATAACAAGAATTTAGAATTGTATGTTCGTGAAGGGATTGTAGAGCAAGTTACACAAAGCTCCCATCCAGTCTTAGTATCACCTAATACTCCTCATTATCTTAAGCGAATAGTGGGAAAAATACAGGTAAAGGATAAAACTATAGGGTATATAGGTGTTTTAGAAAATAATCGTCAACTTACTCAAGAAGACATATCAATTGCCCAACTACTTTGCGATGTGCTAGCTTCCGAAATGCAAAAGGATAAAAATTACTACAATGTAACAGGTGTTATGCATGAGTATTTATTGCTGGATCTTCTTAATGAAAGAACTGGAAACGATACCATTGTAAGAGAGAGGATAGAGGAGTTATTTCATGGAGAGAGTAAGCATTTTTATGTTCTATTTGCGAATTTACAAGGAAATAGTGGAGCATCTCATCTTTCCGCTTATCTGCGTTGGAGACTAGAGACAATGTTACCCTCTTGTAAAACAGTCTTTTACAATGATGGTATTGTATTATTGCTTGAATCGAAAACATTTGAACAGTGGCCAGAAACAAAAGAAGTACTCTGTGATGTTTTTAAACAAAACAATCTATCTGCAGGGGTTAGTCGTGTTTTTAATGATGTAATTGAGTTTAGAAACCATTATTTGCAAGCACAGGCCGCATCAAAATTGGGAAAAGTTCTAAAAAAAGGAGAAATTCTATTTGACTATGAGCAACTATATATATTCGATTTACTAAAAAGCCTTGATGGGCAAGTTGGTGATTTTTGTCATCCTAGCGTGGGTAAAGTGAAAGAATATGATCTGCGTAACGGAACAGATTATTTCACCACATTATATGAATACTTACTTTGCGGTGGTAATTTGACAATGACCGCAGATAAGCTGTATTTACACAGAAATACCGTTGTTCATAGGATTTCAAGAATCCAAAAAATATGTGGTATGGATCTTGCTAAGGGAGATAACCGCTTCAAACTATTATTAACCTATTACATTATGGAGTTGTTGTAGAGGCTTTGAAAGATCAAACTATTTGAAAGTTTATATATTTATGATATCATAACATTGAATATTAGTATATCATAAACATGGAGGGCCTAATGTATATAAAACGACACATTGAAGCTGCAGTCTTAGAACGAGCTAAGGAAAAAGGCGCAGTTGTTGTTACCGGTGCTAGACAAGTTGGTAAGACTACCTTGATTGAAAATATAAAGCCTGATATTACAAAAATTACATTTGATGATTTTTCTCTTCGCTTACAGGCAAGTTCAGAACCTGGAGCATTTTTACAATTAAATCCACCTCCTGTATTCTTTGACGAAGTGCAGTATGTTCCTGAAATATTTTCATATATCAAAATGTCTTTGGATAAAAGCCGTAATAAAGGAGACTATTTTCTAACAAGCTCACAAAGTTTTCAATTAATGAAAAACGCAACTGAGAGTTTGGCTGGGCGGGCAGGAATTCTAGAACTTTTAGGTCTGTCACTTAGAGAGATAAGACAAGAGAAATGGAACCAACCATTTCTTCCAACATTCGAACATCTAATGAAAAGAAAAGAAGAAAAAACAAATTTATCTATTAATGAAGCTTGGAATATTATCCATAGAGGTTCTATGCCTGAATTAACAAAAGAAAAGAGCTTTAATTGGCAAAACTTTTACTCCGACTATGTAAAAACATATATTGAAAGAGATGTAAGGAGTCTTACACAGGTAACTGATGAAATAAAGTTTTTAAAATTTATGGTCGCATGTGCTGCAATGACAGGCAGCCTTTTAAATTTAGCTTCTATTTCAAGAAGTGTAGGAATTAGTGAACCAACAGCTAAACGGTGGCTTTCAATACTTGAAACCAGTGGAATAATCTATCTTCTTAAGCCTTATTCAAACAAGGCAATAAAGCGAGTGGTAAAAACCCCTAAACTATATTTTCTAGACACAGGACTTTGTGCATACTTAACTCGTTGGCTTACACCAGAAACCCTTTCTGTTGGTGCAATGAGCGGACATTTCTTTGAAACCTTTGTTGTTACTGAGCTATTAAAAAGTTACACAAACGCTGGTAAAAAAAAAGACTTCTATTTCTTACGAGATAGCAATGATAAAGAAATTGATCTTCTCATATTTCAAGACAATACCTTGTATCCTATAGAGGTAAAACAGCACTCTAATCCTACTAGTAGGTCGATAAAGGGCTTTGGTATGCTTGATGGTATTAAGGATACTAAGATAGGAGAAGGTGGTATAATATGTCTTTCAGATAACCTATTACCCCTTACAGATAAGCATAAGATTATTCCCTTATGGGCTATATAGATATATAAAGAAAGTTGGCACTAATTATGGATGTAATTGTTGATGTAACAGATTTAAAGATTGAGACAGATCGTTTAATTTTGCGTTCATGGAATGAAGCTGATTTAAATGATTTCTATGAGTATGCTTGTGTTCCTGGGGTAGGGGAAATGGCAGGTTGGCCCCATCATGAAAATATTGAAACCACAAAAAAGATACTTAATATGTTTATAGAGGAAAAGGAAGTATTGGCTCTTTATAACAAAAATGATAATAAGGTTATAGGTTCTTTGGGTTTACACTATTCTTGGGCTAATGATGATGAGAGATACAAAAACCTTAAGGTGAAAGAGATAGGATTTGTTCTATCAAAAGATTACTGGGGACAAGGCCTAGTACCAGAGGCCCTAAAGGCAGTTATGCACTACTTTTATTTAAACAATGGAATAGAAGCCTTTACATGTGGCCATTTTAAAGAAAATTATCAGTCTAGACGGGTTATTGAAAAATGCGGTTTTGACTTTGTTAAAGAAAATGTCTTTCATGCAAAACAATTAAACAAAAACATTGAAGACATGGAGTATATATTTATCTGTGAACAAAAGTATACTAACACCTAAAATTTAAAATAACCCTTTATAGGTGTTTACGTCCCTTACTTGTACTTAAGCCTAACTATATGAGATACTTAAAGAGATAAGATATGATTATGCTAGGAGGTTAATTTATGGATTTATATCCTTCAATAAGTAGAAGAAAGGCTTGTAGAAAATATGTTGACCAGCCTTTAAGTGAAAAGCAACTAGAAGATATAATGGGGCTTTTTAATTCATTTGAACCTTTGTTGCCAGATGTAAAGTTGAGTTATCGTCTTGTATCAGAAGCAAAAGGTCTCTTTCATGTAAAAGCTCCCCATTATTTAGTAATAAGTGGAGAGGGTAAAGAAGGGGAAGATGAAAATGCAGGATTTATTGGTCAGCAATTTATGTTGTGGCTAGACTCACAAGGACTAGGTGGAGTTTGGTTAGGTGCATCTAAAGATGCTACCAAGGGCCATAGTCGTTCAGATATAATTGTGCTTGCTTTTGGAAAACCTGAAGGTTCAGCAAGACGTACAATAGATGAGTTTAAACGTAAAGATATTTCTGAAATTACCAATGCCCCAGAGGATGAGTGTATAAAAGCAGCACATCTTGCTCCTTCTGGAATGAATTTACAACCTTGGTATCTTGAAAAAACTGATGATAAAGTCCTTTTTTACAGACAAGTCTTAAAACCACCCATGTCTTTAGCATATAAGTTGACTAAGGTAGATATGGGAATTTTACTTTGTCATTATGCTGTAGCTTGTAAGCATTATGGTAGACCCTTTAACTTTCATGCTAAAGAAAATGCAAAAGCTAAAAAAGGCTATAAGTATTACGGTTATGTTGAACTATAGATAAGAACAAGAAGGAGAGAAGCGATGACTGATAAAAAGAAAATGACAGAAAGAGAAAAGATGTTTGCTGGGAAATTATATGATCCTTTTAGTGAAGGAATGCCTGAAGAGAGAACTCGTGCCCATGTTCTTTGTAAAGAATACAATGATACAACCGAAGTTGATGCAGAAAGAAGAGAAGAGATCTTAAAAGAATTAATGCCTAATCGTGGTAAGAATGTCTATTTACAAGGTCCTATCTATTTTGACTTTGGAAAACATATTTCAATGGACGATGGTAGCTATGCCAACTTCAACTTTATTGTTTTAGATGAAGGAAAGGTTACCATAGGTAAAAATGTTTTCATTGGACCTAACTGTTCTATTCTTACACCTATTCATCCTTTGCGTTATCAAGAACGTAATGCTTTTGTTAGTGAAAAGACAGGTGTTTTAACAAATCTAGAAAGGGCAGGCTCTGTTACTATTGGAGATAACTGCTGGATAGGTGGAACTGTTACAATAAATGCTAATGTAACTATAGGGGAAGGCTGTGTTATTGCATCAGGTTCTGTAGTCACAAGAGATATTCCTCCAAATAGTCTTGCTATGGGCGTTCCTTGTCGTGTTATTAGAGAAATTACAGAAGAGGACAGTATTTATCTAAATCCAGAATATATTGAAGAGTAAAAATAGGAAAATAATTAAATAAAAACCATTTAAGAGCTAAGCCCCATGAGTTGACCAAAGCAAACTTGTGGGGTTTTATTATGCCAGTCTTTGTTACTAAAAAAAGGAATATGAAATATATAGCAATAGGAATATATATTGCTCTTTGATAGTATATATGTATAGATATGTGAAAAAATAGTTTATAAGTGATTGCTTGGCTAGAAAGGAAGTCACCTATGGGTTTTGAAAAGATTAATGTTAAAGACATTGTTGCTAAAAAACGAGAAGATTCTGAGTTTGATAGAGAATACAAAAAGATAAGACAAGAATATAAGTTGATTGACAGGGTTGTTGAGGAAAGAAAGAAAAAAAACATGACTCAAAAAGAGCTTTCAAACATAACAGGTATTTCTCAACAGGCTATATCCAGATTAGAAAGAGAAAGGCATATACCCCAGATGAATACATTTATTAGACTACTAGATGGTCTAGATTTAGAATTAGCAATAATTGAAAAGTAAAGTGATTTAAGATTATTTATCTTTTGTCATAATATGGTGTAAACTATTATTAATTAAAACAAAAGGGAGATAAAGTGTACGATATAACGATTATTGGATTAGGACCTGCTGGTGCTACCTTGGCAAGACTTTTAGACAAGTCTTTTAAGGTTCTTCTTATAGATAAAAAAAGTGGTAATGAAGATACCTTTAAAAAGCCTTGTGGTGGACTTTTAGCCAAAGATGCCCAAAAGGCACTTTCAAGGTTTAATCTTACTCTACCTAAAGAGGTCCTTGTTGACCCTCAAATCTTTGCAGTTAAGACCATTGATACTAAGCAAAATCTCTTACGCTATTACCAAAGATTCTATATTAACCTGGATAGGCATAAATTTGATATGTGGCTTATCTCATTGATTCCTAAAAATATACAAATTGAAAACAATAGCTATTGTTCTTCTATTGAAAAGTTAAATGGTTTTTATGAACTAACCTATATTAAAGACAAAAAAGAATACAAGGTAAAAACAAAATACCTTGTTGGGGCAGATGGGTCAAATTCACTTGTAAGAAGTAAGCTATTTCCTAAGCGCAAGATTAAGCAGTATCTTTCTATACAAGAATGGTTTCAAGAAGAGCATATAACTCCTTTTTATTCCTGTATTTTTGATAAGGATATTACTGATTCATATTGTTGGAGCATATCAAAAAATGGTTATTTCATCCTAGGTGGAGCTTTTAAAAAAGAAAATGGTAAAAAGAGCTTTGAACTTTTAAAAGAGAAGTTACATAAAAAGGGCTTTCTTTTTGACACTCCAATTAAAACCGAAGCTTGTCTTGTCTCCATGCCTAAGGGGATTAAGAGCTTTTACACAGGTAGTAATGGTGCTTTTTTAATTGGTGAAGCAGCGGGATTTATAAGTCCATCATCATTAGAAGGTATTAGTTATGCCTTTAATAGTGCTTATGAGTTATCAAAAGTATTAAACTCTAGATGTAAAAATCCTGAAAGAAGATATAGAATCAAATCTATACCTATAAAAGTAAAATTATTACTCAAATATTTAAAATCTCCCTTTATGTACCAGCCCTTTTTACGAAAAGTGGTAATGAAGTCTGGGCTTAATAGTATTGAGGTTTTAGACTAGAAAAGACCTTAATTTTTTAATGCTGTAATGGGTACAACATAAACGCCATCATCTCTTTTGTATGCTGCATTTGCTAAACCACTTATTACACACATTATAGATGGTGGAATACCACCTTTTTCTTCTTTTATAGAATCGTGCAATGAAACAAGGTTTGCTGCAGCTTCATCAATCTTGTTAGCTCCAAGCTTAATCTCAAATGCACACCAATTACCATCTGCTAATTCAATCACAGCATCAACCTCACGATTTGAATAGTCTTGGTAATGATAAAGTCTAGCACCAAAAGATTCTGCATATATCTTTAGATCACGTTCACACAAGGCCTCAAATAAAAATCCTAGTGTTTCTAGGTCATTTAATAAACTTTCAGGGGTAACACTTAATAAGGCACAGGCAAGAGAAGGGTCTACAAAATGGCGTTTTTCAGCTTGTTTAATCCGAACAGATGAGCGAATGTTAGTGGCAAAAGGTTCTTGATTATCAGTTATGAATAGGCGCTTGAACACATCAAGATAGGTTTTCACACTGTCAACATCAATATCCTCATCATCAATCTCCTTAATATCATTCTTTAATTTTTTAATTGTAGTGGTTGTGCTCTCATTTCTTGCAAGAGACCTTAGGAGTAATCGCATCTTTGAAGTATCACGCTTAATACCATCCATCCGATATATATCATCATCTATTATGGCATTTAAATACTCTTTTGGAAGTAAAGCAGCCTTTTCAATAGGCATACCAATATTACTAGGCCATCCACCACGAATTATATACTCTATTAGTTTAGTTATTTCAGTGTTTGCTAGCATCTTTTCTTCCAATTTGCCATGACAAAGTTTCTCAAGGGAGATTAGGCCACTAGAATCCCCAGATTCATAAAGAGACATAGGACGCATTCTAAGTTTTGCAATTCGTCCTGCACCACTGTGCAATATTCCTTTATGATTTGGTGTTGCAGAACCAGTTAGAATGAATTGTCCCTTATTTCCTCTTTGATCTACTTCATGTCTAACAGCATCCCATAACTGGGGAACTTCCTGCCATTCATCAATTAATCTTGGAGTTTCTCCATCTAAAACCAGACTTGGAGACATCTCAGCTAACTGTCTGTTATGGAAATTACCTGTTGGGTCTCCAATAAAGATATGGCTATTGCTTTGATACAAGGATGTCCATGTTTTTCCACACCACTTTGGGCCTTCAATACAGACAGCTCCAAAGACCGAAAGGTATTCACCAAGTTGTTTGTCAATAATTCGAGGAAGATACAGGTTTTTATCCATAGTAATTGCTCCTTTTCAGCCCTAATATATACCAATCCGTGAAATTATGCAATATCAACCCGTGAGATTCGGACTTTTCAACCCGTGAGATTTGGAGTTTATAATCCCTATTATTTTATTTTTATTATTTTTATTGCTTAATCTGCAGTATAGTGTAAATTTCTTAACAATTATCTGTAAAATAATGTTAAATATGATTAAAATATCATTGATATTTACAGATAAGGATATTATACTTGCATTAGAACCTTTTTGGAGGACTCTTATGTATAGGAAAATCAGATTGTTTTTAGAAGAATGGAAAAATAGCATGCATAGAAAGCCCCTTGTTTTACAAGGAGCAAGACAGGTTGGAAAAACTTATTCTATCTTGGAATTTGGCCGTAACCATTATGAAAATGTAGCATATTTTAACTTTGAGACTAACCCTACTTTAAAAGAGACTTTTGATGAAAGCATTAGTCCTGATTATTTAATACCTATTCTTTCACATATTGCCAAAGAAACCATAATTAAAGAAAAGACACTTATTGTATTTGATGAGGTTCAGTTATGTGAACGAGCCTTAACAAGCTTAAAATATTTTTGTGAAGATGCTCCAGACTATCATATTGTTGCCGCAGGAAGTCTATTAGGAGTAGCTGTAAACAGATCAAAATTTTCCTTTCCAGTCGGAAAAGTAGATATGTTTACTATGCATCCTATGGATATAGAAGAATTTATGATTGCTCTAGGAAAAGATGATTTAGTTGAACGAATTAAAATTTGCTTTGAAAGTAACCAACCTATGCCTAAAGCTTTGCATGATATTGCCATGGAGATTTATCGTCAGTATTTAGTTGTAGGTGGTATGCCTGAATGTGTAAAGTTATTTGTAAGCACCAAAGACTATATTCTTGTCCGTACTACCCAAGATGTAATTCTAGCATCGTATCTTAATGATATGAGTAAATACAATAATTTAAATGAGATTAAAAAAACAAGACTTATCTATGATAATATCACAGTGCAATTATCTAAAAAAAATACACGATTTCAGTACAAGCTTATTAAAAAGGGAGCAAGAGCTGCTGAATTTGAAAATGCAATTGAGTGGCTTAGCCTAGCTGGAATAGTATCGGTTGTCCATAAAGTTGAACAAGTCAAAAAGCCTTTAGAGAACAATAGAAATAGGGATGCTTTTAAGCTATATTTCTCTGACTTAGGACTGCATTTAGCTAAAAGAGGTCTGTTAGCTAAAGATATTCTTTTCATGTCTGATGAATTGGATGACTTTAAAGGTGGAATGGTAGAAAATTATGTTAATGTGCAATTAAGGGCAAATGGGTATTCCACATATTATTGGGAGTCTAGTAGAGAGGCCGAGATTGACTTTGTTATTCAAAAACAAGGCCAACTTATTCCTATAGAAGTAAAAAGTGCTGATAATACAAGGGCCAAGAGTTTAAATGTGTATATAGAAAACTTTAAACCAGTTTATGCTATAAAACTTTCCAGTAAAAACTTTGGATTTGAAGATAAAAAGAAGACTGTTCCTCTTTATGCTGCATTTTGTATTTAGGATTTTTGAATATATACAGTTGAATTTCAAACCTGTGAAATTTGGAGTTTACAATCCATATTATTAATTATTTATGCTAACCTGTTTAAAATTTAGTTCTAGATATCCTTCTAAATTCACTGGGGTTTTTACCTGTTTGGTAAAAGAAGAGTTTGCAAAAATGGCTGACACTAGAGTAGCCTAGGGTCTGAGAAATATCTAAAATAGTCATATCTGTTGTATTTAAAAGTATTATGGCCCAGTCAATCTTAAGTTTTACCAGGTAGGAACTGACAGTTTCTCCAGTATGTTTTTTGAATTGTTCTATGACAACAGGGGGAGAATAGCCAGCTAATTTATATACATCAGCAGCGGAGCAAGCCATCATATCAGGAGAGTGTAGGCGTCTTAAAACCAAACACAGCCACTGAGGCCGGTTGTCTTGTCTTAGGGGGTGACGTTTATATAAAAGAGAGATTCCATGGACCAACATTTCACATATGGTCATTTGGATTAGATATAGGTCTTTTTTCTCTTCTCTCATGTGAAGGTTTAGTTGTTCAGCTCTGTGGAGAAAAAAGTCCATTTCATTGGAATTCAATAAAAAGCGTAAAGGACAATGATCTTGTATTAGCTGATTTCTATGTATACCCAAGGCATTACAAAGTAAATCAAATCTTTCAATGGTTGCTGAGAAATTAATATGAGTGCTTTTACAATCTTCTAAGGGGCTAAAGCGATGAATGTCTTCAGGCTTTATTAAATGTAGGGTATTTTCATTCAATATTTCTACCTTGCCATTTAGTTCATGGTAGGTCTTACCAGCTGTGATAATAAAAAATTCATAGTGGTCATGCTTGTGCAAGGAAGTAGTGCCTTCATCCCACCAATGGAAGGAAACCTCCATGGAAGAAAGGTTGGGATTTTGTCTAGAATATACTGTTAGTACTCTTTCTTGACCCAATATATTGGTTTTTGTATTGTCACTAGGGGAAATTTGAAACACCTCCACTTGTTAAAGAGTAACAGTATTAAAGCTTTTTTTCAAGAAAAAGCCAGGGTTTTTCAGCATAACTTAAAAAAATCGCTATATGGCTTCATGGAAACAATAGACAGTTTTATTGTGCTACTGATATACTTTTGATGAACCTATTTTCGAAAGGGGGATTTCTAATGGAAAAAGAAACAAAATTATCCAACCGCCCGACGAAACCCATTAACTATGCTATAGGAATGTTTGGTACATCTATTCCAATCAACATGTTTAAAACTTTTGCTTTTATCTACTATGTTGATTATCTTGCAGTATTAACCTCAGAAAAGTTCGCACTTATAATATTTGCATATACCTTCTTAGATGCCTTAGACAATCCAGTTTATGGTTTTTTATCGGACAGTACAAGAACACAGTGGGGACGACGTCGCCCATGGCTTGTTATTGGTGCACCACTTTTAGCCATAGCATTTGTTATGTTTTTCAATGTGCCAGCAGGCCTATCAGAAGGCTCAGTATTTTGGTATGCAGCCATAATGTACATGTTAACTGGAACCTTAGATTCTTTGATTAATTCTAACTATGGAGCACTCTTCCCAGAGCTATTTACAACAGAAAAAGAAAGAGCAAAGACCAATGCCTTAAGGCAAGTTTTCCAACTTCTTGCCATGATTATTAGTATCGCTTTAACTCCCATTGTTACTGAAAAAATTGGTTACAGAAACACCTCAATTGTTTACAGTATCTTAGCAGTGGTAGTAATACTCTATATGGCTCTTAACAGCCATGAATCCATAGAGGCTCAAAAGATGCCTAGACCTAAACTTTTTCAGACTGTAGGAGATATTATAAAGAATCCTAAGTTTTGGATTTATGGTCTAAGCAATGCAGCCTTTTTTGCAGCTTTGGCCATACTACAACAATCAGTTTCTTTGTATGCTAAATATGTATTAAATGCTGGGGGTATGGCTTCTACAATTATGCTAGCCTCAGTTATAGTCTGTGCTATTTTAGGGATACCTGTATGGGTAAAGATAATGAAGAAGCTAAAGTTAATGAAGACATGGAGACTTTCAATGATTGTAGTTGGACTAGCTCTAACCCCTCTTTTCTTTGTTAATAATCTAGCAGGAACCATTGTAGCCCTAGTCATATTAGGCTTTGGTTATGGGGGAACTTGTGTAACCATGGATATGGTATCTTCAAAAATCTTAGATGAAGACACCCTAAAACATGGAGTAAGAAGGGAAGGAACCTATTCAAGCCTTATTGGAATCTTGAACAAGTCAAGCAATCTATTTGTTGCTGCAGGGTTCTTAATTGTATCAAGGGTATATGGTTATGAAAGTGGAGAAGTACCTGGACCAGATCCAGCCAATGCAGCCCGCTTTTTACTAAGTCTCTTTCCTTTGGTAGTCATGGCATTTTGTGTAATTATGTCTTTATTCTTGAACTTTAAGGATATGCCTGAGGAAGTCCAAGCAGCTGTAGAAGTAGAGGAGTAAAAAAATGGCTATTTTAACCTTAAACTTTTATTCAAAAGAATTGAAGATGAGTACGACAACCACCCTTGTGGTACCTGATTCTGTCAGAATAGGGGATATTCCTCTATCAAAAAGAAAGGTACTTTATCTCTTACATGGCCTATCAGATGATTCATCATCACCTGTTAGATTGTCTAAAATTGAGTTGTATGCCATGGAAACCGGTCTTGTTATAGTAATACCTAGTGCTGGAAGAAGTATGTATTGTGATGATATATATGGTCAGAACTATTTTAGCCATATAGCTCATGAGCTTCCTGAGTATTTAAATTTATTATTTAACATTTCCCAAGATAAAAACAAAACCTATATAGCAGGCATTTCTATGGGAGGACTTGGAGCCTCTAGAATAGCCCTTACCTATCCTGAGCGATTTAAGGGAGTGGGTCTTTTTTCTGGGCTCTTAGATTTAAAGCTTATGCTACCTCATATGGAAGAAGAGCAAAAGAATGATTTTGCCTTTATGCTTCCTGCTGTAAATGACATAGACAATACACCCTTAAATCCTGTCAATCTTTTAGATGGTAAAAAGCATAAAGACTTAGACTTCTATGTCTATTGCGGCTTGCAAGACGACCTTTATTGGCTTTCTGTATCATTTATGGAAAATGCAAAATCTAAGGGGCTAAATGTGAAGTCTATTATTGAAGATGGAATTCATGACTGGTATTTTTGGGACAAGCATCTAAAGAACTTTATAGAGGATATTACAAGATAGACCAATGGATAAACATATAATCGTACACAAAATTCCAAAAGAGTTGGAAGGTAAATACTATACTATTGATTTTCCTATGCCTCCAGATTGTGAAAGGGTAACAGTCAGCTATAGTTACAAGAGATTTTCTGGTAAGTATAAATCCTTAGTAGAGATGGTAAATGTAGTAGACTTGGGCCTTATGGACAAGCATGGAAGTTTTTTAGGCTGGTCAGGAAGTGCAAAAGATAGGGTGTTTATAGGGCCCTATGCCTCTACCAAGGGCTACAAGATGACTTGTTTAGAAGAAGGGGTTTGGAAGATAATTGTAGGAGCCTACAAGATACCTGACCAAGGACTAGAGGTCACTTATGAGATTACCTATGATAAAGCTAGACCTAGATGGCTAAAAGGTGATTTGCATATGCACTCTGATGCTTCAGATGGTCAACATGATATTTCTACCTTAACAAAAAGGGCCTTGAAAATGGGCCTAGATTTTATAGCTCTTTCAAATCATAATAACTATTCTGAAAACATGAACCTACCAAAGGTGCCAGGACTTACCTTAATTCCAGCTGTGGAATGGACCCATTACAAGGGCCATATGAACTTTTATGGAGTAAAGGCTCCTTTTGAAAACTCTTTTATTGCCAATAGTGAAAAAGAGATGTTAGCTCTTGTGAATGATGCTAAAAAAATGGGAGCCCTTATATCTGTGAACCACCCCAAGTGTTCTCTTTGTCCCTACCTTTGGGAAAGTAGAGACTGCTTTGATATGGTAGAGGTGTGGAATGGACCTATGAGAAAGGACAATATAAAGGCCATACAGTGGTGGCATTCTATGGTAAAAGAGGGAAAAAGAATTCCACTTATTGGAGGAAGTGATTTTCACAAGGACTTTCATCCTGTCAGGATGGGAAATCCCATAAGTTACCTTTATGTAGAAAACCCTTCTGAAAAAGCTATTTTACAGGCCATGAAAGAAGGTAGATCTTATGTGTCTTCTTCGGTAAAAGGAGTAAAACTGAATCTTTCATGCAAGGATAAAATTATGGGAGATGAGCTGGATTACCAAGAAGGAATAAAACTGAAAATATCAGCAGAAAATCTAAAGATAGGAAGTCGTGTAAGGTTAGTTACCAATAAAGGTCTTCTTAAAGAGTGGAAAAACTTTAAAAAAGGAAAACTGCAAGTAGACTTTCCTCTAAGTGAGGACCTTGAATTTGCATATATTCTTGTAATTAGAAAACTTTTTAAAGTCGAATGGGTCCGTGGAATTACCAACCCCTTATATTTCAAGCATAACGAGAAAAAATATGAAAGAACTTAAGAAGATAAAGAAGGAAGCTAAGCACTTAAGGCGGCTTAAGGCAATGCAAAAGAAGATCTACACAGTCATTGCACCCTTAGAAGTTAAGGTCCATTCAACAAAGGAGCCTATAGCCCCTGGAAATCAAAGGAATTTAGAGTATAAGCCAATTAGAAGAGGTCAAATTTGGGCTGGGGTTTTTGGGTCTGCTTGGTTTCGTATAAGGGGTGTGATTCCTAAAAGTGCCCAGGGTAAGCATGTGGTAGTTCATATAAATGTAGGGGGTGAAGGTGCCATATACCATGATTGTGAACCTGAAGCAGGGATTACTCTGGTAATGAGCTATATTGATAGGCTTCAAGCTTCATATGGTAAAAGCATTATTGAAGTGTCTTTATCTGCAAAACCAGATAGTCCTTTAGAAATATATATAGATGCTGGCTACAATGGCTACTACAATTATCCCTTTGGTTTTGGCATATTTCAGTATGCTAAACTGTGTACAGTAGATGATGACTTAAAAGACTATTATTATGATTACTTAACCCTAGCATCTCTTTTATCCATTACAAGAGAAAAACATAAAAGAAATATAATTGAAGAAGCTTTAAATGAAAGCTATTCTTTAGTTAAACTTTCTGTTTTAGAGGCTAAAGAAGTTCTTAAACCTCTTTTTAATAGTAAAAGTGAGAATAAAGAAGAGGTAAGATTTACAGCTGTTGGCCATTCCCATTTAGACTTAGCCTGGTTATGGCCCATAAGAGAGACAAAGAGAAAAGCCCAAAGGACCTTTGCCAATCAAATAAATAATGCTAACAAGTATCCTTCATATATATATGGGGCCAGTCAAGCTTGGCAATTTGAGTATATAAAGGAGAATTACCCAAAACAGTATACTAAACTGCAGGACCTGGCAAAAAGAGGTCAACTAGAACTACAAGGGGGAATGTGGGTTGAAGCAGACACTAATTTAAGTTCAGGAGAAGCCTTAATCCGCCAAATCTTTTATGGTAAAAGATTTTTTCAGCAAGAATTTAATCAAGATATGAAAATATGCTGGTTGCCTGATGTCTTTGGCTACAATGGAAATATGCCACAAATCTTGAAAAAAAGTGGACTAGACTACTTTATGACCATAAAACTTTCATGGAATGAGCACAATAGATTTCCCTACAGGAGTTTTGTATGGCAGGGAGTGGATGGCAGTCAGGTCCTTGTACACATGTCTCCAGCAGAAACATATAATAGTGCAGCCAGTCCAGCCTGTGTAAAGCAAGCCTTAAAGAACTATTCAGAAAAAGAGATAGCACCAGAAGCTTTACTCATATATGGGGTAGGTGATGGGGGAGGGGGACCTGGAGAGGTCCACATTGAACTGGCAAAAAGACAGGAAAAGCTTTTTAATAGCCCCTCTGTGGTTTTTGGAAAGGCTATTGATTTTTTTGACAAACTAAAAGATTACAGCCATAAGCTTCCTCTTTTTAAAGATGAATTATATCTAGAAAAACATCAAGGAACCTATACTACCCAGGCTAAGAGTAAAAATTATAATAGAAGGTGCGAATATGAATTACAAACCTTAGAAAGTCTTTTAGTCTATGGATGGACAAAGGGGAGAAAATATCCTCTTTCCCAACTGGATAAGTGGTGGAAGGAAGTCCTTTTATATCAATTCCATGACATAATTCCAGGAAGTAGTATTACAAGGGTATATAGAGAAAGTCATATTAGATATGAAAAAATATTAAAAGAAATTAAAGAAGAAGAAATTAATACTTTTTCATACTTAACTCATATGGATGATAAGACTTTAAGTGTTTTTAATCCTACATCTTTTTACAGGGAAGAATTTGTAAAACATGATAATAAGTGGTATATGGCAAAGGTTGAACCATATGGCTTTTCTCAGTTAGAAAAAGTTAAACAAATTTTGTGGGAAGGCCTTAGTTTTACAGATAATATAATTGAAAATGAGTATATAAGGTTGGAGTTTTCTAAAGAGGGTCATATTGTTTCAGCCTTGGATAAAAGTACAAAGAGAGAGTTTTCAAAAGGTAAAATAAATGCCTTACGATTGTATAAAGATAAGTGGCTTTACTACAATGCCTGGGATATAGACTGGAAATATCACAAAAAACCAAGTAAAAGACTTAAGGTCAAAAAGGTTACTGTTTTTTATGATGGCCCTTCTATTATAAGAAGAAGTGAGTATAGGCATAAAAAGACTAAGCTGGTACAGGATGTTATTCTTTTTGCTAATAGCCCTCTAATATATTTTAAAAGTCATTGTGACTATCATGAAACCTTTAAGATGCTAAGGGCAGACTTTGATTTGGCTGTAGATAGCCCTTTTGTTACTTGTGATATACAAATGGCATCAATAAAAAGAAGTACAAAGGATGAAAGCCCAGAAGAAAAGGCTCAGTTTGAAATTTGTGCCCATAAGTATGTAGACTTGTCTGAAGATAGTCATGGGGTCTCATTAATTAATGATAATAAGTATGGTCATAGGGTAAAAGGTAATAGGATATCTCTTAATCTTTTAAGATCTCCAATTTTTCCAGATAAAAAAGCAGATAGGGGAGAATCTTCTTTTACTTATGGACTTTACTTTCATGAGGGTGGACATGGTCTTAAAAGCCTAGCTCACTCCTATTTCTTAAACAAGCCCTTAAAGATTATTAAGGGAAGTGTTGATGAAAAAAGCTTGGCTGCTACCAGTAATCCTAATATAGTAGTTGAAACAATAAAACTTAGCTATTTACAAGATGGAATAATAGTCCGACTTTTCAATAGCTGTGATAAAACAATTTCATGTGAGCTTACTACAGTTTTTCAATACAAGCATATTATAGAAACAGACTTATTAGAAAATGAGATTGGTCCTCTTGATTTAACTTCTCTTACTTTTACTCCTTTTGAGATTAAGACTATTAAGTTGAAGTTTGAGCTAGAAGAAAGATGATAAGAAAATGGAAAAGTTAAAAAAATATTTATCAAAAACCTATCTAGCTCGTCTTGCTATAGCTATTATTGGTATAGGGATAATAGCTTTAGCCACTTCCATTTTTGTTTTAACCAATTTAGGAACTGATCCATACCAGGTCCTTTGTAATGCTATTCACGTTAGGCTTTTGGTTACTCAAGGAATAGCAAATATGATTATGAATGGTCTAATTATTCTGTTTATCCTGATATTTTTTAGAAAATACATTAACATTGCCATGTTCTTAAGTCTTTTTCTTTCAGGAGTTTTTATTGACTTGTTTATAAGGCTTTTGGAGAGTTTTATCAATGAAAACTTATCACTTTATTTTAGAATTGCTTTAGCCTTTTTTGCCTGTATATTACTAGGTTTAGGGGTCTATCTTTATACATCACCCAAACTAGGAGCTAGTCCTGCGGACAGCCTAGGTCTCATTATTTCAGACCTAGTAAAACAACCCTATTCTAGAGTCAGGATCTTCACCGATATCACCTATGCTCTTTTAGGCTTTATCTTAGGGGGTAGGGTGGGTATTACAAGTATCTTATCAGTTTTACTCACAGGACCTGCCATTGGTCTTTTTGGGAAGCTCTTGAAAAAGAGTAAATTAATGAGGTATATTGAAAATGAGAATATATATTAGAGTGATAGGTGAGGTATTCGATGGACTTTTATGTATATGACTATTTAAAAGAAAGTATTAGTGACTCTAAAGCTATTACTTCTTGTATGAATGAGGCTTTGGAATATGCTGGAGAAAAAAGGATAATCTTTAATAGAAAGAACTGGCATATTGATGAAGCTATCCTCTTGTATGATGATATGGAAGTACTTATTGATGCTTGTACAATAAAGCAAAATGATTATGTCTTTGATAATATTTTTAGAGGGACCAATGTGAAGGTTGATAAAGATGATCCCTATGGTAGACCTTTAGCGGTTGAAAGACTAAAAAATGTTTCTATTAAGGGGATAAATGGTGCAAAACTTATGGGTTCTGATTTGAATAAAAGAGGCTTTCATCCAGTACTTCAAGAAGAAGAGGATATGGTAGGTGACTTTTGGGGTTGGAGGACCATAAGTATTTGTATTTCTTTATGTGAAAATATTGAAATAAGTGGACTAAGTATTTTTAACACAAAATGCTGGGCTCTTTCTTTTGATATGTGTGCCTATGGCAATGTGCATGATATTTATATTGAGTCTGATGTTAAAAATGGAGATGGTATAAATATTAGGGCTGGCTCTAGCTATTTTCGCATATGGAATATATCTGGAAGCACGTCAGATGACACCGTAGCTTGTACAGCCCTTTTATTAAGCAAAGAAGATTTTCCCCATAAAAATTATCTCTATCCTTTAGAGCCTATGATTTCCATATTTGATGGAGATTTAAGAGAATTAGACATTCATGATATTTCCATTAGTGATATAAGAACTGGGGGTAAGCATCATGGAGTTATATGCTTAGCCAGTGGAGGCTTGAGAGTTTACAATGTGGATATAAGAAATGTTGAAGATATAGGTCAAGGTAATAGGTCTGCAACTGTAATGCTATATACAGGGTATGGTAAAGATTACAAAGATAATGATATTTATAATATTTCTGTAGATTCTGTCCATTCAAGATTTTCAAAACATGCAGTATTAATAAATACAAAGGTGGATAATGTAATTATTTCAAATGTAATACAAGATAACCCAGAGGGTAGTTTATATAGTTTTGAACAGTTAAAGGGTATAAGGATTGATGATTAAATAAATATAGTTAGTCTTTTTCTTGTTAGTAGTAGTTAGGATTAATAATTCCATAGCAAAGTACATCTTCGAAGATGTCTTCTTTTTTAATGTGGCCCTTAAGCTCACCTTCAAAGGTCATACCTACCTTTTCTAAAACTTTAGCAGAAGCTGGGTTGGATGCAAAACACTTACCATAGACTCTGTAATAGTTTAGTTGGCCAAAAGCATAATCAATAAGGGCTAAGACTGCTTCTGTGGCAAAGCCCTTGTTTCTGTAATCTTTACCAATCCAATAGCCAATCTCTCCATTTTCATGGTAAGGACAAAGATAAAGACCTATAACCCCCACCAGCTCATTGGTAAGCCTGTAGCTTATACCTAAAGATATAGTTTCATTGTTATCAAACTTGGTCATTTGTCTTAAAATCCACATTTCAGCATCTTCTTTTCTATAGGGGTAGGGTAGGTTAAGAGTATTTCTGTAAATCTGGTAATTGTTAGCAAGGTAGGCAACCCTAGGAGCATCCTCTATTTTAAGAGGCCTCAAAACTAATCTTTTTGTACTTATTTTTACAGGTTTTTTCTTTTGCATGAAGATATCCTTTGCTTTATCTTAAAAGCATTTTATCTCAAAGGCCTATTTTTATCAATTAAGGTAAGCTTGCATTTTTTACTTACTTCTCTAGATGCATTTTTTTTGACTTTTTATAGGCTTCTTGAAATTAAACATTTTTATGTTAGAATTGGCAGAAGGCCCTGGCCTAGAAAAGAAAACAAGGATATTTATATATGATAGATAAAAACAAAGACCTACCAGCCATGAAGTTAATTATAAAGATGTCAGTACCTGCCATGATTTCCATGCTCATTACTGCTCTATATAACATTGTGGATAGTATCTTTGTATCAAGACTTGGAGATAATGCCCTAACCGCTGTTTCCTTGGCTATGCCCATACAGATCCTCATAATTGCCTTTGGGGTTGGAACAGGGGTGGGTTTAAGTGCCCTCATATCTAGAAAACTGGGAGAAAAAGACTATGAGTATGTGGACCAAACCGCTAATTATGCAATTCCTATTGGACTAATTATTGGGATTTTCTTTGCTGTCTTTGGTTTTTTCTTTAATCAAGCTTTTTTTGAAATGTTTACAGATGACCCTTTAATAATTGAAGGTGGCTTAGAATATACCAATCTCATAACCCTTTTTGCCTTTACAGTAACGGTCCAGCTCTTAGTAGAAAAGGCTATTCAGGCTACAGGTAATATGTTGGCTCCAATGGTAATTGTGCTAGCGGGAGCTATAACAAATATAATTTTAGATCCTCTTTTAATCTTTGGTCTTTTAGGCTTTCCAGCCTTGGGAATAAGAGGGGCAGCTATTGCTACAGTTATTGGCCAAGCCATATCTTTAGTTTTTGGTATCATATATTTTTACAGGGCCAAGATAGGTCTTAAGGTGGGAGCACCTGATTTTCTTTTTAAGAAAAAGATTATAAATGATATTATGGCAGTTGGGTTGCCTGCAATTTTAATGCAAGCTTTATCATCATTTTTAGTATTCATTCTAAACAATATTGTTTCTGTCCACTCAATTGTGGCAGTTTCAGTTTTAGGTATATATTTTAAATTACAGCAATTTGTCTTTATGCCAGTTTTTGGAGTAGCCCAAGGAATTAGACCAATTGAAGCCTATTTTTATGGGGCGGAAAAAAAGGACAAATTAGATGAGATCTTTAAAAAGTCAAAACTGCTAACATCTCTTGTTATGTTAAGTGGTACCGCTATATTTGTAATATTTGCCCCAAGCATTGTTAATATCTTTAACCCAAGTCAAGAAATGTATAGATTAGGTGTAGAGGCCTTGCGCCTTATAAGTATTAGTTTTTTCTTTGCTGGTCTAAATATTATGTATGCAACTCTTTTTCAATCTACAAGAGATGGCAAAACCAGCTTTATAGTTTCATTTTTAAGAGAATTCATAATTATCCTTCCTCTATCTGTAATCCTAGGCAGACTTATGGGTTTAACCGGAGTTTGGCTTTCCTTTGTAATATCAGAAGCTTTGACCTTTTTAATTACTAGGACCTTTTTAGTAAAAAAGTCAAATATATCAAAAATGACCATGAAGAAAAAATCTTTAAGTAAGCAATTTAAATAAATCAATTAACCTATATAGTTTTTTAAAAAAGTGCCGATAAGTATTGCAAGAAGAAGAAAAAATGCAATACTTTTTTGTTCCTTTAGTGGATTTAATCTAAAGGGCCAATTATTTAGAGACTTAAATACTATTATTATGTAATAGGAGGAAGGAAAATAAAATGGAAAAAGATTATCTAGTTAATGCTATGGAAGATTTAGTAGAGCAGAAATTAGATGAGATCTTAAGTTTTTATGACTGTTGCAAATGTGATCAATGCAAAATGGACATGAAGGCCTATGCTCTAAATCAAGTAGTACCCAAATATGTAGTTTCATCCAAAGGGGCTCTATATGCTAAATTAGAGTCAATAGGTTTTCAGCACAGGGCAGATATTTTAATGGCAGTTACTAAAGCCATAGAATTGGTTTCAACCAATCCAAGGCATCTCTGATAATCAAATCTCTTCTAAATAGTCACATAAGACCTTAGCTTGGTTCAAGGTTTTGTCCTTTGCTCCATACAAGAGGGTTATGTGATGGTCTTTTGATATTTTTCTTATCAGTTCTATGGCTTTTAGTTTTTCTTGGTCAGTTTTTAGTTCATTGATATAGTTTTTCTTAAAGTCTTCGAAATTTTCTTCTTTATGATTAAATGCCTCTCTTGTAGCTTTAGAAGGGGCAACATCCTTTAACCACAAATCTAATTTTAAGCTTTCTTTTTTAAGACCTCTTGGCCAAAGTCTATCCACAAGAATTCTGTAGCCATCCTCTTTATCATATTCTTCATATGCTCTTTTAATTGATATTTTCATTTATTTCGATGATATAGTTTTTAACTATTCATATACCTCCTTATGCCATTATTAGCAATACTAATATTAGAAAGAAAGTAGTAGCAATTTTGCCTTTCTTCTTAAATTATATTACAAACATAGTTTAATATGGGGTTTTTCTCTACTTCTTTATGATTCTTACAAGTTTTTCATGAATTTTCTAAAAAAACAATTTAGCAACTCAACCAAAGGATAAAAGTGCCGATATGAGATGCAGTGATTAAATTTGATTCAAAAGATATATCAAAAAGGAGCAAATAAATGGAAAAGGGTTTCTCAAATGATCCTATTTTAGCAGTTTTCATATACGAAACAGAGCAAAACATTGAACAACTAGAAAAAGCCATATTTACATTGGAAGATGAAGGTATATCTAATCAAGAGATTATAAATGAAATATTTAGAATAATGCATACTATAAAGGGCTCTTCTGCCATGATGCTTTTTGACAATATAGCTTTATTGGCTCACCATACAGAAGATCTCTTCTACTATATCCGGGATGAAGGGCCTAAGGATATAGATTGTTCTTATCTTTCAGACTTAGTTTTAGAGGCAGGAGACTTTGTAAAGGTAGAACTGGAAAAGATAAAAAATGAGAAAAAACCAGATGGAAACGCCCTTAATCTAATTGAAAAGATTGAAAACTTTTTAGAGTCTATAAAAAATGGAGATATTAAAAGAGAAAAATCAAGAGATTTTGAAACATATACTGAAAAAGAGGATGTCTGCTATATTGGCAACCTGCAAAATCTAGAAGCTTTTAACAATACAAGTAGGCTAGACACTTTTGAGGTTATCATATTCTTTGAAGAAGGCTGTGAAATGGAAAACATTAGGGCCTTTTCTATTGTCCACAATCTAAAGGATATAAGTGAAAACTACTGCTATTATCCTAGTGACATTATTGAAAACAATGAAAGTGCCAGGGTAATAAGAGAAAAAGGCTTTAAGGTAATTTTAAAAACTCTAAGAGGTGAAAAAGAGATTTATGACCTTCTTTTAAATACTGCCTTTATAAAAGACTTTGAAATAAGCTTAGTAAAAGAAGAGCAAGCCGAAAGTGAAAAAGAGACTCCAACCGAAATACCTCAAGATGAAGTTAAAGATGGAGTAAAGCATCAATTAAATGAAGTTTTAGCTGAAAATCGAAATACCCACAAAAGTATCATATCTGTGGATGTGGAAAAACTAGACAGGCTTATGGATTTAATGGGTGAAATGGTTATTGCTGAGGCCATGGTTACACAAAATCCAGACTTAGGCGAGATTAATGAGCTGGAAAACTTCCAAAAGGCAGCAAGGCAACTTAGAAAAATCACAGATGAAATGCAAGACATGGTCATGTCCATAAGAATGGTGCCCTTGTCAGCTTCTTTCCATAAAATGCAAAGATTGGTTAGAGATACCAGCAGAAAACTAGGTAAGAAGGTGGAGCTAAGAATAGTTGGAGAAGAAACCGAAGTAGATAAAAATATAATTGAGCATATTTCAGATCCACTAATGCATTTAGTGAGAAATGCAGTGGACCACGGTATAGAGGCAATAGAAAAAAGAATAGATGCAGGTAAAAAAGAAACTGGAACCATTGTTTTAGAAGCCAAAAATGCAGGCAGCGATGTAGTCATTATGGTTAAAGATGATGGTGGAGGTATTGATAAGGAAAAAATCTTTAAAAAGGCCTATGACCTAGGTTTGATAAATAAAAAAAGAGATGAAATAACAGATAAGGAAATTTACAACCTTATTCTCTTACCTGGTTTTTCTACCAATGATGAGGTTACTGAATACTCAGGTAGGGGAGTGGGTATGGATGTGGTAGTAAGAAATCTTGAGGCCATTGGAGGCTCTGTCTATATTGACAGCAAAGAGGGGGAGGGCACAGTTACCACACTGAAAATCCCTTTAACCCTAGCCATCATAGATGGCATGAACATTCGAGTAGGTGAATCTATATATACTCTTCCAACCATATCCATAAAAGAGACCTTTAGGCCTTTAGAGGGACAAGTTTTTGAAGACCCTGACCACAATGAAATGATTATGGTTAGAGGAGAATGTTATAGTCTCTTGCGTTTAAAGGAAGTCTTTGAAATTGAAGAGGGAGAAGAGGACCTAGAAAAGGGAATTGTATTAATGTTGGAGCAGGATGATTCATATTTCTGTCTTTTTGCCGATGAACTACTAGGTCAACATCAGGTTGTTGTAAAATCCTTACCCCTTTACATGGTTAACATTAAAAAGGTGGAAGGTTTGGCTGGCTGCACTCTTTTAGGAGACGGTAGCATCAGCCTCATATTAAATATTGGCGGACTAATGAATATGTCTTAAAAAAAGGGAGGATATTGAAATGACTCAAAGGGATTTTATTGATTCCATAAAAATTGAAGAAGAAGATACCCTAAAGGGAAAATATCTCATTTTCAATTTAGGAAAAGAACTCTATGGTATGGAAATACGCTATATCACAGAAATTATAGGGATCCAACCCATAACTCAGGTTCCTGAAATGCCTAATTATGTAAAAGGTGTAACCAATCTTAGAGGAAAAATTATTCCTGTTATGGATGCCAGATTAAGATTCAAAAAAGAAGAGCGAGAACATGACGGAAGAACCTGCATTATTGTTATTGATACCAATGATTTAGCCATAGGCTTAATAGCTGATAGTGTTGCTGAGGTCTTAACTTTAGAAGATGAAGACATTGCACCACCACCTGAAATTAATAAAACAGGCAATCGCTACATAAAAGGAATTGGTAAAAACGATGATAAGGTTATCTTGCTTTTGGACTGTCAGTTACTATTAAGTGAGGATGATCTTGAACAAATTAAATCAGCTGAATAATAAATTAAAAATATATAAAAGTAAAATAGTTTTTCTTTTAAAAAACAATAAATCTATAAGGTTTAAGGGATGGAAAATACTCTTATGATTGATATTAAAGATAAGGAATTTAATAGCTTTGCCCAATATGTAAGAGACAATTATGGGATTCATTTTAAAAACGAAAAGAAAACCTTAATTGCTGGAAGATTGGGCCCTTTAATGAAAAATCTTAATATTAATAGTCTTGAAGATTACATTGAGTATGTAATAGAAGATAAAAGTGGCAGTGCTGCCTCTGTTATGTTGGACAGAATCACTACAAACCATACCTTTTTTATGAGAGAAGCTGAACATTTCAATTTCTTCTCTAAATCTGTTTTGCCACTTTTAGAGCATAGGGTTAGAGATAAGGACCTAAGGATATGGAGTGCAGCTTGTTCTAGTGGAGAAGAAGCATATACCTTAGCTATGCTACTAGACGAACACTTTAGTACAAATAAATCTTTATGGGATACAAAGGTTTTAGCAACAGATATATCTCAAAAGGTTTTAAATGTGGCAAAAAAAGGGGTCTACTCCAAAGAAAGAATTGCTCCTTTGCCTAATTCTTGGAAAAGTAAATACTTTGATTATTTTGACAAGGACAATGTGGTAGTAAATGACAAAATTAAGAAAGAAGTAGTTTTTGCTAGGCTTAACCTTATGGATAAAACTTTTCCTTTTAGAAAAAAGATGCATGTAATCTTTTGTAGAAATGTCATGATTTACTTCGATAACCAAACAAAAAATGAATTAATAGACCGCTTGTATCATGTGACAGAACCGGGAGGCTTTTTATTTGTAGGACATTCAGAAAGCCTAAACAGAGAGAGCAGCAAATTTAAGTATCTTATGCCTGCTGTCTACGTAAAAGAATAGGGGAAAAACAAGTGAGTATAAAGGTCCTTATTGTAGATGACAGCCCATTATTTAGAGAGATCTTAGCTAGATTATTAGAAGAAGATAATAAAGTTAAGGTTGTTGGACTTGCAAAAGATCCCTTTGAAGCCAGCGATTTGATCTTAAAGACCAAACCTGATGTGGTAATCTGCGATGTCATTATGCCTGGCATGTCTGGTACTGAATTTGTTAAACGACTACTTCCCCAATACTTTGTACCAGTAGTAATGATGAGCTCAATAGATACAAGTGTCTTTGAAGCTATGCAAGCTGGAGCTGTGGATTTTGTATCAAAACCTAAAATGGGAGATAAAAATGCCCTAGCTACCTTTAAAAAGGATCTTTTGGAGAAAATAAAGATGGCTAGTTTGGTAAAACAAAGACCCAAGGAGCAAACAAAGCCCTTAGAAAAAATCTCAGGTAAGCTGGAAAAATCCCAAGACCTAGTTATTGGCATAGGAGCATCTACAGGAGGAACAGAAGCAATTTCTAGCATACTAACAGCCCTACCAGGAGACCTTCCTCCAATTTTCATAGTTCAACATATACCAGCTGTTTTTTCCAATATGTTTGCTCAAAGATTAAATAACCAAACTAACTTTGAAGTAAAAGAAGCAGTAAATGGAGATTATGTAGATAAGGGGCAAGTTGTAGTAGCACCAGGAGATATGCACATGAGAATTAAAAAGATTGGTGGACGATTCAAAGTGGAGTGCTTTTCAGGTGAAAGAGTCAATGGCCATTGTCCTTCAGTGGATGTGCTTTTTAATTCCATTGCCCAAGAGGCTAAGGCTAATTGCATAGGAGTAATTCTGACCGGTATGGGAAGTGATGGGGCCAAAGGACTTTTAAGAATGAGACAAATGGGGGCAAGAACCTTAGGACAAGACCAAGCTTCCTCAGTGGTATATGGCATGCCAAGAGTAGCTTATGAAATAGGGGCAGTGGAAAGACAAGTTTCACTAAATGACATACCTAAGACCCTTTATGGGATGCTGAGATAGGGTGAAGGGAAAATAATATATATAAAACGATGGAATGAAAAAGAAATATAAAAATATTTGTAAAGCGAGGGAAGAAGAATGAAGAATTTAAAAATAGGTACAAGATTACTTTTAGCCTTTGGAGTTGTTTTGTTGATGCTAGTAGTGGTCATAGGTTTTGAGATCTATAGCATTAACGAAATAAGTGAGCAAATTGACTCATATGCAATATATACCTTACCAAACAGCGTAAGTGTTACAAAACTAGATGAATTTGCTGTCCGTATCCAAAGGAACATGGCTTTAGGCTTATCTGAAAAAGATATTGCTAGTAGAGACGCCTTATTTTCTGAAGCCCAAACTCTTGGAGTTGAGTTTTTAGACGAATTGGAAAGATACAAAAATAATCAAAGAGATAATGCTAGAGAAAAAGAGATTATCTTGGCTGATACTATGTCTAGAGAAGCGGGAGCCATAAGAAGAGAGGTAGAAAGACTTGTAAAAGAAGATACTTTAGAAAGTCATGAACAAGCAATTGATATAATGTATAAAGATTATATTCCTCTTATGGATAAGGTATCTGCAATTTTTGATGAATTCCAAAGAACAGCAGAAATAAGGGCTGACCAGCAATATGTAGATGGAAAAGAAGCAGTGTCCTTAGCCTATGTCATTATGGCCATAAGTGGTGGAGTAACCATCTTATTAACCCTTGTCCTATCTTTTACCTTAAGAAAATCCATTGTTTCACCAGTTGTAGAAATTATGGAAGTATATAAAGAAGTTGCCCAAGGTAATAAAAATACAGTTATAAATTACAGATCAAGAGATGAAATTGGCCAAATGGCAGATTTAATAAGAACTGCCAATGACCAAGAAGGCCTAATTATTAAAGATCTTATTGAAAGGCTAGCTGCCTTGTCTGATGGGGATTTGACTAGAGAGTCCAATGTCAACTATCCTGGAGACTTTGCTTTATTAAAAGAATACATTGATAGCACCTTTGATGCTTTGAATAGTACTATGGGTAATATTAATAGAGCTGCTCAAGAAGTATCCCAAGGTTCATCTCAAGTTGCATCTGGAGCTCAAGCTCTAGCATCTGGTTCAGCTGAACAAGCTTCTTCAGTAGAAGAATTAAATAGCTCCATTGTCTTAGTTGCTAATCAAGCTGCAGAAAACTCAGAAAATGTAAATGAAGCTACAGGCTTTGTTGCAAAGGCAGAAAAAGATATTGAAGAGGGGAATAAATTCATGGCTGATTTATCAGATGCTATGTTTGAAATTGAAAGGTCCTCCCAGCAGATTTCTCAAATTACCAAGGTCATTGAAGACATTGCCTTCCAAACAAATATACTAGCCCTAAATGCAGCTATTGAAGCTGCTAGAGCGGGAGAGGCTGGAAAAGGTTTTGCTGTCGTAGCAGATGAGGTTCGTTCCTTGGCTGGTAAATCAGCAGAGGCAGCTAATCAAACAGCTGATTTAATAAGTGGTTCTGTAAGTAATGTAAAATCTGGAGCTGATATAACTAAAAAGACTGCAGAAATCCTAAACGAGATTAAAGAAAGTGCATTGCATATTTCTGAAAGCTTTTCTAGAATTGAAATATCCTCTGGTGACCAAGCAAGTGCCATTGAACAAATTAGAAGTGGCTTAGCCCAAGTATCCAATGTGGTTCAAACAAACGCTGCAACAGCAGAAGAAAACTCTGCAACCAGTGAGGAAATGGCAGCTCAAGCTTTGGCTTTAGATGAAGAAATTGCTAAGTTCAAACTTAGAGAAGATAACTTAGGCAGTAGAGCAAGATTTGATGATGAATGGCAAGATAGCAAATCTCATAAGAGTAGTAGGGAAAAAGCAAATAATGGGAGCCAAACCAAGCCTCAAATAGATTTGGGTAAGTATTAAAAGTTATTACAATTGAGTAAATAAAAGAGAAATATTTTCAAAAGACCAGGTAAATAAAGTAAAATTTATTACCTGGTCATTAATTTTGCAAATAATCTAGGGAATCTGGAAAAACTTCAAATTTTTCCTTTGTAAAACTTTCATTTTTTAGTATAATGCTAACTTAAGGGGAGAAAATTGAGAGGATCTTTTGGTTTAGATTTTGCGATTTTTCAACCTTGATATTTTTTTAAAATTGACCTTTTTGGTAAGCACTTAGAAGAAACTTGCATTTGTCACACTTATGAAAAATGAAAGGTATTATGAAAGTATTTAGTAAAGAAAGTAAAAACACAAGAAAAAACTCTACCAAGGATGAGACAAAAAAAGTATCTGTTTTTACAAACAAATTTTTTAATAAAAAAGCACTATTCATAACCTTAATATATTTCATTTTAGGGTGTGCATGGATTTTAATAACCGACCATCTTGTAATAACTTTTTTAGAAGACTTAGATAACTATTTACATCTGAATATTGGTAAAGGACTTTTTTATGTCTCAGTTACAGCTCTAGTTATATATATGTTAATATACAGGGCTCTTAAAAAGACAGAAGCTGCCAACAGGGATTTAAAGAAGGCCAATGCTAGCTTAGATAATAGTAATATTAAGTTAACAAAATTAATGGAAGAAGAAAGCATAAAGGCTCTTACTCTTCAAGCCCTCATAGATTCAGTTACAGACCAAATATATTACAAGGATGTAAATTACAGGTACTTAGGATGTAATAAAGCTTTTTTGGACTTTAATAATTTGAGTATAACAGATTGCTTAAATAAATCAGACCAAGACATATTTGGACCCTATGAAAAGGGATACTACTCCCATTTGGATAAGGATGTTGTAGAATTTCAAGAAAAGGTTTCTGGTCAATATGAAGTATATAAAAAAGATGAAGATAAACTTCATGTCTTTAAAATTGAAAAAACTCCCTTACTAGACCATGAAAATAGATGTATTGGATTAGTTGGTATTTCAAAAGATATTACTGAAAGAAAAGCTAAGGAAAAAGAGATTTTCTATTTAAGTAACCATGACTCTCTTACTGGTTTTTATAACAAAGATTATATCTTCCAATATCTACAAAAACAGATTGAACAAGATGACCTTCCACTTTCACTTATATATGCGGAAATAAAAGGACTTAAAATTATAAATGATGCCTTGGGTATTTATTATGGGGATGAAACTATAAAGGCTATAGCAAATTGTTTTAAAAGTATTATTCCAAAAGATGCCATAATTGCTAGAGTCGGAGGAGACCAGTTTGTTATTTTATTAAAAAAGACAGATGAATTAACCACCCAAAGCTATCTAGATGAAATTTATAATAAGTGTGACCAAAACATGAAAAGTGAAAAGCCTAGTTTTTTTGCTAGTCTTTCTTTAGGTAAATCCACTCTTAATAACAAGGCCCTTTCTATTACAGGACTTTTAGCAAAAGCTGAAGAAGATATGTACAAGGATAAGGGTAGAACCCATGCTAACTACAACAAGGATGTCTTAAGTGCTATGATGAAAGAAGTTTTTAGCTATGGGACTGAAACAAAAGAACATACCTTAAGGCTGGTTGCTCTTTCAGAAAAAGTTGGAAAACACATGAATCTTAGCTCTAAAGAAATTGATACCTTAAAAAAGCTTTCCCATTATCATGACATTGGCTACATAGGTTTGAATAGAAGAATGTTTTCAAAGAATGATAAACTAAGTAAAAATGAATGGGAAATGGTTCAAAAGCATCCTGAGATAGGATACAGAATCAGTCAATCTATAAGTAGTTTAAATCATACCAGTGAGCATATTTTATACCATCATGAAAGATGGGATGGTATAGGTTATCCTTTAGGTCTAAAAGAAGAAGAGATACCAAAGTTATCTAGAATATTTTCAATACTAGATTCTTATGATGTTATGCTGGCAGGAAGGCCCTATAAAAAAGCTTTAACACAAGACCAAGCTAAAAATGAGCTTTTAGAAATGGCGGGCCTACAATTTGACCCTAATCTTGTTAGAGAAATAGTTGAGATAATTTAATGCTGAAAAAGAACTATTTTCTATAATTCAACCTATTACCAAGTATAGATTCTAAAAAGACCTTTATGTCTTTTTTGTGGCTTAGTTCATGGGAAAAGTTAAGTTTTTCACCACCAACAAGTTCAATGGATAAACTGCCACCGCTTCTTTGACCATCTATGTCAGTGTCTAGGGCCCTGTATTTAAACTTCATAATTTGATTATAATTTATGACCCTATTCATAGGATCTTCTCCTAAAATTGCTTCTGGAGCCATGTCTTGATACTTAAGGTGGTAACTGGCCCAAAACTTCATCATTTCAGCACTACCCTTAAAAAAGCCAGTATTATTTTGCTTTAGTTGAGTTTGTAGTTGGGCAATCTCTGCATTTTGTCTTTCTTTACTTAAATGAGCTAGAATTAAGTAATCTTGATAAAAAACAATATTACATATTGCAAATTTGAGCATGGATAGTTTTCTATTGGTTCTTAAAAGCCAAGATGGCCGTATGAAGTTAGCTTTTGCTACTACTGGTTCTTGTGTAGCTGTACTTGTTTGGTTTGTAGGTGTCAAATTTGGGTTCTTAAGCCTATTTCCACAATTAGCACAAAAGGCCTGATTAGGTTCCACTTTATTTCCACAATTTGAACAAAACATTTTTACCTCCCATGGTATGTCAAATATTAAATTATATAATGTATTTCAATTATACCTTATTTGGCATACATCATGAAGATAATTTTTGAAATTAATCTTTGAGGTAAAAGCTTTTGCAAAAGTACAAAGACCTTATACTTAAAACCAGCTGTATAAAGAGCTAGGGGATGTTTCATTTTTGATATCTTAACTATGTCTTTTGCTATATCTTTTGGGTTATCTCCAGACATTTCATCTTTTTCCATGACTTCAATGGATTTACCAATCCTATTTTCATAAAGGTCATTACCAGCTAGATTAGTAACCCTAGATGCTGTAAAGGCTGTCTTAGTATCTCCTGGCATTAGAGCTGTAACCTTTATATTAAAGGGCCTAACTTCATGGGAAAGGGCTGTAACGAAGGAATTAATAGCGCTTTTAGATATACTATAGAAGGCTTGAAAGGGAATAGATATAACGCCAGCTACAGAAGAAAGACAAATGATTCTGCCACTTTTTTCTTTTCTCATATGAGCTAAGCTTGCTTGTACTAGATGAACTGTTCCAAAAAAGTTCACATCAATTTGTCTTTTGAAATCATCTTCTTTAGTAAATTCTATAGCACCAGCTATTCCATAACCTGCAGCACAAACTAAAAGGTCAATAACACCATACTTTGCAATGACTTGGGCTACAGCCTTTTCTACTTGTTCTTTATCGGTTACATCGCATTTAATATGTTCAATGTTTGGATGAGTAAAATCTCTTCTACTTAAATTTACTACATGATAGTCTTCTTTTAGTAATAATAGGGCTGTTTCATAACCAATCCCAGAAGAGGCTCCACTTATTAAGGCTATTCTCTTATTTTTCATAAATCTGATACTCTCCTAAAACTCTACTTATAATTTCCACCGCCTCATCAATTATGGGTCTTGTATGAGTTGCCATTAAACTAGTTCTTAAAAGACACTCATTGGGTGGTGTAGCTGGTGGCAGAGAAGGATTCACATAGACACCCTCATCATACAAGTGCTTTGCTATGGTCAAGGTAGTGGTCAATTCATAGGTATAAATTGGTATGATAGGTGTTTCTGAAAATCTTGTTTTAATCCCAGCTTGGTCTAATTTTTCTCTAAAGTATTTTGAAATACTTATAAGTGCCTTGGGTAATTGTGGGTTAGCTCTTAAATGCTTCAAGGCTGCTAGGGCAGCTGCACAAGATGAAGGAGTCATAGAAGCTGAAAAGATAAAGGGGCGAGAATTGTGACGAATATAATCTATAACTATACTGTCTCCAGCCATATAGCCTCCTAAAGAAGCTAAAGACTTGGAAAAGGTCCCCATGTAAATATCAATATCTTTTTCTAAACCAAAATATTCAGCTGTACCCTTACCATTTGGACCTAAAACGCCTAAACCATGAGAATCATCCACCATAACTCTTGCGCCATATTCTTTTGCCAATTTCACTATTCCTGGTAAATCAGCTATGTCTCCTCCCATAGAAAAGACTCCATCTGTAATTATTATGCTACCAGATTCTTCTGGTACTTTTTTTAATTGTCTTTCTAGGTCTACCATATCATTGTGCCTATATCTTAAAACAGTGGCACTAGATAATCTGCAACCATCATAAATAGAGGCATGATTTTCCTTGTCACTTAAGATGAAGTCATTCTTACCAGCAATTGCTGAGATAATACCAAGATTAGTTTGAAAACCTGTTGAAAATACCAAGGCATCTTCTGTGCCTAAAAAGTCAGCTAATTCTCTTTCTAATTCCAAGTGTAGTTCCAAGGTCCCATTTAAAAAACGAGATCCTGAACAACCTGTTCCATATTGCTCTATAGCCTTTGTAGCAGCTAGCATAACATCAGGATTGGTGGTTAAACCTAGATAATTGTTAGAGCCTAACATTATTCTAGGGGCACCTTCCATAATAACTCTAACATCCTGTTTAGATTCTAAAGCATGAAAATATGGGTAAATACCCGCCTCTCTTGCCTGATTTGCAGTTTTGTAGTGATAAGCTTTTTGAAAAATATCCATAACCATATTTCTTGTCCTAAAAAAAATAAGTACTCTTTAAGCACAAGCCTTTCTTTATAAAATAATATCCCTGGACAATTTATTACCATGTAATAATATTAAGGTGATTCTACACCAAAAAACAAGAAAATGTCAACAAGAGAGAAAAGGACACCTATAGGTGTCTTTTTCTTAATTTGCATTGGACTAAGAATATTTTTATCTGTTTTTCTGGTTATTCTTCCTTAATACAGTAGCATTCTTATTAAATTAATATTTACTAATCTCTTTTTTGAGACTTTAAAATCTCAATTTCTTCAGGATTAATTCCTACCATGGCTTCGCCTAAGTCCATGGATAACTCAGCTAGCATCTTAGGATTATCAAAGTGTTTAACAGCTTCTACAATAGCTTTTGCTCTTTTATCAGGATTTGAAGATTTAAAGATTCCAGAGCCTACAAATACACCTTGAGCCCCTAATTGCATCATAATAGCTGCATCAGCTGGTGTTGCTATTCCTCCTGCTGCTAGATTAGCTACTGGTAAATGACCATTTTCATGGACGTATAAGAGTAATTCGTAAGGTACCATCATGGTTTTAGCCTCTTCAAACAATTCATCTTTACTTAAAGATTGAACATGACGCATTTGTTTATTGATTTTTCTCATATGATCTATAGCATGCACCACGTCTCCAGTGCCTGGTTCTCCCTTGGTCCTAATCATGCTGGCACCTTCATTTATTCTTCTTAAGGCCTCAGATAAGTCTTTTGCTCCACAGACAAAAGGAGCGGAAAAAGTGGTCTTATCTATATGGTGAAGAGAATCTGCATCGCTTAGCACCTCTGATTCGTCAATAAAATCTATATTTATAGCTTCTAAAATTTGGGCTTCTACAAAATGACCAATCCTGCATTTTGCCATTACTGGGATAGAAACAGCCTCCATTATTTCTTTAATCATTTTAGGGTCACTCATTCTTGAAACCCCTCCTGCCGCCTTTATATCAGCTGGAATTCTTTCTAGGGCCATAACTGCTTTGGCACCTGCTTTTTCTGCAATTTTTGCTTGGTGGGGATTGGTTACATCCATAATTACTCCACCTGAAACTTTATTTGCCATTTCTATAAAATCAATATTTAATGTATTCATATGTAAGGTCCTTTCATAAATAATCTCTTGTTATTTTTTCTAAGCAACTTTAAAAGTCTAGTATATGAATAGGGTATTATCTATTTGAACCTATTGATATAACCAAAAGTGTATAATAAAATAGGACCAGAGGTGATTTCATGCTAACCTACATATTAGATCCAAAAGACAAAAAGCCCCTTTATGAACAACTCTATTTATATATAAAAGAAGATATTTCCAAGGGCTTTATAAAAAAAGGAGAAAGGTTGCCCTCTAAAAGGTCAATTGCAACCCATCACAATATATCTTTAATAACTGTAGAAACAGCCTATGGACAACTAGAAGCAGAAGGCTATATTAGCTCTTTTGAAAGAAGGGGATATTTTGTATCTGATTTAGACTTTTTAATTGAAGAAAGACCAATAGCTAGTATGAATGAAAAACTTGTGTCTTTAGATATAGAAAAGGTAAGTAAGCAAGATGAGGTGCATAAAAAAGAAAAGATACAAGCAGATTTTGTTTCCAATGCCATTGATATAGATAATTTTCCTCTTTCTATATGGACAAGAATAACCAGAGAAATTTTGTCAGATTCACAAAGCTTTAGAGAGACCATGGAAAGTGTGCCTTTTCAAGGGCTATATGACTTAAGAAAGGCAATTTGTGACCATCTATTGCACTTTAGAGCAATTGAATGTAATGCAAAAAATGTGATTATTGGGGCAGGTACCGAATATCTATACAATCTTTTAATAAGATACTTTGGCAAAGACCAAGTAATAGCTCTTGAGGATCCTGGTTATGAAAAACCCTATTTAATATATAAGAATAATGGGGTAAGGTGTATACACTTAGATGTAAAAGAAGATGGCATGGACACAGAGGCTCTTTTTACAAGTAATGCAAGTATGGTGCATATAACCCCAGCTCATCATTTTCCCACTGGAGTGGTAATGCCTATTAATAAAAGAATTGAGATTTTAAGGTGGGCTGAACAAAATAAGGCCTATATTATTGAAGATGACTATGACTCTGAGTTTAGAATGGAAGGAAAACCCATAGCACCTTTAAAAAGTATAGATAAAGACCATAGAGTCATCTATATGAACACCTTTACCAAGACCATATCTCCAGCTATAAGGGTGGCATATATGGTTTTACCAGATTATTTAAACAAGGACTTTTTAGCTAAACTTAGTTTTTATTCCAATACAGTTGCAGTTATGGAACAAAAGATTCTTGCCAATTTCATATTATCTGGACATTTTGAAAAGCACATAAATAGAATGAGAACCTTTTACAAGAAAAAAAGAGACCAACTAATTGAAGTTATAGATAAAAACTTTAAAGGTTTAGACTATGAAATCATTGAACACAACTCAGGACTCCACTTTATACTAGGTCTTAAAACAGATTTAGAAGATGTGGATGTTATAGCTAGAGCAAAAAACAAGGGACTTAAAATATCTGCAGTATCTTCATATAGACACAAGAAAAAAGATTCTAGTGGAGAATTTATAATAAACTACTCTGGAGAATCCTTGGAAAAAGCTATTAAAGGTATAGAAGTTTTGGCTGGAATATTTAAAAAGAGCCTATAATCGACCTAATCTAATCCTGTCAGTTATTGTAATAACCCCACGAGACAACTTTACAATATTTTCACCTTGTAGATATTTAAGAACCCTTGTGACAACCTCTCTTGCTGTCCCTATATGGTGGGCAATCTTTTCATGAGTGATATATAAATCATTACTTTCTTCAATATTGCTTTCGTAAAGCAAGAAAGAGGCTAATCTTGCATCCATGCTCTTAAAAAGAATCTGGTCCATAAGCCACATAACATCAGTAAAGCGAGAAGCCATAAGCTGATTTGTATAATTAGCAACACCCGCATTGGTGTTCATAAGTTTTTGATAAACTAGTACTGGAATTACATAAATAATAGAGTCTTTTTCTGTCTCAATAATAACTTCAAATTGAATATTTGACATGATACAAGAAGCTGAAAAAAGACAAATATCTCTTTCAAACAATCTATATAGGGTCAATTCTTTTCCTTGGTCTGATATGATAAAGGATCTTAACTGGCCTTTTTTAACAATGTACAAACCATCGCAGTCTTCATCACCCCGATGCAAGATTGAGCCTTCTGAAACCTTCTTCTCTACTATTGAAGAAGCCAAAAACTGTTTCTCATCATTATCCAATTTGTCCCATACTGGAAAAAGGTCCCCTATATCTGTCATAAAATCTCCATTATCTCTTTAGATAAGTTGTTCGTCAAAATTATAACATAAATATTGAGAAAATATAAGAAAGAAGTTTACAAAAAAACCGCTAAGCGGTTTTTTGTATCTTACTTCTATTGATATAAGAATATTTAAATAAACAAGTTTACATTAGACTCTTCTGCATCAGCAAGGTAAGAGCCAACTCCTGCAAATTCTATACCATCAATGAGTTCCTCTTCTTTAATACCCATAACATCCATACTCATAGTACAGGCAACCAGTCTAACTCCAGCTTTTTGAGCTTTTCTAATGAGTTCATCTAAAGAGTCTACATTTTTTTCTTTCATGATGTATTTCATCATGGCTGTGCCCATGCCACCCATATTCATTTTAGAAAGTTTAAGTTTGCTGGTGCCTCTTGGCATCATAGCTCCAAACATTTTTTCTAGGAAGGATTTTTTAACCTTTTGCTTATTAGGCTTTCTTAAAACATTAAGGCCCCAGAAGGTAAAGAACATGGTCACTCTTCTTCCCATTGCAAGGGCACCGTTGGCAATAATAAAGGAGGCTAGGACCTTGTCTAGGTCTCCATCAAAGACAATAATGGTTTTTCCATCGGTTCCTGCTAATTCAGGCACTCTTACAGCTGCACCACCTTTTTGTACAACAGCAACATAGGAATTACCTATCTTTTCATTGGATATTAGGGTGTTACCAGTTCTTCTACACCAAGAAGCAATATCTCTTGTAAAACCTGGGTCTGAGGCTGTAACTTCTAGAAGTTGGCCTGGGGCCATGGTTTTTAAGTTTTCAAAGACCTGCATTATAGGGCCAGGGCATTGAAGTCCTGAACAATCTAAACTAATGGATGCAATAGCCTTGTCATCGCTTTGATGGCCACTATCTGTAACTGTATATGCTGTATGATCTTCCATTTGATACTCCTTGTAGTGTGTTGAAATATAGAATCTGGTTCCTGCTGGATAAACATAGACCTTTTCTTTTAAAAATCCATTTTCTCTTAATACTCTTAAGGCATTGTAGGAACGAACACCTATGGCACAAAAGATTAATATATCTTTGTCTTTATCTAGCTCGTTAAATCTTTCTCTTAACTGACCTAGTGGTATATTAATTGTATTGTCCAAAGAAAAAGCAACTCTTTCAGCTTCTTCTCTAATATCTAAAACTTGTAGGTCTGGATTTTTTTCTATAACATCCCAGTCTGAAAACTTGACTAGACCTGTTAGGATATTTTCTGCAACAAAACCTGCCATGTTAACAGGGTCTTTAGCAGATGAGTAGGGAGGTGCATAGGCAAATTCTAGGTTTTTTAAATCTAGTACACTAGCATTTAATCTCATAACAGTGGCAATAGAGTCAATTCTCTTATCCACTCCATCTCTACCTATAATTTGTCCACCATATATCTTCTTTCCATCATTGGAAAAGATTAACTTTAAGGTTAAGGGGGTTGCTCCAGGATAGTAGCCTGCATGGGAATTTTGAGTAATGGTAAGGGTGTGATAGTCCTTGTTTCTTACTAGACCTTGCTTTTGTAGATACTTTTCATTGTAGCCAGTGCTAGCTGCTGTTAATTCAAAAATTCTAACAATACAAGTTCCTTGGGTTCCATCGTAGCTAGATTTTATGCCTGCAATATTATCTGCAGCTATTCTACCTTGCTTATTGGCAGGACCTGCTAGAGGAATCATGGTACGGCTTTTATCAATAAAGTCTTCAACTTCGATAACATCACCTACAGCATAGATGTCTGGGTCTTCTGTGAGCATATGGTCATCTACAATGATTCCACCTTTTTGGTTTGTAGCAATGTTTGCATCTTTAGCCAAGTCACTATTGGGCCTTACACCAATGGACATAATAACTAGGTCTGAGTAAATGACTTGCCCATCTTTTAAGGTTACATTTACACCTTGGCCCTTATCTTCAAAAGAGGCCACACCATTGTTAAGAATTAGGTTTATACCATTTTCTTCCAAGCTTTCATGGATTAATTGGGCCATTTCATAGTCATAAAGGGTCATAACCTGGTCTAGCATTTCAACTAAGGTAACCTTTAAGCCTAAAGCTTTAAGATTTTCAGCCAACTCTAACCCAATAAAGCCACCACCTACTACTAGGGCTGACTTAACTTTACTATCTGAAACATAGGCCTTTATTTTATCTGTATCTGGAATGGTCCAAAGAGACATTACTCTAGATGAGTCTATGCCAGGAATTGGAGGCCTAATAGGAGATGAGCCTGTGGATATAACAAGCTTATCGTAGTCTAAACCATATTCAGATTTGTCTTTTCTTTTTACTAGAACCCTTTTGTTTTGCCTGTCAATTTTTATAACTTCTTGATTTACCAATACGTCTACATTGTATCTTTGCTTCATAATCTCTGGAGTTAAAAGTAATAGAGCATTACGCTCTTTAATTACATTTCCGATATGATAGGGTAAACCGCAGTTTGCGTAAGAGATATATTCTCCTCTTTCAATAATGGTAATTTGAGCTTTTTCATCCAGCCTTCTCAATCTTGTAGCCGTGCTAGCTCCTCCGGCGACGCCGCCGATAATCACTACCTTTTTTGTCATCCAATGCCTCCCGTTAAAAAAATGTCAATCATGTGTCTTTATTTTAACAAATGGGCGAAAAATGAAAGTGACTTTATCACATAAGTCCAAAAGATTGTGACTTTTTTCTAAGGGTAATATAATATGGGTATGCAAGAAGGTCTAAGGAGTGAAAATAATATGGATTTTAAAAAAAGAGCAAAAGAATTAGTTGAAAAAATGACTCTAGCAGAGAAGGTTGCACAAATGCAGTTTGAATCTCCTGCTATAGAAAGATTAGGCGTAAAAGCCTACAACTGGTGGAATGAAGCCCTTCATGGAAGTGCGAGAAATGGTACTGCCACAGTTTTTCCTCAGTCCATAGCCATGGCTGCTTCTTTTAATGATGAGCTTATGTATGATGTAGCAGTAGCCATATCTGATGAGGTTAGAGCTAAGTACAATGAGTATGTAAAGTTTGGAGATACTGAGATTTATCAAGGCCTTACTTGTTGGTCACCTAATATTAATATATTTAGAGATCCCAGATGGGGAAGAGGTCATGAGACTTATGGAGAGGACCCACTTTTAACCGGTAAGATGGCAGTTGCTTTTGTTAATGGTATGCAAGGAGATGACAAAACCTATAAAAAGGTGGATGCTACCTTGAAACATTACGCTGTTCATAGTGGTCCTGAAGAGATAAGGCATGGCTTTGATGCTATAGTTTCACAAAAAGACCTGTATGAGACCTATTTATTTGCCTTTAAATACTGTATAGAAAGAACCGACGTGTCTGCAGTAATGTGTGCATACAATCGAGTAAATGGTGAACCAGCCTGTGCTAGTAAGACCCTTTTAGATGATATCTTAAGAGATGAGTTTGGTTTTAAGGGCTATGTAGTATCAGACTGTGGGGCCATATGCGATATAAATAAATACCATAGAGTAACTGAAAATGAAGCCGAAAGTGCAGCTCTAGCTGTTAAAGGTGGGTGTGACCTTAACTGTGGTGATGCCTATAAATGGTTAAAAACAGCAGTAGCATCAGGACTTTTAAGTGAAGAGGATGTAAATAAATCAGTAGAAAGACTGTTTGAAGCAAGATTTAGATTAGGCATGTTTGATGATGATTGTAAGTATAATCAAATACCCTATGACATAGTAGCTTGTGAAGACCACCAGAAGTTGAATTTAGAAATGGCCAGACAAAGCATAGTAATGTTGGAAAACAAGGGAATTCTGCCTTTGGATAAAAAGACAAAAGTTGCAGTAATTGGACCAAATGCAGACGATTTATCTGTACTATTAGCAAATTACAATGGTACACCAGACAAGTACTATACCTTCTTAAGAGGAATTCAAGAAGAAAGCGAAGAAAGAGTTATCTATGCTAGAGGCAGTCATATCCACAATGATGATACAGTGGAAAGATATTCAGAGCACCCCTTAAGAGAGGCGGTTATAGCTGCTAAAAAGGCGGATGTGGCTATCTTGTTCTTAGGACTTAATCCCTCAATTGAAAGCGAAGAATCTTTAACTAGGGGCATAAAAGGGGATAAGGAAGATATTGAAATACCTTTTGTTCAAAAAAGACTTTATGAAGAGGTTAAAAGTGTGGGTAAACCCCTAATAGTTGTTAATGTATCCGGAAGCTGCGTAGATTTATCCTTTGCTCAAGATGCAGATGCCCTCTTGCAAATATTTTATCCTGGAGCTAAAGGCGGCAAGGCCTTAGCAGAGATTCTCTATGGTAAAATCAGCCCCTCTGGAAGGTTGCCTCTTACCTTTTACAAGGATACTTTGGATTTACCTCCTTTTGAGGATTACAGTATGGAAAACAGAACCTACAAGTTTTTTAAAGGAAAAGCCCTTTATGAATTTGGTTATGGCTTAACTTATGGACAGGTGGAAGAAGAGTGGTTAGATGATAAAACTGTGGTGATTAAAAACAAGTCTAACTGGCAGCAAGACTATAGTGTCTTAAGATTTCAGCATGATCCTCATAAAGAGCTGAAAGATTTTAAAAAGATTAAACTAGCACCAAATAGTGAGACTAAACTTGTTTTTGAAGAGTAAAAAAGAAGAAGTTTTAGGTTACAAGATATATAATTTACTTATAAGTTAGATTTCCAGCGGTCAAATCCTTTATACAAGGAAGAAAGTGAGCAATAAAGATGAAGTTTTTTAAATTAATTTTTAAAAGTATTAAAGAGTCAATGGCCCAGTTTGTCATATCTTTTTATACAAGTATTCTACTTTTTATACTAGTGAGTATGCAAATTATCTTTGAATTTGTGGATAATCGGTTTATGGTCTTAATCTTAAGCGTAGGCTTTTCCAGCCTTTTTGCCCTAACTATGCAACTGATTAGTATTAAGTATGAGTTTTCAAAATTATGGGAGTGGATACAAAGAATAGGTTCAGCCTTAACTATGGTGATATGCTACTTTTTAATTGGAAATATTTTTGATTCTGACTATGTGGCCTTAGGCTTTTTTGGCAGTGTACTAATAGTTATTCTAGTAGCCTCCTATGTTATGTATGATGCTCCAAATCACAACTATGTGTTTCCCCAGATTATCAAGTCTGGCTTTTTTTCCTCTTTAGTTGCAGGACTGTTTTTTTCAGGGATTTCCCTTTGTCTTTTAGCCCTAAACTTTTTAGTGGTTGAACTATATGAGATAGAAAAGTGGTATCTAATTACCTTGGCATTTTCATATATTCTTTTATTTTATAATATCTGGATTGCAACCTTGCCTAAAAAGGATAGTGAAATTAAGATTCCTAACATATTTAAGGTCTTAGTCTTGTATGTGGGCCTACCCATATACACACTTTTAATGGGTGTCTTGTATGCTTATTTAGTAAAAATCCTCATCACTTTTGAGATGCCCCAGGGTCAGATTAATATATTTGCTTCTCTAGCTTCCTTGTTTTTCATATTTTTCTACCTAACTTTAGGTTGCTTTGAAACAAAGGCAAGTAGCTTTTTCAAAAAATATGGAGGTATATTTCTCTTACCAATAATTGTAGCCCAAGCTATTGCAGTATACATAAGGGTAAATGCCTATGGCCTTACATCTTTAAGATATGTTTCTATAATATTTAGTGTAACAGCCCTTGTTTTTATAATTTTAACCCTTATTAAAAAAGGGAAATTTGTTAAGTTTGTCATACTTGCTTTTGGACTTATAACCTTAGTATCCAGTATTGGTCCTCTAAATATATTGGATGTGCCCACCTACAATCAAGTGGCTAGGCTGGAAAAGGTTCTTGTAGCCAATGGTATGCTAGAAAATAATAAAGTTATACCCAACAAGGATATATCTGCCCAAGACAAAGAAGCTATTGAAGGAAGTTATGGCTTTTTAATAGGGAAGAAAAAAGCACCTGATTACCTAAACAAGGATGTTCCTTTTCATATTTTATTTGGTTTTGAAAGAGGATATTATAATGAAGGTTATGACAAGGAAAACTATTATGTTAATAAAAACAAGGACTACCAAGATCTAGATATTGGAGACTACAAGTATTATCACAGGATTGAATCAAATAGAGATGCTAATCCTTACATCATCTACATCAATGATACAAGATATGACATAGAAGAAGGCATTAAGGCAATTAGCAAGGATTCGGATATAGATGATTTGGCCTTTGATATAGGGGAAGATATAAGGATATATTTATCCTATCTTACCTACTCTATTGGCCCCAATGATGAGGTAAATTATTTGTACTTTGAGGGATTTGCATTGACCAAGTAATTATAAGTTATATAATGTTATTTGTTGAACATAAAGTTAGACTTTTTGTACTAAATGTAGTATTGAAAAATAAATATTGTCTTTTGAGCTTAACTAAGGAGGTTGTATGAGAAAGTACCGACTGATTACCCGTTCAGATTTTGATGGGCTGGTTTGCGCTATGATTATGAAGGAGTTGGACATTCTAGAGGATATTCTTTTTGTTCATCCTAAGGATATGCAAGACCATATGATAGATGTGGGTGAAAATGACATAACAGCCAATGTTCCCTTTGCAAAAGGGGTACATTTAGCTTTTGATCACCACAGCTCTCAAAGTGATGATGTCCATCCCAATTATATTAACAAACCTGATTATCCATCTGCTGCTAGGGTAGTTTATGAATACTACGGTGGAGAAAAGAATATAAAGTTGTCTAAAGATATTCTTGAAGCAGTAGACAAGGCGGACTCTGCAGGCTACACAATGGAAGAAATTATTAACCCTCAGGGCTGGATTCTTTTAAGCTTTATAATGGATCCAAGAAGTGGTTTTGGTCGCTTTAGAGATTTTAGAATATCAAACTATGATTTGATGATGCTACTAATTGACTATGTTAAAGATCACAGTCTAGAAGAGGTTTTACAACAATATGATGTAAAAGAACGTATTGAAATGTACTTTGAGCAACAAAAACTCTTTAAACAGCAACTACTGGACTGTTCTGAGGTAATTGGAACTACAGTTTTGCTAAGGCTCAAGCAAGTAGATGAGATTTATGTAGGAAACAGGTTCTTAATTTACACACTCTTTCCCCAATGCCAGGTATCTATCCATGAGATGTGGGGGCTGAAAAAAAGAAATACTGTTTATGCCTTAGGTAAATCCATTTTTAACAAAGATTCTGACAAGGATTTAGGAGCTATTTGCAAGAAGCATGGGGGTGGTGGCCATAAAAATGCAGCCACTTGTCAAGTGCCTAATGGTATTGCCCAGCATGTCTTAGAAGAGATATTAGAAGATTTGAACAAATAAGATTATTATCTCTAGCTCCTAATTTTTAGATTCAGCCAGATAAAAAAAGGAGAAGGGTATGAAACAAAAACCAGAATTATTTATCTTAGGATTAGATGGAGCTGTCACCTCCTTTATTCTAGAGGAAATTGAAAAAGGTAAATTACCAAACTTTGCAAAGTTTTTGGAAAAGGGTTGTCTTTTAACTGATACTAGACCCCCTTATCCTACTATTTCTGCCACCTGTTGGTCCACCATGCAGACTGGGGCCTCTCCCCACGTTCACGGTATAACTGATGAGGTTCTATTGCCTAAGGGTGAATATCCAAATAAATTTTCCACTGCCTATCATGGGGATTATCTTTTAGCAGAAAGATTTTGGGAAGCTGCTGCAAGAAAAGGAAAAAAATCCATGATTGCCGACTTTTGCATGGCAGGACCAGCAAAGTCTGACTTAGTAAGACAAATTGGTATGGGTTGCAACACTGTAGATACCTCTGTGAAGGGTCAACAAAATACGGTTTCAGAAAAAGATATTTCAGAGCAACTTTATTTATTTGATGCAGATATGGTAGATGCATTACCTGAAAAAGGAAGAATGGAGAAGGCACCTTCAGGAAAATGGCAGCCTTCTGCTAAATTAAAACCTAGTTCATATACAAAACTAGATAACGGTTGGTTCAAATTGAATGTAGAAAAAAAGAACCACCTGGAAAACCCTAGAGGAATTGAAGACTTCTACTGGGTTATGAAGTATACAGATGATGGTATCTATATATCCTTTGATGAAGAGCATATGAAAGAAAACATCCACTACCATGTTCCCATGAATGGATGGTCAAAGGTAATAAATAGGGAGTTAAAAGATTCTACTGGAGAAGGTAAATACAAATTTAGGATTACTGCTAAAAGGGTAAGCGATGGTGGCTTCTATATCTTCATTACAGCTACTGTAAACTTGATGACAGCAACCTCACCTCATAGTTTTTCCAAAAGAATTAACGATATTGATGAGATACCTTCATCTAATAACTATGGCCACTTCTTTTTAAAAGAAGGAAACATCGACACTGCCTTTGAACTTATTGGCTTTAAATATGAATGGTTCAAAGAAATTATAATTGATGCTATAGAAAATGACCCTGTTGAGATTATGGCCTTTGTACAAGGTTATACCGATACTGTAAACCATATGTATAGAGGAGTCTTTGAAAGAGTGGAAAAGGCTACCCAAGCTGAATACGAAACAGCTAAAGATGCCTATGAAAGGGCCTATGAAATTGCTGACCACTTTATTGGCTGGCTTTATGACAATGTAATTGGGGAAGACACAATCTTTGTCATTATCTCAGACCATGGAGCTGTTGGCTGTAACAGAACCGTTTTGGTTCATGACTATTTTGAAAAAGAAGGTATGCTAGCCTATATTCCACCAGCTGATGGTAAGAATGTCTATTGGAGAGACAGAGTTATAGATTGGTCTAAAACAAAGGCCTTTCCTGTAGGTTGTGGCTCTATATATGTAAATCTAAAGGGAAGAGAACCTGAGGGTATTGTAGAGCCTGAAGATTATGATAAAACAGTAAATGATATTATTAAAGTCTTACATAAATACCACTGGAATGAAAAAGACCAGTGTTACCTAGCCTTTGCAACCCATAGAAGTCAAGCGGGCTTTATTGGGCTAGGTGAAGATAGGATTGGTGATGTTGTATATGGCCTGTCTGGCAACTCTACTGGTGGTTACATAGGAGGAGTCCATGCCTGTCAAGTACAAACTGCCAAGACAGAGACTGGAGACATTAGATGTTTCTTTGGAATTTCAGGAAAGAATATAAAAGTGGGACAAAAGATTGATAGACCTGCCAATCTAGAAGATGTGGCCCCAACCCTTTGTTACCTCTTAAAGTATCCTCAACCCAAAGATGCCACTGGAGCTGTTCTTTTCCATCTATTTGAAAATGACTTATATCAAGACTAAACATTAACCACTGATAAAATCTAGAGTGAATAGTTTGGTGTAAGAATAGTAAATAGATAGAAAGAAAGCATATAAGATAAAAGATAATTAGAAGATAGGAGACTATCTTCTATTAATATACAAGCAAACTATAGTATGATATTATTTGAAAGGTTTTATATTTAAAATATTCTTGAAGGTGGCTTATGCTGAAAAATATTACAAAAGTAGATTATGTTTTTTATGGGCTTTCTATAACTCTTATTCTGGTGTTTGCTCTTGTTTTTCAGGTACCCTTTCTAGTCTTTTTAGTTTCTGCTACAGGTATAACAGCAGGCGTTTTAAATATGAAGGGAAATAAGTATTGTAATATATTTTATTCTATTCAGATTGCCCTTTATGCCTATATTTCTTTTAGGAACAAATTTTTTGGTGAAGCTATTTTAGCAGGTCTTTATCTCTTTCCGGTTTATATATTTTCCACCTATAAGTGGGTTATAAAAAAGGGGAAAGAAGAGGTTATTGCTAGAGTATATAAGATAAACCTTAAACAGGTGCTTGCTCTTAGCATTATTGGTATTGTTGGCACCTTAGCATATGGTTACTTTTTAAATTTTATAGGATCTTCTTTACCTTACTTAAATGCACTTGGTACCTTTGCAACTATAGGGGCAGGTTATCTATATGCCCTAAGAATTAAGGAGCAGTGGTACCTTTGGTCTAGCTATACAATTATTTTAGCAATTATTTGGATTTCCACCTTACAGGTGGACAAGTCCCAGATAACCATGATTGTTCAGAACATTCCATTTTTGATTATAAATATTGTAGGTCTGGTCAAGTGGCAAAAATTATATAAGGAGCAAGACCAAGATATACAAGTGGCTTGAGTTTAATAACTTTGTAACTTTCTTGTTTTTTTTCTATTATTATCTAGACTAAGCATTTTAATATGGTAGTATGGTAATGAAATATTTTACCTAGTCAGGAGGTAGACAAAATGAATATGTTTGATTGGTTAGCAGATATGAGAGATGCAAAGGTGAAAAAGGCAATGCCAGTTCTTTCTTTTCCATCTGTGCAGTTATTGAATATAAGTGTTAAACAATTGATTTCAGACAGTGAATATCAAGCACAAGGAATGAAGGCAGTGGCAGATAGAGTTGATTCTGCAGCTGCAGTTAGTTTGATGGACTTATCTGTAGAAGCTGAATGCTTTGGCTCAGAGATAATAAAATCCGACGATGAAGTTCCTACAGTTACAGGTAGCATTATAACTACCATGGAAGACGCTGAAGCTTTGGAGGTTCCAAAAGTAGGTTGCAAGCGTACTGGCCTATACATTGAGGCTATTAGACAAGCGAAAAAGAAGATTACAGATAGACCTGTTTTTGCAGGGGTAATTGGACCTTTTTCTCTTACAGGAAGATTACTAGACGTTACAGAGGCTATGGTGCTTTGCTATGATGAACCTGAAATGGTACACATGGTATTAGAAAAGGTTACTGCTTTTTTAATTGAATACATTAAAGCATACAAAGAAACTGGAGCTGATGGCATTGTAATGGCAGAACCCTTAGCAGGACTTTTATCTCCATCTTTAGGAGGAGAATTCTCTTCTGATTATGTTAAGAGAATTATTGCAGAAGTTCAAAGTGATGACTTTATTGTTATCTACCACAACTGTGGAAATAGTGTTATTCAAATGATTGATGGTATCTTGGATACAAAAGCAGCAGCTTTCCATTTTGGTAACTCTATTCGTATGGAAGATATGTTGGAAAAAATTCCATCAGATATAGTTGTGTTTGGTAATGTTGACCCAGCAAAACAACTTAGAAATGGTACAGTGGAATCTATTAAGGCAGAAACAACCAGTATTTTAGAAAAATGTTCTAAATACAATAACTTTGTTATTTCTTCTGGTTGTGATATTCCGCCAATGGCTCCCTGGGAAAATATCGATGCTTTCTTTGAAGCAGTAGATGAGTTTTATAAAAATAAGTAAGTAAAAGAGATAGGGCTTTTTGATATGGTCTTTTTTAAAGGCTGGGATTAAAAAACAAATGCCCTATCTCATTTTTTAGTCTCTTTTTGATGTATAATAGGATAAAAGACCAAAATGGAAGATGATTAACTCCCATTTTTGTTTATGAAATTTTAAAGAAAAAGATTGAATGTCAATATTATTGACCAAAAAAGAAGAAGAGGGAAAAAAGATGGACATTAGAGGCAAAAGAATTTATGACACAATGAAAAAATTAAACTTTATTAGGCTATCCACCACTGATGGTGAAAAACAAGCTGCCCAAATTTTAAGCCAAGAGATAAAAGCTATTGGGCTTAATCCTGTATATGAGCATTTTAAGGTACCTAATTATGAGATAAAAAAGGTTGAATTTTCCATAACTGAACCTGAGTCTAAGAGCATGTCCTTTGAGGTTACTGGTTATGGATACAGTGGAAATGCTGCTAAAGATGGTATTGAAGCTGAATTTAAATATGTAGAATCTGGTGATGATATAGATATAGTTGATGTAGAAGGCAAGATTGTTCTAGTGTCTGGTTTGGGATATGAAGTATATGAACGCTTAGCCAAAGCCAAAGTAGCTGGCTTTATAACTCCTAGTGGACAATTCTTTGATGATCCAGCAAAAACTGATTTAGATGAAAGAATGCTAAGACAAGGCCATCTAGAAAATGGTCAAGTCCCTGGAGTTATTATAAGAATGAAAGATGCTGTAAGACTTATGAAAGCAGAACCCAAAAAGGTTCGTCTAGTGCTAGAGCAAGTTGAAGGAGAAGGGGATTCCAAAAATATTATTGCTGACATTAAAGGTAGCAAGTATCCAGAGGAAGTTATTGTATATACTGCCCATTATGACTCTGTTGCCTACAGTAGAGGAATGTTTGATAATGCTTCAGGCTCAGCCATTATATTAGAGCTTGCTAGACACTTTGCTAAAAATCCACCTTTGAGAACCCTAAGATTTGTTTGGACCGGTTCTGAAGAAAGGGGTCTTTTTGGAAGTAAGGATTATGTTGAAAAACATAAGGATGAATTAGACTCTGTTAAGCTTTGTATAAATGTAGACCTAGCAGGTCCCATTATGGGAAGAGATACAGCTATTGTTATAGCAGAAGAAAAGCTTCTACATATGATTGAATATATGTACAAAGAAATTGGTCATCCTATGAGTTTAAGACACGACATCTATTCATCAGATGGAATTCCTTTTGCAGATAAGGGGGTACCTGCAGTTAACTTTGTAAGGTATGGGTCTGCTGGTGCTGTAGCCAATCATACAAGAAATGATGTTTTAGCTCCCATATCCGCCAAAAGTTTAGAGTATACAACTTCTTTTATTGCTAAGTTTTCTGATAGAGTGGTTAATTCTTATCTCTTCCCAGTAGCAAGAGAGATACCTGAAGACCTTGTTAAAAAGATTGATAAATACCTACTAAAAAAGAAGATTTAAAGCTATAAGAAATTAGAATAAGAGGGAAATAAAAAAGAATGCAAGCCAACTTTAGCACCTATTTATCAGACCTGAGCACTAATCCACTCTTGGTTATTGTCAGTCTTTTAGTTTTTGCTGTTATTGTATTTAATGGCTGGATTGATGCTCCAGGTGCTATTGCTACTACTATTTTTGCCAGATCTATAAAGCCAAAGATAGCAGTTATTATGGCCTCTTTTCTTAACTTTTTAGGGGTCATTGTTATGGCCCTTTTAAATACTAGTGTGGCTAGAACCTTTTATCACATGGTCGACTTTGAAGATGGTTCAAAGATTTCTTTAGCAATTTTATGTGCAGGCCTTTGTGCCATTGTAATATGGACCTTTTTAGCCTGGCTCATGGCTATTCCTACTAGTATAAGTCATACCTTGGTTGCAGGTATAGCAGGAGCTGGAATAGCTTCAAGCCAAGGCTTTGGAGCAGTGGATAAAAATGAGATTGTTAAGGTGCTCTATGGCTTTGGTATCTCAATTATTATGGGTTTTGTCTTGGGTTTTTTAATTGTAAAGGTGATTGAACTTATCTTTAAAGGGGCCAATAGAAAAAAGAGCATGACCTTTTTTCAAAAGTCTCAAATTGGAGCATCTGCCTTTATGGCCTTTATGCATGGAGCTCAAGACGGTCAAAAGAGCATGGGTATTTTTCTGTTAAGCCTTTATTTAGTAAGAGATATACCTGTTGATGATAAGCCTGATATACCTTTTTGGATTATCCTAATGTGTGCCATACTTATGGCCTTGGGAACCTCTCTAGGCGGCTACAAGATAATGAAAAAAATTGGTAATTCCATAGTAACTTTAAACAAGTATCAGGGTTTTTCTGCAGATTTAGCAGCTTCCATAAGTATACTTTTTTCCTCTGTTGCAGGAATGCCTTTAAGTACTACCCAGACAAAAACTGTAGCAACCATGGGAGTAGGGGCAGCTAAAAGATTTAAAAGCGTTAAATGGAATGTAGCAAAGGATTTAGTAATGACTTGGGTAATTTCCTTTCCAGCCTGTGGCCTTATTGGCTATGTTATGGCAAAGCTCTTCTTAATATTTGTATAGGAGGATTGAGGACTAAAATGTTTAGAAAAAAAAGAAATAACTATTTTGAAATGTTTGTAGACTTAATTGAGTATTCTTGTAAGGCAGCTGAATATTTAATTGAAATTTTAAGTGACTATGATAGCGATAAAACCAAGGAACACTTAATAGAAATGCACAAGATTGAGCATGAAGCAGACATGAAAAAACATGAAATGGTAAATGAACTGGTTAAAGAGTTCATAACTCCTATTGATGTGGAAGACATAATTAATTTAGCCCAAGAAATAGATAGTGTGACAGATAATATAGAGGATATTTTAATAAAAATGTATATGTATAGTGTAGAGGACTTAAGACCTGGAGTTCTTGAGTTTTGTGATATTATTAAAAAACTATGCTATACCTTAAAAGATACTTTGATTGAATTCCAAAATTTCAGTAAGAGTAAAAAGATTAAAGATTACATAATTGTAGTAAATGACTTGGAAGAAGAAGGAGATAGTTTGTATATAAGGTTGATGAGAGACCTTTTCCAATCGGATGCTAGTGCTGAACAAAAGGTAATATGGAGGTCAATCTATAGAAACTTCGAGGCCTGCTGCGATAAAGCAGAGGATGTGGCAAATATAGTTGAGACAATTATGATGAAGAACTCTTAGTAAAGAGAAAGTATAAAATGGCAGTTGTAAGGTTTGAAAATGTATATAAAAGTTATGGAGGGTTTGAGGTTTTAAAGGACCTTTCTTTTGAGATGCACCAAGGAGAAAAAATTGGTCTAATTGGAAGAAATGGTTCAGGTAAAACAACAATTTTTAACCTAATAGTCTCTCTTTTAAATCCTGACTCAGGGCAGGTCTATGTGGAAAAAGGACTAAACATTGGATACCTTAAGCAATTAAACAAAAACTTAGGAGATCTAAGTGGAAAAGACCTTATCTATCAAGCCTTTATTCCTATTAAAAAAATAGAAGAGGAAATGAAAAAGCTTTCTCATGAAATGGCAAAAGATCCAGATAATCTGGATTTAGTAAGTAAGTATGGCAAGCTTTCTGAAAAGTTTGAATTTTTAGAAGGCTACAATATGAATGAAAAGTTTGGAAAGGTGGTAACCGGTCTAAATATCTCTTCTCATATACTTTCTCAACCTGCTAAGCATTTAAGCGGGGGAGAGCTAACTATGGTTATGCTAGCCCAGGTTCTTTTAAGAGAGCCAGACCTCTTGCTCCTGGATGAGCCTACCAACCATTTAGATACTGATGCTTGTCTATGGTTAGAAGACTTCATAAAGGCCTATAGGGGTAGTGTTATATACATCTCTCATGACCGTTACTTCATAGATAATACAGCTTCTAGAGTTTTCTATTTAGAGCAAGGACTTATAAAAGACTATAAGGGAAACTACTCTGCCTTTGTGCTTCAAAGGGATATGGATAAAGAAAGAGACCTTAAGCTCTATGAAAGACAAGAAAGAGAACTAAAAAGAATGAGAGAAACCGCCCTTAAAATGAGAAACTACGGAACAGAAGCTTCCATTAAAAAGGCTCTTAACCTAGAAAAGCGGATGGAAAGGATGGACCTAACAGATAAGCCTATCAACGAAAAAGATTTACGAATGCATTTTTTAGAAAAGGAAAAAACTGCAAAGGAAGTCTTTTATGTCAGCAATATAAAAAAGAAATATAAAGATAAACTCTTATTCGAAGATATTTCCTTTACTATGCGAAGTGGTGACCGAATAGGAGTCATAGGACCAAATGGGGCAGGAAAGACTACCTTAATTAAAATACTACTAGGCCTAGTAGAGCCTGATGAAGGTAGTGTTAAAAAGCCTAGGTCCATAAACTATGCATATTTAGAACAAGAAATAAAGTTTGAAAATGAAAATCTGGATATACTAGAGACCATTTGCTTAAACCTTGATTTTACCTTGCAATCAGCTAGAAACTTAGCTGGTAAATTTCTATTTACCAAAGATGATGTATATAAAAAGCTAAAGGATTTGTCTGGGGGTGAAAGAAGTAGATTAAGGCTACTTTTACAAATGCAAAAAGGGGTAAATCTTCTAATTCTAGATGAGCCTACAAATCATTTGGATATTCCTGCCAGAGAACAGGTTGAAGAAGCCTTGGGCCTTTTTGGAGGGAGCATCATCTTTATCTCTCATGACAGACATTTCATAAATAAGTTTGCTAGCTCAATATTTGAGCTTAAAGCTGGAAAACTTAGTATTTACAAGGGTAACTATGATTACTACTTAATGAAAAAGCAATTTGAGCAAGTTGAGGATCTTCTTGAAAAAGAAGTAGTTAGAAGTAAAGATAAAGATAAAGATAGGAAACTTATTGAAAATAAAAAGGCAAAAAGGGTAAATAGCCTAAAATTAAGAATTTTAGAAGAAGATATCTTAAAACTAGAAGAGGACCTTCAAAATCTAGAAGAAGAGATAAATGAAAATACTAGTGATTATCAACTGTTAATAACTTTAAGCGAAAAAAAAGCTCAAATGGATTTTGAGCTGGAAAATCTTTATTCAAAATGGCTATTCATGAATTCAACTGATTAGTTTTTCTTTCTTTGTGAAATTATAATTGCAATTACAAGCAAGACTATGGCAACTTGTAAGGTAATAAAAATCCAAAGGTTTTCATATCTATCTGGCACCTTATAATCAGAATCTACACTTTCTTTTCCATTAGTAGGTAAGTTACTATTGTCATTATTGTCATCTTTATCTTCTTTATCTGGATCTTCAATAACTTGTGAAGGTGCTGGACTAGGAGATGGGCTAGGAGAAGGGCTAGGGCTTACAGTAGCAGACGGTAAAGGTTGTGGGCTATTTGTGGGTGTCGGAGAATGCTCTGGACTTGTGGTAGGTGTGGGTGTAGGTTCAGGGCTAGGTTTTGGGCTATCTACATAGTTTAAGGTTACTTCTAGGCCTACCAGATTATAGCTTACCAAATCAAAGGTTCTAAAGACATATTCTTTTTCTTGGCCGTTTTCTAATAAGAACTCTATATAATCAGTAATCTCATAAGTATATTCTGCTATAAGTTGGTTAGTATCATTGTTATAGTTAACATGACCATCTTCATTGGAAAGGTTAGAACTTAAAATGCTTAGGTTATCAATATGTAAGGTATCCACTATTGTAATGTTGGTAAAGCCATAAAGTTCTTCTGCTCCTAAAACAATAGCTTCATTTAAGCTAAAAGAAGGATTAGTTGAAACAAAATATGTATTCTCATTGGGTTTTTGATAGGAGACTAGATTTTTTTTAGTTTCATTTATACTTATATGGCTTTTCCATAATTCTGATAAATCATTATTTAATTGGGTAAGTGAAAGTTCAGAAAAGTAGTCTGATGAAAAATAGGTTAAGTAGAATTCGCCTACACTTTCATTGTTTTTTTCAATCTTAGCATTTACAAAGTAAATATCCCCACCTTCAAACAATTCTCCTTCTACAAAATATGTTTCAACAATTTGTCCATTTATTCCCATTGTGTAAAACAAAAGAAGAATAAGAATTATTGTCAGAAAAAAGTTCTTTTTCATATCCACCTCTAGTAATTGATATTAGCAAAAAAGTAAGAAAAATTCAATGGAATTCAGATAATGACTAAAGCAATTGATAAAAATCATATATTATTTTTACCTTTGGTTTTTCTTATCATATGATTTTATTTATTTCTCTCTTTAATTTTTTAATATTATCTTTTAACTTCTAGTTGAAATATGGAAAACTGAAAAAAACATCCCATATAGGTCTTCCTTTTGTGTATAATTTAAGTATTATGGAAAGAAGGTGCAAATATGCTGGATAAAAATACGATATACGATGTTCTAACCGCTGCAGTCAGCAAGGGTGCAGATTTTGCTGAAATCTTTTTAGATGATACTGTTGCAAGTTCAATTAATTTTGTGGATAACCAAGTGGAGACCACCCAATCTGGTAGAGATTTTGGTATAGGCATTAGGGTTATTAAGGGTCTAAACAGTGTTTATGTTTATACCAATGGTCACAAAAAAGAAGACATGATAGCTACTGCCTTAAAAGGAGCAGATGCTCTAGCATCACAAAAGAAGGACTTGGTTATTAACTTAACTAAAGGTTTGGTAACAAACAGAAACTTTATAGAGCTGATGCCAGACACAATAGAAAAGAAAGAAAAATTAGAATACATAAAAAAGGCATATACTTTAGCTAAAAACTATGATGAGTGCATAAAGCAAGTTTCTGTATCTCATATGGATAAGATTCAAAAGGTCTTAATTGCCAACACTGATGGCTTGTTAAAAGAAGATACCAGGGTTTACAACCGCTTTGTTATATCTGCTGTAGCAGAGAATAATGGGGAAATGCAAACAGGCTTTTCTGGCCCAGGAGCTCACAAGGGTTTTGAATTTATTAGAGACTTAGACCTAGAACACCATGCTCATAGGGCTGCAAAAACTGCAAAAACCATGGCCTTTGCAGGCTACTGTAAGGCTGGAAACTTCCCAGTTGTTATAGATAATGGTTTTGGTGGAGTAATCTTCCATGAAGCTTGTGGCCATAGCCTAGAGGCAACTTCTGTGGCAAAGGGTGACTCAGTATTTTCTGGTAAATTAGGTGAAATGATAGCTAATCCTATTGTTACTGCCATAGATGATGGAACCTTAGCAAATGAATGGGGAACCTTGAATATTGATGATGAGGGAACACCTACACAAAGAAATGTATTAATTGAAAATGGAGTTTTAAAAAGCTATTTAATCGACAACTTTAATGGTAAAAAGATGGGCATGAAATCAACAGGTTCTGGAAGAAGACAAAACTATAGGTTTGCTCCAACCTCAAGAATGAACAATACCTTTATTGCTCCAGGAAAATCCAAGAGAGAAGATATTATTGCTGCCACTGATTTTGGCCTTTATGCCAAGCAAATGGGTGGTGGTTCTGTTAATCCAGGTACAGGAGAGTTTAACTTTGCTGTTACAGAAGGTTATATGATAAGAGACGGAAAAGTTGCTGAGCCTGTAAGAGGAGCTACCTTAATAGGCAAGGGACATGAAATCTTAAAGGATATTGATATGGTTGCTGATAATTTCAGTATGGAACAAGGAATGTGTGGTTCTGTTTCAGGTTCTATACCTACAAATGTAGGTCAACCTGCTCTTAGGGTTAAGAAAATTACAGTTGGAGGAAGATAAATGAAAAAACTTATAGATAAATTATTTGAAGAAGGAAAATCTATGGGCTTTACCAACATGGAGGTAATTACCAGTGAAAGTAATGCCTTTGAGGTTAAGATATATAAGCAAGAGATTGATAGCTACAAGGTGACTGACTCTAAGGGCATGGGCTTTAGAGGAGACTATGAAGGTCAAATTGGCTATTCTTATACAGAAAAGTTGGCAGATGATTCAATTGGAATCCTTTTAAGAGAGGCAAAGCAAAATGCCCAGATTAATGATAATAAGGATAAGGATGAAATATTTGCTGGTTCTAGTGAATACAAAGAGGTAGACAACTATTTTCCAGAATTGGACAAGATCGAAATTAGAGAAAAAATAGACTTTGCCTTAAAAATGGAAGAAATAGCCAAGTCTTTAGACCCAAGAGTTAAATCCACTCCCTATTGTGTTTTTGGCTCAGGTTCTTCAAAGGGATCTTTGGTTAATAGTTTAGGCTTAGACCTAGAAGATAAATCAAATGGTGTATATTGCTTTTTACAGGTACTAGCTCAGGATAAAGAGGACTTAAGCGATGGCTTTGCCTATTGTTTTGAAAAAGATTTCTCTTTATTTGACCCTGAAAAAATAGCAAAAGAAGCTGTTGACAAGGCCATTTCCTTTTTAGGCACTAAACCTATTAAGTCAAATGAATACAAGGCTATTATCCTAAATGAGGTTTCATCAGATATTTTAGCTACAGTTAATTCTTGTTTTTCAGCTAGAGCTGTGCAAAAGGGACTTTCATACATGAAGGGAAAACTAAATACAGAGGTAGCCTCAGATAAGGTTACTTTAGTAGATGATCCTTTTTTACCTGGCCAATCTGGTACCTCATCTTTTGATGGAGAAGGGGTGGCAACCAAATACAAGGAAGTTATTTCAAAAGGTGTTTTAAAAACCTATTTGCATAATAATAAGACAGCTAAGATTGATAAGGTAGAAAGTACAGGAAATGCTTCTAGATCTGTTAAGAGCACTATTGGGATTACACCAACCAATCTTTTCTTTAAAAAAGGAGAAAAAAGCTTAGAAGAGTTAGAAAAACTCATGGTAGATGGAATAGTCATAACAGATGTATCTGCCTTGCACTCAGGCTTTAATTCCATAAGTGGAGACTTTTCTTTACCAGCTAAAGGTTATACAATTAAAGATGGCAAGAAGGATAAGTGCTTTAGACAGGTGACTATAGCGGGAAATTACTTTGATTTACTAAAAGATATTGAGGAAGTTGGAGAGGATTTGACCTTTGGTTCAAATGGAAATATTGGTTCTCCTTCTTTGTATATTAAAAAAATTAGCCTTGCAGGAGAATAATGAGCAAAGATATAAAAGGAAATATTGAAGGTCTAAGAAAAAACACAATAGAAATATTAGAACTCTTATATGATGAGAAGTTAAGTGGAGAACATTTTTGTTCTCAAAACCTGATAGATGTAATCTGTCAGGTTTCTTATACCTACAATAGAGAAGTTGGTGTCTTTATAGATAGAAGGCATAGGGTTTCTTCTGTGGTAGTGGGAGATTTTCAGAGTATTAAAGCAGATTACTCCAACTCACCTGGAGGTAGAATGATTCATACCCACCCCCAAGGTAGTGGACATCTTTCTCAAATTGATTTAAATACCTTATCTTCAACTGGCCTTTATGCTATGGCTTCAGTCAGCATAGATTTAGAAGGCTATATGGAGTACCTATATTGTGCATACATAGATGCTGAAAATGAGCCTAGAATCTTTGGCCCTTATAGGGATATTTCTCAAACTAAAGATTTTATGGACCAGCTAAATGCTGAAAATCAAGTTAAAAGAAAGCAACTTCATGTTGAAGAGGTAAAAGAAGAAAGGGTAGTGGCTGTTGGCCTAAACCTTTCTAGGTCTCAAGCCCACATGGATGAACTAGAAGCTTTAATTGAAACAGCTGGTGGAATATGTGTAGCTAGCATGGTTCAAAACAGGTCTGAGCAAGATTCTGCCTACTATATTGGAAAAGGAAAGATATTAGAGCTACTACATTTAGCTTCTGAGAAAAAGGCAGATACTATAATATTTGACGATGAATTAACCTTTTCTCAACAAAGAAATTTAGAAGATGAACTGGGTCTAAAGGTTTTAGATAGAACAGCCTTAATACTAGATATTTTTGCTAAAAGGGCCCTTTCCAATGAAGGTAAACTTCAGGTGGAATTAGCTATGTTGGAGTATATTTATCCTAGACTATCTGGAAAAGGTCTAATTCTTTCTCGTTTAGGAGGGGGAATTGGAACTAGAGGCCCTGGTGAAACAAAGCTAGAGACAGATAGAAGACATATTAGAAGACGGATAAGTTATCTAAAAGAGCAACTTGATAAGGTGGAAAAAAGAAGAGACCAGCAAAGACAAAGTAAACACAGGAAAAAACATTTTACCTTTGCCATTGCTGGTTATACAAATGCTGGAAAATCCACCCTTCTAAATTTATTGTCTGATAGCAGTGTTTTAGTAGAAAATATGTTGTTTGCAACCCTAGATCCCACTGTTAGAAATATTAAACTTCCATCTAATAGGGAAGTAATTATTGTAGATACTGTTGGCTTTATTGCAAAGCTTCCCATTAAACTAATTGAGGCTTTTAAATCAACCCTAGATGAAATAAGGTATGCTGATTGCATACTTCATGTTATTGATGGGTCAAATCCAGAGGCCAATAGACACATAAAAGAAGTCTATTCCATTTTGAAAACCTTGAATGTAAATGAGATTCCTGTTATTGAGGTGGTTAATAAGGCGGATATAGTGTCGAATACTATTTTAGCTGATACTAAACACCCTAGAACTGAAATTTCTTGCTACACCGGTTATGGAATAGACAATCTCTTAGCCCTCATGGATGAGGCCACAAAAAGCAATATTGTTAAACTTTCTGTTGAAGTAAGCCACACAAACGGAAAACTTTTGTCTTTTATATATGAAAATGCAAATGTTTTATCTGTTAAGGAAAATGAAAGTGGCTTAACAATGGATATAGAAATTGCTTCAGAGCTGGTCTCTAGACTTAGCACACATTAGACCACCATTTAGCAATTCATTTATTACTTCTTCCATATAGAAGGCTAGTTTTGGTGAACTGAGTTTTGCTATGTTTTTCACACAATATTTGCTATCACATTGTACACCAGACAGTAAATAGTGCATATCCATGTCCAGGGAACTTGCTACTCTTTGCAAGGTTTCCACTGTAAGGTTTTGGTCCCCAGTTTCTATTCTTGAGATATAGGCAGGGGAGATTTGGGATAGTGCAGATAGTTCTTCTTGGGTCATGTTTAGTTGTCTTCTTTTTTCTCTGATTCTCATACCAATGCATTTAATGTCCATATGAGGTCTCCTTTTAATAATATATTTTTTAGTACTTGAAAGAATGACTTAATAATAGAATTTATTTTTGTATTAATGAAGTGACAAAAGTGATTTTTTTGCATTATAATAAAAAAGATATGTTTAAGAACTCATTAATTGTTAGAGATAAAGGATTTTATAAAATATTTTTTACTCTAACCGCCATACTAGCTCTACAAAACCTTATAACTTTTTCAGTCAATATGGCTGATAGTATTATGTTGGGCAGATATTCTGAACAAGGTTTAGCTGGGGTTGCCTTAGTAAATCAAATACAATTTTTGCTACAAATGTTGGTTATGGGCATAGCAGAAGGGGCCTTGGTCTTTGCTTCAAGAGCTTGGGGTGCAAAAGATTTTAAGACAATTAAAAACATAACTGGGATTTCAATAAAAACCTCTTTTGTAATTGCCTTTTTATTAGGTCTTATAGTTTATCTATTTCCTTTTCAGGTCTTGGGTCTTTTATCAGATGAATTACCTATAGTAGGTGCAGGTGTGGAATATATGAAGGTTATAGCTTTTTCCTATCCCATTTTTGCCCTTAGCACCTCTTTGATTGTAAGTATGAGAAGTATTGAGAAAACAAAAATAGGTTTTTATATCTCCATTATGGCCTTAGTTTCCAATCTTATCCTAAATTATATGCTCATATTTGGAAAATTTGGTTTTGCTGAATTAGGGGTAAGAGGGGCTGCATATGCAACCTTAATATCTAGAATTTTAGAGCTTATTGTGGTTTTAATATATGTTTTGGTCTTTGAAAAAACTGTACGGTTCAAGATTCTTGATTTTTTCAAAAGAGATGCTCAACTCTTTTTAGCCTTTCTTAAAAGGGGAATACCGGTCTTTTTGTCCAATGCCATATGGGGTGTTGCCATGGCAGTACAAACTGCAATATTAGGCCATATGGGAGGTGTAGTCATAACTGCAAACAGTATAGCTATCACACTTTTTCAGATAATATCTGTAGTAGCCTACGCAGGGGCTAGTTCTTCTTCCATAATTATTTCTAAAACTATTGGTGAAAAGAAAAATGACCTTATAAAGCCCTACAATGTTACCTTGCAATTAATATTTGTTTTAATAGGTCTTGTAACTGGAGCAATCTTATTTTCCTTGCGTCATCTTGTGGTGAGCTTTTATATCATTTCAGACCAATCTAAGGATTTAGCCCTTGCTTTTATAACTGTCTTATCAATAACGGTTGTGGGAACCTCTTATGAAATGTCTGGATTGACTGGAATTGTTAGAGGAGGGGGAGACACCAGCTTTGTTTTAATTAATGATTTAATTTTCATGTGGCTTATTGTTATTCCTTCTTCTTTTCTAGCTGCCTTTTATTTCAATGCTTCTCCTGTAGTGGTCTTTATCCTATTAAAAAGCGACCAAATACTAAAATGTATTGTGGCCGCCATAAAACTTAATAGATATACCTGGATTAAAAGACTAGACTAAAAAGAAGAATCCATATCAGATGCATCAACCTCTTTAATCTGTTTTTTAATAAAATCTGACTCTTTTATTTGTTTTTGTAATAATTCATAAAAGAGGTCTTCATCAAAAGGAAGGTCTACCCAAGAATCTGTCCATTGGGATAAATGCATGGCATTAGAAATGGTTAAACCCAATATACCTTCTAGTCCAGGAGCTATAAGTGGTTCATTAAAAAGAACAGCATTTACAAAATTAATCAAAATTCCCTTATGCTTTGGGTCTGGTAGGTCTGTATCTAATTCAATAACCTCCATTTCAGGTATAGCAAAGGGTTTTTCAGATGTCTTTATAAATTCTTTTAAGTCTTCTTTTAATTTGTGTATTACAACCTTATTATTTTCAATAACGATTTTTCCTCTATCAGTGGATATTTCAAAACGATTGGTACCAGGAGCTTCTCCAGTTGAAGTAATAAATACGCCGGTTGCTCCATTTTCATATTCAACATAAGCTGTTACATCGTCTTCCACTTCTACATCATGAAATTTTCCAAAGCCTAAAAAGGCTCTAACCCTAGTAGGCATACCACAAATCCACTGCCATAAATCCAATTGATGGGGATCTTGATTAAGTAAAACCCCTCCACCTTCTTGGGACCAAGTGGCTCTCCAGCCTCCTGAATCATAATAACTTTGAGACCTAAACCAGTCGGTTATTATCCAAACACACCTTCTAATTTCTCCCATTTCTCCTGAGTTCATTATCTTTTTCACTTGAGAATAAAGAGGGGAGGTTCTTTGGTTATACATCATAGAAAACACTAGGTCAGTATGCTTTTCATAGGCTTGGTTCATTTTTCTAACTTGCTTTGTATAGACTCCTGAAGGTTTTTCACAAAGAACATGTAAATTGTTTTCAAAACCCTTTATTGCATAATGGGGATGATCATAGTGGGGAGTGCAAATTATTATTGCATCAAACAACTTCGATTCAAAAAAGTCTTTTTCATTATCAAAAGCTGCTATTTGGTCTTGGTATTTTTCCTTTACAGCTTTTACCTTTTCTTTATCTATATCAAATATGGCAGTTACTTTAGCATGGGCTACTTCATTTTTATCAAAAAAGCCCATATGTGTTCTTGCTATATTTCCATAACCTATAATTCCAATTCTTAATGGTTCAACTTGCATAATCTTTTTCTATTTAGCCTGTAACTAAATGTTCCTCCTCTAATATGTCTGAAAATAATTTTCTATTATTTATTATTTATTATTTTTAAATTTTTTTAATAGTCTTATATTTTTTTAAACGTTTTATATTTCTTATATTTACTTTAATCCTAAAGCAGATAGGTACTTATATGAGGAATCTAAGGCTTCAAAAACTGAACCATCATAAGAGTCCAACTCAACAGCACAGTACTTAACATTGGCCTTAATAGATGCATCAATAATCTTTTTCCAGTTTAAATTTCCCATACCTATGGGCAAAAAGACGGTTTTAAAGTCTCTATTTACTCCCATATCTTTGTAGTGGATGTAGTCACAGCGGTCTTTAGTCTTTTCTAGCCATTCTACAGGGTCTGCTCCACCTGCTTGTACCCAGTAGGTGTCTAGTTCAAAAAAGAAGTCTTTAGAAGTGTTTTCTAAGAGTATATCCATAATAGTTTTGTCATCAAATTTAAAAAACTCAAAATTATGATTGTGATATACAAAACGAAGGTCTTCTTTTGCTAGAGTCTCTGAGATTTTTGAATAGGTGTCTATAAAGATTTGTAGGTCTTTAGGGCTCTTTGTATATTCTTTAGGCATAGAACCTAAACCTACATACTTACAAGCTAGAATCTTATGATTGTTTATGACTTGGTCTAGGTGATTTACAAACATATCATGGGGTATGTGGGTAGCACTTATGGGTAAGTCTACTTCATCAGTCATACTTCTTACTTCTTCTGGGATTATTGGTCCTGCTCCAGATAACTGAGCAGAGGTATAGCCCATAGCCTTTACTTTTTTAAGGGTTTCTAAGAAATCTTTCTTATTTTGAGTAAATTCTCTAAGTGTATAAAGTTGTGCTGCTAGTTTCATATCTTTTTTCTTCCTTCTTTCTTTTTACCCTCTTATTATACCTTCATAAAATTGTATATTCAAAGAAAAGGACATATAATTGAAGAAGAATCAATTATGAATTGATTAAGAACGGTTTGTTAGATAATTATTGGAAAAGTGAGATTAAATATGACAACCCTTATATATAACGGAAAAGTAATACTTGAAGATAAAATTTTGGATTTGGGCTTTCTAGAAATTGAAGGTGATACCATAACCAAGGTAGAAGCTGGGAATCCTGATGAGTTTTTAATTAAAAAAGCAAAGTCTCTAGTAAATGCAGAAGGTAACTATATCTCTCCTGGCTTTATAGATATTCACCTTCATGGAGGTGGAGGATATGAGTTTGGGTTAGGGGATGAAAATTCTTTTGTTATTCCTTGTGAGACCCATGTGAAATATGGCACCACTGGGCTTTTTCCCACAATTTCTTCATATACCTATGAAATAATGGAAAACTCAGTTATAAACTATAAAAAAGCTAAAAAACTTAATCATAAAGGGGCAACTATGTTGGGTCTTCATATGGAAGGACCCTACTTTGCAGATGCTCAAAGGGGAGCCCAGTTAAGAAAAAACTTAAGAAATCCTCAAGAAAGCGAATATCTTAAGATTTTAGATATGACAGATGATATTAAAAGATGGTCTGGGGCTTGTGAATTAGATGGAATGGAAAGATTTGCAAAGCATTTAAGAGAAAGAAATATAATTGCTGCTGTGGGCCATTCTGATGCTACTTATAATGAGGTTAAAAAGGCTCAAGAATGGGGATTTTCTCTTATCACTCATTTGTATTCAGGCTGTTCTACAGTAAGAAGAGAAAAAGGCTACAGAATAGCTGGTGTTGTTGAAGCAGCCTATCTTTTAGATGATATGGATATTGAGATAATTTGTGATGGCCATCATTTACCAGATAGCTTGATTCAATTTGCCTACAAGTTTAAGGGACCTGAAAAAACAGCAGTTATTACTGATTGTTTGTCCTTTGCTGGAATGAATGTACCTAATGGTACTATGGTTAGAGAAGACCTAATGGTTGAAGATGGAGTTGTTAAAATGGTTGACCGGTCAGCCTTTGGAGGCTCTATTGCCACCTTTGATGTGCTTATTAGGGTTTTGTTAAAGGCAGGCCTTCCATTTTTGGATATTATTAAAATGTCTAGTCTAACACCTGCTAGGATTATGAATATAGATAGAATAACCGGCTCTTTACGTGTAGGTAAAAAAGCCGATGTTATAGTCTTTGATCAAGATATTAATATGAAAAATGTCTTTGTTAGAGGAAAAGATTTACTATAATTCCTCAATTTTTATGCTTTCAATAACAACATCCTCCAAGGGACGGTCGTTATAGTCTGTTTTTTCACTAGCAATTTCGTCTATTACTTCAATTCCTTCAATTACTCTTCCAAAGGCTGCATAAAGGCCATCTAAGTGGGAAGAATCTTTATGCATTATGAAAAATTGAGAGCCTGCTGAATCATAAGCTTGAGATCTTGCCATGGAAATGGTACCTCTTGTGTGTTTTAAAGTGTTATTTACACTGTTGGCAGTAAATTCACCTTTTATAGAGTATCCAGGTCCACCAGTACCTCTACCTTCTGGGTCGCCACCTTGGATCATAAAGTTTTTAATTACTCTATGGAATATTAAATTATCATAAAAACCTTCTTTGGCTAACTTAAGAAAATTCTCTACAGTTATGGGAGCTTGTTCTGGGTAAAGTTCTAAGGTAATGGTATCCTTGTTTTTCACTTTTAAGCTTACTTTTGTCATCTTTAATATGTCCTCACTTGTTTAAATTTCTGTGGTAATAAGGGGTAAAACCTTATTGAAGTCAATATTAACATAATATATAAAGATTGAACAATATTTTGTCTACTGTTACAATGAAGGAGTAAAATAAGAGGAAAAGGAGGACAATGATCGGTCATAGACTAGATCATGAATAAGAAAGATGGCAGAATTTAAATACGAAATTACAGAAGAATTGGGCGTTTTATCAGATAGCCCCACAGGCTGGACCAAGGAAGTTAATATGGTTAGCTGGAATGGAAGAGAAGCAAAACTAGACATTAGAGATTGGGCTCCTGAGCATGAAAAAATGGCAAAAGGAATTACCTTAAACAAAAATGAAGCTAGAAAACTAAGAGATATCTTAAACGATATGGATTTAGAAGACTAATGTATCACTTGTGTAAGCAGGTTTTTTATAAATTAATTTGCACAAAAAGACCTGCTTACATTATGTCTAAACTTTTGATATAATTCTTTTTAAATGAATAAAAGGGGTTTGTAATGAAAACGACTGTAAAAAAACTATATGAAGATTTTGAAAGCTATAAAGAGCAAGAAGAAATCCAGGTTTCTATAGAAGGCTGGATACGTACAATTAGAAGTTCCAAAGACTTTGGCTTTATTGAAGTAAATGACGGGACAAGTTTTAAGAATGTACAGATAGTCTTTGAAAATAATATAGTTGATAACTATGATGCAGTTAGCAGATTACCCATAGCTTCCACAATAGAGGTGGAAGGTAGTTTGGTGCTAACCCCTAATTCAAAACAGGCTTTTGAGATAAAGGCTAAGTCAATTAAGATTGTAGGAGTTTCTTCATTAGATTATCCTTTGCAAAAAAAGAGGCACACCTTTGAATACCTAAGAACCATAGCTCACTTGCGTCCTAGAACAAACACTTTTTATGCAGTGTTTAAGGTAAGGTCAGTTCTAGCTCAAGCTATACATGACTTTTTCCAAGAAAGAAACTTTGTATATGTACACACACCTATTATTACCTCCAGTGATGCCGAAGGGGCAGGAGAGATGTTTCAGGTTACAACCTTGGATCTAGAAAAATTAGCCTATTCCAATAAAGAAATAGATTATTCTAAGGACTTTTTTGCTAAGCACACAAATCTTACAGTTAGTGGTCAATTAGCGGTTGAGACCTTTTGTATGGCCTTTAGAAATGTATATACCTTTGGGCCTACTTTTAGGGCAGAAAACTCCAACACAGCTAGACATGCATCTGAGTTTTGGATGATTGAGCCTGAAATGGCCTTTGCTACCCTAGAAGACAACATGACAGTAGCAGAGCAAATGATAAAATATATTATTAATTATGTAATGGAAAAATGCCCTGATGAAATGGATTTTTTCAATAAATTTATTGAGCCAGGCCTTTTTGATAAACTTAAGGTGGTAACAGACTCAGAATTTATTAAGGTTACCTACACAGATGCTATTGATATTTTATTAAAAAGTGGAGAAAAGTTTGAAAACAAGGTGGAGTGGGGCTGTGACCTTCAAACAGAACACGAAAGATACATTACTGAAAAACACTTTAAGAAACCTGTTTTTGTAACAGACTATCCAAGAGGTATAAAAGCCTTTTATATGAAGGTTAACCCTGACCAAAAAACTGTTAGAGCTATGGACCTTTTAGTTCCAGGGGTTGGTGAGATAATAGGTGGCAGTCAAAGAGAAGAAGATTATGACACTCTTTTGGAAAGAATGACAGAAATGGGCTTGGATCCAAAGGAATATTGGTGGTATCTAGATACTAGAAAATATGGTACAGTTCCCCATTCAGGTTATGGACTTGGTTTTGAGAGAATGATAATGTATATGACAGGAATGTCAAATATTAGAGACGTTATTCCTTTTCCAAGAGTTCCAAAACATGCGGAGTTTTAATAGGATGATTAATAATTCTGGTGCTAATATAGCAGAAAGTATTATTATAGTTAAAATAGCAAACACAATTGACCTTTTTGATACGGTCAAATTAACCAAAAAAAGAAAATCTGTAAAGATTACCGATACAGACAAGTTTAAAGGAGTCGAAGTTTTTTTAGATATTGATTACGGTATTGTTATTCCACAAACCGTAAAGATCCTTCAACAGGCCATAGCTTCAGTTTTAAAAAATGACCTGGACATTGTTTTGGACTCTATTGATGTAACAGTAGAAGGTGTGAACATAGATAATTTGGAGAAAAGATGAGAAAACTACTTATAAACCTTTTTATAGCTTTGGGAATAGGTGCAATTTTTATTGTGCTAATGTTTACTGATAAGTCGGTGGACAAGGCTTTAGATATTTTTAAAACAATTGACTACCTTTATTTATTAATAGCTCTTTTATGTGTTCTGGCCCTATGGATTTTAGGTTCCATATCTGTAAAGGTTCTAAAAAAGAGTATGATTGGAGAAGAAAAAGATCCAGGTGGCAATTTTCTAGCAGTTTTATCCCATGACTTTATATCAGCTATTACTCCTTTTTCTTCAGGAGGACAACCTGCTTTAGTATATACCTTAACTAAAAAAGGACTAGACACTGGCATAGGAACTTCTTTAGCCATTATTAGGTCTTTTTTGTATATGGTTTTAGAACTGGCTTTATCTTTAATAGGGTTTTTCATAGCTAAGAATTACTTACTTAGAAAGATTCCAGCCTTTTATGCCTACTTTATTCCAGCAGTTGTAGTATGTACCCTGTATTTAGGGGTTATCATAGCCTTTTTATCCACAGGAAAACTTTCCAAATGGACTGTAAAACTAGTAATGAAACTAGTTAAAAAATTTGTACCTAAAAAATATGACAAGATAGAAAAATATACCCAAGAGGCCTTTGTTAGTTTTAGAAAGGGCGTTGAAGTTTTTGCTAAAAAACCCTGGTACTGGCTATTTGCTATTGTTTTGCAAACTGCAGAATTGATTTGTATATACATAGTGCCTGTTTTTATGTTAAGGGCAATTGAAGGCTCTTTTGAACATGGCTTTACTCTTTTAGTTTGTGCTATTTTAACCTCTATGATGACCTCATATGTACCAACTCCTGGTACAGCTGGAGGAGCAGAAGGAATAGCCTTACTCTTAATAGCCCCATTTTTTACAACATCTCCAGCCTTGTCTGTAATATTCATATGGAGACTCATTTCATATTACTCTAAGATTCTCTTTGGAAGCTTAGGCTTTATGGCTGTTATTAAGATGCCCTATGCCCAAGGTAGTGAAAACAAGGCAACCAGACAAGCACTTATGGAAGAAGCAAATAAGATGTGGTAAGTTTAGCATAATGATTTTATGTTTGTATATTGAATAATACCAAAATAGAAATATAGTATAAGGTTGAAGGAGATAATAATGACACAATTAATCTTGGCTTCTGCATCCCCTAGAAGGAAAGAAATACTAGAAAGAGCAGGAATTTCTTTTACAATTATGCAACCTGATGAAAAGGAAAGTAACTTTTCAAATCTACCTGTATCCAAACTTGTTAAGGCCTTAGCTAAAGAAAAGGCGCAAAATGTTGTAAACAAGATTGATAGAGACTGTTTAGTCTTAGGAGCTGATACCTTAGTATATTTAAAGGGAAAAATCCTTGGAAAACCCAGCTCAATACAAGATGCTTATGCTATGTTAGAAAGTTTGAGCGGCAGGACCCACACAGTTATATCTGGAGTTTGCTTACTTACTAAAGAAGGCTTTGAAAGAGTTTTTACAGTAAAAACTAAGGTTAAGTTTATGAAGCTTAGTAAAAAGGATATAGAAGATTATATAGCTACAAAAGAGCCCTTTGACAAGGCTGGTGCTTATGGCATTCAAGGTTATGCCTCAAAATTCATAAAAAAGATTAAAGGAGACTATTACAATGTAATGGGACTTCCTCTATCATCTGTATACAGTGTCATTAAAGAGATTTATGGGTAATTTCTTAATTAAAGACCTACCTTTGGATGAAAGGCCTTATGAAAAGCTTTATTCCAAGGGAGCCAAGCATTTATCTGATGCTGAACTTTTATCTATTATTATTAAAACTGGTGGAGATGGAAAAAATGCTACTGAATTAGCAAGAAAGCTCTTGTCTTGTCCAGACTTAGGAGGAGGCTTAAAAGGCCTTTATAAGTCTGGTATAAGACAGCTCATGCAGCACAAGGGTATTGGAAAGGTAAAAGCTATAACTATAAAAGCAAGCCTAGAGCTAGCTACACGTTTAAAGGTTGTGGAGATAAACAGACAAAATGTAAGTTCACCTGAGCAAATTGCTGAATATATGATGCCAAAAGCAAGAGGCTTAACCAAAGAGGTTTGTTGGATTTTGTGCTTTGATGTTCGTATGAATCTAATTTCAGAAAGCACTATTTCTATAGGAACTTTAGACACTTCAATTGTACATCCTAGAGATATTTTCCTAGAAGTTATTAAAGCATGTGCTCATAGCTTTATTTTAGTGCATAATCATCCTTCTAATAATGTAAAACCCTCAAAAAGTGATATACTTTTAACCAAAAGATTAAAGAAATCTGGCATTCTTTTGGGGATGGAATTAAGAGATCATATTATTGTTTCTGAGGAAAAATATTTTTCTTTTCTAACTCAAAGCATGCTATAATAGATTAAATGAAAGGAAAGATAAAGTATGTCATTATTCGGCAGAGATATAGGTATAGACTTAGGAACAGCTAACACCCTTATTTACGAGCGCAACAAGGGGGTTATTTTAAGAGAACCTTCAGTTGTTGCTATGGAAGCAAAAACAAGAAAAGTCGTAGCGGTTGGTAACGATGCTAGGGCGATGTTGGGTAGGACCCCACAAAACATTATAACTGTTAAGCCCTTAAGAGATGGGGTAATAGCTGACTACCAAGGAACCTTGGGAATGTTAAAGCAGTTTATTAAAAAGGCTGTAGGAAGAGCTATTCTATCTAAACCATCTATGGTTATTTGTGTACCTGCAGGGGTTACAAAGGTAGAAAGAAAAGCGGTTATTGAAGCAGGCTTAGAATCAGGTGCTAAAGAAATATTTGATCCTGAAGAAAGTTTGATGGCAGCTGTAGGAGCTGGTTTACCAGTTTTTGAACCTACCGGCAATATGATTATTGATATTGGAGGAGGTACTACAGAGGTTGCAGTTATCTCCATGGGCAATATTGTAAATAGCCAAACTCTCAGATCAGCAGGTGATACCTTTGATGAATTAATTACCCAGTATGTTAAAAAGAAGTACAGGGTGCTAATAGGGGCAAGAACTGCTGAAGACCTAAAGGTTAATATTGGAAATGCTATGGGCTTTGATGAGATTAAGACCATGATGATTAGAGGAAGAAATGCCGACCAAGGACTACCCGTTAATCTCACTCTTAATTCAGATGAAATAAGAGAGGCAATGCAACCAATCTTTTCTGAAATTTTAGAAGCTATAAGAGCGACACTAGAACTAACACCGCCAGAGCTAACAGCAGACGTTATGGCAAATGGTATTGTTTTAAGTGGGGGTGGAGCCCTTATATCTGGACTAGATGCATATTTAAGTGAAAAAACAGGAAATATACCAGTAAAAGTAGCGGATAAACCCTTAGAGTGCGTGGCTATTGGTACAGGTAAAATGCTAACTAAACTGGATTATTTTAAAGGTATAACAAAGGTATAGGAGCAGAACTTGAAATTTCTGAAAAACAGAAAATTTCAGATTGCACTTGTAGTTTTAATATTACTAATTGTAGCTGTTTTATCCATAAATCGTTACAGCAAGGTAAATATAATCAGGAATATAGTGACCATTCCTGTTTCGTGGGTGCAAAAGAAAATTAACGGTATCGAAGAGTATTTCAAAGAAAGAAATATAACTAGGATACAGTACAGTGAGCTTTTGGAAAAAAGCAAGGAATTAGAACTGGAAAACCAGATTTTAAAGGAAAAAAATGCAGCTCTTTCTCTCTTAGACGAAGAAAATCAACTTTTAAGAGAAGCTATTAAATTAAAAAATATCTTTGAAGGCTATGATATTCTAGGTGCCAACATAATGGGGGCAGATCCTGGAAATCACATATACAGGTATAAAATTGATGTTGGAGAAAAAGACCAGGTAAAGTTCGATTTACCTGTTTTAGCTGCCAACAACACCCTTTATGGTAGGGTCCATTCCATGACCTACACCACATCTATAATCGTTCCGATTATTGATGAAACTATGGGAATAAGTGGTTGGATTTCAAAACCAGAGGGGGGTCATGTAAATATTGTTGGAGATATTAGGTATAAAGAGGCAGGAAAGTGCCTTATAACTAATATAGCTGACAATGTTATAATAGAAGTGGGTGATGTGGTAGAAACCAGTGGTTTTGGAGGCATTTATCCCAAGGGAATTTTCGTAGGAATAATTGTGGAAGTTTTTAATGATGAAACAACCAATGAGCAGTTTGGGGTGCTAGAGCCCTATGTAGACTTTTATTCCATAGACAAGGTTTTTTTATTGATGGAAAAAGAGCAATAGAATCAAATGTACAGTTACAAGTGGTATACATACTTATTTATATGCATTATTCTAATATTTGAGCCCTACATATTTAAATGGTTATCCATAGGGCCAGCTTATCCTAACCTCTTGTTAGTCTTACTTATGTTAGCTGCCATGGGTAAAAAGGACAATCAAACCATAATCATATTTTCAGCCAGTGGCTTTATATATGATTTGCTCTATAGTAGTTTTATAGGGCCGGTAACTCTTTTCTGTTTTCTTGCATCTTTTGGGGCTATTACCTTGGCAAAGCACTTTGAAAGAGAAAATATGATTATTTTAACCATATCAGCCTGGGGTTTATCATTTTTAAGAAGCTTGTACGCACTTTTATTAAATGTGGGATTTAAAGAGTTTTATTCCAGATTTTTCCTCTATGGAAAAGAAGCCCTATTTAGTGCCACATATACAGCTAGTCTTGTCTTTGTTCTTACTGTAATCTTTTTTATCATAAATAATACATACGCAAAAAGGAGTAAACGACTTTTATATGGACAGCATAAACAGAATAATTAAAAATCGTTATTTGCTTTTTGCAATAGTCATGATCTTAATAATGACCATTTTTGTTGGCCAATTATATAAGCTGCAAATTATTGACGGTAAACTATACATTACTCAAAGCTCAGTAAAAATAGAGAGAAGTTATGAAATAGAGGCTAAAAGGGGAAACATTTATGATAGAAATGGAACTCTTCTTGCCTATAACAGGGAATGTACCAATGTCTATTTGACCAAGGCTTTTACTGCTAGTGATAACCTAAATCCCACCTTGTTATTCTTGTACGACCTTTTAACTAAAAACAATGAGAACTTTAAAAGAAGTCTTTCTACAGCCTTAGAATATAATCAAGAATTTGAAACCTTTGTCTTTAATGAAAAATGGACCGATGAAGATTTGCAAGCCTGGCAAACCAGAAAAGACCTATTTTCTATAGCTGAAAACAAGGTAATTTACGACCCTTATGAGTTTTTCCTTTTTTTGAGAAGTTTTTTCTTTGTTGATAAATCCTACTCAGACCTAGATGCCTATAAAATTATAAGCTTTAGATATGAAATCCAAAAAATGAGACCAGACTACCTAAATGGTTATATTGAAATAGCTACTGATGTTTCTTTAGATACCCTAGCCCATATAACAGAGAATAAACACAGGTTAGGTGGTGTTTCTTTTAGACAAAGCTATGTTAGGGTTTATTCAGAAAAAGCAGCCCTTATCTCCCATATCATTGGCTACATTGGCAGAGTTTCTGAAAGCGAAATGGCCCAAGATGAAAGTCTAAAAGAAGACTATATGATAGGAAAGATGGGCATTGAACTTTATTGTGAAGACTACTTAAAGGGCAAAAAGGGCTATGCTATTGTAGATACAGATGTGTCTGGAAATATCTTATCTGTTATTGAAGGAGAAAATCCAGTAGATGGGGCTGATGTTTATCTAACAATAGATTTAGATTTACAAGAGGCTGCCTTAGATGCTCTAGAGGTAACTATAGAAGAAATAATTGCTAAAGCTGACTTTGAAAAGAACTTTGGTGATGCAAATGCAGCTGTAGCTGTTGTCCAAAATGTAAATAATGGTGAAATCCTAGCTTGTGCAAACAACAAGTACTTTGACCCCTCCTGGTTCATAAACAATGACCCTGAGTCCATAGAAAAAAGAGCAGAAGTCATTTTAGACGAAGTAAACACTCCTATGTTTAATAGGGCAATACAAGCCCTATACACTCCTGGTTCTATCTTTAAGCCTTTAGTAGCAGTTGCTGGCCTAGAAAACAGAGCTATAAATATAGATACTAAAATAGAGTGTAAGATGAAAGAAGAAATAGGAGGCCACTCCTTTTCTTGCTTGAGTTGGCATGGAAAAATTAATGTTGTAACAGCCCTAGAGCAATCTTGTAACCTATTTTTTAATAAGTTAGGTTTGGATATTGGAATAGATGAACTGAATGTTTGGAGTAGAGCCTTTAATCTAGGTGTTAGAACTGGAATTGATTTACCAGGAGAAAGCAGAGGAATTGTAAGTGGTAGAGACTATAAACAGCAGGCCTTTGAAGAACCTTGGTGGATAGCAGACACTGCCCAAACTGCAACAGGACAGTTGTATAACAGTTTTACCCCAGTTCAAATAGCTTCATATGCAGCCACCTTGGCCTCTGGTGGTAAGCAATATACCCCTCATGTAATACTAAAGATTTTAGACCAAGAAGGAAATCTAATATATAGCCCTAACCAAGACTACAAAGACATTGGCATTAGCAAGGAAACCGATGATATTATTAGAGAGTCTATGGTACTTGTAGCAAAAGAAGGTACAGCTAAAAGAGTATTTGCCAAATATCCTTTAGAAGTAGCTGCAAAGACTGGAACCGCCGAAACAGGTTATGAGTCCTACTCTTCATCTAATGGTCTTTCCATAGCCTATGCTCCAGCTTATGAACCAGAAATTGCAGTTGGAGTTATTATTGAAAAGGGAGTTTGGGGCTCATATACTGTTCCTGCCATAATGAGAATATTCAACTCATATTTTGATATAGAGCTAGAAGAAGAAATTATCGATGATACCTTGGTGAAAAATGAACAATAAAAAGATAGATGAAAATATTGGTTTAATCCACATATATACTGGAGACGGTAAAGGCAAGACTTCAATTTGTATAGGAAGTGCCATAAGAGCCTTGGGACAAAAGATGAAAGTCTATTTTATTCAATTTCAAAAGGGGCAAAACTCAGGCGAGATTAATGTATTACAAGACTTAAAAAACTTGGACCTAAAAAGAGTTTGTACTTCAAAGACCTTCTATTACTACATGTCTGATGAAGAAAAAGAGGCTTATGCAAAAGAACATAAAAATGCCTTTTTAGCACTTGTAGAGGAAATAAAGGAAAATCCAGATAAGTATGACATGCTCATATTAGATGAAATACTAGGTCTTGTAAGCCTAGATATAATATCTAATAAAGAACTTCTGGATTTTTTAAGAGATAAACCTAAAAAACTAGAGGTTCTATTAAGCGGAAGAAGAGCAAGTCAAGAACTAATTGATATAGCTGACTATGTATCAGATTTAAAGGCAATAAAACACCCCTTTACCAAGAACATTTCTGGGAGAAGGGGTATTGAATATTAATATTTTTTTACTACAATCCTACTTTGTATCCCATTGATCAAATACTGCTTTAATATTTTCCACAGGATCTACAGCATTCCATTCGCACTGGGCAAAGGCTCCAGTTCTTTTGCCATTTTTAGCAATGATTGCATCAGCAACCCTATCCACTGCTTTTTTAACATCTTCAACACTGCCAAAGGGAAGAATATATTGTCTATCAATCTCTCCCCAGAAACAGACCTTGTCACCATATAGGTCTACTAACTTTTCAATATCCATACAAAATAGTTGAGAGTTAATAGCATCTATACCAATTTCTATTAAATCAGGATAAATCTCTTCAATAAAGCCATCTGAGTGGAAAAATATGTATTTACCTCTAGAACGAGCTAAATCACAGTAGTCCTTGTAAAGAGGTTTGAAAAGCTCTCTCCACATTTGAGGATTAATTAACAGTGATACTTGAGAGCCCCAATCATCCATAAAGGAAAAACCATCTACGTCTGTGTCTGTTAAAATCTCTAATTCTTTCATGTAAAAGTGATGAAGGCGTTTAAGAAGCTTTAAAATCTTTTCTTCTTCCATGGCTAAATCAACAAAAAGATCCTCTGTTCCTCTCATAAACTGTAATCTTTCAAAGGGTCTTATGTGGGTGCTTACTAAAGTAAATTTGTTAGTATCAGCACATTGTCTGTTTATTTCATCTTTATCTATTGTTTCAAGAATTTCAAAGGGCATGATGTATCTATCAATATCATCAAGATTTCTAAAAATGGGGTCCTTTACCTCTCCAACTACCCCTTCTTCTGCAACTTTAAAAGTACAACCAAATTCATCAGTATATCTAGGCATACGGTGTACAAGACCTTTTTGATACCTACTTGTTGCAAAGCCAACTCTTGGATTTATGGTGTCTCTTTCTAGGGTAGAAAACATTAATTCATGTTCTTTTGGCTTTAAAATTTTAACATTGGGTAAGTCCCAAAGGGCACGGGGGAAACGGTCCACGCTTTTGTGATTTAACACATTGATTACTCTTGTTCTAGAATCCATTTTAGCCTCCAAATGATTACTACTAACATAATAACATAAATCAAGTAAGTAAAGAGAAAAACCCTTCTTTACTAAAGGTTGGGTCTGTAATAGAATTATTTTAGATTTTTTAAGATAGAGGTAGCATTGGATATTGTATATCAAGACAACCACATAATCGTTCTAGTAAAAGATCCCAATCAGCCAGTCATGGAAGATAGTTCAAAGGATTTTGATCTTTTAAACCAAGTAAAGGGATATATAAAAGAGAAGGAAAATAAGCCAGGCAATGTTTTTATCGCCCTTGTTCATAGATTAGATAGGCCAGTGGGTGGTCTTATGGTCTTTGCAAAAACTTCAAAGGCTGCTGCAAGGTTAAGTGATAGTATTAGAAAAGGGCAGATGAGAAGAAAGTACTTGGCTGTTGTAGAAGGTCAAATTGAAAAAGATTCCATGGTACTTAAAGATTATCTTCTTAAAAACCATAAAACTAATACCTCCTTTGTGGTTAAAGCTGACCAAGAAGGGGCTAAGTATGCTGAATTATCTTTTGATGTCCTAGCAACAAAAAAGAATCTTTCTCTATTGGAAGTAGAGCTTAAAACTGGTAGACACCATCAAATCCGAGTCCAATTGGCCCATTTGGGTCATCCCATATTTGGAGACATGAAATACGGAAAAGGACCTAAGGGAAATATTGCTCTATTTGCCAGCGAATTAGGTTTTATGCATCCAGTAACTAATAAATATATGGAATTTAAAAGGTTTCCCTCTTTTTCTTATATGCCTTGGCCTCTATTTAGATAGTCCACTCTTTTAACAACTTCATCTCTTGAAACAGCACTTAGTCCATTAAAGGTCTTGGATAAGGCTTGCTTATATAATCTAATAGCTTCATCATATTGACCAATAGCTTGATAAACTCTACCAGCGTTGTAATAGGCTTCTGGAAAGGATGCAGGGTCATCTAAAAGTTCATCATAAAGTCTTTTGGCCCTATCTCTATCACCTAAAAGAAAGTATGTTGTTGCCAAATTATCTTTTATACCCTTACTAGCTGAATTGTATTCATAAGCTTTTTTATTTACTTCCAAGGCCTTATTTAAATCATCAGAGAAGGTAAGAATTGTACCAAAAGAAACATATATGGAGGTGGATTCGAATTTTTCTAAAACTTCGTCAAAAACTTCTATGGCCTTAGAAATCTTATTTAGTTTCCAAAGGGCTAGGGCATAATTTGAATAAAAGGCTATATATTGGTTTTCTGTCATCTGTCTTTTTGTGTTATCTTTAATAACCTCTTCTGCTTTTTCATACTTTCCTGTTTTTAAAAGCATATATACAAATATGTTAGCAGTGTTCATGTCTGAGTTTTTTCTCTTGTAAGCCTTAAAAGAGGCTCTTAGGGCATTGGAAAGGTCTCCCTTTTTATCATAATAACCGGTTATAATTAGCCAAATGCTTTCTAGTTTAATATATATAAATATACCAAGATATATAAATAGGGCTATACCGAATAAAATCCATTTTCCTAAAAGACCAAATACTATACAGATAAAAGGAAAAGCTCCAAAGAGTAAAACATTTGTTAAAATCTTTTTTTTGTCCTTAAAATCGTTACTAACTATGTCCATTTGTCCCTTATCATCTATATTATCTACTATATTCTTTTCCATATTTTGTCCCATTTATTTCCTCTATATATATCTTTTGCTTGAAAGAGTCCAAGAAATTTCTTTTTTAATATTAACATATTTTAGGATTTATATAAACTTGTCTTATGGATTACAAAGCTACATTTCCCACATAATCGGTTATAATATATATAATAATTGGTTAAATCACTGTTTGGAGGTAAAATGGCTAGGATTTGTAAATCTTGTGGTAGTACTAATAGTTTTGGGTCTAGGTTCTGTGAAGAATGTGGTCAAAAACTAGAAGTTAAAATAAATGTATCTACGATTAAGACAAAATTTAATGTTAATAGAAATTTTACCTTTACCCTTATAGCTATCATTGTAGCAATTTTACTCCTATCCATGATTTCAAACTCCATTTTCGGCCTAGACCAATCTTTACATAAGTACTTTAGAGCTATAGAGAAAAACGATATAGAACTATTTTTAAAGGCTTTTCCCAAGCAAACCCAACTTTTACTTAATCAAAAAGAATCCTTTGGTGACTTGTCTTATGAGGAAGCCTCAAAAAATCTAGATACTATTTACAATACCTTTATGAATGATCATGGGGAAAATTATAGGTTGCGCTTTAAGGTTAGGGCAAAAGAGTATTGGCCTAAATTTCGTATAAGTTCTGCAAAAGACTATCTTTTTGAAACTTGGACCATCCCAAAAAGAAGGGTCAATAAGGTTATATCCTTGACCATTAATATGGAGCTTAAAGGTAAGGGATATAAAGAAGACTATATAATCTCCCTTAAGGCTTTAAAGCTAGGAAGTAAGTGGTATGTCTATCCTGAAAACAATTCACTTTTTTTCAAGATTGACTAAGTTTCAATTCACTTAGTTTAATAAAAACCTAAAATTGTTGAATAAAACCAAATTTATATGGTAATATATTTTATATACCAAAAAGTACATATTACGAGAGGAGAAACTCAAATGAATTGTCCTAATTGCAATAATCCAGTTGAAGTTGATGCTAAATTTTGTCCCCATTGTGGTCATAATTTAGAAGCTGCACCAGCTGTTGAACAAGTTAATGAAGAGGTAAAAGCAACAAACAAATGTGTTAATTGTGGAAATGAATTAGAAGAGGGAGCTAAGTTTTGCGCAGTATGCGGAACTCCAGTAGCAGCAACTGCCCCTGTTCAGCCTAGTCCAAGCCCACCACCATCTCCAGCTAGTGGACCAGCTCCCTTACCACCTTTGGCAGCAGCTCCAGTCCAAGTGCCACAAGAACCTAAAGAGCCTTTCTTTAAAAAACTTGGTGATACTACAGAAACAACCCAAGAATACGAGGAAGAAGAAATTAATCTATTCCAAAGACTATCAGTTGTCTCATATTTAGGTTGGTTGGTTTTAATACCTTGGATTTGTTTTCCTAATTCCAAATATACAAGATTCCATGCAAATCAAGGCTTGATACTGGCAATACTTGGTACAGCTCTAGCTATAATTGTTCAAATTCTTCTAATATTAGCTTCAATGATTCATTGGATTTTACTAATTTTAGTATATTTAATAGCTTTTGCAGGGTCAGTGGTTATGCTCTACCTCATTATTAATGGAATTATTAATGCGGTTAAAAAGAGAGCTAAAGAACTTCCTTTGGTTGGAAAGTTCAGAATATTAAAGTAGTAAATGGGTTTACTTTATGTATATAGAAATATATATTTAAGTTCTCAGTTTAACTAGATAATTTTCAACTGGCCATATAAGTTGTCACTAAACTCATGATTGCTTAAATATACAAGAGAATTGATAAGATTATTAAAAAAAGGGAAAAAATGAGGAAACCCCTCAAAAATTCCCCTTTTTTTTATTTTCTTTTGTTGACAAGTCCTTTTTAACATGATATTGTGGTTAAAATAAATTTGGGAGTCGGTAATGACTAATATTTTAGCAAATATAATTCAAGATACAGCTTTAGCCCTATCAGTCCTACTACTGTTAGTCAATGTCCTAGTAATTATTATAGGCAATTTTGTAGGGAGCAAGTATAAGCTGAATCGGATAAAAGTAAAGTCATAACCGAAATAATTAGCAAATTGGCAATCCTACAGAAATACAAACTGTAGGATTTTTTATTTTAAAGGGGATACATTTATGAAGACACGAGGAACTAAGGTAATTATTGATACGTTAATTGAACAAGGTTGTGATAGGGTGTTTGGATACCCTGGAGGGGCAGTGCTTAATTTGTACGATGAGATATATAAGCAGTCGGACAAGATAAATCATGTCATAACAGCCCATGAACAAGGAGCAGCCCATGCTGCAGATGCTTATGCTAGAGTGTCTGGTAAGGTAGGAGTGGTAATAGCCACATCTGGACCAGGTGCTACCAATCTAGTAACAGGAATTGCCAATGCCTATTTGGATTCATCACCTATTGTTGCCATAACAGGTAACGTCGCCCTTTCTCTTTTAGGTAAAGACAGCTTTCAAGAGGTTGATATAGCTGGAATAACCATGCCCATTACAAAACATAACTATATTGTTAAAGACCCAAGAGACTTAGCAGACATCGTTAGAGAAGCCTTTGCAATAGCCCAGTCAGGAAGACCAGGACCTGTGCTTATTGACATACCAAAAGATGTTCAAATGGCAGAGTTTGAATTTGAGGATGTGAAAAAAGAATATACTCCTAAAGAGATTCCTAAAAACTCAGCTAAAGATTTTGAAAAAGTAGTTGAGCTTATTGCTAATAGTAAAAAACCCTTTATATATTCTGGTGGAGGAGTAGTAATTTCCAATGCCAGCAAGTTGGTAATGGATTTTGCAAAAAAGATTGATTCTCCCATAGGAACTTCTATGATGGGACTTAATGGAATATCAGCTGATTACAAGTATGCCTTGGGAATGACCGGCATGCATGGCAGATATGCCTCTAGCAAGGCAGTATCAGAAGCAGATTTAGTAATTGGTATAGGGGTTAGATTTTCAGATAGAGCAACTGGTGACAAAAACAGGTATACCAAAAATGCTAAGTTTATCCATATAGATATAGATCCTGCAGAAATTGATAAAAATATTGAAGCCCACTTTAGTCTAACAGGGGACTTAAAGGAAGTTTTAGAAAAATTACTACCCATGGTAGAGAAAAAGAATAATAAAGAATGGCTTTTAGAAGTGGATAAAATGATGGCAGAAGAAGAGGCCAAAAATAAGGTTGGGGACTTATTGCATCCTAAAACTATTATAGAAAAGGTAATGGAATACACCAATGAAGATACCGTTATAGCTACCGATGTGGGACAACATCAAATGTGGGTTGCCCAATACTATAAATTTAGAAAGCCTAGAACCCACTGTACCTCAGGAGGTCTAGGAACCATGGGCTTTGGCATGGGAGCTGCAATTGGGGCTTGTTTTGCCACAGGCTGTGAAAAAACTGTATTATTTACTGGTGATGGTTCTTTTGGAATGAACTTAAATGAATTGTCCACTGCAGTTTCCAATCAACTACCCTTAGTAGTTATCATTTTTAACAATGGGGTTTTAGGAATGGTTAGACAGTGGCAAAAAGACTTTTTCCAAGAACGTTATTCCAACACTACTTTGGAGAGGCAAACAGATTTTGTTAAGTTGGCAGAAGCCTTTGGGGCCCAAGGTCATAGGGTTTTTGATGAAAAAGATTTAAAAGAAGCCCTTGATTCAGCCTTTATGGCAAAAGGTCCAGTAGTAATTGAATGTATAATAAATAAGGATGTTAGAGTTCTTCCTATGATACCGCCAGGTGGTTCAATTGACAGTATCATAACAGAGTAGTTAGAAAAAAGAGGAGTTGGGTATGAAAGAAAATCAATTTATACTAAGCGTTTTAGTAAATAACCATGCGGGGGTATTGACAAGGGTCTCTGGTCTTTTTGCAAGACGAAATTACAACATTGACTCATTGAATGTGGCTGTAACTGAAAATGATGATTTTTCTAGAATGACCATCATAGCAAGAGGGGATGAAGCAACTAGAAAGCAAATTGCAAAACAGCTACAAAAACTCCATGATGTAAAAAGTGTAGAGATTTTACCACCTGAAAACACTGTCATAAGAGAGCATCTTCTTTTAAGGATTCAGGTAACCAAAAAGACAAGGGGAGAGATAGTAGAATCTGTAAACATTTTTAGAGGAAGAGTAGTAGATTTTAATTTTGATTCGCTAACTGTAGAAATTACAGGAGAGTCGGATAAATTAGATGCATTTATTAGGTTTGTATCGGAGTTTGGAATTTTAGAAATGTCCAGAGCCGGTGCAGTAGCAATAAAAAGAGGTATATTTACCAACGGACAAGGTTAAGTCCAAGAAAAAAAGGAGAATAAAAAATGGCAAAGATGTATTATGAAAAGGATTGTGATTTATCACTTCTAGAAGGAAAAACAGTAGCAGTTATAGGTTATGGAAGTCAAGGACACGCCCATGCTTTAAACCTGAAAGAAAGCGGAGTTAATGTTCTTGTAGGCCTTTATGAGGGGTCTAAGTCCAAGCAAAGAGCAGAGGCAGCGGGACTAAAGGTTATGGTAACAAAAGAAGCGGTTAAAAATGCTGATTTAACCATGGTCTTAGTAAATGATGAACTGCAAGCCAAACTATATAAAGAGGATATTAAAGATAACCTAAAAGCTGGTTCTACCCTAGCTTTTGCCCACGGCTTTAATATTCACTACAATCAAATTATTCCTAGACAAGATGTTAACGTAATTATGATTGCACCAAAAGGACCTGGTCATACAGTTAGAAGCCAGTATGAAGAAGGTAAAGGTGTTCCCAGTTTAATTGCTGTTTATCAAGACTATACAGGTAATGCCAAAAAAATAGCTCTTGCATATGCAGCAGGCATAGGTGGGGCTAGAGCTGGAGTTTTAGAAACAACTTTTAAAGAAGAAACCGAAACCGACCTGTTTGGTGAGCAAGCTGTATTGTGCGGAGGTGTAACTGCTCTTATGAAGGCAGGCTTTGACACCTTAGTAGAAGCAGGTTATCAACCAGAAAGTGCATATTTTGAATGTATTCATGAAATGAAACTGATTATAGATTTGGTTGTAGCTCAAGGAATCTCTTTTATGAGACACTCCATATCCGATACAGCTGAATATGGTGATTATGTATCTGGAGATAGAATAATTACGGATTCTGTAAAGGCTGAAATGAAACAAATCTTAAATGAAGTCCAAGATGGAACCTTTGCTACCAAGTGGATTTTAGAAAATCAAGCTAATAGACCATCATTTTTGGCTATGAGAAGAATGCAAAATGAACACCTAACTGAAAAAGTCGGTAAAGAACTTAGAGATAAGATGAGCTGGCAAGATAAGAAATAGTTGTTTTGTAAGAAAACAAAGAAAAGGATAAAAAATGAGAAGTGATGCATTAAAAAAAGGAATACAAGCTAGTCCTAAAAGATCTCTTTTAAAAGCTATGGGATATACAGATTATGAAATATCTAGGCCTTTAATTGGAGTGGTAAATTCATTTAACGAAATTGTACCAGGACACATTCACCTAAAAGATATAGCAAGAGCTGTTAAAGATGGAGTCATATCAGCAGGTGGAACACCTATGGAGTTTAATGTTATAGGGGTTTGTGATGGTCTAGCAATGGGACAAGAGAGTATGAGATATTCTCTTTCATCTAGAGAGGTAATTGCTGATTCAATAGAATGTATGGTAATGGCCCATGCCTTTGATGCCTTGGTATTTATACCAAATTGTGACAAGATTGTTCCTGCAATGCTCATGGCAGCAGCCCGTATGGATCTACCTAGCGTTTTTGTATCTGGTGGACCTATGCTCTCATTAAATGATGGAAAAACTAATTTAGATTTAAACTCTGCATTTGAGGCGGTAGGAGCCTATGCCAATAAGACCATAGATGAAGAGGAATTATTGGCCATTGAAGACTCCTGCTGTCCCAGTTGTGGGTCTTGTTCTGGAATGTTTACTGCCAATTCTATGAACTGCTTAAGTGAAGCCTTGGGAATGGCCCTATTTGGAAATGGAAGCATTCCTGCTGCCTATTCAAAAAGAATTCAATTAGCAAAAAGTGCAGGTAGAGCTGTTATGGTGGCCCTAGAAAAAGGGGTGACACCCAGACAAATTATGACCGAGCAAGCCTTCTTTAATGCCCTAGCAGTGGATATGGCTTTAGGTTGTTCTACCAACTCTGTCTTGCACCTGATGGCTATAGCTCACGAAGCAGGGGTTAAAATGGATCTTAATACAATAAATAGGATAAGTGAAAAAACTCCTAACCTATGTAAACTTGCTCCTGCCGGTCCTCACCATATGCAAGATTTAGATGCAGCAGGCGGCGTTAGTGTGGTTATAGGGGAGCTTATAAAAAAATCTCTCTTTGACCCCAATGTAATGACCTATTCAACCAAAACAATGGGAGAAAATCTGGAAAATCATAAGGTAAGAATTATGAGAAGCGATGTCATTAGACCTATAGACAATCCTTACTCTGAAAAGGGAGGTATTGCTGTACTGTTTGGGTCTTTAGCACCTAATGGAGCGGTGGTAAAAAGAAGCGCAGTGGATAAAGAAATGTTAAAGCATTCTGGACCAGCTAGGGTTTTTGATAGTGAAGAAGAAGCTTGTGGAGCAATTTATTCTGGAAAAATCAACAAAGGTGATGTCATAGTAATCCGCTATGAAGGGCCAGCAGGGGGACCTGGTATGAGAGAAATGTTAAATCCCACATCCGCTATAGCTGGAATGGGCTTGGATAAGTATGTTGCTTTGGTTACTGATGGACGGTTTTCTGGTGCAACTAGGGGAGCTGCCATAGGCCATGTTTCTGATGAAGCTGCCAGTGGAGGCCCAATAGCCTATGTAAAAGAAGGGGATACAATAAATATTGATATAGATAAAAATAAAATTGATTTAGATATATCAAAAGAAGAATTAGACACAAGACAAAAGACAATGGTAATTAAGAAAAAGCAAGACCTAAAAGGCTATATTGCAAGATATGCAAGATCTGTATCTTCAGCTGACAAGGGTGCCATTGTGCAATAGGAGAATAATTATGGATAGACACATTAAAATATTTGACACCACCTTGAGAGATGGGGAACAAGCTCCCATGTGCTCTATGAGCTCTAGGGAAAAAATTGAGATAGCCAAACAACTAGAAATCCTAGGGGTTGACTGTATAGAAGCTGGTTTTCCCATTAGTTCAGATGGAGCCTTAAAAAGTGTCAAAGAAATATCTGCTCTTGTAAAAGACTCTCAAATAGCAGCCCTTGCAAGGGCGGTAGAAAAGGATATTGATGCTGCTTGGGAAGCTATAAAAAAGGCCAATAGTCCTAGAATCCATACCTTTTTAGCTACATCTGATATTCACATGGAACACAAGCTAAAAATGACTAGACCAAGGGTCTTAGAAGCTGTTGAACATGCAGTAAAATATGCTAAAAAGTATTGCTCTGATGTGGAGTTTTCTGCAGAAGATGCCATGCGTAGCGATAAGGACTTTTTAGTTCAAGTATTTAATAAGGCGATTAAAGCAGGGGCTACTGTCATAAATGTGCCAGACACAGTGGGATATTTAGTTCCTGATGAAATATATTCTACCATAAGATATCTTTTTGAAAGGGTAGAAGGGATAGATGATGTAATTGTATCTGTCCATTGCCACAATGATTTAGGTATGGCAGTTGCCAACTCTTTAGCGGGAGTTAAGGCAGGGGCCCTTCAAGTAGAATGTACAGTAAATGGTTTAGGAGAAAGAGCTGGAAATGCAGCTCTTGAAGAGATAGTTATGGCCTTAAAAACCAGAAGGTCCTACTTCAATGCCTATACCAACATAGATACAAGACAAATTAATAGGGCTTCCAGATTGGTATATAACATTATTGGACAAAGCACTCCCATAAACAAACCAATTGTTGGAGCAAATGCCTTTGCCCATGAGTCTGGTATCCACCAGCACGGTGTTCTTTCTGCCAGAGAGACCTATGAAATAATGAGGGCAGAGGATGTGGGAATTTCACAAAACAAGCTAGTAATTGGAAGACACTCTGGAAAGCATGCCATAGCAGACAGGTTAAAATCCATGGGCTATAAGTTTAGTGAAGAGCAATTAGCCATATATTTTGAAAAGATAAAAGAATTGTCTGACAAGAAAAAGACCATTACAGATAGTGACTTAGAAGCTGTGGTAAATAATACAAGAAAGTTTGTAGGAACCTACAGTCTTGTTTCCTTTGACCTTCATACAGCAAAAGAGTCCAGTTCTTCTTGTGTTGTTAAGTTGAAAAAAGATGATGATATTTTAGAAGGTGTAGCTTTGGGAGATGGCCCAATAAATGCTGCATACAATGCCATAAATGATTTAACCGGCGGAATTATTGAAAGTTTAGACAACTACACCATCAATTCAGTTACAGATGGTAATGACGCCTTAGGTGAGGTTACTGTAAAAATGACTTCTAGTGACTTGTCGGTTATAGGAAGAGGGCTTTCTACTAATATTATTGAATCTAGTATCTTAGCCTATGTAAATGGGATAAATAAGATATTAGATATAGGATAAGTGAGGTTTAGCATGAGGTTAAGAAAAATTGAGATTTTGGATTCTACCCTAAGAGATGGGGCTCAAGGAGAAGGTATATCCTTTTCTGTAAGTGATAAACTTAATATTGTAAGGGCCTTAGATGCTTTTGGTGTGGATTACATTGAGGCTGGTAATCCTGGGTCCAATCCAAAAGACATGGAGTTTTTCCAAAAGGTTGCTGAGCTGGAGTTAAAAAATGCCAAACTATGTGCCTTTGGTTCCACTGCTAGAGCCCATATCCACCCGAAAGATGATGCCAATGTAAAGGCTCTTTTATTGGCAAATACGAAAGCTGTAGTAATATTTGGTAAGTCTTGGGATATTCATGTAGAAAAAGTTTTAAAAATAAGCTTAGATGATAATCTTAAAATTGTAGAAGATACCATAGCATATTTAAAAGAAAAAGGTAAATATGTAATTTTTGATGCTGAACACTACTATGATGGCTATAAATCCAATCCCCAATACGCCCTAAAGGTGCTAGAAGCAGCACTTAAAGGGGGAGCTGATGTACTTGCCTTATGTGACACCAACGGTGGAACCATGCCCCAAGAGACACAAGATATTACTAGAGTTGCTGTTAAAAAATTTCCTGATGCAAAATTTTCCATACATGGCCATAATGACACCGGTTGTGCTGTAGCAAACTCTATGATTGCAGTAGAAGAGGGGATTGATTTGGTTCAAGGGACCTTTAACGGTATTGGAGAAAGGTGTGGTAATGCAGATCTTTCAGTTATTATTCCTAACTTGAAACTAAAGACAGATTATGAATGTTCTGGAAATCTTTCCATGCTTTACAGTGTTAGCAGAAGAATAGCTGAAATATCCAACAAAAAGGTACCTAGAGACAAACCATACATTGGTAAGTCTGCCTTTGCCCATAAAGCAGGTATGCATATAGATGGAGTGCTAAAGCTTCAAAGTAGTTTTGAACATATTGAGCCTGAGGTTGTGGGTAATAAAAGAAAGTTTTTAATGAGTGAAGTTGCAGGGCGATCCACCTTGATGACTAAGTTATCATCTTTTGCTCCAGAATTAACAAAAGATGATCCAAAAGTAGGAGTCATTCTGGAAAAACTTAAAGAATTAGAACACTTTGGCTATCATTTTGAAGCAGCTGATGCCTCCTTTGAGTTAATGATTAAAAAAGTGCTAGATACCTTTGAGCCCCATTTTAAACTGGTTCTTTACAAGACCATGGGTGAGTATCCAGTACCTGAAGGGGGACAACCTGCCTCAGCCACAATTATGGTGGAAGTAGATGGTAAGGAAGAAATGACAGCTGCCATGGGAAATGGTCCAGTAAATGCTCTAGACATAGCTTTAAGAAAATCTTTAACTGTTTTTTATCCAGCTATTAAAGATTTACAGTTAGTGGACTACAAGGTTCGTGTACTAGAAGAAAGTTCCACAACAGCAGCAAAGGTAAGGGTTTTAATTGAAACATCAGATTCCAAGAGAAGTTGGAATACTATAGGTGTATCAAATGACATAATTGAAGCAAGCCTTATAGCCCTAGTTGACGCTATAGAATACAAGCTTGCAATGAAAGATTAGGAGTGAAGTATATGAAAAATGCTAAACAAATGACAATGACACAAAAGATACTAGCAGACCATGCAAAACTTGATCACCTTGTAGCAGGCCAGCTGATTTTAGCAGATGTAGATATGGTTTTAGGAAATGACATTACATCACCTGTAGCCATAAAAGAATTTGCTAAATTTAAAAAAGATGGAGTTTTTGATAAAGAAAAAGTTGCAATGGTTATGGACCATTTTGCGCCAAACAAAGATATTAATGCAGCCCAGCAGTGTAAACTTTGCAGAAGCTTTGCCCAAGAACATGAAATAACTAATTTCTATGATACTGGTGAGATGGGAATTGAGCATGTTCTTTTACCAGAAAAAGGCCTAGTTGCTGCAGGAGATATAGTTGTAGGAGCAGACTCTCATACCTGTACTTATGGGGCCTTAGGTGCTTTTTCCACTGGAGTAGGTTCTACAGACATGGCCTTTTCTATGGCAACAGGTAAGGCCTGGTTTAAAGTGCCTCCTGCAATTAAGTTCTATTTAACTGGTGAACTAAAAGAATGGGTTTCAGGCAAGGATGTTATTTTACATATTATCGGAAAAATTGGAGTAGCAGGCGCCCTATATAAATCTATGGAGTTTACAGGGCCAGGACTTAAAAAATTAAGCATTGATGATAGATTTACCATATCAAATATGGCTATAGAAGCTGGTGGGAAAAATGGTATCTTTGAAGTGGATGAACAAACCCTAGCCTTTTTAGAAGAAGTTGGTGCAAAAGAGCCAAGAATTCATAAGGCTGATCCAGATGCCCACTATGAACAAGTCTATGAGATTAATTTAAGTGAAATTGAATCTACAGTTGCATATCCTCATCTACCTGAAAATACAAGAACCTTTAAAGATATAGAAGATATTGTAATAGACCAAGTAGTAATAGGGTCTTGTACCAATGGCAGACTTTCAGATCTAGTAACCGCAGCAAAAATACTAGAAGGAAAAAAAATTGCTAAGAATGTAAGAACAATCATTATACCAGCTACTCAAAAAATCTATCTTGATGCTATGGAAATGGGCTTGTTTAAAACCTTTATACAAGCAGGTGCAGTAGTATCTACCCCAACTTGCGGCCCTTGTTTAGGTGGACATATGGGAATTTTAGCAGAAGGGGAAAGAGCTGTTTCTACAACAAACAGAAATTTTGTAGGAAGAATGGGACATCCGAAATCAGAAGTATATCTAGCATCACCAGCTGTAGCAGCTGCAAGTGCTATTAGTGGAAAGATTAGTCATCCTAGTCAAGTATTGTAAAAAGGAGAAAATGTATGTCAGTAAGAGGAAAAGTTATTAAATATGGAGACAATGTAGATACAGACGTCATAATTCCAGCCAGATATCTAAATACTACAGATAAAAAAGAATTAGCTTCCCACTGTATGGAAGATTTGGACAAGACCTTTGTAACTAGGGTAGAAAAGGGAGACATTATGGTAGGTGGCTTAAATTTTGGTTGTGGCTCATCTAGAGAACACGCTCCTATAGCAATAAAAGAAAGTGGTATCTCTTTAGTAATAGCTAAAGATTTTGCTAGAATCTTTTATAGAAACTCTATTAATATTGGATTACCTATTATAGAAAGTAAAGAAGCTGCCCAAGAAATAGAAGAAGGAGATGATGTAGAGGCTGATTTTGAAAAGGGTCTAATCTACAATCATACTCAAAAAAAGGAATATAAGATTGAGCCCTTTACTGAGTTTATTAGACAAATTATTGATGCAGGTGGCTTGATTGAAAGTGTAAATAAAGGGATTATTTAAGAGGAGGAAAATAATCAGTCGATGACAGATTATATAAAATTGCATGAAACTAAAGGTTGGACTTGTAAGAGGAGATGGAATAGGCCCTGAGATAATTGAAAGCACCCTTAAGGTATTGGATAAGGTCTTAAAAGATACTGATAAAAGCATTGATTACCAAGAGTTAATAGCGGGAGGAGTATCTTTAGATAAATATGGAGTACCCTTAACCGATGATACAATTGTTCAAGCTAAACAATGTGATGCCATTCTTTTAGGAGCTGTTGGTGGACCCAAGTGGGACAACCTAGAAGGCCACCTAAGGCCTGAAAGAGCTCTTTTAGGCTTAAGAAAAGAACTAAACCTATTTGCTAACATTAGGCCTGTAAAACTTTTTGAGGCCTTAAGACATAGATGTCTTTTAAAGGAAGCTGGCAATATTGACATTGTAATTGTGAGAGAGCTCACAGGTGGAATATATTTTGGTAAAAGAGGAAGAGAAATGACCGAGAACGGTCAAGTTGCCTTTGATACTGAAACCTATAGTGAAATGGAAATAGAAAGAATAGGTAGAGTTGCTTTTGATTATGCCATGCTAAGAAGAAAAAAACTAACTTCCATCGATAAGGCCAATGTTTTAGAAAGTTCCCGTCTTTGGAGAGAGACCATGCATAAGTTAGCAAAAGAATATGGCGAAGTGGAATATTCTGACATGCTAGTGGACAATGCTGCTATGCAACTTATAAGAAATCCTATGCAATTTGATGTAATTGTAGCCTCTAATATGTTTGGTGATATTTTATCCGATGAAGCTTCTCAGTTGACAGGCTCTATTGGTCTTTTACCTTCTTCTTCTTTAGGACAAGGCAAAATGGGTCTTTATGAGCCAATTCATGGGTCAGCTCCAGATATAGCAGGTAAGAATATGGCAAATCCAGTAGCCACAATTTTGTCTGCAGCTATGATGCTAGAATATTCCTTTGGTATGCAAGAAGAGGCTGATGAAATAGTAAAGGCTGTGGAGAAAGCTTTAAGTACAGGAATGCTTACTAAAGACTTAGGTGGTGACCTTTCATCTGATCAAATGACCAAGGCCATATTAGATAATATAGCTTAAGCAAGTTAAGGATAGTTAAGCATAGTTAAACATAGTTAAATATAATTAAGAATAAATAAAAGCCCCCATAAGTTTAATTTTACTCAACTTATGGGGGCAATTTGCTAGGAGTTATTTATTAATCTTTGGGACTTACATGAATTGTTTGTGGTAGCATACCATCAAACAGGAAGTTCCCATGATCATCTAGCATGAAGGTTTCAATGTCTAAACCTGACATGACACTGTTAATACCATCTAGCATTGAGTCTTCATCAAAAAGGTCCAAGTTATTTGTCTTTAAAAGTGATAAAAGATCCACTGGTCCAATTTTCAAAGAATCAAAGTCCATATTCAATTTCCCATTGTTAATACCTAAGTCTCCTAAAACTGAAAGATTAACCTTTTTAGGCAGTAGTTTGAAGGCGTTTTCCAATATAGGGTTCATGCCTCCAATATTTTTACCTAGTTCTTCAATTAAGAGTTTTGTATTAACTTCTCCACTCATTTCAACCTTCTTGTCTTTGTTACCATTAAGCTTAATATGCTCTAGCCAAAAATTTTGGGGTAGCAATTCATTTACTAGGGCGTTTAATTCAGCGGGCATTAAGGTAAAAGACTTTTTTGCAAAATCTGAAAAAGTCCAGTTGTAGTCATCTGAATTTTTAAAGTCCTTTATTTGACTTTCTGTCATACCTTCAAATGAAAAGTTTATACCTGCCTTGTTCATAGCGTTAGTGTAATCTAGCTGGGTGTAGTCAACTTTTTGATTTCCAAAATTTAAATAGGAAAGTATTTTATTTCCTATGAAAAAACCTCCAACAGCAATTGCAATAATTATAACTAAAGACAAAAGGATAATAAGGCCAACCCTTTTCTTCTTTTTAGGCTTTAAAGGAGGATTAGGATTAGCATAATTTGCCTGGACGTTTTGATTAAAATCTTGATTTCCCATAATTATGTCCTCTCTTTCTATTATATCTTATTAAGATTAACTCAATTCTAACAGATTTTAAGACTATTACAATAATTCTTGTAATTACTACAATTCACTGTTGCATGAATTCGTAGCTACTTCTAGATCTTTAAGTACATTAAATAGGTATGTTCATAGGATTATTGAAGTTTAATGAATTGCTTTTAATTGCTTTTATCTTCTAGGGTTAAAGATAGAAAAGATAGCTATCATGGGATATATTTCTAGTCTACCAACTAACATGTTTATCATTAAGACCAATTTGGAGATGCCAGAAAAACTTGAGTAATTTCCACTAGGTCCACTTATTCCAAAGCCTGGACCTACATTGTTTAAACAAGAAAAGACTGATGTAATATTGCTTATAATATCAGTCTTACCAAAAGATAGTATGAAGATAGATAAAAGAGCGATGATCATGTATGCAGCAAAATATGTTAAAACACTCTTTTCAGTTTTGCTATCAACTATTTCTTCTCCTAGACTGATGGAGTTTATTCTTCTAGGATTTAACATGCTTCTAATGGAATTTTTAACACTTTTAAAAAGTATTAAAAGTCTACTTACCTTAAATCCTCCACCAGTGGAGCCAGCACTAGCCCCAATTATCATAAGAAAGAAGAGGACAGTTTTTGCTAAAAGAGGCCATAAGTCAAAGTCTGTACTAGCAAATCCAGTTGTTGTTATAATTGAAGAAACTTGAAAAAAACTGGCTCTTAGGGCTTCTTGGTTGCTAACAAACATACCTCTTATATTAAAGGCTATTAAAGCTGTTGATACAAAGATTATTCCTAAATACCATTTTAGTTCTGGGTTTTTAAGCACCTTTTTAAAACTGCCTAAAAGTAGTAGATAATATATATTAAAATTAACTCCAAAAAGAATCATAAAAAACCCTATAACCACTTCAATGTAGGCAGAATTGTAGTAGGCTATACTAGAGTTTTTTATTGCAAAGCCTCCTGTTCCAGCTGTGGAAAAGGCATTTACCACAGAGTCAAAAAAGGGCATTTTTCCGATTAATAGAAAAAAGATTAGGCTTAGGGTTAATAGAACATAAATGCCATAGAGGATTCTAGCAGAAAGCCTTATCTTAGAAACTAGTTTTCCTACTACAGGGCCAGGAGATTCAGCTTTTAAAAGATGGATCATGCTTAAATTTGTTTTAGGTAAAATAGCCAACAAAAATACTAATACCCCCATACCACCTATCCAATGGGTAAAACTTCTCCAAAAGAGTATAGAGGCTGGCAAATTCTCAACATTGGTGAGTATGGAGGCCCCTGTTGTTGTAAAGCCAGACACTGATTCAAATACAGCATCTAAAAGGGAAGGGATTGCTCTAGAGATATAAAAGGGGAGGGCACCAAAAAAAGAAGTGAAAATCCAACCTAGAGATACAATAACTAAACCATCCTTAGCAAAAAGATGTTGGTGCTTAATGGGTATCTTGATAAGGACAAGACCAAGTATGGTCATTAAAAGCATAGGTATCAAAAAAGCCCAGATAACAAAATATTCTTTTAAGACAATAGCAAGCAATAAAGAAGGTAATAAGAGAGCTGCTATTACTAATAATATTTTTCCTAGTATGTTAAGTATTAATCTGTAATTCATTTACTACTCCAAAAGATCAGCAAAATCATTAATATAATCTTGGGCAGGTGATATGACTACTACATTATCTTTACACATTATGTGGTCATTTCCTGTAGGATATATAAGTTTTCCATATCTAATTATACAAACTACAAGAACATCCTTTTTAAATTTCAAGTCCTTTAAAGCCTTATTTAGATAGGGAAGGTTATCTTGAGAGATAACAAACTCCATGGTATCTACCTTTTTATCAATAATACGATAAAGAGTATTAACTGTACTGCCTTGTGTGTTTTGTAAAGCCCTGACATATCTTAAAATCCTATCTGCGGTTATTCCTCTAGGTGAGACTGTGCTTTGGGTTAATAAAGAACCCATAAGTTCAGTAAGGGCAAAGTTATTAATTTTTGCAATGGTTTTACCAATCTTTAATTTGTCAGCATACATAGATAGAATAATGTTCTCTTCATCTATTCCTAGAAGGGATATAAATACATCAGATTGAAGCAACCCTTCTTCAATAAGTAAAGTTTGGTCTGTACCATCTCCAAGCACTATCTTGCTTGAGGGCAACAAGGAAGATAGTTCAAGGCATCTGTTTTTATCAATTTCAATAATGGTTGTAGATATTTTAGTATCTTGGAGTAAATCAGCTAGGTAGTAGGCAATTTTAGAACCTCCAATTATCATAACTCTTCCAGCCTTTTCTTTAAATAATTGGACCTTCTTTAAAAATTGAGACAAGTCCTTATGAGAAGCAGCGATATGAATAATATCATTATTCTTTAAAACAAAATCTCCTTTGGGAATATACACCTTATTATCTCTTTGGACAGCTCCAATAATAACTCTTACCCCTATTTTAGATGGAAGATCCATAAGTTTTAAATTATCTAAAAGTGGATTTTCTCCTATATCAATCTGGGCTAGTTCCACCTTGCCCTTGCAGAAAACATCTAGTCTTATGGCAGCAGGAAACTTCAGGACCCTAAATATTTCATTTGCAGTTTCAAACTCTGGATTAACTATCATAGATAAGCCTAATTCATTTTTAAAGAAGGAAAGTTGCTTAGAGTACTCAGGATTTCTAACCCTAGCTATAGTATGTTGGGTTCCCATTTTTTCAGCAATTAAACAGGATAAAATATTTAATTCATCTGAATCAGTGGTTGATATGAATATATCTGCCTTGTCTGCTTCAGCTTCTTTTAGAATTTGTGCACTAGCACCATGACCTACAATTCCCATAATGTCATAGGTTGCCAAGGCTTTTTCTATAAGGTCAGAGTTAGTATCTATAAGTATTAGGTCATGGTCTTCTTGGGACAATCTTTGAGCCAAAGTCATTCCAACCTTACCACCACCTGCAATTATTATTCTCAATTTTACATCTCCTTTAAAAGAACAATCCTAATTACATTTAATTATACTCCTCTTTTTTGGGATTTGTAAAATAATTTCTATGTATATCTTCTCTTTACTCTTTCATTTTATTTCTCAATTATATTTTCAACTATTTTCCCATTTATGTTTCCATTTATATTTTCAACTATTTATTCATTTGTTTTTTAATATTTTAGTTGTTTTAGATACAAAAAAACCGGACGAATCCGGTTTTTGTAGTTTTAGAAAAAAGTTTTCTAAATCACAGCCTGTAAAATGAAGTTTAGAATAAATAGGCCTGATGCAACCCAAAGAACTGGTGATACATCTTTAATTTGTTTCTTTGTTAATTTAACAATGATGTAGAAAATAAAGCCCATTGCCATACCATAGGTAATTGAGTAAGAAAGAGCCATGAAGATAGCTGTGAAGAAAGCAGGAATTGCTTCGTCCATTTCATCCCATTTAATTTCTTTAAATGAAGACATCATCATAATACCTACAACTATTAAAGCTGGTGCAGTAGCAGCTGCTGGTATTGCACTAATAAATTTTGCAAAGAAAGCACTTAAGGCAAACAAGATTGCAACAACAACACTGGTTAAACCAGTACGGCCGCCTACAGCTATTCCTGCAGCACTTTCTACGTAAGTTGTTGTATTTGATGTTCCGAAAATTGCTCCTATTGATGTTGCTGTAGCATCAGCAAATAGGGCTTTGTCCATTTTAGATTTGAATCCTGAACTGCTTTCCATAGCAAGCTCATCTTCAGCACTGAAAATGCCTGTTTGACGGCCAGTTCCAATAAAGGTTCCAATTGTATCAAATGTATCAGATAAGCTTAAAGCAAATATGGTTAAAAGTACAACAGGTAATTTGGCAGGATCGGAAAACAAGGAAACAATTCCCTCTGGTTTGAAAATAACTCCAAAGGTAGTAGGTAGTACGCTTAAAGCTTCTCTAAAGTTAATTGAGGACTCAACAGATGTTATGCCCCAAGGAATACCAATAAGGGTTGCAACTACAATACCAATTAAAATTGCACCTTTAACTTTGAAAAGAAGTAAAACTATGATTAGAATTAGGGCTATGAAAAACACATATAATTCAGGTGTGTTAATTAAAGCCATTTCTGGAACTTCTCCAGCAATACTTATAGCCTTGACGTTTAAGAAACCTATGTAAGCAATAAAAATACCAATACCACCGCCAATGGCGTTTTGTAAACTTATGGGTATGGCTTTGATGATGAACTTACGAATCTTGGTTACTGTGATTAGAATATTAATTACACCACAAATGAAAACCATTGATAAAGCTTCTTGCCAGCTAAACCCGTATGAAAAGCAAATTGTAAATACAAACATTGCATTTAAGCCCATACCAGGTGCTTGTGCGTAGGGAACGTTTGCTACTAGACCCATTACCAATGTACCTACAATTGAGGCAATGATGGTGGCTAGGAAAACTGCTCCCCATTCCATTCCGGTCAAAGACAACATCGCAGGATTTACAGCAATAATATATGCCATAGTCACAAATGTTGTTAGACCGGCTAAAATTTCCGTTGACACTTTAGTGCCATTCTCTTTCAGCTTAAACATTATTAATCCCCCTTATGAATTAGAATATAAATAAAGTATAAACTGTAGGATTTACTTGTCAATATCTGGGCCTTCAATGCTTGAGTTTTTTTGAATAAAGATTAAACAATGTTGCAAATGCAACTGATTATTGTTAAAAATATGTTATACTTTATATAGGACTTAAGTTTAGGTCCTAAGGCATACAAGATTTTTATTGATATGCTTTGTGAAAACAGAAGTAGAAAAGAAAGTTTACTGTTTAGGCTTTTGAAACTACATAAAAACCGGTTAATGCGTTGTTACGCAAAAAGGGGGTTAATCACTCCCTTTATTTTTGCGTAAAATTTTATTGTTTTTCTAGATTTTTAAATTTCTTTTAGACTTTTATCCTTAAGTTATTCTCATTAATAACTATTTATTGAAAACCTCTAAGGTTGTAATCGTTGCAAATCATATTCATTGCTTTTGAAAGTTTGTGGATGTATACAAAAGGTCCAACAAAAATAAGTGATCCTAAAACACTCCACAGCCAAAAATCAGTAGCTGAAAAATTGTAGGCTATGCTTCTATGAGTTAAAGCCCAACCAGCCCTATTACTAATTCTGTGCATCCAAACAATGGCAGGTATACCTAAGGCAAAGGGGGAGACAAGTATTAATAAAATGAAGTTCATGGTCTTTTTAGAATCATATCTGCTATTAATAGTATTTAAGTCTCTACCAACAGTGTAAAAATATACCAGTGAGTAAATTCCAAAAGTAATAAGAGATAAAAGAATAAATTTTAGTAAACTTTTCTTAGTTTTAAGTGGTGTATTCATTTAAAATCCTCCTAAAGTGATATTTATTTTTGTATGCTATGTAAAAAGTATAGTCTTGTAAAAAGGTCTTGTCAACTTGATAAGTGATTCGATAGTGTAAAATTTTTAAAGTTATTAGGAGCTTGCTTCAACCCAGAGAGTTTAGTACAAGGAAGTAATACAGGTTCATTTAAACATTTACAAGTTATCTTATGTTATTATAATAATAAGTTGCCTATTAAAATATTGAAAATTAAAATATCAAAAAAAGGAGGAACAAAATGGAGAAGTTGGAAATGCTTTTGGAGTATCTGCCCTTTTTGATACCTTTAATTATTCTGCAATTTGCTCTTTCCATAAGTGGACTTATTCACGTGCTTAGAAATCCTACCTATAGTTTTGGTAATAAAACAATGTGGATTTTTATTGTCTTGTTCATTCAGATTATTGGGCCTATCATATATTTCTCTTTAGGAAGAGGCAATGAAAAATGAGTATTTTACAAGTTGAAAAACTAAATAAGAGTTTTGGGTCTAAAAGCGTATTATCTAATTTGGATATGAATGTTCCTGAGCACTCTGTTTTTGGATTTGTTGGTCAAAATGGAGCAGGTAAAACTACTACAATGAGGATTATTCTTGGTTTGTTAAAAGCAGATAGTGGTAGTGTTTCTGTATTAGGCAAGAAAGTGAACTATGGAGAAACAAAAACAAACCAAGATATAGGTTATTTACCAGATGTTCCTGAATTTTATAGCTATATGAAAGCAGCTGAATACTTGAATTTATGTGGTGAAGTAAGTGGAATGAATAAGCATGATGCTATCAAAAAGGGAAATGACTTGCTTGAACTTGTAGGTTTGAGTAAGGAAAACAGAAGGATAAAGACTTTTTCACGAGGAATGAAACAAAGGCTTGGTATAGCGCAAGCCTTGCTCAATGACCCTAAATTACTACTTTGTGATGAACCAACATCTGCACTTGATCCTATTGGTAGAAAGCAAATCTTAGATATACTACATGCCGTAAAGAGCAGAACTACTGTGGTCTTTTCTACCCATATTTTATCTGATGTGGAAAAAGTTTGTGACCACTTAGCAATTTTGCATAATGGTAATCTTGTATTGCAAGGTAAGCTTGCTAATATTATGAGAAAATACAGTGTCGATGGATATTATGTTGAATTTGAGAATTCACATGATATGGATACTTTTTGTCTTGAAGAAGAGATTAAGATTCATAAATTAGAAGTAATGAAAGATTTGAATACTATAAAGGTTTTTATGAATAATTTTGAAGAAGAAAAGCATCTTTTGCTTCATTTACTTTCTCAAAAGAAAATAACACCTTTAAAGTTTGAAAAGATTGAACCTTCTTTAGAAAACCTATTTGAGGAGGTAGTTAAGTGATTCATTATTTTGCATTTTTGAAAAAAGAATTACTCGAGAGTATTAGGACATATAAGTTTATAATTCTTCTTGTAGTCTTTGCTATGTTTGGCATTATGAGCCCATTGACAGCAAAATTAATACCTGCTCTTTTTAAAACTTTTATACCTTATGCTGAATCAGTTCTTATTCCAGAACCAAGAGCCTTGGACTCTTGGGCTCAATTTTTTAAAAATGTAAGCCAAATGGGACTAATAGTTTTTATACTCATGTATAGTAGCGTTGTAAGTGGGGAATTGGCCAAGAAAACATTGGTTAATATGTTAACTAAGGGTTTATCTCGAAAAGCGGTAATTCTTTCTAAGTTCACTAATATGGTAATAATATGGTTTTTATCAATTTTATCCTCATCATTTATAACATGGGGCTATACAGTATATTTGTTTCCTAATGACAAAGTGTCTTATTTAGTCTTTTCAATTTTTTGCCTTTGGCTTTTTGGTGTTTTCTTACTTTCTTTACTGGTTTTTGCATCAACTTTAACTACCCAAAGCTATATAAGTTTGATTATTCTTGTTGGTTCAATTGTTATTTCAATGCTGCTAAACATTATTCCAAGTATACAAAAGTATAATCCCTTAACTCTTTCAACTAAAAATTTAGAATTGCTTCAAGACTTTGTAAACCCATCATATTTTAAATTTATTATTCCAATTACTTTAACTTTTATTATTATTTTCTTGATAAGTTCAATACTTATATTTAGGAAAAAAGAGATACGATAATTTGTAAACGACTACTTAATCTGCAAGAAAACCATTTGCCAACAGAAAAAAGAAAAGTATAAAAAAAAAGCCTCAAGAGCTTTTTCTTTTGCAGTTACCTGCGTTTAACTGGTGGAGAGAGACGGATTCGAACCATCGAAATCGTAGATAACAGATTTACAGTCTGCCCCCTTTAGCCTCTTGGGTATCTCTCCTCATGCAGTTAAACTGGCGACCTGGATGGGACTCGAACCCACGACCTCCAGCGTGACAGGCTGGCATTCTAACCAACTGAACTACCAGGCCAATTTGGTGACCCTTAGGGGACTCGAACCCCTGTTACCGCCGTGAAAGGGCGGTGTCTTAACCACTTGACCAAAGGGCCATAAACAGCAAAGTGAATTTTACAATAGGTTATATTTTCTGTCAAGCACTTTTTAAACTTTTTTCATTTTCCTGAAAATTCCTTTTTCCTATTTGGACATTTTTCTCTCTTGCAATCTTGGCAATTCATATAATCTTCTTTTGTCTCATAGACAACTCCAGAACCAGACTTGTTAGGTAACATTAAAAAGCTATCTGTTAAGGTTATACCTGTGTCTTCAATTTTATCTTTTAGCATAGAAAAGAGTTCTCTTTGTCCTGAGATATTCCAATCTGCTGTAGAACCAGGGTTAACACTGGCAGTCTTTTTAAAGGAAAATTCTTCTTTAAAAGCTTCATTCATTTTTTTCATAGCCATATATAGCAGTTCTTCCATTATGGCATCAATCCAGTAGTTTATGAAGAAATCATCTATGCTTTTAGAATAGTCATAGATTTCTTTACCACAGGTAACCACATAAGGATAAGCATATCCAGTATTTTGCATATTTTTTACTGCAATTTTACTTTTAATTGGGATATCTTCTACTAATACATAGTCATCACCCATACAGGTTATTTCTTTTTTTTCGAATAAGAACTTAGGTCTAGCAACATTTAAACATTCATCATATATTTCATTAAATTCATCTAAATCATCTTCGCTTATTCTAAGCTTTTCCATTATCTTATTCTTATCTATATTAAGTTGATCTTTTTCAAATACAAAAAACATATACCATAGCCTCCTTTGGCCATTATACAATAAAAAGAGATTTGGTATACAAGATATTGGTTTTTCTTTTCTTTCTATAAAGATATATAAAGAAAAAGCCCCTAAGAGCTTTTCCTTCGTATATACCACTTGTTTGTTTGATATCTGTATTTTCCTTACTCAGACAGAAGTAATGAATTAACAATAGCTTGTAGATATTCTTGTCTACCAGAACCTGGTAGCTCAGGCTTTTTCATTTTTAGGGCGTAGTCTGATAGCTCTTCTAAGTTTGTATTGTTATCAATAATCTTCTTGCCTATACCACTTTTGTAGGAAGAGTATTTTTCTTCTATAAAAGCATCTATTCTTCCATCTTCAATTATTTTAGCTGCAGTTATTAATCCTTTAGCAAAAGCATCCATTCCTAGTATAAAGGCTAAGAACATATCCTCATGGGTATAGCTAGGTCTTCTTGTTTTAGCATCAAAATTAAAGCCACCACTTAAGCCACCAGCTTTTAGCACTTCATACATGCAAAGGGTTGTTTCATAAACATCAAAAGGGAATTCGTCTGTATCCCAGCCAAGAAGGTAGTCTCCTTGGTTAGCATCAATGCTTCCTAACATATTGTTTATGGCGCTTATTCTTAAATCGTGTTGGAAGGTATGACCTGCAAGAGTTGCATGATTAGCTTCAATGTTTAATTTGAAATCTTTATCTAGACCATAGGTACGTAAAAATCCAATAGCTGTAGCTGCATCAAAGTCATATTGATGTTTCATGGGCTCCTTTGGCTTAGGTTCAATATAGAAGTCTCCTTCAAACCCAATTTTTCTACCATAGTCAACTGCCATTTTCATTAATCTTGCAATATTGTCTTGTTCAAATTTAATATCTGTATTTAATAGGGTTTCATAACCTTCTCTACCACCCCAAAACACATATCCTTTTCCACCTAGTTTTACAGTTAAATCTAAGGCCTTTTTAATTTGAGCAGCCCCAAAAGCATAGACATCTGCTGAATTGCTAGAACCAGCCCCATTCATAAAGCGAGGATTGCTAAACATATTAGCTGTGCCCCAAAGACACTTAATACCTGTTTCTTGCATCTTTACTAGAATGTAATCGGATATTTCATCTAATCTTCTGTTTGTTTCATTTATATCATCTGCTTCATAAACTAAATCCACATCATGAAAACAAAAATATTCAATTCCTAGTTTAGACATAAATTCAAATCCTGCATCAACCTTAGCTTTAGAATGTTCCATTGTTCCCAAGCTAGCTCCAAAGGACTTGTCTGTTGTGCCAGGTCCAAACATGTCAGAACCTGTTGCACAAAGGTTATGCCACCAAGCCATGGCAAAAGGGAGGTGTTCTTTCATTGGTTTTTCCATAATTACCTTGTTTTCATCATAAAACTTAAAGGCTAGAGGATTTGTACTCTTAGGTCCTTCGTATTTAATTTTTGGAATGTCTCTAAATATTTCTTTCATCTGCAACTCCTTTGTATTACTCTTTTATATCTTATCTTCTTTTTTTCTTCTTCTCTTCTTTTTTTATGAATTATTTGTATACAATATCACCTAAGGCTAGTTTAAGTTTTAAATCTTCTATCTTAGTATCTTTGCTTATATGTATAAATTCAATTCCTAGAATCTCTGCTAGATCTGCCATGTGTTGGGCTTTTAGGTCATAGGTTAGTATGCTATGATGGGTTCCGCCACAACGAATCCAGGCTTCATTACCTGTATTCATATCTGGCATAGGTCTCCACATAACTCTGGCAACTGGAAGTTTAGGCATGGGTTCAAAGGGTTTTACCACCTTTATATCATGACTAATCATTCTAAAACGACCTCCCATATCCACTATGGTTACTAAAAGGGCATCTCCTTCTTTTCCTTCAAATACAAGTCTAGCTGGAGGATTTTTCCCACCAATACCTAATTCATGAACGCTGATTTTAGGTTTATCTTGTGCAATAAGAGGAGAAATCTCTAGCATGTGGGCTCCTAGTACTGCTTCATTACCTTCTTCTAGGTGGTAGGTGTAGTCTTCTATAAAAGAATAGCCCTTAGTTAAACCTTTAGACATTTTTCCCATCATAACTTGAAGGGCTGCTTGTTTCCAATCTCCTTCAGGACCAAAACCATAGCCTTTACTCATTAGATTTTGAGTTGCAAGGCCTGGTAATTGTAAAAGACCAAAAAGATTCTCAAAGGTGTTGGTATAGCCATTAAAGTTACCAGATTTAAGTAAATCTTCCAGAGCAATTTCTAGGGCTGCTTGATACTTAACTGAGGCTATATTATCTGTATCTAGAAGATATTTATCTAAATACTCATCCATCTTATCCTTTATTTGACTCTCTTTAACTCCATTTACCATTTTTGCAAAATCACCAACAGAGTAGGCGTTTACAGCCCAACCAAAGATTTTTTCTGCTTCTACCTTATCACCTTCGGTTACAGCTACATAGCGCATATTGTCTCCCAATCTCATAATGTTGGTTTCTTTTGCAGCCAAGGCTCCTATAGCACTTCTCATCCAGTCTGCTATCTTTTGTATAAAGGTGTCATCTTGCCAAAAACCTGATATTATTTTTCTTCTCATTCTAAGCCTAGCAGTTATGAATCCATGTTCTCTGTCTCCATGGGCAGATTGATTGGTATTCATAAAATTCATATCTATGGACTCAAAAGGAATGTTTCTATTAAATTGAGTATTTAGATGAAGATAGGGCTTATCCAAGAGATTTAGGCCACTAATCCACATTTTAGAAGGGGAAAAAGTGTGCATCCAAGTTACAACTCCTGCACAAGTGTCATCAGAGTTAGCTTTTTTCATAATATTTGTAATTTGTGATGGGTCTGTTACAACTTGTTTAAAAACCAGCTTAAAGGGTAAGATTTTTGAAGCATTAAAGCCTTCTTCCATAGTTATGCTATGCTTTTCTACCTCTTTTAAGACTTCAGGTCCATACAGGTGTTGAGATCCTACAATAAACCAAAATTCGTGTGTCATATCCTTGCCTCCCAAATATTTAGGTGTATATAGGTTATTATATAACAAGAGTATTCCTTTATGTATGTTTAATCATATAAAGGGGGGTGGGAAACTTGAAGATCAAGTAATTATAGTTTAAAGAGAAGATGAAATAATAATAAAAAAAGAAAAAAAAGATAAAAGAATAAAGATAAAACAAAAAAACCCTGCTGGGTTTTTTGTCAGTAAATATTTACTTTGGTAGCGAAGGTCAGATTCGAACCAACGACCTACCGGGTATGAACCGGTTGCTCTAGCCAACTGAGCTACTTCGCCATGTGTTAGCACGCGTAATTTTAGCAAAGACAATGTTATTTGTCAATCGAATTTGCTATAATTCAAGATAAAGAAAGTTGAGGGTAAATTGCAAAAGTAAATTCCAGTATAATAAAACTTTTACGGAACTTACTCTC
>CAZLVL010000007.1:0-117942 GCA_964563155.1 uncultured Clostridiaceae bacterium | reverse complement strand
CTCATTATCATATGTGTGAATGCTATGTTTTTTTTGCTTATTTCGCTTAATTATCAATTATCTCCCTTCATTGAAATCCCTAACCGCATTAACCATGGATACTATGTTTTCAATGGGTATTAAGGGTTGAATGTTGTGTATGGTATTAAAGACAAATCCTCCATTTTTAGAAAAGATCTCACAACTTTCTTTAACCTCATCATATACCTCTTGGGAAGTTCCATAAGGTAAAGTCTTTTGAGTATCTACCCCTCCACCCCAAAACAGTATCTTGTCTCCAAATTCAGATTTTAAATCTTTTCTATTCATGTTCTCTGCACTCCATTGTATGGGGTTTAGAATATCAAAGCCTACATCAATAAACTCAGGTATTAAAGGCCTTATACTGCCACAGCAGTGTTTAAGACTTTTCCAACCAGTATTTTCATGAATCCAGTTATTAATCTTTTTATAGTAAGGTGCATACAAATCTCTGAAAAGCTCGTTAGATATAAATGGGCCTTGTTGAGTTCCAAAATCGGTTCCACATAGATAAATAGCTTGAACTGTTTCACCAACAACTTCATAGATTTTTCCTAGATTTTGGATAGCCATATCTATTTGGTAAGTAAAAATTTGATGAAGCTTATCTTGGCGTATTACAGTTGATACATACCACTCTTCCAAATCCCTTATACCTTTTGGATCTTTCAATGATGGACCAGGTACAAGATATATATCACCTATGGAAGCTCCACCAAAATTGCCAGCTACAAAGTCACCAGTATCTTTAATCTTTTCAACTTGCTTTGCTAAATAGTCTAAACTGTCTTGGCCTATGGGCTTAAACTCTTCAAGATTGTCCTCTACATTATAGGTGTCTTCATCGAAATCTTTTGTCCTTACCTGATTATCAAAATAGAATCCGCTTTTAGCCATCTTAGCAGTTGGAGAATAGTTTAAGTCCCCTTCTGCATAAAGATAGATACTCCCCTCTTCATCCTCAGTTGTAACAAATTTTTCTCCTACTAAGACAGTTTGTTCCCATGGTGTCTTGTATTCCTTAAAATTCTCGTTCTTAAATGCAAAGGTTGTATAAGCACCCCATAGTGGTGTAGTTTGTATACCCATTGCATCTTTTAAGTCCTGGTCTACATAACCTAGCATCTGACCAGGCTCATGTACCGTAACTGGTTTCTTTTCTAAGCCATAATACTCTCTTAGTTTCTCAACCTGTATACAGTGGATTCCACTTGTAGGAAAGCCTCCAATATCAAAAAGAATAGGCCCCTCTTTTCCATTTATAGCCAGTTCAAATTTTTCTTTACCTGTCATTAGTATTCCCCCCATAAACAGTTTTCTCTAGACACCTAGCAATTTCATAAACCTATATAATAAATTGTATTCTCATATCTATTATACAAATTATTGGCCTCCATATTCAATGTATTGACTAATAAAAGCATTTTTCACTTTGTAAACATATATGTCACATGATATACCTTGACAGGCGAAGTATATCATGCTACAGTGGTGGTGGAATTCGGTATTGGATTTTAAAAGGAGGTGTTAATATTGCCCATAGCATCAGATATGATAAGGGGACATACGGAAACAATTATACTGAAACATCTGTTACAAAAGGACAGTTATGGTTACGAAATCAACAAGTTAGTACAGGAAAAAACAGATAACCGGTATGAATTAAAAGAAGCTACTCTTTACTCTGCATTTAGGAGGCTGGAAGAGGCAGGTTACATCCTTTCCTACTGGGGAGATGAATCTACCGGAGCAAGACGTAGGTATTATTCCATTACCCCTGCTGGTAGGGATTTGTATTATAAAAGTGTGGAAGAGTGGGATTCTTCCAAAGAATTAATTGAAAAACTAATAAAGGAGGGTAGTAAAAATCATGATTAATAAAATCCGTTTATACATCGATCACGAATTTGATGACATACCGCAGACAAAAAAAGTGAAAGAGCTTAAAGAAGAACTGATGGGAAACTTAGTGGAAAAATATAATGACTATTTAGCTAATGGGAATACAAAGGAAGAGGCCTATACTGCTACAATTTCTGGTATTGGTGATATTAGCGAATTGGTAGAAAACATGAGAGAGGCAGATAGGTTTTCCCAGGTTACAACAAGTGAAAGGAAAAAACATGCAGCCTTTATGTCTATTGGTATTGGAATTTATATAATAAGTGTATTTACAATACCTATATTTGCAGTAGTATTTCACCAAGCTGTAATTGGTATATTTGTTATGTTTTTTCTCATAGCTATAGCCACAGGATTAATCATTTACAGCAGCATGACATACAAGGACTACAATAGGAAAGATGACACTATGGTAGAAAGTTTTAAAGAATTTCGAGCAGAAAGTAATAAGAAAAAAGCAGCCTATCAATCTTTTAGAGGTGCCTTTTGGAGTATAACAGCTGTTATATACCTACTAGTCAGTTTTTTATATGGCATATGGGCTTATTCTTGGATTATATTTATAATTGCCAAGGCTATAGAGAGTATTTTTATTGGAATCTGCAATTTAAGGAGTGATAAAGATGAATAAAAGACTTGCACAAGTGGCCATTTTGCTTTGGTCCATTATTTTAATAGTCGCCATTTTTGTTTTTGTAAAAGTAGCCATAAGTGACGGGACAGAAAGAAAGAGTTTTGGATTTAATTTTAGCTTAAGAAATAGTCAAAATGGACCTTTTGTAGTTGCAAAAGATATAACTATTGATAGCAAGATTAAAGCTGTTGAGATAGATTGGATTTCTGGGGATCTTAGTTTTTACAAAAGCCAAGATGAAAAAATCAGAATCATTCAAATGGCAGAAGAAAAATTTCCGCAAAATGAACTTTTTACTTATACTGTCAGCAAAGAAAGACTTAAGTTGACAGATGAAAGGAAAAATACTGTTCAAATAGGTTTTTTTACTAGTAGCAATCGGTCTGATCTACAGATATTTCTACCTGAAAGACTGTGGGAATCCCTTGAGCTTAATACTGTGAGTAGTGATATATCATTTGAACATTTTAATAGTGAGATTGTTTTTATTAATACCATATCAGGCAAGATAGAAGTTTCTGGAGAAAGTCCCGAACTATTCATAAAAACCGTAAGCGGCAATGTAAACATTGACGAATTTTTGGGCAATAGGATCGATCTTAATACCACATCTGGCAATGTTGTGGTAAAAGGCAGCTTTAAAGAATTAGATATTAACACCATTAGTGGAAGAGTAAAAGCCACTACATCAATTCCCCTGACAAGCCTCAAATCCAGCTCTATCTCAGGAAATGTCACTATAGTTATGGCTGATAATGATGGTTTTACCTTGGATTTTTCCAAAGTATCAGGTAGGCTAGAAGCTGATTTCCCCTTGACCATCAATGGGAGTAAATATACTTATAAAAATGGGGACTCCAAGTATATTGTCAGCACAGTAAGTGGATCCTTTATAATCCAAATACAATAAAACAAGCCTATCTCAATTTCATGCTTTAGAATTTTCCTTTATACAAATAGTATTCTGTACTATTAGTAAAACTCTTAATTAAATTCCTTCATAGGAAGAAGCTGCCAATATAAATACCAGCAGCCTCATCTGTCTTGCCATTTTCTAAGTAAAGCGATTAACAATATCTTAACAGTATTATTTCAATAAATCAATAGATTTTTGTAAATATTTTTAAATTATTTGTATAGATTATTAATTTTCTACAACAACCCTATTTATAGTATCCTTAAGACTTGCACACCAGATACCAGCATGTAATAGTGTTACACCAGTACAGTAGATCTTGCTATCTTTTATAATAACAACATTCTCTCTTCTTCCTTCAGGGGCTATGTCAAATTGTGGACCAGCACAGATATTTTCTAAAAAAGCATTCTTAGCAGCTAATAGAGGTTTTGTTATTCTATCATCAATTATTTCTATTAAAAACTCAGTATTATAGCTTTTAAAGATAAAATCCAGCTCTTCTAAGGGCAATAATGCTGATTTACTGTCACTATTACATACAAACATCATCTTATCATTTAACTTAATCATAACTTGAGTTTCCACCTTGTACCTCAACAGAGTCTCATATGTCTCTATAGCTTCTTGATATTGTTCTGTCTTTTTCATAAGTGGTCTCCCCTATCATTGTCTGTATACATGATACTAATCAACTTTGTATTAATCCACAGACAAAAGCTAATATCTTGTTATTCTTCTAAATAATTTGTAATTTATTGATAATTATTTGCACTTATTTGTACAATATATTGTTAACATTTATTTATCAGTATTCTGTACTAATAAGTGGTTTGTATTTTTCTTTTCTTCTTTTCTTTTTTTTTCCTTTTATTCTTTTTCCTCCTTTTATTCTTTTTTTCTTTTCCTTCCTATGAAAAAGCTACCATATCTGACTTGGTAGCTTAATCATAAAACTTAATAAGAGAAACTAGTTAAGGTGACTTGAATTAGTCATTTCCTTTAAGTGTAAGCACCAACCTCCTGCAAACAATAAAGTGTCACCATAACAGAAGACCCTATCACCAGCTGTAACAAAAAATCCCATATTATCGTCCTTAAGAGTAAAGACATCTCTTCTACCAGTATTATTGATTTCAATAACTGGAGCCTTAATTGATTTACTAAAAACTTCAATTAGTACCTTTGTATTAAAGGCATTAAACAAAGACTCATGATATTTTGTATCTTCTAAAATTACTTGATTATCTTTATCACACATAAAGATACTATTATCATCTTGTCTAACCAAAATTTGACAATCAATTTTGTGGCTTCTTAATACTTTCAATGTCCCTACTGCTTCTTGTAATAAGTTTTGTTCTTTCATAAATAACTCCTTTATTTAAGATGTTGACCCTATAGTACAAGTTCATTTTGTATTAATCCAGTGACAAAATTGATTTTCTTTTTAATTTTTCAAAAAACTTTTTAATTTATACCTCTCATCTAAACTATATAAAGATTTATTAACTATATTTAAAATTATCAACATAAAATCTATAACAAAAAAAGAACAGAAGCTAAAAAACTTCTGCTCAATCTTGAAATCTTATCTCATTATTTTAATATTTTAAAAAGATCCCTCCCGCTGTCTCATAAAACTCTTGGTCTAATTCAAAGACACCATCAGTAACTTTAGTAAAATTGCTGTCTTTCAAAGGATGCTCTTGTGTCATATCTTTCCAGTCAACTAAGTTTTGTGGGCCATTGCTCTCCACAATACCAGTGTTAATACCCTTTAGCTTAGGTAATCTAGCTGCATAGTTTTTATTAATCTCAACCAGCATCGGGGTAACAGTTAAGTCTCCACAAAACATCCTAATATTATTTTCTAAGGCTAACTTAACAATCTTGTTTGTAACAGTGATGGTTCTAGCAATAGGCTTAACAACAAAAACACTGTAACCTAGTTCAATTTTTCTTAGAGCGTCCTTTTCATCATGTAAGGATTCATCAGCAGCTACACTAACTCCAAAGGTATCTACAGTAAGATTATTAGTCTCATCAAAGGGCTCTTCTAAAAGAGCAATTTGTTCAAAAGCATTAATACTCTTGGTAAAGTTTAGTAACTCTCTTAGTCTGTACTTAGAGTCATATCTGCCATTAGCATCTAAAAAGTATGCCAGCTTACCATTTTGTGTATGGGGGGTTTTGTAGTCTTTTAAGATATTATGGATTTCTTCTACTCTTTCTTTATCAGCTTCAACCATCTTATCCCGATTATTGTCATTATCAGGGTTGGCTCCTATCTTAATCTTAAAATTAAAGACACCTTCATCAGCTAGTCTTCTTATCTCATGTTCACTTGTGTTGTAATTGATAAGAGGTATTAGGCCAAGTCTTTCTTCTTTTATGTCTGTAAGTCCTTTAACAGATGCAAAGGTCTCAAAGGTAAGATCATTTTTCTTTTTTGCATAAAGCATACGCAAAGCATTATCCACTGGAACAAGGGCATTTAAGATAAAGGCCTTTCTAGGATTGTATGCCAGTATATATTGGGCATGTCTTGCTGCTACATCGTAAAGATGATCAAAAATACCTTCTGGTGTGTCAAATTCCATTCCCTCTAAGCTATTACATACATGCTTTGTTACGTCATACATGGTTTCATTTGTGGCACCTTCACCTAGTCTTTCATGTAATACACTGTCAGACCATAAAGCTCCTTGGGTTGATTCCCCAATTGCCTTCATACCTTCTGCATGAATCTCAACTTCCACAGCCCTTACATAGTTGGCGCTTCCACCTTTAAAACCAAAGGTTCTAACTAATGGGCGATTTATAAATCGACACGTGGCATGATGTATTTTCATGTTTCCTACCTCCTTATTTAATTATCGTCTTGATTATATGATATAAGAAAAGGGGGGCTTGGTAAATAAAAATCTTGCTATTTATGCAAAAAGAACAGAAAACATGACGAATAACAAACTATTTTAACTGTTTAATTTAGAAATGTTTATTACAAACTAATACTTTATTTTAGGATATCTTTCAAAATACCTTGTTCAAGTTCTGTGATGTTATATACATGAGGAGTGGCTTCAAAAGTTTCTCTAAGATTATTTTTCGCAGTATTCCAAGCTGTTCCATCTGTAATCCAAAGAAAGAAGAAATTCTCAATGTTTTCAGATTGTTGTGCAATTAGTTTGTAACTTCTTGCTGTTTCATTTAATTTAGAGCCACCACCTTTACCAGAATAAAAGTTTGTTTCAATAGCATATACATGGTTCTCTGTTTTTACAACAAAATCAAATCTCTTGTTAACTTGTCCTGAATTTGTAATAGTAGATAGGTCTATACCCCACCTAACCTCTATCTCTCTTGCATTCAGCTCCTTAAAGTAATTTATATCTTTTTGAAAACCTGCTTCTTGTATGTAGCTTTCAACAAAATTTTCCATCCCTTTACCACCTCTGTTTTTACGGGCATTCGAATCAAGGCCAACTTCAATTCCTAAGACGTAATTAACAAAGTCTGTTATTAAGTTACTTTTAAGCATGTTAAACAAGCCTGTTTCTTCCATAAAGGTTACATAATCATCCATTTTTTCTTCTGATTTATCAAAGTCATAAACATATAAAACACTTTCAACATCGACATAAAGCTCTTTATTTCTAACTGCAATTAAAAAAGGAAGGCATCTTATAATCTCAGGATGCTTTTCTATTAAATTTCTAAAATCATTTTTTAAATCCGCTGAACCTATTAAAGTATTTAATAGGTCTAACTCATATTTTATGGTATTAAGATTATCTGTTACTTTTTTAAAATCAACATAATAGTCAAATCCATGTATGGTGATTCGAAAATCTGAAAGCCACTTTTCAAAATCCCTATCATTTTTCATCTTTTACCATCCTCCTTTTTGATATTTCTAAGTAGTCAACACAATTGTCAATACCAATAAAAAATCGCTTATTTTGAATAGCTGCAACACCTGTTGTTCCTGAACCACAGAATGGATCTAAAATAATATCTCCTTCTTCAGTTGATGCATTTATAATCCTATCTAACAAATATATTGGCTTTTGTGTTGGATGTCTTCCTTCCTTCTTTTCAGTTTTTTTTACCAAACTACCTTGCCAAACATCCTTCATCTGCTTATCATTGTTCAAACTTTTCATCAACTTATAATTAAAGTAATGTTTTGCTTTCTTAATATCTTTTTTTGCCCAAAGAACTGTTTCGGTTGAGTGGGTAAAGTATCTACAAGATAAATTAGGTGGAGGGTTTGTTTTTTGCCAGGTAATATTATTTAATATTTTAAAGCCTTCCTCCTCCAATGCTAGACCTATAGAATAAATATTGTGCATTGTACCAGATATCCAAATGGTTCCAGTATCTTTTAAGATGGGATAACACAACCTAATCCATTTTCTATTAAAATTATGTTTGTCTTTAACGCTTAAATGCTTATCCCAATCTGCTTTATTAACACTTACCATTTTACCACCTTTACAGGTAATGCCATCGTTACTCAAGAAATATGGAGGATCCGCAAATATCATATCAATACTCTGAGGCTTTATTTTTTTAAGCATTTTAAAGCTATCTTCGCATATTAAAAGTGTGTTATCGTTCTGAAAGAAAACTTTCTTGCTTCCAATAATGTATCTATCTCCTAATAATTGCATACAATAATCTCTTCTCCATTTCTTTCAGAGGCTTTTGAATTAATCATTCTTCTTGCATCCACAATCTCTATCTCATAATCTTTATAAAGTCCGTTTATAAAATCTGTATTATGATTTGTTAGCATGCATAAACATCCTCTACTAGATAAATCTTTAAACAATCTAGCAAGCCTCTCATGATTTTCTTTTGAAAATCCTTCTTTTGTATAAGATTCAAAAGAATCATTCTTAAGAGGTGCATATGGGCTATCAAAAAATACAAAATCCCCCTCTTTTAGATTTTCAGAAGCTATTTCAAAATCCTCATTTGTTATTATTGTTTTTTGAAGAGCTTTGGAGACAGCCAAAATATTTCCATTATTATATGAGGCTGCAACACTAAAGTTGTATGGAACATTAAAAAGTCCTTTACTATTCACTCTATATAAACCATTGAAACAATGCTTATTTAAAAATATAAATAAGGATGCTAATTCGCTGTCATATTCATTTTCAACTAATTTCCTATTATAATCCTCTCTCTTAGCATAGTAAAATGCTTTTCCTTCTTCTTTTATCTTGCTATCAAACAAATCAAGATTTTCCATAAGAAATAAAGGATTATCTCTAATTTCTATATAAGTAGTTATTAAAGCTTTGTTAATGTCATTTATATGTGCATTATCTAAAGGAGACAAGTCGAAGAACACAGCACCACCACCAACAAATGGCTCAGCGTATTTGTTGAAAGTTTTAGGTACTCTTTTTACAATTTCAGGCAAAAGTTGTCTTTTCCCTCCTGCCCACTTTACAAATGGTAATGGTTTCATAATTTAATTCCTTATTGATATTATACAATAAAACCTGTCTCATTAAATGGTCTTAACTTTATACTCACTAAAACTTGTAAAAGAATTATTGATATTGAGTCTATTTTTATTGTAATAATAATAAGTACATTTCACCTAAAACTAGAATCTTTGCTTAGAACTTTAACCCTTGTAACCACTGGCATATATACCGCTTCTATGGTATATTAATCTAGATATATTTGTGTAAGAATGAGATAAAGGAGTTGAGTATATTGAAATTTTTAGAAGCTTTGGCCCCTTTAAAAGATACAATAATGGGAATACTACCACTAACAGCAATAATGTTGGTATTCCAATTACTGATTCTTAAAAAGCCTTTGAGTAATGTCAAAGACTTTATACTAGGTATAGTCTTTGCTACCTTAGGCCTGCATTTTTTCCTAAAAGGATCTGCAATGAGCCTTATTCCGCTAGGAGATACAGTAGGCAGATCCTTAATTGCCTTAGAACGCAAATGGCTTATCATTGGTGTAGGCTTCATAATTGGGTATTTTGGAACCTTAGTGGAACCAGCCTTAAAGCTTCTAGCTTTAGAGGTTGAAGAAGTTTCCATTGGAGCTATTAAGCACTTAGTATTAATACATGCAGTAGCTGCAGGTTTTGGTTTAGGAATGGGAATTGGTCTTTATCGTATATTGTCAAATATATCGTATATAAAAATAATTATACCAATGCTTGTTATTGTAATAATCTTGTCCGTATTTGCCCCTCAGCCCTATGCTGCTTTGGCAATGGACTCAGCATCAGCCACTACGGGACCGGTTAACATCCCGCTAAATATGGCTTTGGCGCTAGGCTTAGCTGCAGCCTTGGAGTCGGTAGACCCCTTAATTGCAGGCTTTGGTATAATAGGGTTAACTTCACTGGGGTCAATGATATCTGTACTAGTACTAGGTATTTTGACCAGATTTTAGAAGGGGGTATTGTTGTGGTTAGTGAACTTTCAGATATGAAATTAATAATTACTATAGTTGAACGTGGTAAAGCAGAAAAGATTGTAGATTCTGCTAAAAAAGCAGGTGCTCCTGGAGCAACCATAATGTATGGTAGAGGAACTGGAGAATCTGAAGTGCTAAAGTTCTTAAAGGTCTCTATAGAAGCATCTAAAGAGATAATACTTGTATTAGCACAAGAAGATAAGTTAAAAGAAATAGTTTCAGCTATGGTAGAAACAGGAAAACTAAAAGAACCAGGAACTGGTATCTTGTTTACCCTACCAATAGACCATTTAATAGGGTTTAATCATAGGCAGTATTTTAATGACATACTGTAAAACAATTTAGTCTTTTAAATTTACTATTAAAAAATGATTAATAATTTTAGCAGAAGTAATCTTCTGCTTTTTTATTCTTCCCAACCATAGGTCCCTTTCATCTCAACAAATCTAACATAGCCTAGGGTTGTTTGAGAGATTTTACCTAAATCATCCTTTTCAATTAGTAAAAGAGATTGCATTTCACTAGGACCTAGAGGTACTATCATCTTGCCATTTAAGGCCATTTGATTAATCAATTCTTGGGGTTTCTTCCCTGCCCCAGCTGTTATCATTACCCTATCAAAAGGAGCAAATTCAGGCCAACCAAGGCTACCATCTCCAATCTTGTATTCAACATTTCGATAGCCTAATTCTTCCAATCTTTCTCTTGCTTTAATACCTAGATCCTCTATTCTTTCAATGGTATAGACTTGTTTTGCAAACTCAGCTAGAAAGGCTGTTTGATAACCTGAACCTGTCCCTATTTCTAAAACCCTATGATGTTTTTCTAAATCTAAGAACTTGGTCATTTTCAAAACTAAAGAAGGTTGAGAGATAGTTTGACCATGACCTATGGGAAATGCACTATCAACATGAGCCATAGCCTTATTGCTTTTATCCATAAAGGAAGCCCTATCTAGATTATTAAAAAAAACATCCAATTGCTTGTCTTTCATTAGTAAACCCTCTTCTTTTTTTATCTTACCCTATTATATTACCTATCTTCAATTTCCACAAAAAAAACTGCCTCATTCCGCAATATGAGACAGCTTCATTTGATTTCGTCATATAAGCATTTATTTCCAATAATCATTAGCCGCCGCTACTGTTTGAAAATGAATAGCTATTACTTGAGATGCTAATGTTAGACTATTTGCATCATTTGCATAAACTGGTCTAAGCTTCTCTCTGACTTTTTCATCCGGCTGTGTATAAGCAACGCCTTTTCTAGCTAGCTTAATTGCTAATTCAAAACCTTCTTGAGGCGTATTTGTTTTTAAACTTGTTAACCAATCAGCCATTTAAAACACTTCCTTTCTCGAAGTCTCTTTAATAAAAAATTAAGTACTAAGGTAATATTAACCTAAATAATTAAGGTCTACAGTGACTTTGTTACAAAAAATTAAATGTTTTCTTGCCAAAAAGCAATAGACCTCTCAAGCCAACCCTTAGCAGCCTTTGTTTCAGCTAGGCCCCAACCATGGCCAAAATCATCATAAGACTCATATATAAAGGGTACCTGGTGTTTTTCTAGAGCCTCAGCCAGCATTCTAGTATTTTCTATGGGAACTTGTTCATCTTTAACACATTGCCATACGAAGGTAGGAGGATAGTTTTGGCCCACTTGCTTTTCTACAGAGTAGAGATCTTCTAACTCAGTGTTGTTAATATCATCTCCCATAAAATACTTTCTAGACCCAACATGACTTAATTCCCCCATAGTTATAACTGGGTAGACTAGAATCATAGCACCTGGTTTTGGTAAGTCATATTTAGCATATCCAATATTATCAAGACCAAAAGCAGCTGCGGCATGGCCCCCTGCTGATACTCCCATTAAGGCATAGTCACCTATATCAACATTGAGCTTATCTGCATTTTTAACAACAAATTCTAAGCCCTTGGCTAAATCATCTATGGGATTTGGATGTTTTGCCAACTCTTCAATTCGGTAATTAACAAAAAAGACATGGTAGCCCATATCATTTAAACGTTTACCAAAGGGAATTCCAGAAGAAAAATGAATAACAGAGCTATAGCCACCACCAGGCACGATAAAAACAAATTTTGCTTTTTTCTCTACTGGAAGGTGAAAAAGAACTCTTTCAGCTAAACTAGGGTCTTTTTCAATCTCTTCTTTAGATGATAGATTGTAGAAGACTTGGTGCTCGCTATTAACTAAATCTCTTAGGTGGTTAAGACCTTCAACGATAGGTCCTGTTTCCCAAACTTCTTCATAACGTCTAATGGTAACAAATCTCTTTCTTATGCCCTTTCTTAAGATTCTTTGGGGTGTGAGATATTTATAGAAGGGTTTAAATTCTTTAATTTTTGACAATTGATGAAAAGTTGTGTATTTGGTAATTCTCTTCATAAAAGCTCCTAGTCTGTATTTTATTCAACATATATATTATTATATATCCATATAGAGGAAAATTGGAGGTAGCTATGAAGAGAAAAATTATTGATAGTAGCACTGGAAGAAGAACCACTGATGGCGCAGGGGTTAGCTTAGTAAGAGTATTAGGTCCTAAAACAGTGGAATCCTTTGACCCTATACTCATGCTAGATTCATTTGACAGTGTAGACCCAGAAGATTACATAAAAGGCTTTCCTTTGCATCCTCACAGAGGGATAGAAACAGTAAGTCTCATATCCCAAGGTAACATGATGCACAAAGACTCCTTAGGCAATGAAGATACAATAACAAGTGGTGAAGTCCAATGGATGACAGCAGGCTCTGGCATACTACATGAAGAAATGCTACCTGCATCTGATAGAATGTTGGGAGTACAACTTTGGTTAAACATGCCTAAAGCCAACAAGATGCACAGGCCCGAATACCACAGCATTAAAAAAGACCAAATCCCTGAAATCCCCATCGAAAATGGTACTTTACGTTTAGTTAGTGGGAAATTTAAAGAGCATGAAGCCTTTCAAGGCAGATATCTCCCCTTAGACTACTACCATATCCTATTAAAAAAGAACTCATCTTTAGTACTAGAAATGGAAGAAGATAAGTCAGTTATGGTCTTTACCCTATTAGGAGATGCTAAAGTAGCAGATGAAGTGGTTAAGGAAAAAACAGCTGTCAAATTATCTTTAGGCACCTCTTTAGATATAGAGGCTTTAGATGAAGATATTGAGATCTTGTTTATGTCTTCAGATAAATTAGATGAACCTGTAGCTTGGGGTGGCCCTATTGTAATGAACACAAGAGAAGAGCTCTATCTGGCCTTTGATGAGTTGGATAAGGGAACCTTCTTAAAAGAAGAAATGGATTATGATTAAATTTTAATCTAATCTTTTTAGGCTGGACCAAATTATTGTATTGAAAAATCTTTCGTGGTACTATCAGTAAATCATAGGAGGTGTAATAATGTCACTTCAATGTATTTATCATGCAGGCCATGAAAGATTATTTTTTAACCAAAAAGAAAATTCCCTTAGTCATTCATCTGGTTTTACCCATAAAAAACTAGAAGCCTATCCCAGCCTTTTAGGTAAAAAAATATCTAGCTGTAAAATCAAGAAAAACACCTTTATCTTAACAGACCAAGAAAATGATAGACTCTTGTATTTAGATGAAGCTCTTTTTAAAGACTTTGGCCCATATTTAAAGACTCCCTACCATATATCCTTTATTAACAACAAACTATATGTTGCTCATAAGTCCAAGAATATAGAGCCAGGCTTCATATCTATACTGGATCTTTCTGGTAATTTATTAGGACAAATATATATCAAAGAGGATTACCTTTCTAAGCTAGAGGTTCTTAGTATAGAAGAAATAAATGAAAAAGATAAAGAGCATATAATAGAAATATCATTAAAGGACCAGGCTTTCTTGTATTTTAATCCTAGTACAAAGGAGCTTTCTAATAACAGTTATGGTTACAGACAAGTTCATACTTTTAAAAAGGAAGTTTCTTTAAAGGACAAAAAGCCTTCAAAAGCATCTTTTAATATTGATAACAAGAGTAAACTAGATTGGTCTAATAGTAGTTTAAGACCTAGTGATACTCCCCTTTATCAAAACAACATATTATACACTCTTAAAAACAAAGAAGATAAAGAAGCAATTATTAAAAGCTTCTATACTAACCAAGAAGATTACTCTTCTTTAGATGCCTTGGTAAAAAGGTTAACAAGGTCTTGTAAAAATGAAAAGGAAATATTTGAAAGACTTTGGAAATTCACTGTAGATCACATTTCATATGGTATTACTTGGCCAGATACATCTTTTAAGGATGACTCTACCTTTTCTCCTACAAGGTATTTTAACTCCATGGGTAGTGGAGTCTGTGGTTCCTTTAATGGCTTACTAGGTCTTCTTTGTGCTAAGGCCAATATACCCATAAAAACAGGTAGTTTGTCTCAAGGTAGCCATGCTACCTTGAGAGTAAAGATTGATGGCAAAGATACCTATGCAGATGCCCTTTATGGGGGTAATGCTCCCTTTTATGGAAGTCTTTATCATAAGACACCAAATAGGCAATATACCCATAATGAGCTTTGTGAAGATACCTCTATCATATCCACTCACTCAGATACTGAAGGTAATGAATTAGCTTCTTTAATAGGGTACAAGGACTCTTGGGTAAGTACTTGGTTAGAAGGATATGATGATCCAGAAGATATGGCATACAGTTTAAAACCCAAAGAAGAAATTCATTTTACCTATAATCCTTCTAATGAATTTATTGGAAATGAAAAGCCCAGTGAAAAGATTGTAAAGGGCTATAGAGTTTTTCCAGTTAAAGATAACTTACAAGCAATAGAATATCTAAAGCTTTTAAACTGTGACTACCAAAAGAATATCTTTATGGGTAAAAACAAGGGTCAAGTAACTTACGAGAGCAAATCCTCTTATCCCCTTTTATCCATTCAAGTAGAAGGCCATTTGCATGAAGGAAGTTTAGAAGTTAAAAGTAATTTATCTTCAAAAAGAAGGATTATAGATAAAAAAGGAGACTTTTCAATTTATCTAGACCATTTTTCTTCTTTAGCTAAAACTAAGGCCATATATGATCTAGAGCTAGAATTTAATTGTTCCAATACATCTTTTGAAATCCATACTATTAATACCTTCTTTCAAGCTAACTTAACTAGTTTAGCAAGTCTTAAAGCAGGAGAAAATGAAATAAGCATAATAGGTAATGGTGATATTGAGATAGAGTATCAATATATTGAAAGCCAATTAGAAGAGCCCCCAATTATTACTTACCTAGAAAAAGACAAATCAAGCTTTACTTGGGATGTTAAGAAGAAAGAAAAACAAGATAAAGACACTTTTGTAGAATACGAATTTATACTAAGCTCATATCCAGATGCTAATATCCCTTATGCTCCAATTTTTCATAAACTTACAAAGGCCGACAGCATATCTCTAGATTTGCATTCTGTACTAGAAGAAGGTTTTACCTACTATTACAAAGTAAGAGGTAGGAATTCTTATGGTATATGGGGTACATGGTCTAAAGTCCAATCCTTTGTCCATAAGGCACCAAAAAGAGTTGAGGACTTGAGTTTAACAATTGATGAAAACAGAGATATCCATCTATCCTGGTCAAAAAAAGATGAAGCTGTGGCCTATAGGGTATATGGGTCAAACCAAAGATGCTTTATGGCTAAAGATGAAGAATACAAGATAGCTATAAAAAGAAGAGATATGGAAGCAAATTATCTTTTAAATGCTCCTAACTTCATAATAGAGGTAAAGGATACCAGTATTAATCTTTCAAAAGAAGTAGAGTATAACAAGCTAAAAAGCTATTACAAGATTATTGCAATAGACCAAGATGGAAATAGGTCTAAGGCCTCTAATGAGGTATATATAGGCAAGCCCTTTATACACAAAGAGTCCATTAGCACTCTAGCCTTTAGAGACTTTGATTATTCTTCTTTTACAGACTACATATATTCCTTAGGAAGACTTTGTTTTAATAGGCTTCCAGAAAATTCCATGTATACCGACTATACCCTAAGAGATGATATAAGGTTTAAGTTAGAAGGACCTACATGGCTAAAGGTAAGAGTTTATGATGGATATCTATATGGGAAACCTCAAAAAGAAGATATAGGAAGCAATAAATTTAGTCTAACAATAGAAAACCAAGATGGCCTAAAAGATAGTTTAGACTTTGAGATAAGGGTGGAAGATATTTAGTGAGAGAAAAGTTAGTTTTAAAAGAAAATCTAGGGATATATAGGGATATTCAGTATGTGACCTTAGAGGTTAGCAATGTAATAGGGCTTACTGAAAAAGACCTATCAAATCTTTATCTAAAAGATGATAAAGGCTCTATAGTTGAAGCTGACTTTAGACTAAATGAAAAAAACAATCTAAGTGTCTCAATTATTACTGACCTAAAAGCCTTTGAAGAAAAAATATATTACCTAGAAAAAGAAGATAAAGACATATTTAGTTCTAGTTCACTTAATTCCATCTCAGAAGATGAAAATCAGGTACAAATATCCAACCCTTCTTTTATCATTACTTTTCTTAAGCATATATCCTTACCCAAAGACAACTCTTGTGTTTTAAAGATAGAGACAATAAGGAATAATAATAAGAAAAATGAAAATAACAAAAAAAATAATGATGATGATATACCTCTAATCATTGAGATAGATGGTGGCTTTAAAGATTTAGAAGAAGAATACTCTTTAAGCTGGGACCTTGAAGACTTAAACCTATCATCTCTTCTTACCCTAAAATATGAATTTAATCATTTAGGGTCTTATACACAAAAATTTCAGATCTTTAAAAACCTAGACTACATGCTAGTAGAAGAAGAATGTAATCTAGACAAAGTATTGGTAGAAGAAAAAGAGCCAACCTTTGTATTTAGAATAAAGGGCTTTGAGGCTACTAGAACATATACAAGAATGCATAGCCCTAAGCAAAAGTTAGGACCCTCAGATGCTTGGAGAAGGCTAGAAAGTGATCTTGATAACCTTGTTGATCCAGTTTCTCTTCAGCCCTTTTATTGCTGGGACTTAAACTGTGCCACCCTTATACAATACATAAACAAAGATGCTTCCCTCTCCCTTATACCCATCAAAGCCAACTCTTGGGAAAATGGAATAAAGGCAAGGCCTATTGCAAAAGTAGAAGATGAAGCCATAAGCTTAAGCCTACCCTTAGGTAAGCTTAAAAGGGCCTGGCTCTTAGATATTACTACTAAAGAGTCCTTTATGGAAAAGACCATAGGCCTTAAAAACAAGTATCAAAACTGGGATGAAATGCTAAAAGATCCAATTAAAAAGGTTTTTAGGGCAGATATTCTAGCTGGCATCTTTTTAGGACCTAGTTTGACCCAGATTAATAAATGGGAGCATAGTTTTAAAAGAAAAAGGACTTTAAAAAGAAGAACCTCTTCATATTTCATGAAAAGAAAAGATGCTAGTTGTTTAAGAAAGAGAATAGAAAAGAATATTTGGTTAAAAGATACCATTAGGGAGAATAAGGATAATGAAGCAGCCTATGATCCCGCTGGCATATACCTACTATTACAAGATGAACAATATGCAAGTATAACAAAAGACTTAGTCATAACTTGGCTAAAGTCTAGATTAGAGCTCTTTTTTAACTTTGGATATAGCCTACATGAACTAGTAGCTATAAGGTTATCTAGACCTTTACGCTTAGTAGCCCTTGATTATGATATAACTAAAAAGTCTTCTTGCTATACAAAGGAAGATAAAAAGTTCATAGAATCAGCCTTAGCTCTTTTAACCTCTATCCTCTATTCTTCTGATTACTGGCCCTCTTTAGATGCTGGTTTTTCTAGAGGAAATAGAAATTTTCATTCTGATAGATTTTCAGCGCTTGGAATATGTGCCTGTGTATTACAAGACTCTTTTAACTTTAAACCAGTTATATCTTATGTAGAAGAAGAAATAGAAAAGGAGTTAAATTACTGTATTAAACAAAGCTCTGCTTGGATTGAAGCTCCTAATTACCAGGCCTACTCCATGAGTTACCTCATAATCCTTTTTACCCTACTTAAAAATGCTGGCTACAAAAACTGGTTTGAAAACAAGGCCTTTTTATCAACCTTAAGTTTTTTGGCTAATATACAGACTCCTTTTGATTATAGGTATGGGGCTCATATGCTACCTACCCTAGGTGATACAGCTTCTAACTATTGGTCCCAGTCTTTTTCAAATATCTTTGCTTGGGCAGCTTTGGCAACTAAAGGTAGTGATTTTTCCAAGACCATGATGAGTGCCTGGAAAAAAGCAGGCTCCCCCTACATATCAGCAGGTGGAGAGCTAAATTCCACCTTTAAAATGCTAGCCCTTATTAATGACCAATTAGAAGATGATGAAAGTAAGATGGTTAGTAGTAGTGATGTGAGTAAAGATAGAAGTAGACTCTATCTTTATGAGGGCTTTGGAGCCCTCATAAAGGATAAAGAATCCTATCTTCTTTTAAAAAGTGGAGATATCTCCATGCACTATGACCACGATGAAAATACCTTCATATGGTATCAAGATAAAACTCCCCTTTTGATAGATATAGGGAGTCAATATGCCCCTGCTTGTGATGCTAGCTTTATGCACAATAGAATAGCTCTAGATATGAAAACAGACCAAGCTAGAGGTAATTTAATAGAAGTAGAAAGAAATGCTAATCACTACATCCTAAAGACCCAAACAAGGATAAATAAGGTACAAGAGTGGCCCCTTTGGCCTCCTAGAGAATCTACTTGGAACTTTAGATATGCTAAAGGCCCCTACGATATAGATGAGCATATCTGGACTAGACAAATCATATACCTTCTTCACTTTAAAAGCCTCTTAATAAAAGATGAAGTAAAGGGAAGCTTACCCTTTACTCAAAACTTTGTAATACTTACTGAGTCATATACAAAGGATGAAAAAATGCAGGCTCTTAAATATGACTTTAAAGGACAAGATAAACTCAACATATCTGCTTTTGTTATCAATGCAGATACCTGTGAAGTCCTAGATTGGGAGCATAAGGGACTAGAAGAAGATATGTTTAAAAAGGCCTTTTCCCAAGACTACAAGGACTTTAAATGGATGTGGCATAAAGCTATAGAGCCTATGGGTGAAAGGGTGCAGATTTTAAGACCCTACTTTTCTTCTAATACATCTGCCATTACCCTTTTATCTGCCTATGAAGAGGATAAGAGACCTAAGGTGGAATATGATAATAATATTCTTAGTATGGAAAAAGAGGGAAAAATAGTGAGAATCAATATAGATTCTATGGATGTAAGGTATGAATAAGAATATGGATGAACTATTGGACAAAATAGCGATTAACTATGATAAGGGATTTACTAACCTCATTTTAATGCAAAACAGGATAAATGATGAATATGTTTCAGCTGCCTTTTCTACAAAGGGTATTATTGGTCTTGATTATCATGGTAAGCAACCTGTTTCTAGAAATGCCATAATTTTAAAAGGCTCCTATGACTTTCCTGCCTTTAGGTTTGTATCTGATACTCCTTTAAGTGTAAGTAATTATAGGGCTAGTGTATTTGCCTGCCAGTTTTCATTAATAAAAGATAATGATGATAATGATATTAATGATATTAATGAGAGTAATGAGAATAATGATAAAGAAGCATCTTATGGTTCTTTGGACAAGAATAAAGTTCTTGGTTCTGTAGAAGCTCTTGCATACAAAAAGAGTATCTTCATGAAGGTAAGTAGTAACAAAGAAAATGAAGGAATTGATCTGGAATTTGATGAGGCCTCTCTTTTTACTAAAGTACATGGTAATAGGGTCTGGCAAAAGTTAAAAGAGGAAAAAGATGCTAATTCCAATATAGTTACATATAAGGCTAGCAATAAGTATAAGCTAAGAGATTGGCTAGATAAAAACAAGGCATATTTACTCTTAGTAAAAGACCAAGCTGAAATATTTGGTACAGATCCTCTAACTGATGTAAATAATTTAGACCACTTGCCTCCCATAAAGAAATGGGTTAAGGACTCAGATAGATTGTTTATTGATTGTGAGATATATATGACTGTATATAAGCAGTTTGGGTCTTCTAAGATAAATAATGAAAATACAAGCTACTTTTGCATAACCTTTGGAGACAGTTATGATGAAAGTAGAAGTATTGGTGACTTTACATCAGACAATTACACATTAATTAAAGATGAGTTATTACTAAAATATGAAAGCCTCTATACTAACACCCCATTATTAGACATAGATAATCATGAGGGAGCAAAAAATATCTTTTCTCTTACCCCTTCGTATGTGGAATCTGCTAAAGATAGTAAAACAGGTATGACTAGGGCCTCTGCTTCTAGTTACTACTGGGTATGGGGCTGGGACAATATAGCTAGTGCTATGGAAATGGGAAGCTGGTCTGATTTAAAGAGACAAAAAGATATTATAGACTTTATAAGTAAAAACCTATGGAAGGATTACTCAGTTCCCCATAGGTATGATAGAAACTATGACATTATTCAAACCATGCACTTTTCTTCTATTGATAGCATATACATTACCCTTACATGCCAATATATATTTGATTCACAAGACTATGACTATCTCAACCAGATCTATCCAACCTTAAAACATATATGGCAGGGTCTCGTAAATAAAAGCCATAAAAATGGCTATATTATTGGACCTGGCTTTTATCCAGATGATAGACATGCCTTAGGTAGAAGAGAAAACTCATATACAGCCATGGAAACTGGCACCTTCTATACAGCTACTAGACTAATGGAAATCCTAGCCAGTGTTTTAAAAGATTATGATACAAAAAAAGAAGCTAAGAAAATTCATAACCTCATTGAAAAGACATATATAAAAGACTTTTATTCACCTGAAGCAGGAGGCCTTGTAGATAGTATCTATGATGATGGAAAAAAGAATATGACTTTTCCCCTTTATGCCTATATGGGGGCCTATACCAACTTTGGATATAATCTCTTTTTTGAAAAGCTAGACAAACTAGGAGACTATATCTTTCATAAACACCTTCTTTTTTCTGGCATTAGGGTTTTACCTGAAGATGATGTAAACAAGGATACTGAGAGTGTTCACTACTCTTGGTATAGTCACTGGGACTTTTATGCCCTTAGCTTAATTAAAGAAGGCTTTTTCATATCTAACAAAAAAGAAGAAAGTAGCAACCTTGGCCCATATTACCTAAAGCTCTTAGATGGTATCTGGGATAAGTTTAAAGCTGCCATAGAAGTGGTAGACTGTGATTCAGACAAGAATAAAATTCAATGGCAACGCTATGGCCAGGCCTGGAATTGCAATTGTGCCACTGGAATATTAAGAGCTGTAAGACAAGGGGTTTGTGGTATAACCAGTGATTTTGGCACCTTATCTGTACTAGCTGATGGTAGCTCAAAAGCTAATCTTAAATCTTTTAGCATTCGTAAAGGTCTTTGGGATATAGAAAATGTGGGAGATGATTATCTTTCATATATAGAAGCGGATAAGAAAAAGTTCTTTTACACTTGTCTTGTACCTGATGAGTTTATGACTAAAGGTAATCATAATCTCAAAGTTGTAAACCAATCTAAAGACTTAGATTTTAAGATCTATAAGGTGATTGGGGCAAGACTAAAAAACTATATAGAAGAAGAAAGGAAAATCTCTTTTACCCTAGAAGCTAGAGCAAGCCTTGATTTAGTAATTTACTCTAAAAGTGAGTTTGAACTTAGGATAATAGAAAAAGATGAAGTTACTAGTAAAGAGGATAAAGAGAATAAAGTAATAAAAAAGTCCTCTCATAGAGAGAACTTTCATAAATTCAGACTTGAGTCTGATAAAGATATTAAAGTAATAATAAATATTAAGGAATAATTAACATATTTAGTCTATTCCAGTTCTATTAAATTTCCACCTAAACTTTCAGCAGTTTGGGGGTCACAGGTAGTGAATATGACTTGATGGTCTTTGGCAAATTCTTGAATTAAAGAAATTGCCTCTTTTTTTCTTTTTGGGTCCAAATCAACCAAGCAGTCATCTAGTATCATAAAGCCCTTTTGGTCTTTAGAGATATGCTTAAAGATAGATAATCTTAAGGCTAAAACTACAGAGTCATAGGTACCAGCAGATAAGAGATCTAGGGGCAATTTTCCATTACCAGCTTCTAGGTTAACAGATAGGTCTGTATCTATAACCCCCTCTTTGTATCTACTATCAGTTATGAGACTAAGAAGAGCTAAGAAATCTTCTTGTAAGGGCTCCATAGGATTTTTAGCCATTTCACTTTTTGTATCATTGAAGGCTTTTTCAATAAGTTCTAGTTTTTTACCATAGTTTAATAGATTCTCAAATTCTTGAGATGCAAGTAAGTATTGTCCTGTGTACTCCTCATAACTTTCATCAGGTAGAGCATTTTGGGCTTGAGACTGCTCTACTTTCAAGTTTGATAACTCATCTTTTAATTCATTACTTCTAGTCCTTAATTCATTCAACTTATCTTTAAAGGCCTGAGGACTTTCAAAGTCATCTGGTAGTTTAGCAAGCTTAACTTTTTCCTCTTCTAAATTCTTTACTTGAGACTTAATATTAATAAGCTTATCCATTATCTTATCTTGGCTTTCATAATTATCTAAATACTCACTTAAGGTCTTTTTCAAGGTAGCAGCTTCAATTTCTAGTGACCTTAAGGTCTCATCTAGCTCCCCTTCTTTTTTTATCAAGTCTGCTAAACTCATGGTCACCTTTAAATCTCCAAGAGCTTTAATCTTTTCCTCTTTTATCTCTTTTGTTTCTTTTTCTTCTTCTTTATTTTTTTGCCATAGCAGTTTGTCTTTTTCTTTTGTAATAATCTCTCTTTCTTCTAGATTAATCTTTGCACTGGCTGTATCAGAAACTTTTAGACTCTCTAGTTTTTCTTTCAGTTTTATTTCTTCTGTTTTTAGCTCCTTAGATATTGCTTCATAATCAATATCCCCTGCTGTTAAACTTATCTTAAGCTCATTTTCATACTCAATATTTACATGACTAGAAGGCTGGATTACTAAGGACTTTTCAACCACCTCTATTTGTCCAAGGTCTCTTTGTAAACTTAAAGGCTTGTTGGTAAAGACTTGAATTTCTCCTTTAAGTTTACCGCTGGATAAGGTAAGTCTTAAACCATGAATCTTTCTTTCTAAAGCTAAAAGTTCATCATGGTCCTCTTTGGTAACCTTAGGAAGATTTTCTAACTCAAGGTCTTTCTTCTTTATGGCATCTTCTATTTCTTTAATCCTTTTTATATCCTCTTTTAACTTTAGAAGACTATCCATAAGCTCAATATTGGCTTTTTCCTTAACTAAAGCTTGTTTTTCCTTTTTAAGAGCCTCTATTTTTCCCTTTATTTCTTTTTCCTTATACTCATTTACAGGCCAGTTCATTACTACCTTGGATAGTTCATCTGATTCTTTTTTATTGTTTTCTAAACGTAAATCAATTACTTGTCTCTTGTTAACATCCTCTTCAATAGTTTCTAAAGCCTTTCTTTTTTCTTCTACTTGAGTAAATTCTTCACTACTTTTACTTAGCCTACTAATCACTCTTTCAAAGGCTTCTTCACTGGACTTGGCATTGTCCATAGCCAACTTAAGACCCTCTTTTTTGTAATAGCCTTCTAAGATTCCACCCACATTACTTTTATATGGATTACTTATTCCTCTATTACCTTCAGGTCCTGATTTGCTTTTATCCCACCTTTTATATAAATTATCTAAATCAGCCTCTATCTTCTTTTCTAAGTCATCTAAAGATACTCCCCCTAATTCCATAAAGGCCATGGTTAAGATATCTTTAATCTCTCCTTTAACCTGGCTATCTTCTAAGATATTAGCTAGAGCACTTTTAATATCTCTTTGTTTAGCAAAAACTATAGAGTTATATGTATTGGTACTTAAGGGTAAAAGAAGACTCATCTTTTTATTAATCTCATCTGAGCTTTTTATCAAGGTTCCATTTGGCAACTCTAAAGAAGAATCAGCCCCTTGCCCCCAAGCCTTATACAATTCATAGTCCTCTTTTTCAAAACTAATATTAAGTCTTCCTTCTATGAAATCTCCTATAGGTTTTGGAAAGAACCTATATTTAAAGTCCTTATCCTCTTTAAAGCTATCTCTTAGTTTAATGTCTTTAAAAAGAGTTGCATAAATTGCTTCTACTAAGGTACTTTTACCAGATTCATTGGGGCCTAAGACTAAGTTAAGACCTTCTTTAAATTCTACTTCTTTGTTTTTCACACCAGCAAATTGTTTAGTTTTAAAGGATTTAATGTGCATTTGTGCCTCCTCTTACTAGGTCATAGGCTAATTGTAGGGCTTCTTGGTCCCCTTCTAGTTTTCTTAAAAACTCAAAGGGAAAAGATCCTTTTTCATATTCCTTCTCTATAATCTCCATGGTTATTCGTAGATTTAACTTAGAGTCTTCAATAGCTAGATAAAGAAGCTTATCTGTAAGAGACTTGTAATAGTCATTTAGTTCTTCATATATTTCTTTTTCTAAAGATCCCTCTAGACTAATTCTAACTAAGGTAGATTTAGCATTACTTGTTACTAAGTCTCTTTCTATTCTTTCTAAGTCAGCTCTAGAGTTTACAGTATATTTCTTATCTAAAAACATATACTTACCAACCACTATTCTTTCAGCCTTAATATCTTGGTCTTCTAATTCAATAAGCCAGGCTGCCCCTTCTCTTAAAAAGTTCATACCGTCTGGCTCATGAGTGCCAGCATTAAAGATTCTATGATTAACAACCTTATCTTGGCTTGGGTAAGCTACATGAGTATGACCTAATAGCCAAACATTTAAGGGTAAGGATTCTAATTCATTAAAGGACATATAGTAGTAATTACCTTCTAAGTCTGGGGATAAGCCTTCTATTGCTCCATGAGCTATACCAACCTTGTACTTATGGTCATCTTTAAGTTCTAAATTCTTAATCCAGCCAATACTATTACTTGCAGAATGCTTACTGTGACAAGGCCCTGGATAAATCATTAAATCTAAATCATAGTCTTTTAGGCTATATGGTCTTTCTTCATTTAAGAGTATTACATTATCTCTAGCAAAGCCCATAAAATCCTTCCATAAGTCTACACCCTCATTGTCATAGTCATGATTTCCTGGCAGAACCGCTACTAGATTTCCTTCAAATTTACTTAAGATATCTGCTGTCCTTTTTAAATCACTCTTATTTATCTTTATTGAGTTAAATAAATCTCCTGCTACCACAAAAAGATCAGCTCCTAAGTTATGGGCTTCTTTTACCATCTTTTCTAAAGTCTCAAAACGAGCTTCAACTAAAGGTCTTTTTATGTTCTCAGGATAGTTAGCAAACTTCATTCCAATATGTAAATCACCTGTATGGAATATTTTTATCGACATACCGCCCCTCCAATGTTTAAGTTTATGCTTTAAACAAATTATATATTATTAAATACCACTTTTCTATTTTATATATACTATATAGTTACGAATAAAGGCAAATTGGCCCTTGTGTACCTTTTATTGTACACTTGCTTTAAGTTTATGAAGAAAGCATATGTAAATATTGATATAAGACTATAGTATTTCAACAAAGATATCTTGAGTTAATTTGTGTTGACCTATAAGTTAAAATTTCTTACATAATCTTTTGAGCGCTCATATATAACTATACCCTTATCTTCTATCTCTTTCATGATAGGAGAATCTTCTTCTATGTGGGTCTTGTCAAACAAATCAACTTTCATTTCTAAAGTTGTTACAAGAATTTCTAACAATCCAACAAAATCTAATCCCCTTAATTTTCCATTTGTATCAATAAACAAATCAATATCACTCGTTATTTTGGCTTTACCTTTTGCGTATGAACCAAACAATATTGCTTTTTCTACAGGATAATCATTAAAGATACTTATTATTTTTTCTCTTATTACATCAATTGAAATAACATTGGCTGCCATTATCAAAGCCTCCTATTTTATAATCAAATAAACCAGTAGTATTATACCTTTGCTAAATAAAATTCTTCTTGCATAAAAAGGAAACAAACTATATACAATATAATCTAGTTCTTTTAAGCAACTTACTTTTTACTAAAAGCCACAAGAACAAATCTATGCTCTATGCTTTCTATGTAGCCCTTAGCCTTTAGGTTTTCATTAAGTTTCTTTAATTCTGAAAAAGAAGAATCCACACTAAAACCTGGAAACTCCCATTCAATTATCTTAGCAAAGTATACTATTGCCCCTATATCTAAAAACCGTAAAAATGGAAAAGCCTCTTTTGCATATAATATATCAAAGCCTTTATCTTTCATCTTGTTTAGAACCACTTCTAAGTTATGGTCTGGATACATGGGGCTAAAATCCTTTATTAATGCCTTAGACAATATCTCATTATTTCTTCCACCTACTTGTTGAGTTATGAATATGCCATTGGGTTTTAATATTCTTTTTACTTCGCCTACATCAAATGATTCGTGTCTATTGATAATGAGGTCAAAAGTATTATCCTCAAAGGGCAGGTCATCATCCCAAAAGACCCTTTTTACTTCAATTCCAAGAGGCTCTAGTTTTTCTTTACATAAAAGCACATTAGGCTCATACATTTCGGTTACAGATGTTTTGTTAAATGGATGATTTAAGGTTAAAAGAAATTCTCCTCCCCCAGTTCCCATATCAAGAAGCTTATCATCTTCTTTTAAATATTCTTCAACTATTTCCTTGTAATCCCAAGGCAAATCCTCTTGAATCCATCTCTTATCTAGATATGAAAAATCCCAACCTAAAAAGGCTTCCTTCTCTTCTTCTTTCCATATTTCTCTTAAAGTCTTGTCTTCCATTTAACTCTCTACACAAGCTTGTGTCTTTATTTCTTCTTCTAAATACTCAGATACCTAAGATTAATCCTTTTCCATTTTCTCTAAATCACTTAAAGACTTCTCAATTGTTTTACCTTGCTCAATTTGCTTTTTTGATTCAGCTAATCTTTCCATATTGTAATGATTAAAAAATGAATCCTTATGAGTTGTTACCTTAAAGGGAATACCACCTTGGGCTAGACATTTATGGATAAAAATATTAATAGCTGTTGCCATATTTAAGCCCAATTTTTCAAACAGGTCCTCTGCTTGCTCCTTTAAGTCATCATCAATAGTAACACTTATTTTAGCCATATAATTTCTCCTTTTTCTTCCATCATAAAAGAGGAATTTATTGTGTCAATATATTTGGAATGTATTATATAGTGATTATCTATTTGTTAAATGAATATGTAATATATGGTAAAGGAAAGTGGTAACTTTAAGTATCCTTCAAAAAATCCATCAAGACCCTATCTTCTTTTCCATCTATTATCAAAATATAAAAAGTCCCAGTCTAAAAGACTTTCTTCTCTTCTTCTTTCCATATTTCTCTTAAAGTCTTGTCTTCCATTTTGACTTCTACCTTTTTTAAATTGTTAGCATTATGAAAGCACATAGTATTCTTGAACTTTCTTATAGCTTTCTGGTTTTAATCTCACCACAACAGGGCCTTGCACAAATATTTTTTCCTTACTTACTTCATCAATAAGCATAATAAATTGACTACAAAGAATATCATCCTCCCTTTTAATCATATTCATAGGATCATAACCACAAATCATGAAATTACCTTTATGCTTATTTGTTTTTTTCTTAAAGAATTCTTCAAATTCAAAATTTACACTATCTAAATGTTCTTTATAATATTCTTCTAAATTATCCTCTTTTATTTTTTCAATATCTATAATTTCAAATCCTAACATTTCTGATATTTCCTCAAAAAAATATTTGTTATTTCCTTTAATTTCTTGATTGAAATGAATTTTTAAATCGTTTAATAATAGCAATAATAATGTACCAACATAATAACTAATTTTTCTAGTATCAAATATTAAGCGAATATCCTTAAGTAAAATTCCTTTATAATCCTCTATTCTACTTAAATAGTGCTCTTTCGAAATATTCTTAAGTGCTTTTGTGCCACAATACTCAGCACTTCCTTCCAGCGTTTCAAGTGCCATTTCATATTTAACAATATCTCTATATTTAACAAGGCGCGACTGCCTAAGTGCAATAATTTCTTTTAAATAACTGAGCTTTACATCATGATTCACTTCATTGAGAGCACTCACTATTAGCTTATTTTCCCGATGCTTTATTTCATAATTTTTTAAATTCTTAGGAGAACTCAATCCTAAGAGGTCATTAGGAAATCTTTTTTCTCCATTTAGTACTTGATATGAATGAAACATTTCATGGACAATAAGTGATGCTAAGATTGGGATATTTTCATTTGTTGGATTTTTCACATTAAAGATTGCAAGATTTTTATCATTATAGTTTATGCTTGTATTGCCTAAAAACCTATTATCATAAGGTATTTCCTTATCCTTTAAATAAACCGTTTCCTTGTTATAAAGTGCAAACTCCATTTTGGAAAATCCTGGCCAAATTTCGTCAAACTCTACTTTATCCAATTCTAATTCAATCTTTTCATATAAGTTTCTCATATTAGCATCTGCTCTTTTTCTTGCACATTTCCTTCTATTACATCTAGAATTTTTTGAACACAAAGTATGTCTCCGATAATTATAAATCTAGCTTTTTTTAAGCCTACAAAATATTGATAAGAGAATTTTATAGATCCTTCTTTTTTATACTCATTAACTATTTTCAAAACCCTATCACATAAATCTTGCATTTTTTCACTACTTGAACAAGGATAATCAACAATGGTACAAGTGCTAGTATTGTCAACTTCTCCCCTGTTTATATAATCAAGTACTAGTTGATTTTTTGCTTTCTCAACTTCATTTGTAAAATCCTGCTCTTTAAACAAGTCTTGAATATCTTCTTTGGTAAATCTCCACTGGGCTCCTATTTTTTTCCCTTTTAACCTACCATCTTTAAGATAGTTTCTAATAGTTCTAGAAGTTAGTCCTGTCATCTTTGCAATATCATCAACAGTGTATAATTTTTCAAATAACATTTCACTTTGCTCCCTTCATGCATTTTCATTGTATTTCATATGTTTTCATATGTCAACATCTATTTTCATAAAAGATTTACTCTTTTAATAGAAATACTAATAAAAAACCATTGAATATCAGCTACATTCAATGGCATATTTTTTATTGCTACTATTAACTTTTTTGTATCTTAACAACTACATCTGTCTTCTATTTTTTTAAAAAATCCATCAAGACCCTATTTATATCCTTAGCCTCTTCATAAAGGGCATGACCATGTTCTTTGTACATTTTTAAAGTGCTAGAGCTTATCTTCTCAGCAAGTTCATAGGAAGCTTGGCCACCTAAAACCCTATCCACTTCTCCACCTAAAATCAAAGTTGTGGCCTTTATCTTATGAAGTTCATCATAACTATTATGGTCAATACAAGATTGAGCCTGTATTAAAAATCTTTCTTTGTTGAACTTAGAAGATTCTTTAGGAACAAATTTAAAAAGTATTTTTCTCCTTTTATATATCTTAGGATCACTTCCTCTTTCCATACTATCTCTTAGAAGTTCCCTATACTCCCCTTTTCTTGCCATTTCCATCCAAGTATTAACTGCATCTTCAATAATATTGTTAGACCTTGCCATGGTAACCACCAAAGCTAACTTATCTACTTTTTCAGGGTAATCTATAGCTAAAAACTGTGCTATCATTCCACCTTGGGAAATTCCTACTACGCTAGCCTTTTCAATGCTTAATTGGTCCATAAATTTACTTAAGTCAGAGGCCATATCCCTAGTGCTGTAGCCTTCTTGCAAGACATCCTTTCTAGATACTACATAAACTGTAAAGTCTTTAGCAAAGACCCTGTAAAGCCAAGCAAAAGGCAAAGCTGCCCCTTCTACTGTTTTTATCCCATCCGCTAGGCCAGGTATGAGTATGAGGGGTTTGTTACCACTACCAAAGGATATATATGTGGTTTCTACATCATCAATTAGAATCTTATTGTTTTTAGCATTAAGCATGGTAGCTCCTTTAAACATTATTCTACTACAATTATAGTTCAAATGCATGGGTATGACTATTGGGTATTTTGTACTTTAAAGCAATCCCATACACTTTAGTTTCTTCACTTTAAATAGGTAAATGTTACAATTCAATTAGTTAAAGGAGACTTCATATGAGAATAATTAAAGTCAATTTAAGCGATGATGAAGATAGGGTCTTTAATGAGTATGCTAGATTAAAAAACACTGATTTACCTACCTTAATGAAAGAAACTTTATTAGAAAAAATTGAAGATGAATATGATTTAAAGGCAATCTTAGATTATGAGGAAAGACTTAAAAACAATGAAGAAGAGTATCACTCTCTTGATGAAGTAAAAAAAGAAACTATCAGACCTTGAATGACCATACAAATTTACAAGGAGAACTTATGATAGAATCTAAATTTTTAGTATATGAAGAAGAAATATCTGATAGTTTTCTAAAAACTGTAAGTGCCTTTTCAAATTATGGTAAGGGACAAATCATATTTGGCAAAAAGGATAATGGAAAAATTATTGGCTTTATAAATCCTGGCAAAGTGTGTTTAGATATTGAAAACAAAATTAATTATTCCATTGAGCCAAAAGTAGACTTTCATATGGAAATAAATACAGAAACTAATGTGATTACTTTAACTGTTATAGAAGGTCAGCATAAGCCCTATTTCTATAATTCTAGAGCATATAAAAGAAATGACACAAGAAGTGTAGAAATAGGGAATTATGAATTAAGAAGACTTATACTTGAACAAGAAGATAAAACCTTTGAAAACTTGCCATCTAAAAATCAAGATTTAAGTTTCAAATATCTTGAAAGCCATTTAAAATCCCACATAGCTATTAAGGAATTAACTCAAGATATATTAATAGCACTAGACTTATTTGACAAAGAAGAGGGTTTTAATAAAGCAGCAGAGTTATTAGCTGATAAAAATAGTTTTTTTGGTATTGACATGGTAAGGTTTGGAGAAAGTATAAATATATTTTTAGATAGAGAGACTTTTTCTGGCATATCCATACTAGAGCAATTTGATAAAGCTCTAGTCATGTACCGCAGATACTATCAATATGAGGAGATTAAAGGTCTTCAACGTGTAAAGGTAGAGAAAATACCTGAAGAAGCTTTCAAAATGGCAATTGCCAATGCTTTAATTCATAGAGCCTGGGATATAAATAGTCATATAAGGGTAGTCATGTATGATGATTTAATAGATATTGCATATCTAGGTGGCTTGCCAAAAGGTATGACTAAAGTTGATTATCTAGAAGGAAAGAAATCTATCGCTAGAAACCCTATTATAGGAAATATATTTTTTAGACTTAACCATATTAAGAGATTTGGAACTGGTATAAAAAGAATTAATCAAGCTTACTCTCAAAGTCAGGTAAAACCAATATTTAAAGTAACTGGAAATTCCATAAATATCTTGTTGCCAGTAATGAAAGAATAAGTATAAGAATCTTTGAAGTAATCATGCATTGTTTGGAGTAGTTAGGTATAATTGTTGTAAGCCATGTATAAAATAAGAATTTAGCTTCATTGCGCTATTAATGCCTTTAGCATTTTAATCTTTAAAATAATTGATATTTGTATATGTATGATAGTTAATTTAAAAATGATTATATTCTAAAAATAGTTTTTAATATTTAAGAAGAATATAGATACTATTCATCTAGGATAGATCCACAGAAATAGTGAAATTATAGAAGAATTAAGTTATTTTGAGCAGGAGGATATAAGTATGCATGACCAAAATACTAGAGCTATAAAATGTAAGGAGTGTGGTTCCCCTTCCTACTTTGACCAGAAATCTGAGGGCTTTGCCTGTCCTTACTGTGGAAGTTTTGCTCCTTGGGAAGCAGATTATCATTCTAATACATCTGAAATGGCTTTCAGGCACCTTCCCATTACACTTATTGATGGATTGATAAGACTCACTCATGTGGGTAGTGATGAGGGTTTCTTAGAAGACCACTGGCTTCCTGGCGAGCTAAGACATAGAACAGGTAACTTAAAGGAGAATCTATATAATTTTGATAAGGGAACCTTTGAAAAGTGGTTTAAAAGAGAAGAAATTTCTTTTGATTGTTCCTATTGTGGTGGAAAAATTACAGGCTTTTCAACTCAAAGTGTTTTTGAATGTGGATACTGTAACAACAAAATTGCGGCATCAGATGTTTATGAAAGTGGAGCTTATGGTGATGACTTATTATTTGGTGATGATAGTGATATGTATAAACAAGCTCTCCCCTTTAAGATTAGTAAAGCACAAGCCATAGAACAACTCCTTCGTTTAGTAGCAGAACACAGAAAGGACTTTGTAGAGCAGGATATAGAAAAGAGGATAAAATCAGAGCTTAAAGCCATTTACCTACCCTATTTAGTTGAGGATTTCAGTATAAAAGCAAGCCTAGACACTGAATGTGGGCAGTTCACCTTTTATCAAGATAGAATCAATTGGGCAAGTCCACAGAACTCACTTTTTGATATCTATTTGATGGACCAACTGAACCCTTGGGATTATGGTGAATCAACAGTCTTTACTCCAGCATTTTTAGAGGATGATATCCATATCTTTGCCCCTATGAAGGACAAAGGACTAAATACGGCAAGACATCGAATTCTTTATCGTGATATACCTAATATGTTCAAATCTCAATTTGGTCTTGAAGATGTGAAAATAAAGAGCTGGTCACTATATCCAAGACGACATAAGTATCCAAGAATTAATCTGCCTATATGGTTTTTGGATAAAGCAAGTGAGGCTAAGGAGTCAGACTTACAGATTAGAATGGCGGTAAATGGTCAAACAGGAAAAGCTGTGGCCTCATTTTTGAAGGTTGGTAAAAGAGATTACAAGACAGCTGGTAAGGACTATATTAGAACACTTGAACCATGGCCAGCACCAAAAATGTCAGATGAATCCACCATTTATTCTAAGCCCATTGCAATAAAATATGTTAAAGGACCCTTCTTATACAAGAGATTTCATATAGAGGAAGTGTTAGGCAAACGAAAGAGTAAACTTAAAAGATGGTTTGAAGGTTAAGCTTAAAAGCATAGTTTATCTTGTTACAGGGGCTCTTGTATCTCGTGAAGAGTGTACAAACAGATCAGCATCAAGGTTTCAGGAGAATTAACTTAGAAAATTAATGAAATGCTTAGAGTCTTAGATATAATTGTTGTGACTAGCAGGTGAAAAGATAATGTATTTATCCTTTAGAATTTTATAATGATATACTTGTAGTGGAAAATATTGGAGAAAATACAAGTTACAAGTTGTAGACTGTGTCATGATAGGGGGTCATATATGAGTAAAGCTATAAAATGGAGTAAAATCATTGCTTGGATAGGTATTATCCTAAATATTGCTCTCTTAATTACAATATATATCTTGTATAACGATTATCTAGATGCTTCATTTACTGAAAATGTGCTAAATGGTCTTTATCCAATTGCATTTATTGCACAAGCTATGATGTATGGTGGGATTATTGTTAAAGCGATTCTTGAATACAAATTAGGGGTAAAAACAACTCGCAAAGATTTAATAATAGTATCTGTAGTTATTGTTGTGGTGGTAATTTATTACATAGCTAAATTGAAATTTTTATAATAGCAATTTAATTTAATATGACTTAATGGCTAATACAAAGGAAATCTTGAACTAAAATTCTATTCAGACGACAACTCATTTGGGATAACACTCTTCAATCTTAATTATGATATCCCAATAGGAAAAGATAAAAAGTAGCTATTGAGGATGAAAAAGTAGCTATTGAAGATGAAAAAGTGGCTATTGAAGAAATCAATAGGATATACAAATGTCGGATGAATACAACATTTATTCCAAGCCTATAGCAATCAAATATATAAAGCCATCTTTTTTATACAAGACATATAAACGGAAAAGTAAACTTAAAAGGTGGCTTGAGGGTTAAGTTTGAAAGTATAAGCTTATATGGCCACTAATCCAGTAAAACAATACCTTATACTTGTGATTCTCTTTTCTGGATTTTTCTTACTTGCTTAGGTATGATTATGCTAAGATTAGAAGACAAATACTTATTAACTCTATACAAATGATAGAGCAAGGGCTATTAGATAGACTTAGAAGGGAGCTATATATGATAAATGATGTGCATAAGATTTTATTAGATGAAGAAATTCTTGCTAAAAGAACCAAGGAGCTAGGCCAGGAGATTTCTGAGGATTATGCCGGCCAAGAAATCTTACTTGTAGGAATATTAAAGGGGGCTAGTGTTTTTATGGCAGATCTTTTAAGAAAGATTACAGTCCCTACTTGTGTTGACTATATGGTGGTTTCTAGTTATGGCAATTCTGCCCAGACTAGTGGTGCAGTTAGGATTATTAAGGACCTAGAAGAAGATATAGAGGGAAAGAATGTAATAGTAGTTGAGGATATTGTAGATACAGGATTGACTCTGAACTATTTGATGAAAAACTTAGAGAGCAGAAAGCCTAAGTCCTTAAAAATAGCTAGCCTTCTTGATAAGCCAGCCAGAAGAGAAAAGGAAATCGATATTGCATATATAGGTTTTGAAGTTCCTGACGAATTCATAATTGGCTATGGTATAGATTATGCAGAAAAGTATAGGAACCTACCTTTTGTAGGTATATTAAAAAGAGAGATTTATGAAAAATAGGAAAACTAAAACTCTTAAACAACCTTCCTAACATAGAGGTTATCCCCTACTTATTACCATATTTCCTCTTAACTATAATTGCTCCAATAGTTAATAAAAGAGCTGGTAGAAGAAACTCTATACTTCTAACAATTATGCTTACATAAAAAGGCGCTGATGTTAAGGTATCATCATACTTAAGATAATCAGCTCCTAGCCTAATACAAAAGCCAATAAGCAAGAGTATGACAAGGCTGAATAAGAACTTGTGAATGTTTTCTTTTTTCATAAGGACTCCTATTAATAATATTTAAAAATTCCAGCAGATTGCATAAAGAACTCGTCATCTAACTCATAGACTCCATCTTTAATAGAAACAAAAGAAGAAGTTTTAAGGGGGTGCTCTTCCATTAGCACTTGCCAATTGGAATAGTTTTGGGCTCCATTACTTTCTAAAAGACCACATTTTAATCCTTTAATGGAAGGTAAGCAGGCAGCATAGCTTTTATTTATCTCTACCAACATAGGACTAACAGTTAAATCAGCACAAAACATATCAATGTTATGAATTAGTCCTAATTCCATAATCTCATTGGTAGCACTTATGGTTTTTGCTATAGGCTTTAGAGCGAAGGCCTTGTAACCTAGTTTTATCTTTTTTAAAGCATCCTCTTTATCATGTAAAGATTCATCTGCTACTACTGTTACACCTAAAGAAGATACATCCTCATCATAAAACTCATCAAAGGGCTCTTCTAATAGTAGGATATTAGAAAAAGCATCTATTTTCTTAGCATAATCTAGAAGATCCTTTACCCTTTCAAGACTGTCATATCTACCATTGGCATCTAGATAATAGGCTAGTCTCCCGCTATCAGTATAGGGGCTAGTATAGATTTTTAAGATATCATGAACTTCTTTTAATCTTTTCTTGTCTCCTTCTAACATTTTAGCCTTATCATTATCTAAGTCTGGATCCACTCCAATCTTTATCTTAAAGACAAAAACTCCTTCATCTGCCAACTTCTCTATTTCTTCTTTTTTAGTATTGTATGAAACAAGGGGTACAAAGGCTAATTTGTTTTGTCTTCTAATATCTATACCTTCTAAAGAAGCAAAGGTTTCATAATTTTTTTTACTAATGCTTTTTGCATACAAGATTCTCAAAGCATTATCTAGGGCTACAAGAGAGTTTAATAAAAAGGTTTTTCTTGGTAAATAGCCTAATAGGTTCATAGCTTGCTTCTCAGCTTCTTTAAACAAGTCAAAAAACATATCCTCTGGCTTTTCAAGTTTTTTACCAATTAAACTATTTGCTACATTTTTGGTAATTTGAAACATTAAGTCATTAATCTTTTCTTCCCCAATCTCTCCATAGAGATTGCCATCTGACCATAAAACTCCTTGAATAGACTCCCCTTTTGCCCTAAGAGTCTTTGTCTTTATTTCTAAACAAGACAAGGATATGGCATTAGAAAAAGATCCCTTAAAACCAAAAGGAGATATTAAAGGCAATTTATTCAATTTAGCTTCTACACCTATTATTTCCATATCTATAACTCCTAGTAATAATAAAGTATTTTAAATATTACTTCTTAAGTCTATATCAAAACTAATGCCTAGACAAACAAAAGATGTAGTGATTTTTGTTCTTAGAAAGGTCTTTTTCTCTCTATTTCCAAGTTGTAAAAAATATTTTCTAGAGCCATATTTCCAATTTCACATCTTACTTAAGGAAAGAATCTGCAAAATCATCCTAAAATACCCATTAAGAAATTTGGCTGCTAATTCGTATATTATATGGAAGGCGAAAAAAGGTATTACATATGCATATTTGTCCCTTCGTTGACATGGTAATAGTATTATGATATTTATAGCATAGACACTTAAAAAAACAATATTAAAAGGTTCGAGCAAGCATTCTTGTTCACCTGTCTCTATTACAAGAATAATGATTAGTTTGTTGCTATAAATCATATGACTACTTTGTCGACAATGGCATTTTCATAATTGCCTATTTGTCGTCTTCAAAATATTAACAATGGAATTGGAGGTTTAAATGGTACAAGTAATTATCCATCGTGGTAGTCAGGAAATTGGTGGTAATGCAGTAGAACTTAATTCGCCTCAAGGACGAATTTTGCTAGATTTAGGTATGCCCTTAGATTCAGATATTCGTAAAACTGAAGACATATCTGTTTTACTTGAAAAAGGTCTTCTTCCTAATATCGAAGGACTCTATTCTAATGATATTCCTTCATTTGATGCAATTTTACTATCTCATGCACATGCTGACCACTCAGGCTTCTTACACTATACTCATCCGGATATTCCCTTAGTCCTGTCCCAAGGTAGTAAAGTCTTGATGGACTTATCAGCTAGATTTCTTAGACAACCCCCCATAAAGCCCAACCATATTATCTTTGAGATGTATAAACCCTTTAATGTTTCAGATATAAATATTACACCATATTTAATGGACCACTCTGCTTTTGATGCTGCAGCTTTTGAAATTCAAATGGGAGATACAAGAATTGTATATACTGGTGACTTTAGACGCCATGGTCGTAAAAGTAATAGCTTTGAAAGATTCCTCAAAAGAGTTGAACCATCACCGGATCTCTTACTTTCTGAAGGTACCCTCTTGGGTCGTGGCAGCAAGTCTTCACAGACAGAAGAAGAATTAGAAATGGAAATATATCAACTACTTAGAAGTAATGATGGAATTGCCTTGTTCCAGTGCTCATCTCAGAATATAGATAGGCTTGTTACCCTATACAAGGCTGCTCTTCGTTCTGGCAGACACATGGTTATTGATAACTATACAGCTGCAGTCCTTGCAGAGCTGAGGAAATTGGGAAATAAGCTTCCTTCCTGTAGAACTCATCCAAACATAACAATACATCGCCCTGAAGAAGCAAAGAAAACTCTAATGCTAATACGCCCTTCTCATCTTTCAAAACTTAAAGAAGATGAATCTATAAAAGATGGCATCTTCCTCTATTCTCTTTGGAGTGGCTATAGAGACCAAGAAAAACAAAAGGAGTTGGAAGAATTCTTAAAAGGTAGGAACATTGAACTTATTGAGGCTCATACTAGTGGACATGCTGATGTAGATACTCTACAAACTCTATTGGAACAACTTAATCCGAAGAAAATTATTCCAATTCATACCTTATATCCAGAACAATTTAAGGATTTTTCAGACCGAGTGCATATTGTGCAAGACGGGGAAATAATAAAAATTAATGATACAACAATGGAGGAAGAAAAAATGACTTTTAACACAGAAACAGACTCTTTGAAGCAAGAGTTATTAGAAACTATAAACCACACAAGAGATTTACTAGCTCAAAATGATGAGTGGCACGAACGATATAAGAAATATGCAAAGAAAATAACTGATAATCTAAGCTTTATTAAGTCAATTCGCAGTTCATTTTATCAACGTGGCCCGCTTGCTGTTTATTTAACTACAACACCCGCTATAGCTACAAGTGGGAAAATGGATTTTTCACTCCGCTACCATGGAATACCCGTTGCAACTATTTCAGGATCTGAAAATGACACTCATAAAGTTTCCACGATAAAAAAGAAACCAAAGAGATTAAAAGAGATTGGTTGTGAAATAGATTTTAAAAATGCCGACTGGTTAAGTAAAGAAGCTACCGAGTTTAGAAATTTTTTCTTAGATCACAATCTTTCTACTGCACACGAAAGCAGGAAGAGATCTAGGGAGATTCATTTAGAAAGTATTTGGCTTTCAGAATTACAAAAAGAAAGTGAGAAAATTCTTCCTAATGCAAAGGCAATAACAATTGAAAATACTCGATTTCCTATGCCTACTCCAATCAAGGCAAGTAAGCCTAAAAACATCAAATATTCTGGCAGTAAGGGTGGTGGAATAGATATTTTTGCAAGAGTTGGAAGAGGTCCTAATACATACCTTTGCGTCTTTGAACTAAAAGATGAAAATGTAAAAAAAGAACCTCCCAGACAAGTCATTAAACAAGCACTTGCATATACTACTTTTATTCGTGAATTGCTAAGAAGTGATTCAGGAGATTTGTGGTGGAAACTTTTTGGATTTAATGGGAAAATGCCTAAGCCACTAACCTTGTTTACAGCTTGCTTGATGCCAAGTAGTGAATATAATGATTATTCTTTTAAGGACATGGAATTACCTATAGGAGATGACATTATTAAACTGCATTATGTATATTTCACTGAAGAAAACAACAAGATTACAAGTGTGGATGCGTCTTTTAAGTGGCTAGAGGAAAAATAAAGTAGAGATAAGTCTTTTATATATAGCTAAATTCAATTAATGCTAATTTTTCTTTTAACAAGAGCATCAAGTGTTAATTAGTTTATGGACTCCAAATGCTCCTTTGTTTTATTTGAAGAAATAATTATAAGCTTTTCTTATTGAAGTAGAGGGTCTAAATATATTTTTCTTTTTTCTTTTACTACCCCCTAAATTATATTTATTCACCCATTGTCAATTACATTTGATATAATCACAATATGGAAGGAGTAATGAGCCATGGCGAAAAAGATTAGTATTAGTATAATAAACTCTGTAGGCGCAAACTCAAAAGGCCTTATAGGTATTCACCAGTTAAATCGCCAAAATATGGTCTATTGGAATGAGAAAATAGACCAAGCCCTTTACCATGAGCCTGACCTTATAGTACTACCAGAGGTTAGCGATAAATTCCAAGACCATTCAATAAAAGATTATGTGGGTTATATAACATCTGGCGGAGGAATCTTTCCCCTTTTAAGTGAAATAGCAAAGAATAATAATGTTAATATTGTTTATCCTTGTGTAAGGGTGGTAGAAGAAGGCTCTGATTTTCCATACAGAAATTCTTCAGTTTTCATAGATAGAAATGGCAATGTAAGTTATGTCTATGATAAGAACTATGTAATGGTGGAAGAAAAAAGATTAGGAGTGGCCTACTCAGATGTGGCACAAACCTATATACATGAAAATATTTATATGGCTTTTGGCCTTTGTTTTGATTTAAACTTTGATGATTTATTGAAAAAATACAAGGAACAAGAGCCTGAACTATTCATCTTCTCTTCTATGTACCATGGAGGGCTAAAACAGGACTTTTGGGCATACAATTTAAGAACATATATGGTAAGTGCCATTAAAGGTAATACCTCTAGAATACTAGATCCCTTTGGTAGAGCCATAGCCCATACCAGTAATTACAGTGATTTTGCCCATGGAGAAATTAATGTGGATTGTGCCATAGTCCATTTAGACCACAACTGGACAAAGATAAAAGAAGCCCAGAGAAAGTATAAAAAAGGATTGGAAGTATATGATCCAGGCAATTTTGGAACAGTACTTATGACCGCAGAAAGTGATGATTTTAGTATAGATGATGTACTAAATGAATTTGAGATTATTGATTATGATAGTTATCTATCACAATCTTCCTTACATAGACAAATGTTTTTAGAAAACCGGGGGAAAGACTTATGAAAACAAAAACAAACATAGCCATTATAGGGGCAGGAGGAATAGCTAACTCAGTACACTTACCTTCTTTAGCAGAAATTGAAGGAGTAAACATGGTAGCTATTTGTGATTTAGTAGAAGAAAAGGCTAAAAGAGCTGCAGATAAGTATTCTATACCCAAAACATATACCTTAATGGCAGACATGTTAAAAAATGAAGAAATAGATGGTGTTTTTTGCTTAGTTCAACCAGATGTCCTTTATAGGGTTGCTTATGATTGTATGGAAGCAAAAAAAGATATTTTTATGGAAAAACCAGCAGGAATTAACTCTTATCAGGCTCTTTCTCTAAGCAGAAAGGCAAAAGAGGATGATATAAAGGTGCAGGTGGGAATGAATAGAAGATATGTTCCCTTAGTACCCTATGTCTTAGACAAAATGAGAAAGATTACAAGCATTAACCATATAGATGGCTGCTTTATAAAGCACACAGATATTTCCAAGATTTGGCACTACATGGATGCTTACAGTTCTGATATTATTCATGCTACAGATCTTCTAAGGTATTTGGCTGGTTCAGAGGTTAAAGAAGCTGCCACAGTAACTGCAAATAATAACTCACCTGTAGACAACAGTTGGACCAGTGTTATGCAGTTTGAAAATGGTATAACTGCAACCTTAAAGGGTAATTATCAAACAGCTGCCAGAATCCATACCTTTGAAATTCATGGAGACAAAGCCTCTGCCTACATTAACTTAGGCTTTCCTGGAACAAATGGCTGTGAAGCAAGAATTATATATGCTTCTGATGTAAACATCTACTCTCAAGCATCAGCAGGTAAAATAGAGCAAAATATTGAATATATAGATGGGATTGAACTTAGTGGAGGTAATAACTCCCTTTACGCCTACTATGGCTACAAACAAGAAGACCAGGCTTTTATAGACTACATCAGCAAGGGAATAAAGCCAGTTACTACCATAGAAGATGCAGCAAAAACAATGGAGTTGGCGGAGTTTCTCTTAGATTGTAAGATAAATTAACAAGGAGAAAGTTCATGGCTACAAAATCTACAAACTGCCCTAATTGTCACGGGGATTTTACCTTTGACTCTTCTTTGGATGTCTTGGTTTGTCCCTTTTGCGATTCATCCTTTGAAAATCCCCATAAAGAAAAGTTTGAGCAAGTTGAGGTATCCAGTGGTAAAAAGACTTCTTTTGAAAAGGATTTAGAAAAAGCAGAAGACCTTTTTACTAAATACAAGGATGATGTAAAAGCCAAAAAACTCTTTTTAGACTTGAAAAAGCAGGCTCCCAAAGACTATCGCCCCCATTGGGGATTAATTAGAGTAGAGACCAAGGATTTTAGCCTATATGAACTAGGAGAAAAAAGATTAGACCAATTAACAAAAGAGGTTGAACAAATCTTTTCTATGGTAAAAGGTACTGAGCAAGAGGGCATAAAAAAGACATGGAGCACTTATCTATCCAATGTTTGGAAGTCCCAAGACCTTACCCATTTGGGCTTAGATTCAAAAGAAAAAGATTTAGAAGAAAGTCTAGTCACAAGATCTCAATTACAACAAAACGTCTCCTTTTTATCCAATAGAATAACCTCTTTAAGAACCAAGATTAGAAACAAGGAAGCCTCTTTAAGAAAATTCCAATGTATTCTCATTATTGGACTTCTTGTTTTAGTATCTTTAGTGGTCCTATACATTGGCTTTAAAACCCAATTTTTATTGTACACTCTTCTTACCTTCCTTTTAATAATTGGGCTTATCTTTTTAATCTTCTTTTTTAAAAAAAGAAAAATTATAGAGCTAAAAGATGAGCTTTATCAAAAAGAAAAGGAAAATCAAGAATTAGTAAATGACCTAAACAGGATTCACAGACAAATTGACCAATTAAAAGATGGTATAAGAAGTAAAAAAGACCAACTTAGATAGGTTTATTAGGACAAGATTTCAATAATACCTCTCTACATATTCCTTTACATTCATATATACAATATAATTAAAGAGTAAAAAGAAAAGAAAATTGGTTGAACTTCTTTTCTTATGGACTAAAAAATTCAAAAAATGGAAGGCTTTAACCTTCTACTTTAAAAGACCATTATACGAGGAGGACTGACATGACATCTTCAAAAGAATTAAGAGCACAAGTAAAACAAGACCTTGCTGATGCTAGGTTAGCAAGAAAAGAGAGAAAAAAAGAACTCTCTGCTTTAACTAGAAAAGAAAAAAGAATTGAAATTAAAAAAGATAAAAAAGAAGCTAAAAGACAAAAAAAACAAAGAAAGCTAGACATTCGTGAAATGCCTAGAACCCAAAGACTTTTAGAGAAAAAAAGAGATAGGATATATAAAAACAGGAAGAAGATGCCAAAAAGAATAACTTGCTGGACCATAGTTGTACTTTTAATAGCTTTTTTAGCCTACCAACTAATCCCCTTAGTACAAGGATTTGCTGGAGCTGGAGATATGCAACTTACCTCTAATACCCAAGAAGCCATAGCAGCAAGAGAGGCAGGTGCCTTAATAGCAAAAGAAATTTCTGATGAAGGTTTGGTCCTTTTAATGAACAAGGATGATTTTTTACCCTTAAAGAACTTAAAGATAAATGTCTTTGGAACCTCTTCTTTTAACTTTAAGCATGGTGGTGCTGGCTCAGGAGCTGGAGATACCTCAGCAGCTGTAAGCTTTTATCAAGGCCTAGTAAATGAAGGTATAGAATACAATAAGGATTTATACAATCTAACCAAGGATTTAGTTAAATGGTCTGGTACAGGAGGATTTGCTGATGTCTTTTTAACAAGACTAAAAATGGCAGGTACAACCGATGAGCCAGATCCTGCATATTTAACAGATAAAGTCATGCAAGATGCTAGAGCCTATTCAGACACTGCTTTAATCATATTTTCTGGACAAAATGTAGAGGCCTCAGATTCTAGCCTTGACCAATTAAAACTTTCTGAAAACAAGGCAAAACTTTTAGAAAAGGTAGCTGCAAATTTCTCCAATGTAATTATAGTTATAAACACTGGAAATACTATGGAGTTGGGCTTTTTAGAACAATATCCTAATATTAAGTCTGCTATTTGGGTGGGAACACCAGGATCTTATGGAGCAGACTCTTTAGCAGAGGCCCTATCAGGTAGAATAACCCCTTCTGGTAGATTGGTTGATACCTTTGCCTATGATGTGTCCTCAAGTCCCGCTAGTGTAAACTTTGGAAACTTCAAATATACAAATATTAAAGGAAGAGGCCTCATAAACTATGAAGAAGGAATATATGTAGGATACAGATTCTATGAAACCTACTACAGCTCTAGACCAGAAGAATACAAAAAGGCTGTTCAATTCCCCTTTGGCTTTGGCTTATCCTATACAGACTTTAAATGGACTGTTAAAAATGTGCTTATGGGAGAAGAAGAAATCTCATTAAGTGTAGAAGTAACTAATATTGGAAAGCATAAAGGAAAGGATGTAGTACAACTTTACTACTCCGCCCCATATATTCCAGGAGGCATAGAAAAATCATCCATTGAATTGGCAAGTTTTGCTAAAACAGACCTTCTATACCCTGGTGAAAGCCAAACCATTGACTTGGTCCTACCTATTAGACAAATGGCTTCATATGACATGAACAAACACCAAGCCTATGTATTAGATCCAGGGGTTTACTACATAAAAGTAGCTAGAAATGTCCATGAACTGGCATCAACTGCTATACCATATAAGATAGATAGTGAAATTGTATTCTCTACAGATGAAGTAACCAATAAGGAAATTAAAAATCAATTTGCTTATGCCAACGGAGACCTAACCTATCTATCTAGAAATGATTGGGTTGGAACTTATCCTAGTTTAGACAATTTGAATAGAACTGCATCAGAGGAACTCTTAGCAGCATACAACCAAAAATATCCAGTGGATACAGGTACTCTACCTACCATGGGTAAGGATAACAATATTAGTTTAAAAGATATGAAGGGCCTAGAATACAATGACCCTAAATGGCAAGATTTTCTAGACCAATTCACCTATGAAGAAATGGCTCAGTTAATCTCAGACGGTGCATACAAGACCATAGCCATACCAAGACTTGGAATGCCTGGCTCTGTTCTTTTAGATGGACCTGCAGGTATTAATGCTATCTTTGGTGAATCAACAGCTGCCTCATATCCTTCAGAAGTAGTATTAGCCTCCACCTGGAATACAGAGCTAGCTTACAGAATGGGAGAGGCTGTAGGAGTAGAAGCCAATGCCCTAGGAGTTCATGGCTGGTATGCCCCTGCTATGAATATTCATAGAACCGCCCAAGGTGGTCGTAACTTTGAATACTTCTCAGAAGACCCCCTATTATCAGGCAAGTTCTCAGCTGCCATGACTAAAGGAGCTCAAAGCAAAAATATAATTGTTACCATGAAACACTTTGCTCTAAATGAACAAGAAGTTAATGCCAGGTCTGGAGTTCTAGTTTGGGCCAATGAACAAGCTATTAGAGAAATATACCTAAAACCTTTTGAAATAACTGTAAAAGAAGGTGAAGTAACTGGGGTTATGACCAGCTTCATCCTCATTGGCCATAAATGGAGTGGAGGAAATCCAGAACTCTTAAATGAAGTCTTAAGAAAAGAATGGGGCTTTGTTGGACTGGTAACTACCGACGCTGTTCTAGGTGGCTTTATGGATGTTAATAAGGCTATAAGAAGTGGAAATGACCTAATGCTCGCAGCCTTACAGACTAGAGCTTATGTTAATAGTCTACCCAAGGCATATAAAGAAGATCCAGTAGGTGTAGTAAAAGGCTTAAGACAAAGTACACATAATATTACTTATGCCCTTGTTAACTACACTAACCTCTTTGACTAAACAAGAACTACAAAAGGGCAAAAACTAGATTAAAACAATAAAGTAATAAAGCATTATAATAATAAAAATAAAGAAAAAGATAGGGTAAAAGAGTTGCAAGAAAAGCTGGGCATATCACAGGGAGAACTTGGTAAGTGTTTGGGTGCTTCCTGTCAGACGATTAACGCAGTGAAAACAGGAAGGTTTGCCTCCTGTATTTTTCTTACCTAATGAATTGCAAAGCATTTTAAGATATCCATCGAAGATGTCTTTGATTTTTCTATAGGCAAATAAAAATAAATCTTGTTTTCATAACAACTCCATGACAAATGTAATCTATGATAATTGGGGAGGTCTTTATATGGCACAGATTTTGGTTGTGGAAGACGATCAAGCTATTAATGAACTAATCGTGCGAAACTTGAAACTGGTTGGACACTCTTATCTTCAAGCCTTTAATGGAATAGAGGCAGTAAAAATTGCTTCGGAAAACATAGTAGATTTAATCCTCTTGGACGTAATGCTCCCAATAATAGACGGATTCGAAGTTATCAAAAATATTCCGCCTACGCCTGTCATATTCATTACCGCAAAAGATGGTCTGGAGCATCGACTCAAAGGCCTTTCATTGGGCGCGGATGATTATATTGTTAAACCTTTTGAAATACTCGAATTGCTTGCCCGGATTGAGGCTGTTCTGCGCCGAACGCAAAAGAACAATGCTGTCTTTAGTCTGGATAATGCGGTTATTGACTTGACAGGAAGAACTGCAAAAGTTGATGGCCGGGAAATTGATTTATCGCCACGAGAGTTTGAGCTTTTGGAAGTATTAATAAAAAACAGAAATATCGCCTTGTCAAGAGATAAACTCCTGGAATTGGCATGGGGATATGATTACGCAGGTGAAACACGGACTGTGGACACTCATATCCAAAAGCTCAGGAGCAAGCTCGGTTGGGAAAACCGGATTAAGACCCTTTATAAACTGGGCTATCGTTTGGAGGTGTAGCCATGCGTTTTTGGCAGCGCGCTTTTTTGTCTATATTGCTATTATTTATCACCTTTTTTTACGCAAGTATTTTCTTGGTGTCAAGTTTTGCCTACAGGACAAGCCTTAGTGGCGAACGGACACGCTCTTTGGGCGAAGCAAATTTTATCGCAGCAGCCTTGGAAAAGGAAATATCGGATATCTTGCAAAAAGGTAGTAGCATTGATAAAGAGGGATATTCATTCTTTTTGAGATACGCAAATTATTACAGCGACCGCGGCGTTACGCTTGAGCTATGGCAAAACGACACATTGCTCATAGGAAGTATCCCTGGTTCACAAAAGACCGAGTATAATACCCTACCAAGGGAGCAGATTTCAAGGGTTATAGAAATTGATAAAGAAAAATATATGCTGGTTACCAACACATTTTGGTCTTATTCCGAAAAGTACACACTAGTTTACGCCCATGACCTGAAAGATTTTACAGAAGAGCATGACGTATTGTTCCGTTTTTTCATCATATTGGGTGTGGTGTTGACAGCCTTACTTGCAATTGGCCTTTATTTAGTATTACGCCGGTTATCAAAGCCTATTGAAAAGTTGGACCAAGCGACTGGCTACATCGCAGGTGGCGACTACTCCATGCGTGTACCCGTACAGGGAAAGGACGAGCTTGCAGCGCTGGCGAAGCACTTTAATCGAATGACGCACGAGATTGAGGACAGGATGAAAGAACTGCAAAAAACAGCGGAGCAAAAACAACGCTTTATTGACAATCTCGCCCATGAGCTTCGCACCCCCCTTACCACAATACGCGGCTACGCAGAATACTTAAAGAACGCCAACATCAGTGAAGATGAGCGAATTGACTCGGTGGATTTCATTATTACGGAGTCCGTACGGATCGAAGAAATGGCAAACAAATTGCTTGACCTCGCACTCATGCGGGCAGGCGCTTTGGAAATTACCGAAATCAACTTGCAAATCTTGCTTGAATCTGTAGCAAACAAAATGAGCTCTAAGCTGCTTGAAAAGAAGATACAGCTTGATTTGTATTGCGAACAATGCTCTATCAAGGGCGAAGGGGTTTTGCTGGAAAGTCTGCTTTGTAATCTTCTTGATAACGCCATTAAAGCAAGCAAACCCGGTACTTGTATCCAATTATCCGGACTGCAAGAAGGCAAACAATGTGTTATCAAGATACGGGATTTCGGGAAAGGTTTGCCGAGTGAACACATTACAAAACTGACCGAGCCTTTTTATAGGCCTGACAAGGCGCGGAGCCGTTCAGAAGGCGGCGCGGGTCTTGGGCTTGCTCTATGCAAGCAGATTGCTGAACTGCATAAAGCCAGATTGTTGTTCTCGTCGGAAGTGGGAGAAGGCACTCTCGTAAAAATAGAATTTACAACTCCATGACGACTCTGTGAAAAATCACGGACATTGGAGCTTTAGAATGAGCTTATCAAATGAAATGGAGGTTTTAAAAATGAAAAAGTGGATTACAGGCATTGTCCTTGTTGTCGTAATAATACTCGGAAGCACTGCCCTATTAACCTTTGCAATGAATGCAGCTCGGGATAAGGCAGATGGCGAGGTTGTAACGAACCCGCAATCTAACAACAAGCCCAGCACTGTGAACGATATCCCTGTCCTAAAAGACCCGAATATGGGAGTTTTAACTGGTGAGAACGATTCAACCCTATGGGTGAAATCCGTCAGTGAACAAGACTACGACGAAATGATGCGTATTCTCTATCCAAACGGTATGCTTGACGAACAAGGTCAGGAGATTGGCAGTGTGGACGATCTTGAAGAACGCCGCGGGGAATTTATCGCAGATCATACCAATGCCTTTGGATTCAAGGGTAATGATGTGGCTGCTGTGGAAACATATCCTTTCAGCATTAATATAAAAAGTGTATCGAAGGGCGAGTATTCCTGTCTGTTCTATCAGGCACGGATTGAGGATGACTATTTTGTATATCCGTCGGAATGGGGTGGTGGTCAGTCTTGCGGTTTTGTTACCACCGATAAAGCAGGTATATATCTCGCCTATACCGACATGGGAATATGGCGTATCGATCCGAAAATCTTGACATCTGAGAAAATAACAAGTGACACATACGAAGGAAAAAACTGGGATGAAATTGAGGCAAAAAAAAGGAGTGTAGGCTATTATCTGCTTTGGATTGACAGCGTTTTCGTCAGTCCCCATGGCAATTATGCACTTTACCGCACCAACAAGGATTGCGAAGACACTTCTTCGGACACCACCATATGGGCAATCGATCTGCGAACAGGGAAAGAACAGCGGATCATCGAACCGGCACTCAACAACGATATTGTTGGCTTTGTGTCCGATTACCATGTCATGGTTGGCTCACTCCATGATACCCGCATTGTAGATATAACTACAGGGGCCATTGTTTCCGTATCGTTTCCGAATCTTCCCAACTTCCGTATAGACGGCGTAAATGACGGTATCGTTGTCTATGCAAGCTATGTTGACGGGACTTCCGATACCACAGCATATATCAGCCGCATAGACGCCTCAACAGGCTTAATGACACTGATCACAAAAGTGGTTGGGTACCTTGGTTCCGAGACGCAGTTTTCGCCGTCTGGCAAGATAATGGCAATCGGTTACGGAAGCGACCCCATGGCCGGTACAGATGATGTGATGCTTGTCGATTTGGCGACTGGGATACAAAAGTTACTGACCGCTTCCGTCGAAAATGCAAACCTGATTGATGGGTTGATAAGGAGCTACCGGTGGACATGCAATGATACACTTATCATCACAGCGCAAAAAGAAAGTGAGTTTAGTACCTATGTGGTCTCATTCGGAGAGTGACGCACCTTGCAAGCATTAGGCATAAACGAAGCAAATAATCATTGAAACACAAACCAATTAACACTACTCTTTTCCAAGAAACCAGCTGAGCTGGTTTCTTTCTTTTCTCTCTATCTTTTCTTTCTTCTTTCTTTTTTCTCTCCTCTTCCCTCTTTTCTTAATAACTTTGCATAATCTATGCTTGTATCATATTATGTTAAAGGATAATTATGTTTAGCCTACAATAAGTAACTATATAGGTAGCAAAAACTTAGATTACTAAAACAAGGAGGAGTGTGACTCATAAGACACACGAATAAGTATGAAGAAAAGAATTGATAAAGCTTTAGAACTATTTTCCACTGGATACAATTGCTCACAGGCGGTTATTGGAGCCTATGCTAAGGACTTAGGATTAGATGAAAATACAGCCATGAAAATGGCAGGAGCCTTTGGTGGTGGTATGCGCTGTGGTGAGGTTTGTGGTGGTGTAACCGGTGCTCTTATGGCCTTAGGTCTTAAATATGGTCAAGAAAGTGGAGATGACCAAGATGCTAAAGCTAATTGTAATAATTTAACCATACGTTTTATGGATGAGTATGTTAAAAGGAATAAAAGTTATCTTTGCAAGGAATTATTAGGTTTTGATGTTAGAGATGAAGAAAAAAGAGAGCAAAACAAAGAAACCATGCAAGAGGTTTGTCCTAATGCAATAGTTCTGGCTATTGAAATACTAGAAGAAATTGGTATGTAAAAGAGGGTTCTTCTCTACTACTCACCCTTCATATCTACAGTTTCAAGTTTGTTGTCAATGATGTCTATGCAAAGCTTTACACTTTCACCAATAGCAGCATCTATATCATCTTCTTTGACCCCAAGAGGAATACTTCCTAAAGACTTATCAATAAACTGATTGGCACATTGTAGCTTTACAAATTCAATCATGTTTAAACCTGGCTCAATGTTTCTTGCGACAAAGTCTTTTTGCATTTTCTTAGCATTAAGCTTGAATAAAAAAGTAGGGATAGTGACAATCTTTCTATCTGGCTCTCCCATGTGCTTGTGCATTATGGTTAGCATTTCCTTCCAGGTCATATTGTAGTAACCTATGGGATAGGATTGCCCCCCTTTATTCTTTTCAAGAGCTCCTGCTGTGGCTTGGGCAACTTGCTTTACTGTAACCATGGTAGTTCCACCCTTGGGCCATAAGGTTGTTTTGCCCATAGCTCTAATGTTTTCAATTAAAAAGACCCATACAGGCTTTCTACCTGGTTGAGCTCCAAAGATATAGGGTAGCTCTAGTATAGCTACATCAAAGTTATCATCTGCAAAACTTAAAGCCATTTTCTCTTGATCTATCCTAGACCTAATATATGGGTGATGTTCTGTTAGGTTAAGGTCTTTCCACTCTTTGGCAAAATAGGAGAAATAGGAACCGTGAACAACACTATGTTTTACTCCTGACTCCTTAGCAAGTCTTAATAGTCTTTCTAAAGGCTCAATATTATACTTCTTAAAAAGATCATAGACTGGTGGAGGTCCTTCCACTCTTTCATCTATTCCAGCTGCAAATACAAAACCCTCACAGCCTTCAAACATTTCTAGAATTTCATCATCGGTCATGGTCATATAGTTATTAAAAGATATTTCCATTTCCGGTGGTAACACAGCTCCTTCAGGTAAAGGTGGTAAGGCTATAGCTTTAACCTGATGGCCTCTAGCAATTAATTCTCTAGCGGCTTCACTACCTAATAAACCGGTGCCACCTATTAGACAAACTTTCATTTTCATACCTCCATTATTAATATCTTATCTCATTTAATTATATTCCTTTTTTTGTAAAATAGGATGTAATTTACGAGATTTTGCACAATTTTCCTGATTTTCTAGGTAATTTTCTGTAAAATCCCTTAATTATTGCTATTATCACCTTTCATAAGAGTAAATATGGAAAATGCTTAATAGTAGACCAGTCTGTGTCTTGGACTATTTGCTCAATTGATAATTAAAAATAGCCATGCTAGAATAAAGGAAATAGAGGTAATTACATGGCAAAGATTTGTGTCTATTCAGATAAAGAGAATAGTATTTTTTGGGACATAAGCCAAAAAGAATTGATTATGCCGGATAATAGAGTGTTTACAAGGGTAAGTGGATACCCAGACCATTTAGGTGACATTACCCAGGTAGTTTCTTTTAAGTCTGGCAACTTTTTAGCCTGCGATACTCTTTATCATAGACTTCTTTTAGTTAAAAACAATCATATTCAAAGCTTTGGACCTAACCTAAATGGTCCATATAGTCTAGCTCTTAGCAAAAAATATATCTATGTACTTACAAAAGCTCAAGGCCATCTAGAACCCTCTATTATTACCATTTTAAACCATGATGGCTCCATATATGGTCATATGTTTTTAAAAGACCAAATAAATGATGAACCTAGCCACATGATGTACTCTAACAACTCCAAAAGGCCAATAAAAAAGTTTGTTCCTACCAAGGAATCTAGGCAAAAATATGTAAACATTGAAGCTAATGACACCCTTATAATTCTTACTGACCTATATAATATTCCATATGTTTTCTTAGGCGATAGGCCAGAAAATGCCATGTTAGAGGATTTAGATTTTAGACCTGTAATTTCTACCAGTAGAACAGCTAGGACCAAAGACCTTTTGTATAAATATCAAATAGATAACTTTACCTTTTTGGACTACCACAATACTAGTAGAGTTGCTAAGGAAAAACCAGCCTTTGAAAACAACCTTGAATATTCCATTGAAAACAAAGATGACAAAGATATATATATCTATGGCTTTAAAGATAGTTTTTTAGACTTTTCTAATACTAAAAACCTAATACAAAGTCTTTTTAAAAACACTGATAAGAAAGAGAAAAAACTTTATCTTCTTTGGAAGTTTTTTAATGAATACATTAACCTAGAAGACCAAAACCTAGCAGACCATATGGAAGATAAGAATTTTTCACTAATTAGGTATCTTAACTTTATGACTGGAGGAGAAAAAGAAAGCTTAAATGCCCTTTTTGCTCTTTTTCTTAGGGCCTCTGGCCTAGGGGTTAAAAAGACTGAAAAAAGACCAGATAATCCCTCTCTTTTAAGAGTATCAATAGATTCTAAAGAGACCTTGGTAGATGCCTTTGAAGGGAGCACTTCTCCTTTTTTAGGAAATATCTTGCCTGATGATGAAAAGGGCTTTTTAGACTACAAGGACTTACAAAAGGATTTGTATAAAATCTTAAAATCCTGGCAGGGCTCTAAAGCTTATCTTTTAGATTTAGCAAAAAAGGATATCTCTTGGGAAAACTGGCAAGATTCATATAAAGATCCCTACACCATGGGCTTCTATTTAAAACCCAAGGAAAAAATTGTCTTTTCTCCAGATTTTTATGGAGCCTTTTATGGTAAGAAAAGACCCTATGCCAACATTATAAATGGAAAGAAGATTTTAAATTTTCATAGAAATCCCAACCTAGGTAAGTTTTTCCATTACAGGAAAATGAACATTACAGATAATCTCTTTTCCTGCGAAAAAGATGGAAAAGTTTGGTTTGACCACCAGTCTTCTTATCCCATCACTGGCTTTTTGTTAGAAGGTAGACTATATTCTGGATGCCTTGAAATTACTTCTAATCTATCTAGCGAGACCTTTTCAGTTAATGAACTTGGGGAGTTTGCCCTATACTCAAGCATAAATGAAGGGCAAAAATTGTCTGATTTAGTAAATGAGATTTATGTTATTATAGAGGGCCAAGCTGCTAAGTTTAGACTAAACTCTCTTACCATATATTTCCAAGCTAATTGGACTTGTATTCCTAGATTAAGAGCTGGAAACAATAGGTTTGGTATTAGGGCAGAAGAAGGAAATCTAAGGATAACTCACTCTTACATCATATCTACCATGGATAGGCCCATAGCCCCTCAACTAAGAGAGCCGAGAAGAGGACTTTTTTCTTGGACTAGTCTACCTGATGCTTCTGAATATGAATTTATTCTAAGTTTAGATAGGTCTTGTGAAATCCCCTATAGTCCAGCCTTTCATAAACTATCTAAAAGGGTTCAAGTGAAAATAGAGGTGTATAAGCTTTTAAGGCCCAATACCCACTATTACTGGAGGGTAAGAGCTAAAAACAAAAATGGAGTGTGGGGCTATTGGTCTCCTGTTAAAAGATACACCCATGAAGCACCTGATAAGGTAAAAGGACTTATCTTAGAACTTAGTCAAGACAAATTACTTTTAAGTTGGGATAAAGCAAAAAATGCCAAATCCTATATGGTTTTTGCTGAAAACATTTCTTCATTTATTCCATCTCACACTAAATACTTTAGTTACAAGGCTTCTTCTACATCTAAAAAAATGCTTGAACATGCCAGCAATCTTTTAAAACAGGTTAAAAATCCCTTCTTAAGTCTTGATTTAACTAAAGATAGAGATTTGCTGCAATTCCACTATAGGGTTTATGCAATTGATAAGAATAAAAATAGGGGTCTTGCATCTGACCTTTTAAGTCTTCCCTACCCTTTTATTTTTAAAGACACTATAGACTCCAAGGCCTTGGTAGACCAACCCTATTCATGTAAACCTACATATCTTTATGATTTAGGCTTTTTAGGCTCTCATATGGATGATTTAGTCTATGAACTTTATGGGCCAATCTGGCTTTCAATAGATAAAAAGGATGGAGCTCTTTTGGGAACCCCTTCTATAGATAATCTAGGTATTAACTCCTTTGTTCTTTCAATAAAAGACTTTAATGAAAGAGTATTCAAGCTAGGCTTTGAAATTGAAATAACTTGGCCTTCATAAGGCTTTTGCAACTCTAAGTTGCATATTTAGCAACCTTATCTTCTTGTAAGCTTAGATTGCAAGGTATATTATATGCTTATGGAGGTAGACCTTATGAATAAAAACAGAATTTATGAGTTAAGAAAGCAACAAAATCTTACTCAAGAAGCCTTTTCAGAACTTTTAGGAGTTAGCAGACAATCGGTACAAAAATGGGAAACCAGTGTTACCTCACCTGATAGCGATAACCTTCTAAAAATATGTAGAATCTTTAATGTATCTGCTGATTATCTTTTAGGTTTGGACAACAACGATACTAAAACAGAATTTAGACTTAAAAAACAACCTCAACCTCAATACACAGCCCTACACTGGTGGGAGCTCTATTCTTCTCAATTAATGGTAGAGTATGTTCAGTGTATAGACCAAGGTATTGATGTAACAAAATTAAAGCAGCTTATGGAAAGCATTCATATGCTAGAAACCAGCAATTACAAGGAAAAACTTGCTGACACTGTTTTTGAAATGATAGGCAACTGTCCTCAAGTTGAAAACTATCCTTTTAATGAACCAGACAACTTAGAAGCCATATATAGTTTGAGTAAACCCGATAAGGAAATACCCTTTAAAATTCTTTCTCCAAAATCACTTCAAGAATCTATAGAAGGAGCATGGATGGGAAGGATTGCAGGCTGTCTTTTAGGAAAACCAGTAGAAGGCATTAGAACAGATGAACTAATTCCCCTTTTAAAAGAAACCAACAACTTTCCTATGCATAGATACATAGAAAAGGCAGATATGACAGAAGAGATTTATGACAAGTACTCTTTTAATTTAAGAAACAGGGCCTTTGCTGATGCTATAAAAAATGCACCCTCTGATGATGACACCAACTATACAGTGCTTTCCTCTGTTATCTTAGATAAGTATGGGGATGAATTTTCTGGAGAAAATGTGGCCAAATCTTGGTTGGACCTTCAACCTAAGAGCGCCTATTGTACAGCTGAAAGAGTGGCATATTTAAACATTATTAAAGGCTTTTTACCCCCACAAACAGCTCAATACAAAAACCCCTTTAGAGAATGGATTGGAGCCCAAATTAGAATAGACTATTATGGCTACATAAATCCAGGTGACCCTAAAAAAGCAGCCCTTATGGCCTGGAAAGATGCCAGTCTTTCCCATGTTAAAAATGGTATCTATACCTCCATGCTCATAAGTGCAATTATTAGTGTGGCCCCATATTACAAAGATATTAAAGATGCTATTCTCTATGGTCTTAACCATATACCCACAACTAGTAGGACATACAAAGAAGTTATGGAGATAATTAATAACTTTGATAATAATATGAGTCAAGATGATTGTTTTATTCGAATACATAAAAAATATGATGAATTTCTTCAACACCACTGGTGTCATGCCATATCTAACACCTTAATAGTTGTAGCCTCATTACTTTATGGTAAGGGTGATTTTGCCAAGTCCATATGCATGTCTGTCCAAGCTGGTTTTGATACAGACTGTAATGGTGCTACTGTGGGCTCCATAATCGGTATGCAAAAAGGAATAAGGGCCATATCAGAAGAATGGCAAAAACCCATAAACAATAAATTAGATACCTCCATTTTTGGCATGGGTACTGTTAGTGTTGATTACCTAGTGGACAAGACCATGGAGCACATTAACCTCTATTCAGAGCATTACAAGAATAAGTTGTAGTAGTGGTATATATATACAAAATATTAATATAGTTTGATAATGAAGATTTGAGTTGTATTTATAAAAAAGGTCCTATATGGACCTTTTTCATTATTCATATCTTCTTTTTTCTCATTCTTTTTCCAAGAACTTTCCTTACCATTCTTCTTGAGACCATCTTAGGATTACTATATAATTATACTTGCATGAAAAAAATTTATGGAGGGCAAAAAAGGAAATGAATTTTTCTAAATTAAAAGACCTTACAGCCTTAAAAGAAAAGGGATACTGGACAGACAGAATTGTCTCTCAAGTAGAATTTGCTTATGGCATAGAATACTACCACCAGGTAGGAATAAAGGATATTTTGGATAAGGCAATAGACTTCTTACTAGACAAACAAAAAGAAGAAGGAATGATAAGTAAAGATGTTGCTTTAGAATGTGAAAAGAGCCTGGAATCTATAAGGGGTGAACTGAAAAAATATACTCTTATGTGTATTGCTCATGCCCATATAGATATGAACTGGCAATGGAGGTATGATGAAACAGTTATGGTTGTTTTAGATACCTTTAAGACTATGCTAAACCTTTTAAAGGAGTATCCAGAGTTCAGGTTTTCTCAATCTCAAGCCTCTGTATACCAGATGGTAGAAAAGTATGACCCCAAAATGCTAGAAGAGATTAAAAAGTATGTAAAAGAAGGCAGATGGGAAGTAACAGCTACTACTTGGGTAGAAGGAGATAAAAACTTGGCAGGCTCAGAAAGCCATGTTAGACAACTACTATATGCAAAAAAATATCTTTCAGAACTTTTTGATTTAGACTATGACTTTTTTGATATGGACTATGAACCAGACACCTTTGGCCACTCTGGCTTTGTTCCTGAAATATTAAGCCAAACTGGAGTTAAATACTATTATCATACCAGGGGTTTTACCCAACATATGGCATATAAATGGATGGCTCCATCTGGAAAAAGCATACTTGTTTACAACGATGCCTCCTACTATAATTCTAGGGTTACCACAGAACCTGCACTAAAAATCCCTGCTTTTACCCACAAGGTAAAGACAGATTCTATGCTTTATGTCTATGGTGTGGGAGACCACGGAGGTGGACCTTCCAGAAGAGATATAGAAAGACTTTTAGACATGCAAACCTGGCCCCTATGGCCTAACATTAAGTTTTCTTCCTATAGGGAGTTTTTTGCAACATTAGAAAAAATCTCATCTACCCTACCTACAGTGGACCACGAACTAAACTTTATCTTTACTGGTTGCTATACCAGTCAATCTAAGATTAAAAAAGGCAATAAGTTCTCAGAATCCCTATTATATGAAGCAGAAGCCTTAAGCTCTTTAGCCTCTATAGACAATTACATGGTCTACCCTTACCACATATTTGAAGATGCCTGGCAAAGAGTTCTCTTTAATCAATTCCATGATATCCTACCTGGAACAGGTAGCTCTGAAACCATAGAGCATGCTTTAGGAGAATACCATACAGCCTTTGCTGCAGGAAATGTATATAGAAATATGGCTATGAATAAGATTGCTGCCAACCTAGACCTAAAAGACTATGTATTGGCAAAAGATGAAGAGGCCTTAACCACATCAGAGGGAGCTGGTACAGGCTCTGGAGTAATGGACTTTAAGGTTAGCCAAATTTGTAGAGGAAGAGGTCCCACCAGAATCTTTACTGTCTTTAATCCCAGCTTTTTTGATAGAAAAGAAGTTTGTGAGATTGAGCTATGGAACTGGGAATATGACTTGAAATCCATAAAGGTCTATGACCATACAATGAAAGAAATATCTCATCAGTTAGTAACTAAAGAGCCTTACCAAGGCTGGGATGTACAATTCCATTACAAGATACTTTTTGATGTGGATGTACCTGCCATGGGCTATAGTACATATATCTTAAAATCTGTAAGAGACCAGGTTATTGAGTATGAAAACTATGTCTTTGAAAGAATGTCCATACCTGCTAGCTTTGTTCTAGAAAACAAGAGCATAAAAGCTAGTTTTTCACCAGTAGACTTTTCTTTAGAGTCTCTTGTAGATAAAAAGACCAACAAGGACTTTATCTCAAAGGAAGCTGGACCTGGAACCTTTAGATTAATTGAAGAGGCTACCATTAGAAGAAGGACCTCTTGGATTGTAAGTAAGTATATAAATATTGAGAATTTAAGTAAAAATGCTAAACTTGTTGACTACGAGGCTGGACCCAATTTAATCAGGCAAAGTTTAACCTATACCTGTGATTTTAGAAACTCCCAAATAAAGGTAACTATATATTTAGACAAACACTCAAATTCTTTAGTCTATGACCTAGTTTGTGATTGGAAGGAGTTTGGTATAAGAGGAGATAGAGTACCCCAACTTAACTTTATCCTTCCTTTTAACTACTCTACAAAGACATATAAATATCAGGTTCCCCTAGGTGTTTTAGAAAGAGAAGAGGCCAATGATGATAGGCCCTCAACCGGCTTTGTTTTAGCTAACAATGATAACTTAAATGAAAAATCTCTAATGCTTTACAGTGATTCAAAGTATGGCTACAGAACCTATAAGAACTCTATTGCCCTCACCCTTATTAGAGGCACCTATGAGCCAGATCCTCATCCTGAAATTCATATGCATAAGGTGAAATTTGCTTTAAGTTTAACAGCTGACCAAAATAACAACAAAAAACTAATAGATGAAGCTAGCACCATATCACATCCTTTAAGCACGATTTCTGTAAGACCAGAAAAAGGACACCTTCCCCTAACTCAAAGCTTAGTAGAGATTAACCAAGACACAAGCTGTGTGATTTCAGCCTTAAAACTAGCTGAGGATAATGACAAGGCTTTAATCTTAAGACTTTATGAAAGTAATGGCAACAGAAGTAGGTTTGAGGCTAAATTTACTAAGGATATTAAGTCTATTAAAATGGTTAAGCCAGATGAAAAAGATGCTTATCCTTCATATACCAGCCCTATAACCATTAAAGAAAAAACCTTTAGCCTAGAAGTTGAAGCATATAATACTGTGAGTCTTTTGATTGAGTTGGAAGACTAACAAATTTCAGATTTATAACCTTTTAGTCTAAGAAATTTTTTATCACAATAAAACCCCCAAAAGTTTGATTTAATTCAAGTTATGGGGGTTATATTTTAGGTTATTTTAGATTCTTTTAGATTCTTTTAATTTTCTTCTTTCACACCTCTATTTCATACCTATTAAGGTAGGACTTGTAATTAGAAAGGTCCTCTCTATAGGGGGCTAAGACAATAATTCTTTTAGTAAACTTATCCTCATAAATTCCATGATTTGAATAGTCAACCACATTTTTTATACCTTCTTTTATTATGTGGTTTTCTCTTTTGTCATCAATAACAAGCATCTTATCTTTTATTATTCTACAAGTCTTTTTATCTACTTGGGCAATGACTAGGGGGTATCTGGGAAGATTACCCTTAGGATTATCTTCATTTATTACACCAATAAAGTATAGGTTACCATTGGAGTGATTTAAAAGTTTAGGAATACAAGAAGAGGAATAAACTAGTTTGTCATCATCATACTTAAGCATCTCAGGCTTAGTCCAATTTTTCCCTTGGTCTTTAGAAATACTAAAATACTTTACTCCTAAGATATCTTTATCTTTAGTATAGTTACTGTTTCTCATAAGCATGATTAGGTTATTATTATCTATGTAGCCAAAGGCTGGCTCATAAAGGCCTCTAGTGGAAAACTTGGGATCTACTGTAACATAGGAGTCTATCTCAAAGTCATACTCCAATTTATCCTTATTCCAGCTGGCTCTAAGGGCACCTGCCTTCATATAGCCCATGGTGGTAGGATTATATAGGCTACCATCTTCATTTAACATTTGAACTTGTACACTTATTAAAAGACTATCATCAAGGGTCCTTACAATATATGGGCTGACACTGGCTACCATGTTTTTACCAAAGGAGCCATCTCTTAAAAAGTCTATAGAATTATATTTATCACCCTTTTGAATCACATATTTTTTATCAGTCCAAGTATGACCTTGGTCAAAAGAAAGTCTGTAATAGAGTTTTCTCATAAACCAAACTGAATCCAGTTTGTTTTCCACCCAGTAGGTTTCATTGGCAAAATACATAATAACTTTAGCCTTATGATCAGTATAAAGGGCACCATAGCCGTTTTTAACCTTGGAGTTTTTAAAATCATAGACATGGGATTTTTCAATTAAGTCCTCTTCTTGCCAGGTAAGACCCTTATCTAAAGATCTCCAAAGCATGGAACCTGTGTTGCTATCAGAGTTGTCAAAAAGGTCAGCATTTAAAAGCATGTCATCACTATTGGGACAATAGACTACTGATGGTCCTAACACATAGTAGTTTTTGTGGTCTAGATACTTATCCTTCTTGTCTATTAATTTCATCTTGGTCTCCTTAAAATCTTAAAAGTACAAATCTTTGAGGGCTGTGGGAATCCTCTCCCCTCATATATACCCTTTCACCTTCTAAAGCTGGGGATAAATATGCCATAAACTCTCTTCTTACCCCGCTATCTCTATCAGAAACAATTATATCAAAACCCCAGATATCATTTTTTTCTGGTTTTCCACCAATACAGTCAAAAGGTAGAACCATGGCCACATCATAGCCATTTTCCCTTTGGTTCATGGTCAATGATATAGCAGTTATATCTTCAATATTTTTACTTATAGGTACAACCTTGGAAACATTACCTGAGCTTCCGCCCTTTAAGAGCATGGCATAGGTTTGAGGATTAAGATCCTTGGCATTTCTATACAATTCATCTCTTCTGTCAAAAAAGACTTCAATAGAGTCATTGTCATAGTTATACTTTCCCCCATCAAACATTACAGTGTCATCTTCTACCTTTAATACAAGGGCAATTGAGTCTTCATTTGGCATAAAGATACTGCCTTTTGCTGAAATATCCGACTTGCCTTCCCATCTTCTTTCTGCCCTAGCTATTTGAGATTCTTGGTCTATAACAATATTCTCCTTCAAGCTTACTTCGTTAATGGGCCCAAAGCCATCATACTTAAAGACATCAATTATCTTTTTCTCAAAAGGTTTTTCAGTCTCACTGTAGTAAGCTTTTAAATAACCCTTATCAATCTGGATATTTCTATGATTGGTTGAATATCTAAATATCTTAGACTCCTTAGGGGATAAAAGGATGTCTCTTCCCATAATTTCAGCATAGATATGATTTGAATCCCTGTTGGTAACCTCTACACAAAACTGCTTATCTGAACCTGTGTTATAGTCTATCCAAGTTTGGTATTCTACTCCTAGATTTATCTCTTCTTGCACTTCCACCTTTTGGGATTCAACTACAAGCTTTCCATCTTTAAAGTATTTAACCTCAATTCCTTGAGATAAATCTATGTATATATCTTCTTTGTTATAAAAAGTAATCTTGTAGTTATAGTCATCTATATAGTCTAAAGACTTAACCTTTCTTTTATTATCCTTATCAACATGCTCATATAAATTGGCAAAAACAACTAATTTATCCCGCTTTTCCATAATCAATTTAGGAAAGAGCTTAGGAATTTCTTTTGGTGGTCCATAAGCCATGGCAGAGTGTTGAACAAAAGGAGCTTTAGAAGAAGAATACATATACAAACTAGCATTCTTATCTGTAAAAATATTTATCCTATTTGCTTCTACCTTTTTACTCTTAACATTTCTTAAAAAGTCATAGCCCTCTTCATCTATTTCCAATAGGCTATCTCCATAGTCATCATCATTAAGTTTTCCAAAAGAATGAAAGACTTGATGATAGGTATGTTTAGTATTAGATTCAATTTCTACAAAATCAAAAAGAAGAGAATCCTCAAATAGGGCTAAGGTCCTTCTACCATCTGTTTTAGGATAAATGTCTTTTACATAGGCTCTTGTAGCATCAAATGCTTGTCCCTTGTAAAAGAATTCATACTCACCAGAAACAACAGCTTGTCTTTTTCCATCTTGTACTACTGTGTTGTGTCCTAGACTACTTCTATAATATCTTAAGTGGTCTAAATAGTAGTTGCCGGTTCCATAGTCGGAAAACCATCTTTTTCCCTTTAAAAAGCAGGTAACAGCCAGTCTGTCAGGATGACCATGGCCTCCACCATAGTGGCCATAGTCTACACTAGCATAAGAGTCATCTCTTCTTAGTACCGCTAGACCAGTTCCTTTCATATTAACTGAGTCGGTTACTGGTAGTCCCATATCAGATGACCTTTCAGGGTCCACACTTAAAAACCCTCTCCAGTCCATAGATTCTAAAGAAGAAATACCAGGGGCTAAAACATCCATAATACCAGCGGCACTGGTAATCTTTTTCGCATCCACTGGAGGTGTCTTGTATATGAAATTTAAAAAGTCAGAAAGCTCTTTATCCTGATATCTGCTATAGGCTATTTCATATAGTCCTGCATACCACCTATTGGATGCAGAATTTGCATAGGGAGAGTCCTTTCTAGATGGAAAGGTTCCATCAGGTTGCAAGGATAAGAGGGGGCCATAAAACATATCTTTTATGCTCTTTCCATTAAAGCTTCTATTGTATAAATCGATACCATTGAACAAGCACATTTGGGCGATGTTTACTATAGAGGGTAGGGTTGCAAAATGATAATTATCCCCCTCATACCAAAGGCCATCTTCTAATAGGGAGTTTTCCATATGCTTTACAAAACCATGAGGTCCATTTAGGACATAGTCTAAAAGCTTTCTATCTCCATTTAAGATAGCAGCTGCACACATCCCTGAATTGTTAAAGGCCTGTCTATTATTCCATCTTTCATCATAGTCATAAATGGTCTTAGCTGATTGGATAAATAGATCTAGAGCTTCTTTTCTATCCTGGTCAGAAAAAACTGAAGATTGGTTTAAAAGGTCATAGCCACAGCAAAGGTGGGTTAACCATATGGACTCTACAAAGGTAGATTGAGACAATTTAGTAGTTCCAATCTCATTATCTCTATTGGGGTAATTGGGATACTTTTCAACATAGCCCAATATTATCTTTCTACCTGCATCAGCATACTTGTCATCAAAGGTCATTTGATAAGAGATTCCCAAGTAGATTATCATTTGAGATAGCCAGGAATGATAAATGTTTATCCAAGCCCTTCTATAGGGTTCATCCTTAAAATTGACCCTACATACAGGACACACAAAAGAGTCCTTATCATAGGGGTCAAAAACGAGGTTTACATTATGGGCCCTACAAGCTTCATTAAAAACATAGCCCTTTTTATCAGGTACAAAAAAACCCTTTTCTATCATCTCATCACTTATTTTCTGGATGCGTAAAAAGGATTTCTCATACCAATCATATTTTTTTATATCTTCACGTATTTTATCTAGTTTCTCTTTGTTAGCAAATAAATGGGGAAAAGTCATAATATGGCCTCCTTAAATATATCAAAGACATTATAACACTTGTGCAGAAATAAAGAGGAAAATAGACTTGCAAACATAAACTTATCTTATATAACTTTTGAAGCTACCTTGGTTTAATCATCTATTTATGATATATTTCATTAGGGAAAGAAAGAGGTATTTGATGAGAAAGTTTAATTTAGCAACACTAGTTTTTTTATTCTTTATAGCCCTATATGGAATAGCAAATCTATTAAATCCCAACAAGCCAACTATTTCTTTACAAGAAAACAGGAACCTAGCTAAAAAGCCAATTTTTACTAGCCAGGCTCTTTTATCAGGCCAATATTTTAAAGATTGGAACAACTACTATTCAGATACCATCTTACATAGAGAATCTTTAATAAAATGGAATATTGAAGCTAAAAAACACTTTGGTTCAAATAAAAATGATATATCCATAGTAATAGTTGGAAACAAACCTTCCCCTACCCCACAAGCTAGCAAGAAACCCAGCCCAAGTACAAAGCCCAGTGAAAGCCCTAGCCAAAGCCTAGGACCTTTAGAAACCACAAGTCCTAGCCCAGAGCCAAGCCCAACCCAGACAACAAAACCAGAACCACCTGAAGAGCCAGAACAAGAAGCTTATGGTGCTGCAACCGGTATGTATATAACTATAGATGGAGAAACCTTTAAACTAGATGAATATAGTGAAGATGATTATGAAAACTATGCTAATTATATAAACAAGGTAAAAGAAATGGCTGGAGATGACATGGAGGTCTACAGCATGCTAGCTCCTTCTAGGTCTACCTACTTAGCTTTAACTAAATATGACTTTCTAGCCTCTAAGGCTGCAAATATAGCTCAAATAAACAATATGATTGACCCTAGGGTTAAAAATGTAAATGTCTTAAGATCCATGGTAGAGCATGTAAACGAATATATCTATTACAGAACAGACCACCACTGGACCCCTCTAGGCGCCTATTATGGCTATGTAGAGCTAATGAAGTCCATGGGTAGAGAAAATGAAGTTATACCCTTAGATGCTTATGATACCTTTGTTGCAGAAGGCTATCTAGGCTATTACAACAAACCCTACCTAACCCAGGCAGATTATGACAACCCTGATAAAATAATTGCTTATCTTCCCTTTGTAGATTATACCTACACCTATCATTGGGCAGATTACCAAGTAGAAAAAACCCTCATAAATCCTGAAAGAATTGAAGTTGGTAAAGACTATTATCTTTTATTCTCTGATGGTGGCTTTGGCACCTATAGTGAGATTGTGACAGATGTGGACACTGATAGAGTCTGCTTGGTGAAAAAAGACTCCTTTGGAGATTCTTTAATATCCTTTTTACTTCCCCACTATAAAAAGATCTATGTTGTAGATGCTAGAACCTATGACAAAAGCCATTGTGATAACCTAAATCTCATAGACTTTGCCAAATCAAAAGGTGTTAATGACTTCATAGTTAACTACTGGATAACAGAAATAACCTATAGGGATGACTTCATGGTTAAGGCTTATTCAACCTTGGATTAGTTGTATCTACCTATACGCCTTTAACAGAGCCTCTGCTTCCTTGTAATCAGGCATATACTTTTTTATAAGCTCATAAAACTCTTTTTGATGGTTTTTATGCTTTATATGGGCTAGCTCATGAATAATTACATAATCTATAGCCTTTTTAGGATAAAAGATTAATCGATAAGAATAAGAAATACCATTTTTCCCATTACAGCTTCCAAATCTTTTTTTAGCAGAACTAATCTTTACATAACTTGGCTCTAGACCCATTAGTTGAGAATAATACTTGGTCCTAGAAGATAAGATATCATAGGCTTCTTTTTTTATAGCTGGTATATCTTCATCCAAAACTTGTGGAAGTAATATCTTATTACTTTCTTGGGTAATTCTTTTTTCTATCCACTTTTTATTCTTCTCATAAAAGTCATTAATAACCCAATTAGGACAATACAGAGGGCTTTTTATTGTAACTTCTAAATCTTGATTTATAGATAAAGATAAGGTCTTTCGTCTTGACCTTATCACTTTATAGTTTTTTTCTTTATTCTTTTCCATATGAACAACACTTATCCTAAAACATTAACCATAAGACTAAACTAAAAGTCATCAACAAAAGCCTTGTTAAGTATCTCTAAATTGTATTATGATTTAAAAAGTTCTACTTCACATATTTTATAATCGCTAAAATAATTCCTATTAAGCAATAAAGCCCTAAAACATAACTAATTAGTGATAGAACCCAACCTATTACAGGTACTCCACCTAGTAGGGTTTGCACAAACCAAAGTATAGCTGGAAGAACAAGGTAAATGATAATTGTAATAACCAAAGAAACAGGTTTTTTCTTTTTCACATTGTTATTTAAGGGAAAAAACGCATCCATAACTGATCTCCTATTCTTAATTTTCTGACACTAAGAATATATCATGCCACAGATTCTTTTACAAGAATCTCTAGAAATTGAATATTGGCACTAGGCTATAAAACTTGTACTAGACCCAATTGAGTTGTATAATGTAGGGACATAAAAAGATGGGAGTATCCAATGTCATTTTGGGAACTTTTTTTAATTTCAATAGGTCTGTCCATGGACGCTTTTGCCGTTGCAATATGCAAGGGCCTTTCTTTACGTAAGATTATATACAAAGATGCTATATTAGTAGGCTTGTATTTTGGACTTTCTCAAGCCCTTATGCCCCTTTTGGGCTATTTTGCTGGAAAATCCTTTGCCAACTATATCCAAGTCTGGAGCCATTGGCTAGTATTTTTAGTTTTAACCTTTATTGGGGGAAAAATGATATATGAAAGCTTTAAAAGTCCCTCATGTGACATACAAGACCATTATTTAAACAAGAAGCTCTTAGGCTTTAAGAATATGTTTCCCCTTGCTCTTGCCACCTCTATAGATGCTCTAGCAGTGGGAATTACCTTTTCTTTAGTATCTATTAAGGTACTACCTACCATTTTGACCATTGGTCTTGTTACCTTCGTTTTTTCAGCTCTAGCAGTATATATAGGTAATTACTTTGGCTGCAAACATAAGGCTAAGGCAGAAATAAGTGGAGGTGTTATTCTCATACTTATTGGCCTTAAGTTTTTACTTAATCATTTTAATGTTATAAGTTTTTGATAGATTATAGTTTAGCACAAAAAACAATAGGTTCTTTTAATAACAGACTTATCTTTGTGGTTTTAAATAAAAGTGTCCATCTGCTGTTTTAGCAAGGATATTTCTATTTAACATAGTTTTGGTGACAGCCTTGAATTTGTCAGGGTTAATAATATCAGCCTCATTAAAGGTTATAGCTGTAGATTCAGACACAGCCCCATGCTTTTTAAGTTGCTTAATAATATGTTTTTTTCTTATCAAAGCTACTGGTGGAAAAAATGCCATTTTTACTCCCCTTTTAAATTTTATTTTTGTAGGCATAAAATAACATAGATAATGTAATAAGTCCAAAAAGGATTAACTTTGCAAAAAACTCATATAAGCAAAAGACACTTATTTTTCAAAGTGTCCTTCAGCTTACTCTTTTAATAGTCTTTTAATTTTTTCTTAATGTGAAAACTTCATAAACTCTTCAAAGTTAAGGTTTTTTGCCTTGTCCATAATGGTTATCATGTCATATATCCATAAAATACCACAAAGCCCACCAGTTAGAAGCTTTAATACTCCCATTGGAATATCATTTAGTAAAAACCTATCAATACCTAAAGTACCAATGAAAATTGAGATTAATAAAAAGGTTGTTGGTTCTTTGTATTGAACAAACATTAAGTTTTTAATTTGGTCATCGGTCATAGTATCTAGTTTTTCCTTAATAAGATGTAGTTTATCTGATGGAAAAAACTTTTGATTAGTCATGAAATAAATGTCAGCTTGGTTGCTCATTCTTACCCCCTCTTAAATCATGCAATCAACACTACTTTTTTGTTTATCTGACAGAAAAGCAGCCTCAATTACCTTCATTACTCTAATAATTTCTTCTTGCTTTACTATTATATCATCTTTTCCGTCTAAATATGCTATTACATTCTTATAGTAATCTGCCCATTCACTTTCAATTTTTGGCAGTGGTAACTCCTCTAGGGTCTCTTTTGGTCTTGGTGCCATGGTTCTTGTAGGTCCACCAACAGTTTGAACAATCTCTGGTTCCCACTCCATAACTGTTTCAGAGGCCTTGGTTATTTTACCTTCACATTCCCAGTTTTTAACCAGCACTGAGCCATGATCTGCATTAATATACCATCTAGGCATCTTTTCCAAACAATAGGTTCCCACTTCTATTTGAGCTGAAAGACCTGATTCAAAGGTTAATAAAAGTTTGAAGTAGTCATCAACCTCAGGAGTTTTTATAGAAAAGAGTTGGCAGTAAACTTGTGTAACCTTTTCATCTATCATAAATAGTAGTTGGTCTATTAAATGAACTCCCCAATCAAAAAGCATTCCTCCGCCAGCAACCTTGTATGCTCTCCAACCATGTACTATACCGTTTTGACCATGAACCCTAGATTCAATGGTGTAAGGTTTTCCAATGGTGCCTTCAGCCAAGACTTCTTTAACTACTTTGTAGTCCTTATCCCAGCGTCTATTTTGGTGAACAGTGAAAAGTACTCCATTTCTCTTTGATGCTGCTACCATTTCGTTTAATTCAGATAAACTCATAGCAACTGGTTTTTCACATACTACATGCTTTTTAGCATCCATAGCCATTATGGAATAATGCATGTGAAAATTATTAGGTGTAGCTACTAGAACAATAGAGAAGTCTCCCTTTTTAATGAAGTCATCTACATTGTCATAAACTGTAAGTCCGTTTTGTGCTGCTACTTCTAATCTTACTGGATCTATATCATATGCTGATGTAACTTTTAGACCAGGAATTTTTACTGAATTTTTATGGTGCCAAGAACCGACACCCCCATACCCTATAATACCTAATTTGTGTTCCATAAAAACCTCCGTCCGCCTAATATTATTACTTAGTCATAAACATGTCAATACGTCAAATGTTATATATGGAGGTGAAAATATAAGGTTGGGAGAAGCTTGGTGGAATCTTAAGAAATTAGAGCATTTTAAGGAAAAAACTAGGATTTTTTGCAAAAATAAAGATGCCTAAGCATCCTTATTTGCATAAATTTTTATCTAAACTTCTTGTTTAAGATTAACTAATTAGCAGGCACCAAAATAAAGTTAATTTCGGTTGCTCCTGGAGTTTCGTGCATAACAACATTATAGTATCCACCATCTACATAACCATCTTCAGGTTTTAGATGAATTCTTCCACGTACTTTAGCTGCTTGGAAAATCTTTAAAGTATTTTCTTTATTGGTAATTTCCACATGCATTTCAATTGTATCCCCAGGTTTTACATCCACCCAAGTTTGTAATATCTTAAGATCTTTTACTAACTTATAAATAAACACCTCATCAGTTGTATTTGTAATGTAGTAAGTTGCTTCTTCTTTTTCCATACATCCAGTTAAGGCTACCATTAAAGTTAAAACAATACCTACAACCAGAAGTAAAGAAATAATTTTTCTCGAATTTTTCATATTTTTCCCCTTTCAATATTTAAACTACTTAAATTGCGAATGTATAGGTATATTTTATCATTTATACAAGTTCACCACCATATGAAAAATGTGACATTCGTTGTATTTAAATAACCTTGACTAAGGCCCTAACCTGGCTTGCTTCAGCTGAAATTTTAAGGGGAAACATGAAAGCTTCCAGCTTTTTTCCCTCTAAAAAAGCCTTATGCACCTGTGCAAGATTTGTAAAATTCTCTCCTATTAAGACCTCATTTGACAGGAGTAATTTATGGATTTCAAAAGATCCATTGTCAAAATTAGGCAAATCAGCCCCTAAAATAGAGATCTCTTTTTCTATGAAAAAAAGGGCTGCTTCTTTACTTAAAGTTGGATGCTTTGAGAAATATTCTTTTTTAGGATAAATGTCTTCATAACCTGTATACAAAATTACTATATGATTTTTAGAAACTGCATTAAATTTCTTAGAAGGATAGATGATATCCTCTCCTCTTACATCTATAAGGCTTAAGGGCCCGTAAAATCGCTCCAAAGGATAGTCGTAAGCCATCTTACCTTCATCTATAAAATGAGCAGGAAAATCAATGTGAGTGCCTGTGTGAAAAGAGCTAGAATATCTAGTTAGAAAGTAGCCATCTTTTTTTACTCTTTTTAGCACCCTAATATCTGTATTAGGGTCATCTGGATAAGGTATAGAATTAGAATCAATTGGCATACTGATATCTATAAACACTTTTAGCCTCTCCTTTTTCTGTCACAAAATAGACTCCATCATAGTTAGAAACACAGGTTATATCTCCATGGATATCATTTCTAAAAACCTTAACTCCTTGAACATCCAATCTAGTCATAATAGTCTTATGGGGATGACCATATTCATTGTTTTCTCCACATTGTATAACTCCATATATGGGAGATGCCCTATACAAAAAGGCCGCTGTAGTGGATGTGGAACTGCCATGGTGGCCCAACTGTAAAACATCACACTCAATATCCACATTAGAGTCTAGGATGTTTCTTTCAGCCTTACTTTCAGCATCTCCTGTAAACAAAAAGCTATTTCCTAAATGGTCTAGTTTTATAACAATGGATGTATCATTTAAATTATCATAAGAAATAGAAGAATCTGAAACTATGGTAAAGACCATTTGTCCAAAAGTAAAGACCTCCCCAAAATGGGGAATTACATTTTTAATCTTATTCTTCTTTAAAAAACTTTCCACATTATTATAAACTGTTGTGCTAGCTACTCCTTGGCTTTTTAGGACTAAACCAATATTATATTCTTCTCCTATGCGGACAAAAGCTCCAATATGGTCTTCATGGGGATGGGTCAAAACAACCATATCCAGATAATCAACCCCATAGTTTTTCAAAAAATCCATAACATTATCCGACATCTTATTAGTGCCAGTATCAATTAATATGTTATGCTGTCCATCTTGTATTAGAACACAGTCTCCTTGGCCCACATCTACATAGTGAATGCAAATACCACCTTCTGAAAAAACCTGGTCTAAATCTAAAAGAGTCTCACCTTTATCAAAATACTGGGATAAAAAAGTAGAGACCAAAGAGATCAAAACTAATAAAATAATAATTATAACTTTATTCTGCTTAGAATTTTTTGATCCCTTTTGTTTATTAAAATCCATTAACTACTTCTCCTCAACATAAATTTACAGAAGATAGGGCTTAGCCCTAACCTTCTGTTTCAACTTCCACATCTCCAAATCCTTTTGGCAGGCGGCTTAATAAAACATAACCGATGATAAAGAGGATGATTAAAGATAAAATTCCATATCTGGAATGCCCAGTTATTATGGCAAAAGCACCCATTAACAAGGGACCTAAAACATCTGCTAACTTTCCGAAAATATCGAAAAATCCAAAGTACTCGTTGGATTCCTTTTTAGGAATAATTCTTCCAAAAAAGCCCCTAGATAAAGACTGGATTCCCCCTTGGGCTATTCCAACAATGGCTGCCAGAACCCAAAATTGCCATTCGTGGGCTAAGAAGAAGCCAAATATGGCAACAAAGGTATAAATACCTATAAAGACCTTAATAATCTTCAAGGTTCCAAATTTTGCTCCTAGATAACCAGATAAGATGGCAAAAGGAAAAGCTATAAACTGGGTCATTAACAAGGCTAATACCATGGATGTAGAATCTAGTCCCAACTCAGCCCCATAGGCTGTGGCCATGGTAATGATTGTGTATACTCCATCTATATAGAAAAAGTAGGCTAGAATGTATATGAAAACATACTTTTTCTTTTTAATATTCTTAAAGGTGTTTCCTATACGAATAAAGGCTTCTTTAACCTTGCCCTTCCTATCTTCTAAATAGTGGGTTTGGTGGACATTCTTAAACAGTGGTAGAGTAAATATAAACCACCATAAAGCAGTAATAATAAAGGCTATTTGCATAGCTGAATCATCATTTAATCCAAAGGGCTGGAATATGTAGATTATTAAACTAGCTATAAAAGGAATAACACTACCAATATAACCATAAGCATAGCCATTAGAGGATATCATATCCATTCTGTCATCAGTGGTTACATCGGTTAGCATAGAATCATAAAATACATTGGTGGCAGAAAAGCCCAACCTAGCTACAACATAAATAATCAAAAAAGATAACCAGGTATTCATAAAGGCCATGCCTAAAACTCCTATTACTCCAACTCCCAAAGCAACCCCAAATAACCTCTTTTTCATGCCCTTGTAATCTGCTATTGCTCCCAAAACAGGTGATAGCAGGGCAAGAATTAGTATTGCCACAGAATTACCTGTTCCCCAAAGAGCTGTTGCTTGATTAGCTTCAATCACATTGGTTCTGGCTGTAAGACTGGCAAAGTATATGGGGACTAGGGCTGTAGATAATAGGACAAAGGCCGAATTCGCAACGTCGTAAAAGACCCAGCTCCATTCGGTTTTGTTCATTTTTCTATCCATATTAGATTTCCCTCCAAAAAGATCTTGCTCTTATTCTATCATCTACCAGTCTTTTTTAAAATTATCTTTTTTACATGTTCTAGAAATTCTATATATCCTAGACATGTCTTTCTAAACTCTTTATTCCTTCATATAAAAAGGACTTACAGCTTTTACACTTTTTAAAGGTCATAAGAAAGACATCTCCATATCTTCTACTTACAGACAAGGAATTTAGAAATTTTGCAAATAAAGGACTTATAAATACCTTTTCATAAACCAAAAAATCTTCATGGCTACAAGAAGAATCTAGATGCTCTAAATATTCATCTTTTTTATTTGTTTTCTTCTTATCAAGGCCTCCCAGATAAGACAATAACAAGAATAAGGTTACTAAATATACAAAGCAAGAAAATAGGAGGCTAAGTCTTAAATCTGTAAAAAGTAAAATAATTGTCCAAAAAATGCCACTACCAATTATTAGGGAGGTTACATAGCTAAAATACATAAGTGTTTTTTCTTTCATGGCTCTAGTCCTTTCATATTATGTCATCATAATACCAGGTGCCTAGTCCCATAATTAGTACTCAACAGGGGTTTTCAAAAAAAGAGACCATCATTAGACAGTCTCCCTTGTTTTTCTATATTTTTTAATCTTTATACTCATCCATATTTAAAGGATGTCTAGATTAAAAGAATCTAAGTAAGATTAAATTGGTTTTGCATTGGCTAAGAGCCAATCTTCTGCCTCTTTGTTCCATAATCCATTATTAGCATTACAGATCTTTGCTAATTCAGGAAATCCTTTTTCTTCAAACTCACTAATAGCGGTTAATGGCATACTTATACCTGTGTAAATAAGTTTTTTACCCCCTGGAATATTAGGTAGGTTCAAGGTTGTTTCCACAGCTGAATCTAGACCACCAATGTGGGTAACTAGGGCTGCTGGATTTAAGGTTCCATCTTCAAACATAGCAATGGATTCTCTCATATCTTCTGTGTTTCCACCACTGGTTCCTACTACGTGAGTAGCATTGTAGTGAACATTGTAGAAGTTAAAGTCTGCTGTAAAGTTAGTATTGGTTGGTCCTGCAAAGAAGTTTAAGCAACCATCAAAGCCTAGAATCTTGTCTCCTTGTTCCACAACCTGCTTTACAGGTGCGAATACGAAAACATCATCATATCCCTTGTTGTCTGTAAGTGCCATTAGTTCAGCAATTGGGTCTAGACAGCAAGATCCTGTATTTAGATAAACTAATTTAATTCCATTTTTTTCTGCCAATTCAGGAGAGAATATCTCTGCGGCTCTATCTAATCTATCTTGGTCAATGTCTGTTACTACCAAAAGAGAGGGTTTTCTAGCCCGGTTAATTGCCAAATCTATGGCACCTAGTCCCATGGGGCCTACTCCTGCTAGAATTGCCATGTTTCCACCTTCTTTAATGTCCATGGCGTGGTCATAGTTTTGTCTGTTGGTATGGTAGTTAGCCTTAAAAGCACCTACTATACAAGAAAGGGGCTCAGCCAAAGACCCCTTGTAATATGAGTCTCCGTTATACTCTAAAAGACAATCCATTTCTAATACTTCTTTTGCAATTATCATGGTTTGAATGGTACCACCGGTATATCTAAAAGAATAGCCGGGTGCAGCATAAATATTGGAAGGATGGTTTATGTTAGCTTGAAGGGTGAACCTTTGTCCCACCTTATATTTATCCTTATAATTTTTTCCTACTTGCAAGATTTCACCACACATTTCATGTCCAATAACAATAGGATTGGTGGCTATATCTTTAGGAATCCTCTTATGTCTTGTTCCTTGTATAGCCGCTTTATATGAAGACATGCATATGCTGTCGGTTACTACTTTGGCTAAAATTTCATCATCGGTGATTTCAGGAAGTTCAAACTCCTCAAGTCTTAAATCATTCTCTCCGTAAAGTCTTACACCTTTAGTTTTCATCTTACGCGTTTGCTCCTTTCTTCTTGTTTAACTACTTTTAATTTTAATATTTGATCCAAGTTTTCCAAAGCCTCTCCAGTGCCTAAAACTACACAAGAGATAGGGTCATCGGAAACTGTTACTTCTAAACCTGTTTTAATGGAGATTAAGGTATCCATACCATAAATCAAGGATCCTCCACCGGTAAGAACTATTCCTCTGTCTTCTATGTCAGCTGATAACTCTGGCGGGGTTCTTTCTAATACGTTTTTAACTCCATCTACAATTTGCTGTACCACTTCATCAAAAGCTTCCATTAATTCAGAAGAGGATATTTCAATAGACCTAGGTAGGCCCAAAACCATATTTCTTCCTCTAACCACCATGGAAACCTCTTCTTTTCTTGGGTAGACACAGCCTATCCTTATTTTCATTTCTTCAGCCATTCTTTCGCCAATGATTAGACTGTACTTTCTTCTCATGAAACGAATGATTGCATCATCAAAAGCATCTCCTGCAATTTTAATAGAGGTGCTTTTTACAATACCACATAAAGATATGACAGAGATGTCTGTGGTACCTCCACCAACATCCACTACCATACTGCCGTAGGCCTTTGTGATGTCCAAGCCTGCTCCAATGGCTGCAGCTATTGTCTCTTCAATAATATATACTTCTTTTGCCCCCACTTTGTCTGCTGCATCAATAACCGCTCTTCTTTCCACTTCGGTTATTCCAGAAGGCACACAAATCATTATACGGGGTTTAAATAGCAAGAGTTTTTTGCCACATACTTTTCGAATAAAATACTTGAGCATCTCTTCAGTTGCTTCATAGTCGGAAATAACACCATCTCTTAGAGGCCTAACCGCATCTATACTAGCTGGTGTTCTTCCTATCATCAGTTGGGCATCTGTACCCACTGCGTGTATTCTTCCATCTTCATCTCTTGAAACAACAGAAGGCTCATGTAAAATTACACCCTTACCTTTTACATATATCAAGACCGAGGAAGTACCTAAATCTATACCAATATCCAGTCCCAAACTCTTAGCTCCTTAATAATCATTACTCTAATTATATACTAAAGTAGACTAATTTTATATATCAAAGTTCCAATATTATTGGAACTTTAACATTAATTCTATATCTTTTTTTGAAAAACTTCTTCAAGTTATTCTTCTTACTAAATAATGGTAGAGGCCCTTTCTTAATGGGCTGTAACCTCTGTCCAAGCCTTGTTGTACATTATGGTTGCTTGAGCATCATATTCAAAAACATCACATCTTTCAAGAGTTTCCAAATCAGGATATCCCACAGGATCATTTTTTATATCATCATCCAAAAGCTCAATAGCGGTTTTACTGGTAATGGAATATTGAACCTCTATGGCATTCATAAGCATAATGTCATCTCTTAACATGAAGTTGATAAACTTTTCTGCATTTTCTACATTTTTAGCATTTTTAGGAATTACCATAGCATCAACCCATCTATTACTTCCTTCTTTGGGAACGACATATTCTAAATCAGAATTTAGGCCCATAGCATCTACTGCCTCACCAGACCATACCACTGCTAAAGCACCTTCACCTTGTGCCATCTTGTCTCTAACTTCATCTACTAAATAGCCTAAGACCAAAGGCTTTTGTTCTATTAAAAGGTTCATAGCTGCATCAATTTCATTTTTATCCCTAGAATTTTGGGAGTAACCCAACTTAATTAATGCTACCATCATAGAGTCTCTTTGACTATCTTGCATAAAGATCTGTTGTGAATACTTGGGATTCCATAAGATGTCCCAGCTGTCCACCACATCAGTAACCTTGGTTTTGTTATACATAATACCTACAGTACCCCAAAAATATGGGACAGAGTATTCATTACTAGGGTCATAGGCCAAATTCATGTGTCTTTCATCAATGTTTTTAATGTTAGGAATATTGTCAAAATTCAACTTTTGAAGCATATCCTCACCTATCATTCTTTGTATCATATAGTCTGAGGGAAAAATTACGTCATATGAAACATTCCCTTTAGATATCTTTACATACATATCTTCATTAGTCATAAATTGTTTGTAGTTAACCTTGATACCGGTTTCCTTTTCAAACATCTTAACTGCATCCATATCGATGTAGTCACCCCAGTTGAAAACATTCAACACTTCTCTATTCGAGTTGCAGCTTACCAATGAAAACACCATTAGCACTGCTAGAATAATTAAGATAATCTTTTTCATCTTATTTACACCTCCAAAATCATCTTTGTTTTTGTATACTTAATGTTCTTCCTTTGTTCTTACCATTTTTCTTTGAGGACAATTCCCTCTTGTTAACTATTAGCAATAAAATCATAACTGTAGCAAACAACAAGGTTGATACTGCATTTATTTTAGGGTTAATTCCCCTTCTAGCCATGGAGAAAACTACCATGGATAGGTTTTGCACATTGCCTCCTGTAGTGAAATAACTTATGACAAAGTCATCTACGCTCAAGGTAAATGATAAAAGGAAACCTGTAATAATCCCCGGCATAATCTGGGGTAAAATTGTCTTTCTTAAGGCATAAAAGGGAGTTGCCCCTAAATCCTGTGCTGCCTCATAGACTGAAATATCTGTTTGATAAAGCTTAGGTAAAACAGAAATAATTACATAGGGAGTACAAAAGGTTATGTGGGCAAACAACATGGACATAAAGCCTAATTCCACATGAACCAAGGCAAAAAGCATCATAAGAGAAATCCCTGTAACTATATCTGGATTTAAGACAGGTATATAGGTAATGGTCCTTACAACCTCAAAGGTTCTTTTTTTCATACGCACTATACCCATAGCTGCTAGAGTACCTAAAATAGTGGAAATAATTGAAGCTAAAAGTGCTATTAAAAGGGTTGTTTCTAGAGCACTTAATATTTCCACATCGCTAAAGAGCTGTTGATACCAGCTCAAGGTAAAGCCAGCCCAAACTGCCCTTGACCTAGATGCATTAAAAGAAAAGACGGTTAATACAATAATAGGGGCATATAAAAAGAGGAGTATTAAAAAGATGTACAACCTTTTAAAGAAATTCTTCATAATATACCTCCTGTTCCCACCGACTCATCTCCGTATTTATTTATAAAGATCATGGAAATAAATATCAATACCATAAGCAATAGTGATAAGGCAGAACCCAAGCCCCAATTGCCTGTAACTGTAAATTGTTGCTCTACAATATTACCTATTAAGGTAATCTTTCCACCACTTAAAAGTCTTGAAATAACAAAGGTGGATAAGGCTGGCATAAAGGTCATGGTTATACCAGAGACCACCCCTGGCATACTTAAAGGAAATATGACCTTCATAAAGACCTTTTGGTCATTGGCCCCTAAATCCTTGGCTGCTTCAATAACATTTTTATCAATTTTTACCAACACTGAATATATGGGTAAAATCATAAAGGGCAAAAAGTTATATACCATACCTAAAACAACAGCAAAGTTGTTATACATCATTTGTATTTGAGAAAAACCTAAGGATGTTAAAAAACGATTTATGAGGCCTTCATTTTCCAAAAGAGAAAGCCAAGAATAGGTTCTTAAAAGAAAGTTCATCCACATAGGTAAGACCATAAGAATAAGCATGGTGGTTTTTTTGGAAAAATCCTTATCAGCCAAAATCATAGCCGCAGGATATCCTAAGACAAAACAAACCACTGTAGCTATTAAAGACATATAGATGGATCTGCCAATAACTTTTAAATAAAGGGGTTCAAAAATTGCCTTAACATGGTCAAAAGTAAAACGGACTCCATCCATACTGCTTTCAGTAAAGGTGTAATAAATAACCAATACTAAGGGCACAACTATAAAAATGGCCATCCAAACTATGTAAGGGAAAGAATAGCTTTTTTTTGTCATTCCACCACCGCCATTTCTTCATCTGGGATAATAAGGGGTTTGTGGTGCATTACGTGAATATTTTCTGGATCTACAGTTATTCCCACATGATCTCCTACAATTTTAGGCAAGGTTGAATGAACCTTCCATTCAAAACTAGGACCTTCTACCCAGATTTCATAATGAACTCCCTTAAAGGTAACCAAGGTCACCTCTCCACTTAAAGGAGCCTTATCTGGAGCAACTAGCACTATATCTTCTGGTCTTACAACCACGTCTACCACTGAGTTTTCCCCAAAGCCCTTATCTACACAGACAAATTCTCCACCGTCAATGCTAACCAACTTATCCTTTACCATGGTACTAGTAATAATGTTACTTTCCCCAATAAAGTAGGCTACAAAAGAGTTATTTGGTTCATTATATATATCTACAGGGGTTCCAATTTGTTGGATTTTCCCATTGTTCATTACCACCACTGTATCAGATAAGGTAAGAGCTTCTTCTTGGTCATGGGTTACATATATAAAGGTAATACCAACATCCTTATGCATGGTCTTTAATTCATCTTGCATTTCTTTTCTAAGTTTAAGATCCAAGGCTCCTAAAGGTTCATCCAATAAAAGAACCTTAGGCTTGTTTATTAAGGCTCTAGCAATGGCAACTCTTTGTTGTTGTCCACCGCTTAAGGTAGAAATATCTCTATCTTCATAGCCTTCTAGATTTACTATTTCTAAATATTTTTTAACATCCTTTTCAATTTGTTCAGCATTCATTTTTTTAATATTAGGACCAAATGCTATGTTTTGTCCCACGGTTAAATGGGTAAAAAGTGCATACTTTTGAAAGACGGTATTTAAATTTCTCTTATGAGCGGGAACATCATTGATTCTGACACCATCAAAAAACACATCGCCACTATCTGGCTGTTCAAATCCACCAATTATCCTTAAGGTGGTGGTCTTACCACAACCTGAAGGCCCTAAAAGGGTTAAAAATTCACCTTCATTGATATAAAGGTTAAGATTGTCTATAGCGGTAAAATCACCGAATTTCTTGTAAATGTTCTTCAAATCAATAATTTTTTTGCCCATTTTCTCTCCTTTAAAAGCTAGGTGGTGTAGAAACCCAAAGCACCACTGCCTTTTTACTTGTTGTATTTTTTATTAAATGCTTTACATCAGACTTAAAGTAAAAGGATTGTCCTTTGTTAACATTGTGTTTAATATCATTAATAATCAGCTTTATACTACCTTCAAGCACATATCCAAACTCTTCACCTTCATGGGGGTCATCTTCATAACTTACTCCACCAGGTTGTAAGGTTATGATTATGGGTTCCATATCATTTTTTTGACTGTTGGGAACCACCCAAAGGATTTGTCTTTTTTCCAGTTCATCCTTTTTTACAACCATATCCTTCTTTTTAAAAACTGTCTGAGATATGTATTCTCTAGTAAAGAAGTCTGATAAATTAGTGCCAAGTGCAATTAAAACATCATTTAAAGTGGCAATAGTTGGAGTAATAATGTTTCTTTCCAACTGGGAAATATAGCCCTTGGAAAGCTCGCTTCTATCAGCTAATTCCTGTTGGGTTAGGGAGTTCAATAACCTTAATTGTTTGATCTTTCCACCTATATCCATTTCCAAATCACCACAATACTATACTTGGTGTTAAGTAATACTAAACTTAAGCGCCTTTTTCAATTATATTTCCTTTTTCTCTGCTGTCAAGATATATTTTATTTTTACCCTATTTTCCCTGGATTTACAGGCAAAAGCTAGTATACTCTTTAAAAACAGCCAATATCTATACTTAGCCCTTTTATGCCAATTTATCCTTGTTTCTTCGCTATTTTCCTTCATTTTCCAGCAAAATATCCTTAAATTGTAAAGAAAAAAAAGGAAAGTTAAATCTTTACTTTCTTACTTTGATTAAATTATATTGTGACAAAATGATTTTTGGACAAGATATAAAAGAGCAGAACTATATTAAGAATACTGCATGAAGTTATATTAAAGAATTTATTGACTATTCTTGTAACTTATCATTTATTCCATTTATCAAGGTTTACTATAATACCATAACCTCGGTTAGGTGTATCTTCATTGGTATTTTCATCTATGTGGTCATCACCTAGCCAAAAGACCTGCACTACATAATCCTCTGTCATTACAAAGAATGTTTCTCAAAATGCAAGGGCCTTCTCTTCATCAACTTTAAAGCCTAACCTATTAAGTTCAGTTGTGAAAAATTCAACAATTTGATTTCCGCTACCGCTTGAATTATAAAGCCACATCCATTCACTTTCTCCATATCCCCGTGAATCGGACCACAAAACCGCACCTGGATAGACTGGTAGATTCTTTGGAACAGCTTTAGAGGACTTGTAGTCACCATTGTCAGGACCTGAGACATCTTCTAGGACCTCTTCTACAATGCCTTTGAAAATTTCCTTGTATGGGCTCCATTTACCAAAGCTACATCCAGTTAGGCTAAGGATTAGAATAATACAAATAATAGAAACTATTTTTCTCACAATGCTCCCTCATTTTTACTTGTATTTTGCAATTTAACTATATGATAACCAAGTTATGAAGTCAAATTGCCCACTTTTTACAAAAACCCCCATAGGTTTTTTACTCAAACTTATGGGGGCCTTTTATCAAAATATATTCTATTGTGCTATTTTAAAACTATTATTTCTTCACTACTTTTGTCCATAAAACTTCTTTTTAGAAGACCATAGACCTAGGGCTGGGTTGGAGATATAAAAGATTTTTTCTCCATCAACCATATTGTAGCCATCTTTTAGTTTGTTAGGATCATACTTTTTAATAGCCTCATCATAATCCATGTATTTAAAGTTAGCCTTCTCTATTTCTTCTTTTGTCATATGTTTTACTGCATAGGTAATGTTAAACTTGCCATCAGAAGAACCATGAATAATATGGGCTGCTACAGAAAGATTTTCCTTTAGGTCGTCATTCTTATCCACTTCTTTTAGAATGTTTTCTCTTCCAATATAGCCATACTTTCTAATCAAGCGGTCATTTTCCATATCCTCACCAAAACGTCTAACCTCTGGGGCTAATATAATCAATTCTCCCCCTTGAGCTATGGCCATTCTAGTTCTGTATATAGCCTTGTTGCCTAACCAGGTAGTTTTAAATTCTCTTTCATCTAGATAAACAACAATCTTATCTGGTTCTTCATCTAAAAAGTCAAAATTCTTTTCTTGGCTATCTATAACTGCTGCTTCAAAAACATCTCTTTCGTCCCCTGAATAAACCCCATGAATATCAGCAGAAGGTCCATTTTGAGTGGTTACTGTTAATACATAGTAAAGAGGAAAATCTTTAATAAACTTTTCGGTAGCATAGTCATAGACCTTTCTAACTGGAGTGTGGTCTCTTCCCATCATTCTTTCCATGCCATAAAAGGCTCCTAGCATATGGGATTTGTTTATCATAGCAGAGCCACCAATACCCACAAAAATGTTCTTTGATTGGTTGGCCATACCTACCACTTCATGGGGTACAACCTGACCTATTGATAAAATCAAATCATAGGATTTGTCTAAAAACATCTTGTTTACTTCCACTTCAATAGGGTCATTAACCAGACCTTCTGATATTTCACTAATATAGTCAGCTGGTACTTCACCAATCTTAACTACATCATTTTTCCAGTCATGAACAAAGAATCTATCATGGGGAATCCCTTCAAACATATCGTTTAATTCTTTTTCACTCATGGGCATATGAGTTCCTAGGGCTGGTAGCAAATCTATCTCACAGGTATCTTTTAGCTTTTCATAAAGCATAGAGGTAATTTTACCAGCCATAGAATAAAATCTTGTAAAATCAGGAGGAACGATAAGTACCTTTTTAACATCCTTACCTTTTTTAAATTCTTCTATGGACTTATCTAAAAAGTCCGAAAGTTCTTTATCACTTATGGGCCTGTCTAGGCCTCTTTTTACTAATGCTTTCATTTTTATACCCCACTATAGGCTGAGAACCCTCCATCTACAGGTATTACTACCCCGTTTACAAAGGCAGAAGAGTTTTCATCCACTAAATATAGAAGAGCACCTAAGAGCTCTTCAGGTTTTCCAAAACGATTCATTGGCGTAGCAGCCAAGATCTTTTGGGATCTTTGTGTATATGTTCCATCTGGATTGAGCAAAAGAGCTTCATTTTGAGCTGTTACGAAAAAGCCAGGAGCAATAGCATTAACCCTAATTCCTACATGGGAAAAATGGACTGCTAGCCATTGGGTAAAGTTAGAAATGGCAGCCTTGGCCCCTGAGTAGGCAGGTATCTTTGTTAAAGGAGTATAGGCATTCATTGAAGATACATTTATAATACTGGTTCCTTTTTTGTCTACCATATCTTGGGCAAATACTTGGGTAGGTAGAAGGGTACCAATAAAGTTAAGATTAAATACAAATTCTACTCCCTTAGGGTCAAGGTTAAAAAATGTTACTAAATCTTCTTGGTCTAAATCCCCTTTTTCATAATATTCTTTGGTGGTGGTAGCTCTAGGATTATTTCCTCCTGCCCCATTAATTAAAATATCACAGGTGCCTAATTCTTTGTTTACAATCTTTCTTGCTTCTTCTAAGCTCTCTTTTTCTAAGACATTGACCTTAACAGGAAAAGCCTCTCCTCCATCTTTAGAAATTTGGTCTGCAACAGCCTTAGCTGCATCAAAATTAAGGTCTAATAGGGCTACTTTAGCACCACACTTAGCAAGGGCCTGGGCAAACATGGAGCACAAGACTCCTCCTGCACCTGTTACCACTGCTACTTTGTCTTTTAAGTCTATTTCAAAAGGTATTTTCATTTACTTTTCTCCCTTGCTTATATTTTATCTTTAATCTAAATCTTTATTTATTAAATCCAAACAACCAACTCTTAATCTACACATTATATTGAGAAGCTGCAGTGTCTCCCCCTCTACCAGTCCAATTGGTATGGAAGAATTCACCTCTAGGCTTATCTATTCTTTCGTAGGTATGAGCACCGAAATAGTCTCTTTGAGCTTGTAGAAGGTTGGCTGGCAATCTTTCTGACCTATAGCCATCATAGTAGGAAAGGGCAGCTGCTAGGGCAGGTGCTGGGATTCCATTAAGAGCACATAGTGCTACTACTTTTCTCAAACTCATATGACATTCATCAGCTTTTTCCTTAAAGAAAGGATCTAAAAGCAGATTGGCTATTTCAGGGTCTCTATCGTAGGCTTCCTTAATTTTTCCTAAGAAGGCTGAACGGATAATACAGCCACCTCTCCACATTAGGGCAATACCCCCATAGTTGAGATGCCAATTATAGGTTTGGGCTGCTGCCTTCATTAAAGAGTAGCCTTGGGCATAGGAAACTATTTTTGAAAGATAAAGGGCCTTTCTTAAGTCTTCAACAAAAGAAGCTTTATCTTCATTAAAATCTAACTCAGGTCCAGATAAAACCTTACTGGCTGCCACTCTTTCATCTTTCATAGCAGATAGACATCTGGCAAAAACAGCTTCTGCAATTAAGGTTAAAGGAATTCCTTCATCCAAAGCAGAAATGGCTGTCCATTTACCTGTTCCTTTTTGTCCCGCTGTATCTAGAATCTTTTCTACTAAAGGCTCTCCATCTTCATCCTTTACAGCTAAGATATCTCTAGTAATCTCTATTAGATAGGAATCCAGTTCACCTTCATTCCAGTCTTTAAAAATTTCATGCATTACATCTGTATTCATATTTAAGAGGGTTTTCATGATGTTATATGACTCACAGATTAACTCCATGTCTCCATATTCAATACCATTGTGAACCATTTTAGTAAAGTGGCCTGCCCCATCTTCTCCCACCCAATCACAGCAAGGAACGCCATCATCTACCTTGGCAGCAATGTCTTGGAAGATACTTTTAACATAGGGCCAAGCCTCAGGTGAGCCACCTGGCATTAAAGAAGGTCCAGTTAAAGCTCCCTCTTCTCCACCGCTTACTCCTGTGCCAATGTATAAAAGACCAGCTGCTTCAACTTTTTTTGTTCTAGCTATAGAGTCATTAAAATTAGTATTACCACCATCTATAATAATATCTCCCTTATCTAAAAGAGGGATTAATTGGTCTATCATAGCATCAACTGGGGCACCAGCCTTGACCATCATCATAACCTTCTTAGGGCTTTTTAAATTATCCACTAATTCTTTTAGGCTGTGACTACCAATAATATTTTTACCAGCAGCTCTAGAAGCTATAAAGTTGTCCACCCTCTCGGTTGTCCTATTATAAACGGCTACAGTATAGCCCTTACTTTCCATGTTCAGTACCAGGTTTTCACCCATTACCGCCAAACCTATCAGACCAATATCAGCTTTTTTCATGCATTACCTCTCATTTTTTAATCAATCTTTTCTCCTCTAATTGTATTATATACCCAGTCTTTTGTCTATTGAATGAGAGCATACAAAAAGCCTCCATATTTAATAGATGGCTCTTATACAAGTTATCTATATAGCTTTTACTTATTCTTTTTCTAAAAGGTTTTTAATGGTCTCTTTATTAAAGCCCATGTAGAAAAACTTCAATATTTGCCCTAATGATGAAAAGATATTAGGAGTCCAAGATTTCTCATTAAAAGAAAGTCCATACTTATTTATCATTGGTAAAATATTTTTTAGTCTTTTTTCAAAATCCTTGTAGTTTTTCTCCATACCATAAGACCAGCCCCTTTCAGCAACAGCCCCAAATCTGGGAAAAGCCATTTTAGATAACTTTTCTAGGTTACTGATATGTTCTGTCCAAATAGGGGTTTCTAGACCAATAATATTTTTCCTACTTTCTTGATTTAAAAGTGGGTCTATGGGGTCATACATATAGGTCTTTTTTAAAGAGGTCATTCCTATAGGATAATCTACATAGTAGTGAAAAAAGTCAGATACAATAACTTGGCCTTCCTTATTAGCCCATTGGAAGACTTCATTTTTCTTTTCTCTCCAATTTTGTATGATAATGTGTTTATCTAGATTTTGCCCTCTAAGGCTTTCATTCCAAGTAATAGCTTTTTTACCACTTTTTTGAAGGTAGCTATATACCCTATTCATCATGTAGCCTTGAAGCTCATCAAAGGATTTCAGGTTTTCTTCTTTAAGCCTTGCTTGGCAATGACTACACTCCTCCCACCTTCTTTTAGGAGCTTCATCTCCTCCTATATGGATATATGGAGAAGGAAAAAGAGCTATAACCTCATCTAAAACCTTAAAAAGAAAGGAAAAAGTCTCTTCTCGACCTGCACATAAGATATCAAAAAAGATACCTCCACCACTCTTTATATCCACATCCACCTGTCTACAACTCAAATGGGGATAGGCGTGTAAAAGTGCACTTACATGGCCAGGTATCTCTATCTCTGGAATTACTTCAATAGCCCTATTGCTGCAAAATTCTACAATCTCCTTTATTTCATCCTTAGTATAGTAACCCCCATGAGGGTTTGGGTCATACTTTCTGCCAAAAGAAGAATGACTTCTAATAGATCCCTTTTCTACTAAAAGAGGAAATTGATCTATTTCAATTCTCCATCCTTGGTCATCACATAAGTGCCAATGAAACTTATTAAATTTAAATAATGAGGCCCCTTCTATCATGGCTTTAAGTTGCTCCAGTGGAAGGTAATGTCTAGCTGTATCAATCATAAAGCCTCTGTAAGAAAAACTAGGCCAATCCTCTATTTCCATATAAGGAATCTTGTCTTTGTAAATATATTCCAGTTGTTTTAAACTTTGTTTTGCAAAGTACTCACCTTTTCGGTCACAGGTTTTTATCAAAGCACCATTTTCATTTATGGATAATTTATAGCTTTCTTTTTTGCAAGAAGAGTCATATTCTATCTTTGTTTTAAGAAAAATATTGCCTAAGAAAAAATTCTTATGGTCAACTTCAAGTTTTTGAGGTTTGGGAACCAAGTTTATATTCATACATATTCCCCCTTAATACATGATTTTAAAAAGAATAATTACAAGACTAAATCTTTTGCAGTAGGTCTTTTCCCCTTGTCCAGTATCTAATACCAGCATAAGAGACCAAGGCTCCTAACACTGCTAAAGCAGTCCACATAAGTATTGTAACATTCCAACCGTGGGATTGTACAATGGAACCTATGGCCACTGAAGATATTGAAGAGGCTATGTAGGAAAAAGCATTTAGAATTCCTGAAATGGATGAGGACTTTTTGATATTAGAAAAGTTTAAGGGTATGAAGGTTAAAAACATGGTGTTTACCCCTAGCATGGCAGCGGTGGAAAAGGCAACTAAAACTAGGGCTAAAAACATATTTATATGGCCAAAGAAGTATAGGGCTGCTAAAGAAATACTACTAATGGTAAACATAATGCCAGCAGTTAACATTTCATTTTTCAAAACATGCTTAAATAGTCGAACCGCCAAGAAAACTCCAACTAGGTTAAAAATTGGTAGTATTATGGCAGCCATAGAGGCTACTGAAGCGTCCTTATCAAAAAACTGACTTATATATGTAGGTACCCAAAGGGTAACCCCTTCTTTTAATATTCCATTAAAAAAGATACCACCAATTGTAAATATGACCCCTGTTGTCAATATGAGCCTAAAAAGTCCAACCTTTTTAAACTGAGTATCTTCTTTTTTCTTACCTTCTATCTCTTCTAGCTCCTTAGCCTTCACTATAGCAACCTCTTTAAAGTAGTCTGAAAGAGAATTCATGGAAAAATACCAAACAAAGGCCATGACCAAAACAATTGCACCTAAAATTATGAATACAAAGCGCCAAGAAGCAAATCTTAAAATTAAGGAGGCTGCTAAATAGGTAACTATATTACCTACAGGAATAGCAGAAGAGATGGTCATGCCAGCAATTGACTGGTGTTCTCTACTTAAAAACTCAGAAAAACTTCTTACCAAGGGGGCCCAAAGCATAGAACAAAAATATCCATTTAAGCACCATAGAACTAGTATTACATAGGGGTTATTAGAAAGACCCACAAGGATGTTCATAATAGCTGATGCACCAAGACCAATAGATATCATGTATTTGGGATGAATTTTGTCACCTATAAGGCCATTTACAAATTGTCCTAGGCCGTAAGCTCCTAAAAAGGCGGTTCCTACCACTCCAGCAAAACTAATAGAAAAAATCCCAAAAGAAACCATTTCATTCATGGAGGTTGAAAGACCATACCTAGCAAGATAATTTATCATGTAGGAGAGCCAGCAGAGTAAAATTAATTTTTTAGCGTCTTTATCAAAAGTCAATTTTCATCACCATGAATATATTTTAATCCATAGCCAAGTCTACTGCTACCCTATCTTTAGGGTGGGTAATCTTGTTTTGTTTCAATCTTGAAAAGAAAACAGCAGCAAATGGCAAACTAACAGCAAAGGTTAACACATCCGAGATAGCCTGGGTAAACTGAACACCATTAATACCTAAATAGTTAGGTAGGATAATAATTAGGGGAATAAAGAAAAGTCCTTGTCTCAAAGAAGACAAGAAGGTGGCTGTCCAAGACTTACCTAAAGATTGGAAGGTCATGTTGGTAATGGTGGAAAAAGGCATAAAGAGCATAGCTATACACTGAGCCCTTAGGGCCAGTGAGCCTATCTCAATTACCAACGGATCATCTGCTATAAAGATAGTTATAATTCCCTTAGAAAAGATGAATCCAATTATGGCAAAAAAAGCCATAATACTCATACCTACCTTCAAGGAAAAGGCAAAGGACTCCCTAACCCTCCCATATATTCTAGCCCCAAAGTTATAGCCTACTACAACCTGGTAGCCTTGACCAAAGCCTAGCATAATAACAAAAATAACCATTACAATTTTCATTACTATAGACATGGCTGCAATAGCAGGGTCACCATAAAGAGATGCCTGCCTATTTAATAGCACAGTTGCACCAGAGGCCAAGGCTTGACGTATAAATGAAGGAAAGCCATTTCCCATTAAACCAAACAAGACCATAGGGTTAAAAGAAAAGTATTTAAAACTCAGTTCAACCTCTGTTATTTTTCTTAAAAAAGGAACCAAAAGAACAATAAAGGAAATCATCTGACTAATAGCTGTAGCTAGGGCTGCTCCCCCTGCTCCTAATCTAAAGTAAAAAATGAAGATAGGATCTAAAATAATATTTAGCACTCCACCAACAGTTATGCCTATCATGGCAAACTTAGCCTTACCTTGGGACCTTAAAACATTGTTTAATAAAAAGGAACCCATCATAAAGGGAGCTCCATAAAAGATGTATTCAGCATAAGCCTTGGCATGGGGCATTATGGTGTCAGTTGAGCCTAAAAGGCGTAAAATTGGCTCATTGTATATGACTCCAATTATCATTAGCAATATTCCAAAACTTAAAGCAGAAACTAAACCATTAATTGCCACAACATTAGCCTGTCTATTTTCTTTTTGACCTAACAATCTAGATATCTGAGCTCCAGAGCCCATACCCAACATAAAGCCTACAGCCTGGATAATTGCCATTATGGAAAAAACAACTCCAACAGCACCAGAGGCAGATGTTCCCAATTGAGATACAAAATAGGTGTCTGCCATATTATATATTGCAGACACTAACATACTAACCACCATGGGTATTGCCAAGGTGGTTACAAGTTTAGGTATAGGAGTTTGTGTCATTTTTATATATTGCTCTTCGTGTCTATCCATAAAATTTATAATAGCAAAATACTCACCTAATAACAAGAATTAAATGAAAAAGAAGGAATTTACCCTATTTACTCTTTTTAGAAACCCTCCAAAGAGCCAATAAGAAAAAGACAAGACCAATTATGATTATATAAAGAAGATGCTCAAACAAAGACACCTCATAGGAAGCAAATTTAAAGTTTAGGCCCATGGTTTCTTTAATTTCCTCTATAGCAGATAAGGGCAAATTAGCAAAAGAGACTTCCATGGCTTTTTCCATCATAATATTTCTCAATAAAAGAGCACTTTGTGAGGCTGGAAAAACCTTTATAACTGTTTGGACCATTTTAGGCATCATGCCAATGGGTATGTATACTCCTGTTAAAAATCCGATAAGGGTGCCCATAATTGTAGATACAGTGGCAAATCCATTTTGACTGTCTAAAAAGGTTACTATAAAAAAGACCAAAGAAGTATTCATGAAAACCGAAAGGATAATGACACCAAGGATTTTTGTAATGCTTAACAAATCTTGTAAAGCTCCTCCATTGGCAACTATATAGATTTGAGTAAAAATTAAGGCAAAACCACTTAAAACTAAAGAAACAAGAAAGGAACTTAAGATATATCCACCGGTTATTTCATATCTTTTTATGGGAGAACTGTAAAAGTCTTTATATATCTTTCTCTCTTTATCATTTATCATTATCCCAAAGGCTCCAAGGGCTGCAGTAAAAGGAGTAATAGCCACAAGGCCAGCCATGGCCCAATTATCCATTAAGACAGATGCACCTTCTAATGCTGAAAAGCTCATGGTCCAAGTATCTCTTAAAAAAAGAACATAAAGGCCTACCACAATAAAGACAGCCAAAAGGGAGAAGAAAACAGCAGTTTTATCCTTAAAAAATACCTTTAGATTTCTTTTAGCTAAAACAATCATTCTCGAATCTCCTTTCCAGTTATTTCTAAAAAGGCATCATCCATGGTACCTGCCATAACCTCAAAGCCATTTATATATCCTTCATACTTATTTATAATGTCCAAGGCAGCTAAAGTCTTGGGAATACCTACTAAAACACAATCTGCTTTAATGGTGTTTTCTATACCTTCCCCAAAAAGAAGACCGCTTAGCTCCTTTGGATTCTTGGCCATTAAAGATAACTTATCTCTAGCAAAAGTTTCTCTTAGATAGGCAGGGCTTCCTTTAGCAGCGATTTTTCCTTCATCAATGATAATAATATAGTCAGCTAAAGCAGCTTCTTCCATATAGTGGGTGGTAAGAAAAATTGTCATATCATTTGATTTTTGTATAGTTTCTATGGTTTCCCAGGTGTTTTTTCTGGTTTGTGGGTCAAGTCCAGTGGTAGGCTCATCTAAAAAGAGAATTTTAGGCTGGTGTAAAAGGGCTCTGGCAATATCACATCTTCTTCTTTGACCTCCAGAAAGTTTTCCATAGGGTCTTTTTAGAATATGGTCAACACCAGCCATATGAGCTGTGTCTTCTACCAATTTATTAAGATTCTTTTTATAATTCCCATATAATCCAGCCCTTGTCTTCAAATTATCCTTTACAGATAAAAGAGGATCTAGCCCCCCATCTTGAAAGACCACCCCTATTTTTTCTCTAATTTGGTGGTCATTTTTACCTAATTCCAAGCCATCGATTATAATTTTGCCTGAATCCTTTTGTAAAAAAGTACATAAAATATTTATGGTGGTAGATTTCCCTGCTCCATTTGGTCCTAAAAAAGCAAAGACCTTATTTTTTTCTAAATAAAAGCTAATATCATCTACAGCCTTAATATCTTTATAGGACTTTACTAGATTTTCTACTTCCAGTATCTTTTCCATTTAGCTATCTAATTAGAACCTTTTCCCTTTCTCATTTTCATAAAGACAATTACAAATATTACAAGAGCTACCAGCAATAGACCAGCTCCAGCTAAGTAGAAAACTAAATAATTTATCTTTTTATCATCAGGTGGTGTTTCCTCTTTTTCTGGGTCTTTGTCAATTTTTTCTTCTTCTTTACCATTTTCCTTGTCTTTATCATTTGGGTCTATATCTTCTTTATCATTTATAGATGTATCATCTTCAGAGAATATATTTTCTATATCTAAAATACCCCACAAGGACCCTAGTCTAACCAGACTATAACCTTCTGAAAAATCAGAAATATAATCAAAGTGAAAACCTATAATCTCGTTTCCTTCTTTGTCTATAAGTCCCCATTTATTATCTTTTTTGACACTTATTAGATTTTGAGATAAGTTTCCTGCATCCTCATATATGATGTCTATGAGCACATTACCTTTTTCATCTAAAAATCCTACTTTTCCATCCTTTGAAACCTTGCCATAACCTTCAATAAACATAAAAGCATCGTCATAGATGGGTTCTATTACCATCTCTCCTTCATAGTTGACATAACCCCAAAGACCTTGTTTGCAAACCGTAATTAAGTTTTCTGCATAACCCATGGTCATATCAAATTCTATGTCGGTTAAAAAATTACCTTCTTTATCTACAAGACCCCATAGGTCATTTTCTTGAACACTTCCTATGCCTTTGTAAAAGTCTCCCACTAGGTCATAGTGTAAAGGTACAACCTCTTCTCCTTTAGTATTTATAAATCCATATCTATAATCTATTCCTACAGCAAACAATCCGTCAGCATTAAAGGAAAAAGTATCATATATAAAGTCTGTATGAAGTTGACCAGTCATATCTATAAGGGCATACTTACCATCTTTCTCTACACCTGCATAGCCAGAAGAGATATATGTAATGTCATCATATTCAATAGGAACAAGCACCTGGCCTTGTTTATCAATAACACCCCATTTACCGTCTATTCCAACACTGGCAATATTATCTTCAAAAGAAGTGGCATAGTCATATATAAAAGGAATTACTTCATTACCCTTTCCATCCACAGCTCCCCACTTGTTATTTTTTTGAACAAAGGCTAGCCCCTCTGAAAAAACTTGACTTCTATCATACTGAATCGGAATAACAATATTGCCATCTTTATCTGCAAATCCCCAACGAGTATCCTTTCTAACTTCAATAAGCTCATCGGTGTACAAACCAGCAAACTCATATTCGACAGGTAAAACCTCCCTACCACTTGTATCAATTACCCCAACGTAATTGTTATAAAAAACTAGGGCTCGCCCTTCTATAAAGTTCCATACACCGTCATATTTTAAAGGAGCTACCAAATCTCCTTCAGGATTTATAAAGCCCCATTTCCCTTCTTTGTATACACCAGCTAAGCCTTCATTAAAATCCCAAATATCGAAATAGTCATCTTCTAACCATTTAATATTAAAACTTTTAAGCTCATTTTTAATCTTATCTTCTGCTCTTTTTAAGGGATTCTTTAAAATACCCCATTTATCTTCTAATTTCACTATGGCCAAACCTTCAGAAAAGTAAGAAGCATAATCATATTTAAAATCAACTACAAGATTACCCCTCTTATCTATAAAGCCTGCTTTTCCGTCCTTTTCGATACTTGCCAGACCTTCAAAATACCTACCAATAAAATCATACTCAGGAGCTAAAACCTCATTACCATAAATATCTACAAGACCCCAATATTCACCCTTTAAAACCTGACCAAATCCATCTTGAAAATCATAAGCATAGTCATAGTCAAAACTAGAAAAGGTATAACCACCTTTTCCTACATAGGCATATTTATGGCGCAGTCTTACCACTGCTGCAGAATCAAAAAAAGCATTTGCTTCATCATATATAAAGACAGAGGCCTCTCTACCTTCTTTATCAATATAGCCCCAGTTGTCATTAATGCTAACAGCAGCCAAGCCATCTGAAAAAACGTCAGCACCTTCATAAATAGGCTCTATAGCAAATTCTCCTTTTGTATTTACATAACCCCATTTATCCCCTAGTTTCACAGGACATAAACCTTCATTGAAAAAATACTTATATGAAAAGGCAAATTCACTTAAAGGTAGACCATTTTCATTTAAAAGCCCCCAAAAACCATCTTTTCTAGCCCAAACAAGACCTTCATGGAGCATATCTATGTCATCATAGATGGGCTCAATAAGCCAATTGCCATTAAGGTCAAGGTGTCCCCACTTTTCATCTACAATACCAATGGTTCTACCATTGTAAAAGCTAAAGGTATCATCTAAACTATGAGGAATAACTAACTTCCCTTCAGTATTTACAAATCCCCACTTATCATCTTTTTTTACAGCAGCTAAGCCTTGTGAAAAACTAAGTCCATCTTCATATATAAAATCAATTATCGTATTATTATTTTCATCAATATATCCATGTTTACCATCTTTTAAGCCTAAGGCTAAGCCATCTTCAAATAAATTTAAATAGTCATATATAAAGGGAATAACCTCTTGACCTGTGGTATCAACATATCCAAACTTCCCCTCTTTTATACCCAAGGCTAAACCATCATAAAAATCCCAAAGATAGTCATACTGAGGTTTTACAACCAGACTTCCATTTACATTGATAAAGCCATAATAGGTAAATTCGCCCTCTTCAACACTTATGGCAGCATAGCCTTCTCTAAAGGCTAGAACCCTATCATAAAAACCTGTCATCCAGAGGACATCCTCTTCACTATCTGCCTTTGCCAAAGATGGTAAGAATCCTAAGAGTAAAATTATAACTAAAAGCCAAGCTGTGTATTTTTTCATTTTTTCTCCTACTTTCAACTAACAGACCATAGTCTTCAAAAATCTAAATCTTTTAATATTATTTTTTTGCCTGATGCCATTATATAATAAAAAAGCCAAATATTTAATAAAGATTCTCAAGCTCCTTTTATCTATCGATTATTCAAAACTATATTAACTTGTAATTGAGACATAATGTTGTTAATATAGAGAATATATTAAAAAGCAAGATAAAAAATGGGATTTATTGTTCTATAAAAAAATTAACGAGGTAAAAAATGGTACAAATACTTAAGGATATCTGGAACATTTTTCTGGTAAGTGCAGAAGGGTCTTTTATCCAAGTTACTGGTTTTGTAGGGGCAGTGCTCCTGCTTTTTGGCTCTATAGACTTTTTAGGTCAAGGGAAATTCGTAGAATCAATTGAAGGTTCAAAAAAGTTACAGCCTCTCATAGGAGCCCTTTTAGGAATTATTCCAGGCTGTGGTGGCTCAATTTTCTTAATGCCCTTATACATGAAAGGCTCAGTTAGCTTTGGAGCAATAATCGCAACCTTAATTGCAACTGCTGGAGATTCCGCCTTTGTAACAATGACCCAAGCACCCAAAGACTTTATTTTACTAACAGTTTTATGCTTTATTGTTGGGGTTGTAACTGGATACATTGTTGACTTTTTCAAGATTGGAGATTGGGTTCAAAAAAGATCTTCCAGAAAGACTTTTAACAATATAGATGAAAAGCATCTTAAAGCTGAAAAAGAGATGGACGCACTTTTTTCAGACACTGACGAGTATTGTCGTTCTTGTAACATTAAGCATATTGGTCATGAAGAAGGAGATGAAATTGACCTTTTACTTCACCATAGAAAACCATTGAATCCTCATTCGGTTGGATACAAGTTAGCACATAACTACTACATAGTCTTTTGGTTTATTATCACCATTGGTTTTGCCTTTGGAATAGTTGAACTAACCCAAATTGATTTGAATAACATACCCAATTTACCCAATGCAGGTAAGATTATGGGAATAGTTGGTACTGTTGTGGTTGTTTTATACATGATATTTTCAAAGAAAATTATCAAGGCCCAAAGCCATGAAGATGAGGAACATAAACTTTCATCCTTTAAAGAAACCCTAGCCCACAATGCCCAAGAGACAGCCTTTGTTGGAACCTGGGTCTTTGCAGCATATTTTGTTTATGAATTTTCAGTTTATCTAATGGGTGGTGAACAAGTCATCGCTGGCTTTATGGTTTCTGCTGGACTTACCTCTGTTTTAATAGGGGCGCTGGTAGGAATTATTCCAGGTTGTGGACCCCAAGTTATCTTTGTTTCCCTATACATAAAGGGAATGTTTCCCTTTGCAGCTCTTTTGGCTAACGGCATATCACAAGATGGTGATGCTCTTTTCCCCCTTATTGCCATGGATAGAAAAGCTGCCTTTTGGGCAACTGTAATTAACACAATTCCAGCAGCAATTGTAGGTGTTGTTGCCTACTACATTGAAATGGCCATAATTGGCTAGCTATCCATTAACTTATATTTAATTCATATACAAAGAATATATATATAAAGAATTCATATAAAGAAAATATTACAAACAAAAAGGCCTATGGCCTTTTTTATTGATTTCTATTTTTTATTTCTTTACTTCTTTCTTATTAATAAACATTATTCCAAACTCTCTGTTACCCAGGCAGTTAACTCACTCATGGCAGGATGAATTACCATAGAGTCATCCATTGGAGTATAGGTACCTAGATGAGGACACATCATTCTTGCACTATCGAATTCTACCTTTTGTTTCCTTCTTGGTTTTTGGTCACATTTTTGATTACAGTTCATTAAGTATACGTAGGGTTGAATTAAAACAGAAGCATTGGGTCCTACTATAGAAGCTCCTAGAATAGATTTGTTTGGTCCAACAATGAGTTTTACAAAGCCATTAACATCTGATTCTTCACTAAACCCCATAGAAATTCCTGCAACTATATCAGAATAGTGGTTGTAGCCCACCTTGTAAGAATCTGTGCAATTTTTTACCTCTTCTTCTGTCATACCCACGTGGGCAACTTGAGGATGAGTAAAAACAGCCCAAGGCACAGCATGATAATTTACCGACTTCTTGTTTTTACTATCTATAAATAGGTTGTGAACTAAAATTTCAGCCTCTTTATTGGCAGTATGTCTAAACTGGAATTTTCCATTTATATCACCTATTGCATAAATGTGCTCTACATTTGTTTCCATTTGTTCATTGGTGATTATGTAGTTTTTCATATTTATATCTAAACTAGTGTTTTCAATTTTTAATAAATCTCCATTGGATTTTACCCCTGTAGCTATAAATATCTCATCACACTCTACCAATTCAGTGCTACCATCAGATTTTTCTAGATGAAGGACCTTTGTGTCCCCGTTAAGGGTAACCTTTTTTGCAAGACTTGCCTTTTTAATATCAATCCCGTCTTGTGTAAGTTGGTTTTCAACCACTTGACTTACTTCAGGCTCTTCAAGACTTAAGATTCTAGGTAAGGCTTCAATTAGGGTAACCTTACTTCCTAAAGCAGAAAATATATGGGCAAACTCTGTACCTATGGCACCTGCCCCTAAAATTGCCAAACGGTTATATATCTTCTTAGGATACTTTGGACCAAAAAAGGACTCAGCTGTAACATAGGCTGCTTGTTCAAGGCCTTCAATAGGTGGGATATTGGTTCTTGCACCTACAGATATAACTATATTTTCCCCAATTAACTCTTCACTATAGCTACCATCAGCATATTTGACTCTTAGGGTATGGTCGTCAATAAACTCCCCATATCCTTTATATAAATCTACATTGCTAGTTCTTTTAAGGCTCTCTTCAATATTTTTATTGTAATCAATCTGCTCCCAAACCCTTTTAGATATTAAATCCCAATCTACTTGAGGTTTAGAATAGCTTAGACCTATTTGAGAAGAGTCTTGGGTCTCTCTTATTAAATCTGCTGGATAAACCAGCATCTTAGAGGGTATACAACCCTTGGTTAAACAGGTCCCTCCTAGTTTTGAGCTTTCTATTAGGGCACACTTTTTTCCATAACTCAAAGCAGCCTCTAAAACCATAAGGCCACTTCCACTACCTATAATAATATAGTCATATTTCTTCACAACAACATCCTCCCCTTATCCTCTTATCCTCTATTACTATCTAAACTAAATGTATATTTAGAATTAATCCTTAACAATATCATAGGGCCAACTACCTATGCCCCCAAACTCATGCACATTTGTATAGCCTAGATTTACTAATTTGGCAGAAGCCTGTTTGCTTCTATTACCAGACCTACAATAGACCAAGATTAACTGATCCTTATCTGGCAATTGCTCAATTGGTGTGCTTCCTATACTTTCATTGGGTAAAAGCACAGCATTGGGTATATGGCCTTCAAGATACTCAGCTCTTGTTCTAACGTCCAAGATTATGTAACCTTCTTGGGTATCCATTAATTCTTTTGCCTCTTTGGCACTAATTTGTTTGTATGTATTTTTTTCTACCTTTTGAACACTACAAGCTCCTAGCACCAGTGTAGCGATAATAAATAGGCTTAATAGTATTAACCAATTTTTTTTATTCATTGTCCATGCGTAATCCAATCAACTTACAAAGCAATTGGATTTTCCTTTCTACCAAATCCTTCTGGTTATCTAAATATCAAGGGATATCCTACTTCTTTTATAGAATATTTTCAGTGACAAAGACACATTACCAAATTTTCTTAACTATTCTAAGAATAGGAATAAGAATGAGTAAAATAAGGCTGGGGATGGCAGATAAATATATCCAAAATCTTTTTCCTGCCTTTTTAGACATACGAACACCTAAATATATGGATACAAAGGTAATTAGGTAGTAGAAAAAAGTAAAGGGTCCAAAAAATGCAACCTTTGGAAGAGAAAGGGTTTTTGATAATTTAGGTATAAGTTTTGCTGCTTTAAATACAAACATTTTTATCTCCGTTTTTATTATATCAAATTAATCTATGATGATAAAAGGAATTTGTTTGTAAGTTTTAAGATAAAAAAACTGATTACAAAGCCACTTTGTTATATCTTGCCAGAGGTAAAACAACCGTGACTATGTAACCAGTAGAGCATAATATGGACTCTTAGAGTTTTATCATGCTTATAGCGTGGGATATCTTTTTTTCATAGGCTTCCATTCCATACTTATCCACTTCGCTTTTATCCTTAGGGCCATGGGTTAAGCATCCTGCTCCACCAATACATCCCCCTTCACAGGCCATGCCTTCTATGAAGTTATTCTTTAAAACCTTGCTTTTAGCTTTTAGTAGTGCTTTTCTACACTCTTCAATGCCATCACAAGCTATGGGGTCATATTTTTCTTCATCCAAGCCATTTTCTCTTATGGCTTGTCTTATGGCATCTGAAAGACCACCGGATCTGGCAAAAATACGACCAAAGTAGGAAGCATTGTCTAAGACATCTTCTTTCAAGGTATTTATGTCCATTTCCTTGCTGTCAAAAAGGGCTTGAAGTTCTTCAAAGGTAAGAACACTATCTATATATTTATTAACTTCAGGTATTTTAAACTCAGCCTTTTTTGCAGTACAGGGCCCTATAAATACAATCTTACTTGTAGGGTCTGTTTCTTTAATATATTTAGCAATAATGGCCATTGGTGATAGGTTGTGAGAAATGCTGTCAGCCAGTTCTGGGAACTCTTTTTTTGTGTAATGTACAAAGGAAGGACAGCATGAACTTATGAGAAAGCCTTTTTCATATAGTTCTTTAGCTTCTAAATCAGCTGCCATGTCTGCACCAAGGGCTGCTTCTACTACAGTATAAAAACCTAATTCTTTTATACCTGAAATAACTTGTCCCAACTTGGCGTAGGAAAACTGACTGGAGATAGAGGGAGCAACCACTGCATATACCTTGTGTTTTTCATTATCTTGGCTCTTTTTTAAGATATCAATTACATTTAAAATGTATGATTTATCTGTTATGGCACCAAAGGGGCATTGATATACACAGGCCCCACAAGCTGTACATTGGTCATTATCAATACAAGCAGCTCTTTTTTCATCCATAGAAATAGCTTTTACCTTACATGCTCTTTCACAGGGCCTTTTATGATTCATAATGGCACTAAAGGGACATACCTTGGCACACATTCCACACTCTACACACTTACTTTTATCTATATGGGCTTTTTGTGAGGAATCAAAGGTAATGGCCCCAAAGCGACAAACATCTTCACATCTGTGAGCAATACAGCCCCTACAAGCCTGAGATACTTCATAGCCCCCTACTGGACAATCATCACAGGCTATATCTATAACCTCAATAACATTAGGATTATTCTTATCTCCACCCATGGCTAGCTTTACTCTTTCGTTGAGTATTGCCCTTTCTTTATAGACACAACATCTCATGGTTGCATCTTCACCAGGGATAATAGTTTTGGGAATATCTGTTAAAGATTCTAATAGGGTATCCTGCCAGGCATGTTTTGCAACTTCCTTTAATACCTTATACTTTAACAATTGAACCTTTGTATCAAATTTTCTCATTTTATCCCTCCTAAAAATAACTAACTTTTATATTCTTACCCATTTGTCCTAAACACTTGGACAATTCGGAAATTAATTGCATTTTTACACTAAAATTTATTGGCAAATCTGGATTTTGATGGGCAGGATTTACAGCCTTACCTACATAGAAATTTATATCTGTTGCCTCTTCAAACAGCATTCTAGAAACCTTAGAAGCCCCATCTTTTTTGTAGTTCCAGTGCTTGTATGAGTTGTTGGTCAAAAGGTAATCTTTTGCATACTCTAAAACCTTGTTTATGGTAATTACTCCTTCTGTAACCAAATCTACCCCTTCAATCTCTGCTGTAGGTGGAATTTCTGGGTCAAAGAAATCCAAATTGGGTATTAGGGGTTTTTTCAAGAAATCTGCAGCAATATTAGAGGTTGTTCCTCCACAGACAATGTGTTTTCCTTCTTTAGAAAAGAATAGAGACATCATCTTGTTACAGTCATGCCTGTTATGGGGAGGTCCTATTAAAAGATTAACCGGTTCTCTTTTTCTGATTCTTAAAACACAAACGCTGGTATCATCTCCAGGTTGCCCCCCATAAAGGGCAAAGCATTCATCTAAAAGAATGGTAGATAGGGTTTTTGCAGTAAAGCCTGCATGGTAAATATTTTCCATAAAAGAAATAATATCTTCTCTTAGCCAACCAAAGTTTAAGCTGTTTCCAATACCTGCATGGATGACCCCATCACTTAGGGCTATAAATATATCGTTTTCCAAAAGCTCAATACGAGACTGATAAATATCTTTACCATCTATTTGTATAAGATTTTTAGGAAAATCATAGGATTTACCATCTCTTAAAAGAATGACCTGAGGATTGTCATAACATATTATTTCTGCATATTCATTGTTAACTATGCGAATTATGGTAAAGGTAGAATAGGCAATGCCCCTAACCGAGCAGACTGGCAAGGTTTCAGCAATGGTTTTTACACATTCTTCTATGGAACAGCCCTCTGCCATCATGGTAGAGATTATTTTAGCTGTAAGGGTAGATAAGATATTGGCCTTTGCACCAGAACCCAAGCCATCTGCTAAAACTAGAACCTTAGTACCTTCATCTTGATTTATAAATTCAATATAATCTCCACATAAAAGTTCTTGGTATTTATTCAGACTGTTGTATCCTACATCGGTACAAAGGTTATTCATTAGATATGGTCTCCTTCAGCTTTGTCAAAGCTACCTTGGTTTCAGCTACTGTTTCTCCTAAGAGAGAGGCTATTTCTTGAACTACTCTCATTTGCTTTTCCACTACCTTGTCAGCTGTATCAATGGTTCGCTTACTAATAACTTCTTTTTTGGCCTTATCCTTGTAGTAATCAGTGACATCTCTCATAATACAAAGGATTATCTTGTACTCCCTATCGTGTAAGGTGGTCATTTCTAGGTATTTATCATAATCTGCTAAATATGTAACCTTGTCTCTTATGATTTTTCCTGTCAGTTTAACCTCTAAAAAGTCCTTAGGGTCTAGTATTCTTACTACAGGCTCTCCTACTACATCAGATACACTTCTAATATTCATTAGCTTCATGGCTGCCTTGTTTATTTGTTGTACTTCTAAATCTTCGTTTAGTACTAATATGCCATTGGGGGTATTTCCAATAATTGTGTCAGAAAAGCTTTGAGATCTAGCCTGTAAAAAGGGTAAGCACATAGTAAAATCTGCTTTTCCTCGGTGAACTGCAATTGCTTTTTCCCTACAAGTGTCATATCCACATGAGCCACAGTTTAATTCATCTTCTTTTTTCTTCTTTCCAATTTGACCTAAAATACTGATTATTTCTTCTTCTGAGGGCATGGAAGATTCTATCTCAATGGGAGCATAACCCATCCTTATACTTCCCTCTTGCAAGGGCTTTACTAAAAAGTCCTTTTTACCTGCATAATTATTTACCTCTTTAAAGCTTCTTATGGGAGTTGGATGATACTTTTCCATAACTGGACCATCAATACAAGACCCCTTACAGGCAGACATCTCTATAAAGCATTTGCTTAAATTGCCACTTTCAATATCCTTAATAGCTGCCTTGCAGTTTTCAATTCCATCTATGACCATATATGTGTAGTTTTGGTTTTCACAAGCCATGGTTTTTAAGATTCCTCCCGCTGTGGGAAACAATCTGGTTTTACTTTCTTCTTCTAGGTCTCTTACTTCGTCTAGTTGGATTTTTTCTTCTTCAAACCATTTTGTTAAATCATCAAAGGTTAAAACACAGTCGGTTATTCTAGGGTATCTATCAGCCTCATCCATTTTAGCTAAGCAAGGTCCAATAAATATGGTTTTTGCCTCAGGATATCTTCTTTTAATATCCAGACTGTGGGCTAACATGGGACTTAAGACATCTGCTAAATAGGGTAAAACTTTTGGATGATGTTTTTGTATTAGTAAATTAACACTGTGACAACAAGAGGTAATAATGATATCTTTTTCTTCTGCCTTTAGCATTTTGTCATATTCATCTTTTACCAACTTAGCCCCAATAGCTGTTTCTTCAGCACTATGAAAACCCAACTTTTGTAGGGCCTTTTCTAAAGCCTTTATGCCCATGCCATTGTAATTGGCTACAAAAGAAGGGGCGACACTGGCTATAACTGGTACTTTGGATGCTATCATTACCTTAGCAGTTTCTCTGTTATCAGATATTTCTTTGGCATTTTGGGGACACACAACAAAGCATTGGCCACATAAAATGCATTCATCTCCCATAATATGGGCTTGGTTACCAGAAAACCTTATGGATTTTACTGGGCAATGCCTGATGCATTTATAGCAGTTTTTACAATTGGATTTTTTAAATCTTAAAAATTCTTTCATTTATATGTCCACCTTCTATCTTTTTTAATCTTTTGTTTTCTACTTTTCACTCATTTTGGCTCATCTTAAGAGAGGAAGACTCTTTTTTCTCAATTTTGTCTCTCTTAAGTGACCAATATTATCTTTTCTTCTTTTCTTGCTTTCTTACTTTTAAATATTTATCAGACACTCTATTTAATCTTAGGCAAGACCTCTGTTTCAAAAAAGCTTTTAACCGTATCTTGGGAGAGAGAATAGAATTCTTCATCCAAGGTAACACAAACTCCATTTTGACAATTGTTCATACAAAAGGTACCAGATAAATCAATCTCGTCTTTTAAGTTATGCTCTCCTATAAGGTATTGTAATGACTCTACTACCTGTCTAGATCCCTTTAAATGACATGAACTTCCTATACATACTGTTATTTTCATACTTCTCTCCTCTTTTTTATTGATATTCAACTACATTTACCCAATGTAATAAAAATTCTCTTTCTTCTGCCTTGCCCTTAACTGATTGGGAGGCTGCTACAATTGGTATCCACTTTTGCACATATTGCTTGGCTGTGTCGCTCTTTTTGCAGAAAAGTTCTAAATATTTTTCTGCTCCGTCTATGTTTCCAGATAGCCAAAAGAGTAAATAGGTTCTGGCTACATCCGCTGAAGCGTTACCCATAGTAGCATGGGACCAGTCTAGGATATATGCTTTATCATCTGGAGTAATAATAATGTTACTAGGATTAAAGTCTCCATGACAAAGCTTGGTTCCTTTTGGCATACTTTCTAGGCGGGTGTGAAGGTCATATCTAATGGTTGCATCCAGGCCGGTTTCTGTAATCTTCCTGTTCATCTTGTCCTTTAGTTTATTTAACAAAGGAGCCTTATGGGTGTGCATTTCCATTTGTAAGTCCACAAATCTTTCCAGGTGTTTGTCAAAGTTCTCCTTGTCCTCTTCCATGATTTGAGCTAGGGTTTTTCCTTCAATAAATTCTAGTACAATGGCCCATTTTCCTTCTATCTTGGTCACTTCTAAGATTTTAGGGATGTTTAAGCCGGTTTCTTCCACTCTGGCTTGGTTTAGGGCTTCATTAAGAATATCAGCCTTGGAATAATCTTCATTAAAAAGCTTTATTACCTTGTCTTTATCCCTATAAATGGTCTTGCTGGTTCTTACAGCTATAATCTTATCCAACTTCATTTTAAACTTCCTCCTGCCTATTGTAGTATGCATTTATGTACATTTGCTTAATTTCACTTATTAAAGGATATCTGGGATTGGCACCAGTACATTGGTCATCAAAGGCCTGGTCTGCCATATCATCTAGGCTGTCCATAAAGGTCTTCTCATCAATACCGTAGTCTTGAATACTTTGTTTAATTCCTACCTTCTTTTTAAGGTCATTTAAGCCATTTATGAGATTTTCTAAACTTTCCTTGTCATTTTTACCAGCATAACCTAGGTATTGGGCTATGTCAGCATATCTTTGTAGGGTATGTGGGTGGTCGTACTGAGGGAAGGTTCCCATCTTAACTGGTTTTTCTGATGCATTAAATCTTAGGACTTGTTCAATCATCAAAGCGTTTGCTACACCGTGAGGTAGATGATGGAAGGCTCCTAACTTATGGGCCATGGAGTGACATACTCCTAAGAAGGCATTGGCAAAGGCCATTCCCGCTATAGTAGCTCCGTCTGCCATCTTTTCTCTTGCCCTTGAATCTTCTGGTCCTTTTTCATAAGCTGTGGGAAGATTTTCAAAAACTATTTTCAAGGACCTTAAGGCCAAAGCATCTGTGTAGTCGGTTGCCAACATGGAAGCATAAGCTTCTAGGGCATGGGTTACAGCATCAATACCAGAGGCAGCTGTTAAAGCCTTGGGAGCATTCATCATAAAGTCTGCATCCACTATAGCCATATTAGGCATTATTTCATAATCTGCCAAAGGATACTTTACATTGGTCTTTTCGTCGGTTATGACTGCAAAAGGTGTTACCTCTGAGCCAGTACCAGCTGTTGTAGGTATAGCAATGAAGTAGGCTAGTTTTCCCATCTTAGGAAAATCGTATACTCTTTTTCTAATGTCCGCAAATCTCATAGCCATATCCATAAAGTCCACTTGAGGATGTTCATACATAACCCACATAATCTTAGCAGCGTCCATTGCTGAACCACCACCTAAGGCTATTATACAGTCTGGTTGGAAGGCACTCATAGCCTTAGCTCCAGCTTTAGCACAAGCCAAGGTAGGATCTGGAGTAACTTCAAAGAAAACTTGATGTGCTAAGCCCATTTCATTTAGTTTATCTGTAACAGGTTTGGTATAGCCGTTTTTGAATAAAAACTCGTCAGTTACAATGAAGACTCTTTTTTTGCCTAAAACATTTTTAAGTTCTTCTAGGGCAAGGGGGGTACAACCTTTTTTAATGTATACTTTTTCTGGTGCTCTAAACCACAACATATTTTCTCTCCTGTCTGCCACTGTTTTAATATTTAATAGATGCTTAACTCCCACGTTTTCTGATGTGGAGTTTCCACCCCAAGAACCACAACCCAAGGTTAAAGAAGGTGCTAATTTAAAGTTATATAAATCACCTATACCACCGTGAGATGAAGGGGTATTTATTAAGATCCTACAGGTCTTCATGGCATCTTCAAATATGTTTAGTCTTTCTTTAGCATTTAAACTATCTATATATATGGAAGAGGTATGTCCCATTCCACCATCTTCTATTAGTTTTTGAGCTTTTGTTATGGCAGCTTCAAAATCTTCTGCCTTGTACATTGCTAGTACTGGAGAAAGTTTTTCATGGGCAAATTCTTCTTCTATATCTACAGAAACCACCTCACCAATAAGGATTTTTGTATATGTAGGCACATCCACATTGGCTAGCTTAGCTATATCAAAGGCACTTTGGCCCACTATTTTGGCATTTAAGGCCCCATTTATTAGTATGGTTTTACGAACCTTTTCAGTTTCTTCCTTGTTTAAAAAGTAGCATCCCCTGTATTCAAACTCTTTTTTAACCTTGTTGTATATGGTCTTATCCACAATAACTGACTGTTCAGAAGCACAAATCATACCATTATCAAAGGTTTTAGAGTGGATAATGGAGTTAACAGCTAAAAGGATGTCTGCACTTTTATCAATAATGGCAGGAGTATTACCAGCTCCAACTCCAACTGCAGGTTTTCCAGAAGAGTAGGCTGCTTTAACCATACCAGGGCCACCTGTTGCTAGGATTAAATCACATTCTTTCATAACAGTGTTGGTCATTTCTAAACTTGGCACATCAATCCATTCAATAATGCCCTCAGGTGCTCCAGCCTTAACAGCAGCTTCTAGTACTATTCTAGCTGCTTCTATGGTGGAGTTTTTAGCTCTAGGGTGAGGACTTATGACAATACCATTTCTGGTTTTTAGAGATATGAGGGTTTTGAATATGACGGTGGAGGTTGGATTGGTTGTAGGGATAACCGCTGCAATAATTCCAACAGGCTCTAAAATTCTTTTAATACCGTTTATTGTATCTTCTTCTACAAGACCACAGGTCTTAGTATCTTTATATGTATTATATATATATTCAGCTGCATAATGATTTTTGATAACCTTATCTTCAACAATACCCATCTTGGTTTCTTCCACAGCCATCTTGGCTAAGGGCAACCTTTGACTATTGGCAGCCATAGCAGCGGCTTTGAAGATTTGGTCTACTTTTTCCTGAGAAAATGTGGCAAACTCTTTTTGAGCTAGTCTTAATTTTCCCAGTGCTAATTGCAGTTTTTCTCTAGTGTCAATAACTTCTCTTGTATTACTCATATACATTCTCCTTCTATTTTGTCAATTGTTCTTTAAGATGCTTTGACAATAATGCCAACGAAACGGCCATATTTTCATTTTTAACTAAAACACATTCTGGCACCTCTATATGGGCAGGAGCAAAGTTCCAAATAGCTAAAATTCCACTATCAATCATGGCATCCGCTATTTCTTGTGCTACCTCCCAAGGGGCAGTTATAATTCCTATCTTTATATTCATTCTTTGGCAGAGATTTTTCATTTTTGATATATGAAAAATGGGCCTACCCTCTTCTTTTTCTTCTACTATGTTTTCATCTATGTCAAAACCCGCAACAATGTTAAGTCCATAATCAGAAAATCCCTTGTAGGTCATTAGGGCCTTTCCTAGCTTTCCTGTTCCTACTAAGATTGCATCATTTACATCCTTGTAACCTAGAAAGTTCTCAATATCGTTTATAAGGTCTAGGGATACAAAACCTACTCTGGGCTTTCCCCCATCACTTACACAGGCTAAATCCTTTCTCACCTGAATTTCTGTTAGGCCCAAGGTTTCAGCGATACATCTTGCTGATATGTTTTCTGGCAGATTAGAGTCCAAACTTTTTAGATAGTTTAGATAAAGAGGTAATCTTTCCAATGTTTGTCTTGACACTTGATTCATTTTCTCTTTGTGCTAGCTATGCTTTGCACCTCTCCTTTCTTTTTGTATGTAAGAAAAAAGTCATATTCCTTACATTGTTAAAGTTTTAACAATTACATTATAAAAGGAAATATGACCTTAGGGTAGAATGCATTTTAGAATATCGATATTCCATTATCGATATAGCATTATCTATAGTCTATTTAATTTTTCAGCTGTCTTTTTTACAATCTCCATAAAATGTATTTCAAGATCACTTAAAATATGGTCTTTTTTGTATATAAATATATCTTTATACACATTTACACCACCTTCACATTTTCTTTGGATTAAATTGAATTTGTCTAAAATATATTGAGGCATAGGAGATGCCCACATAAAGGTTTCAGGGATTCTGTCCAGCATTTCTAATTGACTGGCCCTTTCATAGACAGAAATCTTTTTTTCTTTACCTAGTTTTAAGATATCTTGCCTGCTAGAAGCCCTAGCAGGAATGGAAATATCCCCATGAATAATCTCAATCTTATCTTGTATATCTTCCATATAAATCTTTTCTTTTTTAGCCATAGGAGAATCTTTAGACATTAAAAGTAGGTATTCAAAGGAAAAAATGTCCTCATAAACCAAATCATACTTATCTAAGGCGGTTAAAAAGTATTCTTCAAACCTCTTTCTGTATCTAATAATCCCCAAATTGTTTTCAGACTTGGAAACACTTTTCATGGCCCTAGCTGAATGGGTTTCTCTGTAGTCAGCATTTAAGGCATGGTCTTTTTTAATAGAGTTTAAAAACTCTGTAAAGGCATAGGAGACATAGCTGGCCCTAGGAACAGAAATGTTTAAGACCTTGTTACTCTTAATTGCCTTAGTAGAAAGCTTTTCCATCTGCTCTACTTCATTAATAACATTTCTAGCATGTTTAAAAAACTCTTTTCCCTTAGCTGTAACCACAGCCCCTGCAGGAGTTCTATCAAATATGATTATATTTAAAGAGGTTTCCAACTCTTTTATGGCCTTGGAAACTTGGGGCTGGTTCATGTATAGGTTTTGAGCAGCCTTGGAAAATGAACCAGTTTTTTCCACCTCTAGAGCATATTTAAGATGCAAGAGATTATACATTTATTACCCTACTTTCTTTTCATCACTGTTTTTTTTAATAAATAATAATTATTTCTTCTGCAATTTAGCAGCCTTAACCACCTGCTTAGCTAAAACTGAGGTAGTAACTGTGCCAACCCCTCTAGGAACTGGGGTACAAAGGGCTGCTAAATGGCCAATTGAGTCCATATCCACATCCCCACACAAATTACCTTCTTCATCCACATTTATGCCAACATCAAAAACATAGGCGCCTTTAGCTACATGCTTTTCATTTATCATTTTAGCTCTTCCAGCAGCTGCAACTAAAATTTCTCCTTGTTTACACACTTCTTCCATATTCTTAGTACCTGTGTGACAAATGGTAATTGTTGCATTTTTCTTCATAAGCATCATAGAAACTGGTTTTCCAACCACTAAAGATCTTCCTACCACAACAGCTCTTTTACCTCTTAAGTCAATACCAGCATAATCAATCATTTCCATAACTGCCTTTGCTGTACAAGGCTCAAAGCCACTTTCATCCGATGCAAAGACCTTAGCAAGATTTGTAGGTCCAATACAATCAATGTCTTTAAGGGGATCAATCATATTTGTTATTTGGTCTTCATCAATGTGTTTTGGTAAAGGACGCATTAATAATATTCCATTAATACTTTCATCTTCATTAATTTTCTTAAAACTATTTACAAAAGACACATTATCCACATCAGCTGAATAAGCTATAGCTTTAGTATTCATGCCTAACTTTTCAAATCTTTTTATGGCAGCTCTTTCATAAGAAATGTCATCTGGATTTTCTCCAACTCTTACAATAGCCAAGGTGGGAATATAGCCATTAAGGTCTTCTAGGTCCTTTTTAATTTGTTTAGTTATTTCTTTTACTACATCATTTCCTAATAATATTTCCATTTACTCTCACCTTTCTATCTAATCTTCTCTTCTACACTTTTAAAGATCTCATCTGCCATGGCCTTACCTTCTTCTATTAATTGGTCACATCTAGAATTTAATTCTTCTGCAACCTCCCTATTTTTCATCATTTTTGCATTTATGAATATGTTTACTGAGGCTCCTAAAATTGCGGACCTTAACATTACTGATGACACAGCTACATCGGATATGGCTAACTTGGACCCTTTTTCTGCATATTCCTTTAAGATAACCAGCATTTCATGGGCTCTTTCCATAATTAACAAGGGTGCACTAGAAGCTGTATTTAAGGCTTCTTCCATTATTTTATCCTTGTATTCTTTTTCTTCTTGGGTCTTACTAGGTAAAGAATAGGCCTTTGAAAGGGGTAAAAAAGCTATAGCATCTCCATCAATCAAAGCTAAAAATTCATCAATATATTTCTTTGTTTCTTCTTGTAGCCCTATTATATCTTCTTCTACATCTTTATATCTTTTTTTACCAAGGGTGAGGTTTCCCACCATTGAGGCTAAAGCAGCTCCTAGAGCACCTGCCAAGGCACTAGCTCCGCCCCCACCTGGAACAGCCTCTTTTGAAGCTAATAAATTAGTAAAATCCACAATATTCTTTTCTCTTAGCATATTTTCCATCCTTTATTTATTTCAAAAAAATTATACCATATTTTACTTCAAAAAAAAGAACGGTTGCCCGTTCCTCAAAACACGTTCCTTACATCTTATATAAAATATGATTAGATCAGCGTTTTAGGTCTTTGTTTCAATTAGTCAAAAGAAACGTTGGCTGCTCTAAGCTTATTACTATTCTTAGGATCTTGCTCTACTTCAAAAGATACTTTTTGTCCTTCTCTAAGAGTTTTGTAGCCGTCAGTGTTAATAGCGGAAAAATGTACAAATACATCTTCTCCACCTTCGTCGTTAGATATGAAGCCATATCCTTTTTCTGAGTTAAACCATTTTACTGTACCTTTATTCATTCGGTACCTCCACAAAAAAATTTCCCTGCTTTTTTAAAAATCAAAATGAATCTCAAATCTAAATGATTTAGAAGCCTTTACAGATTTACGAAATGCATTAGGATATATTAGTCATATTACATATACATATGACTAAAGTCAACACAATATTGTGTAACTTTGCAAAATTTAGCTCTTTTTATCCATTTTTAGGACTTTTATGGCCTTATCAAACCAAACAACCACATGAGAGGCAAAGCCATGATTCAAAGAAGCATTGTCTGTTTTATTTTCCCAAAGAGTGCCAGTTCTTTTTGCCATGTATAAAAAGAAGTCTACAGATTCATCTAATAATTGCTGATGTAGACCAGCATTGGATAAAAGCTCTAATCTTAAATATGTTCCAATAAAGGCATTGGTTCCATAAATTTCTGGGTGCACTCCTTTTTCTGCCCTGCCTGGTCCGAAGTCTTTTAGAAGTTTTTCCCAAAGCTCAGGATATTTATCAATACTGGCAGTCTTAGTAAAAAAGGCATAGTACTGACAAACCTCAGTAATCTCATCGGTTATTTCTAATTTTCCATCTTCTAGAACCATTCTATCTCTAAAGAATTGTCCATTAAAAGATACTTCTCTTATGGTATTTCTAATCTTTTCAGCTTGAGCTAATTTTTCTTTATCATCATACAAGAGAGAAACTCTTTCTAGCATAAAGGCATAGAGCATATTGGTGGGAAAATTGACATTTTGCACTAAATTGTTGGCATGAGACCATTCCACAAAGACCCACTCTTTTAGGTCTTGTAAAAGGCCGTCTTTGTTTATGAAGTCTTCAAAGTATTCACAAAGGCCATAGACCTTAGATTTAAAAGCATCTACAAAGTCTCTATCATTGGTTCTACCTAGGTACTCATAAAGTTCTATTACCAGCCACATGGCCCAGTTAGGTATAAAGCGGCCATTGGGATGGTCAGCGGGATAGCACATGGGAAGCATACCCTTTGGTAGGTGCTCAAAAGAGTCAGGTAGTAAAAAGTTATTCAAAAAGCTTCTCTCTATTACAGACTTACCTGTTAAAAGGTATTCCACTCTGGAGGTAAAGAAGCTATCACATAGCCAACCTGCCCTTTCTCTTGATGGACAGTCCATATATATATCCAAGGTGTTTTGACGATAGGTCTCAACAGCAGCTTCATATATCATTAAAAGGTCCTTATCATCTGTTTCAAAGGTCTTGCTAACAGGAGGATGCTTGTACTCAACCATATGGAAGTCTTCAAAAAATGCTTGGCCATTAAGCATTACTAGATTTAAATATTTCATACTTACTGGCTCAAAAAAGACTAACTCATATTCCCCAGGCTCTAAGACATAGGAATTTACCCAAAGCCCTCTAATTCTAATGGGAAAGGTATAGCCATCGGTTAACTGCTCATCGTAGACCATCATAAAGTCACAAGGCTCTTTACAAGTAACTTTAAACTTAATCATACCTGTGGTTTCTCTTTCAAAGGCATATATATTATATTTCCCTTCTTTTAAAAGTAGGCCTGAACTATTTGAGACTTCTTCTACATTTTTAGTATCATATTTAACATTTTGAATCTTTTTGTTGGTATCTTCTTCCAATTCATGGGGCTCAAAAGCCTTGTAGTAGGGTTCATTATGTTCTAAATACCAAGGAATCCTATACTCATCAGGAATTCTTTTTTCAAAGTCACCCATAGTAGATAATTCTCTTGGATAAAGTTTTTCATACTCTGGATAAGGAACATCTCTTTTTAAATACTTTTTATCTAAAAATATTCCTAACTTAGTATTTGACTCCATATCAGCCTTCATCCATGAAAAGGAAGCCTGACTTAGTTTATATGATTCTACAAAAGCTCTTTGATAGGTATATCTTTGGATTTTTCTTACATAGTCCTCTAGTAAATAGGCATTAAATCCAAAGTCCCCTGTTGCAGCAATAACTAGATCATCACAAATGATTTCAGCTGTTATGAAAGAAGCTTGATCAAGAACAGAATATGAATTTACCCTATAACCCCAGGTTAAAAGGGCTACATAGTTACTATCTTCATTTAAATACCCACTTATATCTATACTATCTACCTTGTAAAATCCATGAGCTGCCCTAGCTGGTCCAGCACAGATGTATTTGTCATTTACAAAGAGCTGATAACCACCTGCACAGGCCACATCAACCCTACAAACTCCTTTTGGAACCTTACTAGAAAACCCCATCCTTATATTCATCAAATCTTCCATGCCCTTGGCCCAGACAGCCTTGGCATTCATAAATTCATGACTGGCCATATTATTACCTCCCAAATAGATAGGTTCATTCTACCATAAAAGTATCTTAAATATTTCAAAAAAGTGGTATAGCTTCCTTCTTTCTTCTTTCCTCATTTGTATATCTTTCACAGGGTAAGTATAATGAAGGGGTAAGAGAAAACAAAGAAAAGACAAGAAAAAAGAGAGGTAAACAATGGAATATGTGAAAATAAGAGATACTAGTATCTTGGTCTCCAAAATGGCCCTTGGCACCTGGGTTTTTTCTAAAGATGCTAATTGGGGTGACCAAGATGACCAAGACTCCATTAAAACCCTACACATGGCCTTAGATGCAGGTATAACCCTTATAGATACTGCAACAGCCTATGGAGCAGGTAAAAGTGAAGAAATAGTTGGAGAAGGTTTGAAAGACAGAAGAAGTAAGGCCATAATAGCTACTAAGGTTGCAGATGGCCATCCAGATAAAGCTACAGTTATAAGTGCATGTGAGGCCAGTTTAAAAAGACTGCAAACAGACTATATTGATATATATCAAATTCATTGGCCTAGAAGGACGGTTGATTTTTCAGATACTATGGAGGGGCTATTGAGCTTGTACAAAAGCGGGAAAATTAGGGCTATTGGAGTTTCAAACTTTGGTGTGGAAGATTTAGAGGAAATGAGTAAATATGGACCCATTCATACCAATCAAATAGCATATAACCCCCTATTTAGGGCAATTGACCATGAAATTAGAGATGCTTGTATTAAAAAAGATATTGGTATTTTAAACTACTCTGCCCTAGCCCAAGGCCTGTGTACAGGTAAATACTCTAATATAGATGAGATACCTGAAAGATTAAAAAGGGTCTGGTATTTAAGCCCTGAGTACAAACATCTCCATAAACCAATATTTGAAACCTTGGACTGTATTAAGAAATTAGCTAAGCAAGAAGGCTTAAACATGGCTGCCCTTTCTATAGCCTATGGTATGCATAAGCCTCAAACAGCTTCTGTTCTTGTAGGTGCTAGAAATACAGATCAACTGAAAGAAAACTTAAAAGCTGCAAACCTAAAACTAGAGGCAGACATAATGGATAAAATGGATAAATGTACAAATGAATTGTTTAACTTAATGAAATACAATGCTGATATGTGGAGAACAGAATCAGCTATTAGGTAAGAAAAATTTATAACTAGTTGCTTAATCTTTTAAACAACCTACAGGTACAACCAAAACACCTTCTTTTGTGGTATAGGCTATATCGCTTCCTGTAACAACCATTAAAAACTTTGGTTCTTTTTTCTCATTCTTTCTTATCTTGTCTCTTAATTCAACCAGCTTATCACAAGCTTCCATAACTCTTTTTGTGCCTAGTTTTGTTTGTATAAGCGCATACTCACCATTGTCGAAATGTATAACTTGGTCACATTCTAAACCAAACCTGTCTCTATAGTGCCTCAAAAAACCACCTTGATTAGCAGTGTATATTTTCAAATCTCTGTCAACCAGATTTTCAAATAGTAATCCAAATGAAATAGGATCCATGACTAAGTCACTAGGAGAACACTGTAATGCGGCACATGCTATTGATGAGTCCACAAGTGCTTTTTTAGGTGATGTGCGTACATTAGTCCTGCTGATAATATTGGGATTCCATGCTTCGATTTCATCAGTTACATATAATCTGCCAAGCCTACCAAGATATGACATTATTGTGGGATCCGAAACATCACCATATATATGGCGTATGTCATTATATAGAGTCTTGTTTGACTCTATTGTGGAGACTAATCTTGAGTATGCACGCATTATGGCACGTGTAAGTGCAGGATTTATTTTTTCTCCTGTGTTTTCAATATCGCTTTCACATAGGACATCCAAATACTCTTTAGCTACTTCCAGAGCTAACTTTTCATCCTTCATTTTTACAGCGGATGGCCATCCCCCACGGCATGTAAGATATGCCAATCTTTCATAGGTTATATCAGATCTTTGTCCATTGACTTGTACTTTATCGTATAAGAGGTCTTTCAAGGAAATAGAACCATTGGAATCTCCGCTTTCATACAAGGACATGGGATACATTGTTACAAAAGACATTCTGCCAATTCCTGAATGCAATCTCACCTTATCATGCTCAAGAGGAGTAACAGAACCTGTTATAATATATAATCCGGTCTTGTCTTTCTTATCTATATCATGTCTGATTGCATTCCATATATCAGGTATCAGTTGCCACTCATCTATAAGACGAGGTTTTTCACCTTCCAATAACAGCTTAATGTTGTTTTGTGCGATTTCTTCATATTTTTTGCCTTCAACTGGATCTTGCAATTCAAGGATACTTTTTGCGAACTGCTTTGCTGTTGTCGTTTTTCCACACCATTTAGGTCCTTTTACGACAACACACCCCATTACTTTCATTTTTTGTTCAATTGTTTTATCAACGATTCTATTTATATAACTCATGGAGATCCCCTTAGCCTTTCATTTCTTTATCATTGTATAAGATTTTATGGGACAATACAATGAATTTTTAACAATTAGTAGCATATTTTTTTAATAATTAGTAGCATTTAATTTTAACATTTAGTAGTGATTTACTTTAGTGATTAGTAGTAACAAATAAAAACCCATCTTTTGATTGTAAGGTGGTGGGTTATAGGTGTAAGATATATATACAATTATTTAAGCTTTTATACCTGAAGGAGTTTTGACCTAAACGAGTGCTCAAATGCCAACCAAAATTGAGACAGGATTGTTCAATGCATCATGGTTTTGTATTTATATAAACACTTGTGGATAAATATAGTATTTAGTCCTTGGAGAGGGACCCTAAACACTACTACACAATACGAGGAGGAGTATGATCAGCTCTAACTATCATACAAGATTGAATGAAAATAACATTAGCCATGGACTCCTACAAGGGGTCACTAAAAGCCCAAGAAGCCTGTGACATAATGGAAAAAGCCCTTTTAGAAAGAATACCTAATGCAATAGTTTTTAAACACCCTATGGCCGATGGAGGCGAGGGTACTGTAGAGGCCTTGGTGAATGCTACAAAAGGTCATATTGTCTACCATAAGGTACAAGACATCTTTGGAGAGGAAATCTCAGGCTATTATGGGGTGCTAGGTGATGGTAAGTGGGCAGTAATAGAGTCTGCTACTGCCTCTGGTATTGAAAATATTCCTAAAGGCCAATTAAATCCTATGAAGGCTTGCTCATATGGTACAGGCCAGCTAATTCTACTGGCTCTACAAGCAGGTTATGAAAACATTATTATTGGCTTTGGAGGAACAGCCTCTTCAGATGGTGGAATGGGAGCCTTAAGTGCTTTAGGCTTAAGATTTCTTGATGAGAAGAATAAGGAGGTATGGGCCTCTGGGGAAAATATGATAAAGGTAAAAAGTATAGATACAAAAGCTTTGTATCCCAAACTTAAATCTGCCAACCTTCTTTTTGCCTGTGATGTGCAAAATCCCTATTACGGAAAAGATGGAGCCGCCTATGTTTATGCACCACAAAAAGGAGCTTCTAAAGATGAGGTGGTTCTTTTAGATGCAGGCCTTCAAAATCTAGCCCAGGTCTTTAAAGAAACTTTTAACAAGGATATATCTAATATACCTTCTAGTGGAGCAGCTGGTGGTCTATCAGGTGGCCTTATGGCTATAACAGAACCTAATATTATGAGTGGATTTGATATTGTAGCAAAATATTCTGGACTAGAAGACTCAATAGCTAAAAGTGATTTTGTCTTTTCTGGAGAAGGAAAAACCGACAGTCAAACTGTAAAGGGAAAGGTTCCCTTCAAGGCTGGCCTTTTAGCAAAGAAGTATAATAAGCCCTTAATTTGTATATCTGGAACCATTAGTCCTGATGCTGAGGTTTTAAAAGACTATGGAGTAACTGCCCTTTTTTCCATAGTATCTGGGCCTATGACCTTGAGAAAATCCATAAGGAATACAAAAAAGCTCCTTTATAGGCAGACAATTAATATTGCAGATTTATTGGCTCTGTTGTAATATATATGAGCACGGAGGTGTAGCTCAGCTGGTCAGAGCGCTTGCTTGACATGCAAGAGGTCGTTGGTTCAAGTCCAATCATCTTCACCAAAAATTAATAGACACATATATTTGTTGTCAAAGGAAACTCACTTAAGTGAGATTTTCCTTTTTTTTAGCCAAATTTGCCTTTAATTGTATAAATAGCTCAAAATGCCCCTTAATTTATATACTTTTATTGACATAGTTAGAAATCTTTATTATAGTATTTTAATTAAATCACTTGAAAATTCGAAGAGGTATAAGATGAAAAAATCATTAAATTTAATAATAACGGTATTACTCTTAGTATCAATTATAGGGTTAAGTGCCTGTGATAATGGAAATCAAGGTAAACCTCAGGTCTATACTGTAGGGATTTCTCAACTAATCCAGCACGTTGCCCTTGATGCCGCAACAGAAGGTTTTAAAGATGCCTTAACAGACAAATTAGGAGACAAGGTAGTTTTTGACTTTCAAAATGCCCAAGGAGATCCTAATACCTGTGCTACCATTGCCAATAGCTTTGTAGCATCCAAGGTAGACTTGATTATGGCTAATGCCACACCTGCTCTTCAAGCAGCTGCAACAGCAACTGGAGATATACCTGTTTTAGGTACCTCCATTACAGAATATGGTGTTGCCCTAGACTTGGATAACTTTGACGGTTTGGTTGGTAGTAATGTGTCTGGAACATCAGACTTAGCTCCCTTAGATCAACAAGCTAATATGATACATGATCTTTTCCCACAAGCTAAAAACATTGGATTGATTTACTGTTCAGCAGAGCCCAATTCCCTTTATCAGGTTACTACTATCAAAAAAATGCTGGAAGATAAGGGCTATAATGCAAAACTATATTCCTTTACAGACTCCAATGATTTAGCAGCAATTACAAGCACTGCAGCCAATGAGTCTGATGTAATCTACTTGCCAACAGATAATACTGTAGCTTCAAACACAGGTATTATTGATAATATTCTTCGTCCTGCCAAGATACCTGTAGTAGCTGGAGAAAAAGGAATTTGTGCAGGTTGTGGAGTGGTAACCCTTTCTATTGACTACTATGACTTAGGCTATGCCACTGGACTTATGGCTTACAAAATACTTACTGGAGAAGCTGATATCTCTACCATGCCCATAGAGTATGCACCTAACTTTACAAAAATGTATAATGCAGAAATCTGTGATGAATTAGGCATTGTAGTACCTAGCGATTACCAAGCAATAGTGGACTAAAAGGAAATTTTTATGAATTTAAATGTAATGATCCTATTTGAGCAGTTACCTGGTGCTCTGGCCCAGGGACTGATATGGGGGATAATGGCTATAGGTGTCTATATCACCTATAAAATACTAGACATTGCTGATTTAACAGTGGATGGCTCTTTTGGAACAGGGGCTGCAGTATGTGTAGTCTTAATCTTAGCTGGGGTCAATGTTTGGATAGCCCTACTTTTATCCTTTATAGCTGGCCTTTTAGCTGGTTTGATAACTGGAGTCTTTCACATATTCTTTGGAATATCTGCAATCTTATCTGGTATATTGACCCAATTAGGTCTTTGGGCTGTTAACCTAGCTATTATGGGAAAACCCAACCAAGCCTTAAATGTAAATAAGTATGATCTTCTTATCTCCCTAAGATATCTTCAAGAAGTTATTAAAGGAGATAAGCCCTTTTACGCCTCTCCCATACTCATTACAGGATTATTTGTTCTTGTACTCATAGCTATTCTCTACTGGTTTTTTGGAACAGAATTGGGAAGTGCCCTAAGAGCAACAGGCTCTAATCCCAATATGGCCAGAGCCCAAGGAATAAACACTAATCTTAATAAGATATTAGGACTAATGCTATCTAATGGCTTAGTAGCTCTATCAGGAGCTCTTCTAGCCCAATACCAAGGCTTTTCTGATATTAATATGGGAAGAGGGGCCATCATTATTGGACTTGCCTCAGTTATTATTGGAGAAGCTGTCTTTGGTAAGATTTTTAGAAATTTTGCCCTTAAGCTTTTATCTTCAGTCTTTGGGGCCTGTATATATTATGTAGTCATCCAAACAGTCTTATGGATGAGGTTTGATTCCAATTACTTAAAACTTCTAACCGCCCTAGTGGTTGCAGTCTTCTTAGCTGTACCCTTTTGGAAGAGTAAATTAAGTGGATTTTCCTTAAAATCCAAAGGAGGTAGGCTAGATGCTTAGTATAGAAAATATTACTAAAACTTTTAATAAAAATACTGTAAATGAAAATAGGGTTTTAAAAGGCATATCACTTTCATTAGATGAAGGAGATTTTGTAACTGTAATTGGTGGTAATGGTTCTGGAAAATCCACCATGTTAAACAGTGTAGCAGGAGTTCTCTTTGTAGACCAAGGTAAAATCCTTATAGACCAAATTGATGTTACAAGACTGGCTGAATACAAAAGAGCCCAATATATTTCTAGAGTCTTTCAAGACCCTATGATGGGAACAGCTGCCAGTATGGGCATAGAAGAAAATCTAGCCCTAGCCTTTAGAAGAGGAGAAACCAGAGGTTTGAGCTGGGGAATTACAAAGGCTGAAAGAGAGATCTTTAAAGAGCAACTTATGCAACTTGAATTAGGCTTAGAAAACAGGATGACAACCAAGGTTGGTCTTTTATCTGGTGGACAAAGACAAGCCTTAACTCTTTTAATGGCTTCTTTAAAAAAGCCTAAACTTTTACTTTTAGATGAACACACCGCAGCCTTAGATCCTAAAACTGGAAATACTGTTTTAGATATAACTAAAAAGATTATTGAAAGAGACAACCTAACCACCTTAATGGTAACCCATAATATGAAAGATGCCATTGAATTGGGAAATAGACTAATAATGCTAAATGAAGGAAAAATTGTCATAGACCTTAAAGGTGATGAAAAGAAAAACCTAACAGTGGAAAAACTAATAGAAATGTTCCACAAGGTCAGCGGTCCTCTAGGAGCTATTGATGACAAGATGATACTTTCATAAACCCTATCAAAAACCAAATAAGAATAAACCAAGATTAAGCCTATGAGATAAAAAAATCTATAGGCTTTTTTAATGCAGAAAATCTTCTATTTGAAATATAAGTTTAGATTCTATAGAAGTTACAGTCTTTCCTGGTCCTGTGGATAGATAAGTACATTTTATCTAGCCGTTTTTAAAATAAAAAATATATCTTATCCAAATCTTTATCCGTAAGCGGCAAATATAGTTCACCTATAAAAACTCCCTATCAAAGATAAATCCGATAAATCCGATAAATCCTTGTGATATTTGATGATTTCTTATAGATAAATACCCCACTTATCCCATGGGGATTGAAGTGGAATACCGACTATTTTGTTTTCCATAATGCCATAGGATGGTTTTTAATTCTATCTATAAT
>CAZLVL010000006.1:0-127024 GCA_964563155.1 uncultured Clostridiaceae bacterium | reverse complement strand
AGCATAATGTATTTTTCTACATGATTATTGCGTTTTGCGGAAACTCAAATATTAAGATTTATTGAAAAACTTTGTGCAAATGTGTATAATAGGCGATAGTTTCAACTAAATGATTGGATAGGCTACACTAAATAGCAGACAGGTGTTCTGTAAGAATTAAGGAATCTGTATAGAATAATCTTGTAATATAAATTAGATGAGTTTTGAGAACAAAGAAATAAAAGGTTGAAAGAAAAATGTTAATAAGTGTATTTCAATCCTTGCGTTTTTTCTAAATATGTACCTTTCATAAGCCAATGAAGCCAAGTGCACATTGTGGTTATAAGAGGGATTATAGTTACAGGTAACTATCACTGATAAGGTACAGTGATAGAGAAAAGTGTAAAAAATTAAGGCGTTCTACTGCAAAATACTAACAGTTAATATTAACATATTCTCTTAAATGTGAAAAAAGCACTTTTTTTATTTAAGCATATTATAGTATTTTGAACGCATGCAAAAAGCATATTAAAAAGTATGAGAGGTAGCAAAGTGAATTATTTAGTAGTTGTGGCACATCCAGATGATGAAGTTCTAGGTGCTGGAGCCACTATTTATAAGTTAGCAAAAGAAGGGAATACAGTAAATGTGTGTATTTTGTCAGGAGATGTTAATGCAAGAACAAATCGTCCTGGGTTAAATGAATTAAATAATAATATCAATAGTTCTTTGAACTTTTTGGGTGTTGAAAAAGTAATTAAAGGTAATTTCCCTAATATAGAATTTAATACAGTTCCCCATTTGCATTTAGTCCAGTTTATTGAAAAGGTAATAAGTGATACGTTCGCAAATGTAATTTTCACACATCATCCTGCAGATTTAAACAATGATCATTTTCACACCTCTCTAGCCTGCCAAGCGGCTGTTAGATTATTTCAAAGAAGAAAAGAAATCACTCCTATTAAAGAATTTTTGTTTATGGAAATACTATCATCAACTGATTGGTCCTTGAATAAAACAATACAACCATTTAGTCCTAATACTTTTGTAGAAATTGAGGAAGAGGGTATTTCAAAGAAAATAGAAGCATTGTCACTGTACGAGGGTGTAATGCGTAAATATCCTCATCCAAGAAGTTGCGAGGCTCTAAAAGCTCTTGCTATCTTTAGAGGTGCACAAGCAGGAATGGTTTATGCAGAGGCATTTGAAAGTGTTTTTAGAAGAGGTTTTTAAAAATGAGTAGTAGAGTTGCGTTTGCCACTTGCGTTCAACTGGGTTTAAGTTGTATTGAAGAAATATACAGGATTGGAGGTAAATTAGATCTACTTATCACATTAAAAGATGAGAGGGGAAAAGAAAAATCAGGTCGTGTATATTTAGGGAAAATAGCTTCCAAAGAAGAAATCCCAATTTTAAAAATAAATAATATAAATGATAATGAAGTTATAAAAGAGCTGAAATATCATAAGATTGATTGGCTGTTTATAATTGGATGGTCTCAAATAGCAAAAAAGGAAGTTTTAAATGTTCCAATAAAGGGATGTATCGGTATGCATCCTACTCTATTACCTGAAGGAAGAGGCAGAGCATCAATTCCATGGGCTATTATTAAAGGTTTGAAAAGAACAGGTGTTACAATATTTAAGCTTGATGAAGGTGTAGATACTGGAGATATTATAGGACAAGATGTTATATATCTTAATGAAAAAATAACTGCAACCGAATTGTACAAGAAGGTTAATGAAATGCATGTGCATTTGATTACAAAGTATTGGGAGAGAATAATAAATAATAAAATTGTTTTAAAAAAGCAAGATGAGTCAAAGGCTTCTGAATGGTTTGGAAGAAAACCAGAAGATGGTGAACTGTTAACCACAATGAGCATGAAAGAAGCAGATAGATTAGTGAGAGCAGTGACCCATCCATATCCTGGTGCTTTTTATAAGATAGGGAGTAAAACGGTAAGAGTCTGGGAGGCTCAAACTAGTAAGAAACAAGGAGCTTTTCAACTGAAAGATGGTTTTTTAGTTCCAGTGAACTTTGAAATTGAAGAATGAGAATGCGTAAAATAGTAAAAAGATTATTTGATATTATATTCTCATTAACACTACTGATAGTTTTTTTGCCTTTATGGATAATTATAGCGGTTATAATAAAACTCACATCAAAAGGACCTGTTTTTTTTATTCAAAAAAGGCCTGGTCAATTAAGTAAAATTTTTAGCATTTATAAGTTTAGAACAATGAAACTAGGGTCAGAAAAAATGATTAAAGGTCAGGAAGTTATGGTTGATGATCCACGAATAACATATGTAGGAAAATTTCTAAGAAGAACTAAACTGGATGAAATTCCCCAGTTAATGAATGTTCTAAAAGGTGAAATGAGTCTAGTTGGTCCTCGCCCTGAGAGAATCGCTTCGTTGGGCGAATATGATGATAACACTATTAAGAGACTTAATATGAAACCAGGGATAACTGGACTAGCTCAAGTGAGTGGAAATATTTACTTACCTTTGAGTGAAAGATATAAACTTGATGTATACTATATTGAAAACTTTAATTTGAGAATGGATTTCAAAATAATTGCTCGAACAATAGGTGTTGTATTATTTGGAGAGGATAAATATATAAATCGAGAATTGGTTAATATTAGAAATACTAATAAAAAGGTTAAAGAATGAAAAGAATTTTGGTAACAGGAGCAAATAGCTATATAGGAATATCATTTGAAGAATGGTTAATTCAACAGCCCGATAAATATATTGTAGATACTCTCGATATGCAAAATGTCCTATGGAAAAACAAAGATTTTTCAGGTTATGCAACTGTACTCCATGTTGCGGGTATAGCACATGTGAGAGAAACAAAAAAAAACAAAGAATTATATTTTAAAGTCAACAGAGATTTGGCTTTTGAAACTGCTAAGAAAGCAAAATTAGAGGGTGTAAAGCACTTTGTATTCTTAAGCACAATGAATGTTTATGGTCTTGATAAAGGTATTATAACAAAAGACACAAAGCCAACTCCCAAAACTGCATATGGCAAATCTAAGTATCAAGCGGAACAATTAATCAAGGAATTAGAGAACGAAACATTCATTGTTTCAATAATTAGACCCCCGATGGTATATGGGAGTGGTTGCAAAGGGAATTATAAGAAACTTGCAGCTTTTGCTAAAAAGACATCCATATTTCCAAATATTGATAACAAAAGAAGCATGATATATATTGATAATCTTTCAGAGTTTATTAGATTATTGATTGAAGATCAAAGTTCTGGTCTATTTTTCCCACAAAACAATGAATATATTAGAACAGCCGAAATGGTAAACCTTATTGCAGAGCAGCATGGGAAAAAAATAGTTTTAGTTAAGTTGTTTAACCCCTTTATTAAATTTTGCATGATAATTTCCTCTACATGTCGTAAAATTTTTGGTTCACTTATATATGATAAGAGTTTTATTGACAATAAGAGTAGTAATTGTAAATATCAAATATATTCTTTTCGAGAGTCAATTGAAAGAACAGAAAAACGAATTGAGAAAATTAAAGAAAGATAAGAAAAAAAAAGACATTTTATTTATATGTCAGTATTTTTATCCTGAATATGTATCATCAGCTACCTTGCCTTTTGATACTGCAAAAGCTTTGGTGCAAGAAGGATATAATGTATCAACATTATGTGGTTATCCATATGAATATTATAATGGTGATAGTGTTCCTCTTAATGAATTGCATGAAGGTATTAATATAAAAAGATTAAAATATCTGAGTTTTAAACGGACTAACTTTTTGGGAAGATTAATAAACTATTTTTCATTTACTTTTAGCGTACTTTTGAGATTTTTTAGCTTAAAAAATTTTGAAACATTAATAGTTTACTCAAATCCTCCAATTCTTCCATTAATTGCAGCATGGGCAAGTAAAATATTTAGAATAAAATTTATTTTTGTTTGTTATGATGTGTATCCAGAAATGGCTAGCTTAACTAATAGTATTTCAGAAAACGGGTTAATTTATAAAATAATGCTTTTCGTCAATAAAAGAGTTTTTCACAATGCAGCAAAGGTCGTTGTATTGTCAAATGAAATGAAAGAATATTTACTGAAGAACCGAGAAATTTCTGATAGTACCAAGGTGGTAGTTATACCAAATTGGTACGAATATGAGCCAGTTAAAGAATTGGTAAAATCCCATTTAAATGAATTATTTCTCGACTTAGAACCGAAAAACAACTTTATTGTTTCATACTTAGGGAATATTGGGATTTCTCAAGATTTAGATACAATTTTAGATGCTATAAGGTTTTTAAGAAATGAGAATAGCATCAAATTTATTTTTGCTGGACACGGCAACAAAATAGGATTACTTAAAAAGACAGTATGTGAAGAGCATTTGGATAAAGTCACGATTTACGATTTTTTGCATAATGATGACTATGAAGATGCACTAAATATTAGTGATTTATTTATTGTAAGCTTAGCAAAGGGATTGACAGGCTTAGCTGTGCCAAGTAGAACATATTCATTTATGGCCGCAGGAAAACCTATTCTTACTTTAATGGATAGTATATCCGATATTTCGAAAGATTTGATGAACAATAATGCAGGTTTTGCAATAGATATTGGTGATCCAAGTAGTCTTGCTAAAGCAATTTTAAAACTTAAATCTGATGAGAAACTAAAACTGAAAATGGGAATTAACAGTAGACGAATTTATGAAGAAAAATATACGATATCAAAGGGTGTGGCAAAATATGTGTCTATGATGAATGAAATGTTTTCGAAAACACACTGAGAAGTTATTAAGATTTAATTATATTGTGGATATTGTTAAATGAAGTTATGAAGCCACTAAAAATATGTCTTATATCAAACTGAATTGAGAAATTTCATTTTACAGTGATAACTGAAAACAAATTTTAATACTTGTTTCTAAACATAATAGGAAAATATTATAAAAGATACTTAGGTTTCATATTTTTCAATTAGAGTAATATAAAAACAAAAGAAATGCTTCACTTTGATTTAATTTATTTGGTTATTACTTTTTTAGTATGTACTGTAGAAGACTTGGCTCATGTAAAATAGATATTTTGGATATTATATTAAAATATAAATGGAGAAGTATAATAAAATGGCTGTTAAAAAAATTTGTTTTGTGTCTTTAAATAACTTGTACTTATCACCATACTTGGAAAAATATACATCAATTATGGATTGTCGCATAGATGTTATTTATTGGAATAGGCATAGCATTAAAGAGGATTTAGATGCAGCAACAATACATCCCTTTAATTTTAAAACTTCTGAAGATGCAAGTAAACTTGAGAAACTAAGAGGCTACATGTGTTTTAAAAAATTTGCATCAAAAATTATAAAAAAAAATAAATATGATGGAGTTGTCTTATTGCAAACAAGTTGTGGAATTCTCTTAAGTTCAATACTTAAAACTAAATATAAGTATAAATATATACTTGATATTAGAGATTATACAATGGAAAATAACATTATATTTTATATTATTGAAAAAGCTATAATTAAATATTCATTCTGTTCTGTTATTTCTTCAGAAGGTTTTAAAGAGTTTTTACCTATTCATAATTACGTCTTAGTTCACAATGATGTTAAAATAGATGAGAAAACAATAGAAAGATTCGCAAAAAGGAAAAACAGTAATAAGAGAATAGTAATCTCTTGTATTGGATTAATCAGATTTTATGACCAAAATATAAAAGTCATAGAAAAATTTAAAAATGATGATAGGTTTTTATTGAAATTCATAGGTAAAGGTTCCTACTCTCTAATTGAGTATTGTAAAATAAATAATATTAAGAATGTTAAGCTGATTGATAGATTTCCTCAAGAAAAAACTATTGAGTATTATTATGATACTGATATTATAAATAATCTTTATGGTAATATGACACCATTACTAGATTATGCTCTTTCAAACAAACTTTATTATGCTGCAAAACTTTATATTCCTATCTTAGTATGTCCAGGTACTTATATGGAATATGTTAGTACAAAGTATAGTTTTGGATATAGCTTTGATATTGAAGATCCAAATGCGTGTGACAAACTTTTCAATTACTATAAATCAAATTCTTGGATTGATTTGAAAGAGAACTGCGATAAATTTATGAAAACTGTTGAATTAGATAACTCACTTTTTGCTCAAAGAGTGAAAAATTTTGTAAAAAAAGTGTGATTTGGCATATATATATTTTAATTTTGACAAGAAAGGAGTTTGAGTTATAGAACTCAAATTTTATAATGAAAATAGTACATATTACATTAACTGGTTCATTTAATGATGATTGGGGTTATCAAGATAATCTAATACCTAAATATAACAAGTTAAATGGACATGATGTAACAATTATAACTACAACTTTTAAAAGCAGTATGAAGCAACATGAAAAATATGTGAGGGTTCAGCCTGGACAATATTTGTTGGGAAATGGTATAAAAGTTATTAGAATTAAAGACAATAGATGTGGTTACGGGCATAGAATGAAAAAACTTAAAAAACACATAAAACTATACTCTTTACTTACAAGGGAAAACCCCAATTTAATCTTCATGCATGGAATTCAATCTCTCGATATAATTGCAGTTGCAAAATATATTAAAAACAATCCAGAATGCAAACTGGCAGTCGATAATCATGCAACTTATGAAAATAGTGGAAGAAATTTTCTATCCAGAGAGGTTTTACACAAAATAATATATAGGAAAGCGATCAAGATTGCTATGCCATATATAGATAGATTATTTATGATAGCGCCTAGGAGCAAAGAATTTGCTTTAGATATGTACAAACTTCCAGAAAAAAAAATCGAATATCTTTTTTTGGGAGCTGATTCTGAAAAAATTGATTTTGAAAATAAATCAAGTGTAAGAAGGAAAATTAGACAAGATTTAAATATAGGTGACGATGATTTTGTAATTATTACAGGCGGAAAAATTGACAAGAACAAAAATATGAAACTTCTTATAGATGCATTAGATGATATTGAAGATAGTAGTCTAAAAATAATTATCTTTGGAGTGTTTTTAGATGATGTTTATGAAGAAAAGGAATTTTTGCTTAATGATAGCCGCTTTAGTTATGTTGGATGGTTAAAAGGTGACGAAGTCTATGATTACTATTTGGCATCTGATGTTGCAGTTTTTCCGGGTTCAAAATCTGCTTTATGGGAGCAGGCGATATGTTGTGGGTTACCATTAATCTGCAGAACATGGAGTGGCATGGAGTATGTTGATGTAGGGGGAAATTGTATTTTTATTAATAACGATAAGGATTTACTAAGAGAGAGTATAATTAATCTTATGAGTAATAAAGAAAAACTTAATAAAATGTCAAGTATTGCGAGAGATAAAGGTTGTAAACGCTTTTCATATGAAAAAATTGCTTTGCAAGCAATAAATTTTGAAAAGTATAGAGGTTAAGGTAAATTCTAGTGAGATAGAGTTTTTTAAATAAACTTATATAGCTTGTAAGTAAATTATATTGCTTATATTGTCACAGCATTTTAAGTTAAGATGTAAACAAATAGTATTGAATAGTGTATTTTTTTATAAAACTAGTTCCTTGATTAAGTTTGCTAAAATCAGAATGTTTCTTGCTTAATCTAGTTAGGCTAAAAGTATATAAATATACAGAAACATGTAATAGATTTGAAATCTTATTATAAATAATACTTGATAAAATTGAAGTAATTCCTTGTTTTAAAAATGAATGTTATATAATATTAAAATATTTTATTACTGTAAAGGTTGTAAAGAATGGGAATGGTTGGTTCAATCATGGCAAAAGATGAAGTTAATGACAAGAAAATTAGTTTTGCTATAGTGTTTAGTTATTGTCTATTGATAACTAACTATACATTTAAGCAAGTTTTTAATATTTTGAATCCCTCGACAAGAGCTCTTGTAAGTGCTGGTTTTATGGCAGTTGGTGGAGTCGTTTTTATATTAAATTTTGTTAAAGTATTTAAAAGGATTAATAAGCTATTTTTACTTACTTATTGGATTTCTAGTTTTATTATTATTTTTAATTTTTTAATTTTTAGCAAAAACTCGGAGTATATCCTCAATATTTCATTTTATTTATTTTTAATTTGTCTACCAACCTTTTTATACTATATTTCAATAAAAGATAAGTCGATTTTTTTGCGAATGTTTGTTAACTCAGGATATTACCAAATAGTTTTAGCAATTATTTTTTTTGTTTCAGTAGACCTAAATATGATAAAATATGACATGGTATATTCCTACCTAGTATTGGTTCCTGCAATTATTTTCACTTATAAAATTTTTAATGACTTTAAAGTGTTTTATATTCTGTTAATTGGGTTTTGTTTATTTGCAATTACAGTTGTTGGTTCAAGAGGTCCTCTATTAGCATTTGCTTCATATTGTGTTATAATCTCCATAAATGGATTAATAGGGAGAAAAAACAAGTTAAAAAGGCAAAATATTTGGTTTCTACTGTCTATTTTAGCAATAGCTTTAATTATGGTTTTGTTTTATAAGGAAGTTTTGTTTGGTATAAATTATGGCTTTTCTATAGTTGGAATTAACAGTAGAACAATAACAATATTAATAAACAATGATATTGATTTTTCAAGTGGTAGAACAATTATATATGAATTTATAATAGAAAAAATATTTCAACAACCCTTTTGGGGATATGGTATAGCTGGTGACAGAGTTCTTTTAGATGGTACTTATCCACATAATATTTTTCTTGAAATTTTTGTGCAATTTGGTCTACTGATTGGAGGAGGAATAGTAGTTGTATTAATTTATCATTGGATTCTTGCAATTTTTAAAAATACAAATAAAGTTGAGAAGGATCTAATTTTTATGTTTTTTTCCTTAGGGTTGGTACAATTATTCTTTACTGGATCATATTTAACAACACGTGATTTTTGGTTGTTTATGGCTATATGTCTTAATACCTTATATTATAAAAAAAAGACAGTAAGAGATGAGAGCAATTTATTTGTAATAGGAAGTTAAAGGTTTTTGTTAACTTATAAGCTTGCTAGACTAACATAAATTATAATCATAATTTTATAATTAGCTAGTCAATATATATCTATTCTATTTTTTTAATACCCTTGAGAAAATTTCGACATACATAAAGATTAATTGCAATAATTCTATTAAATAGTGTGAGGCAGTTTTTTAAGCATTACATACAATATCAAGGAGATTGTTATTATGATAGGCGTTCTTACATATAATATACCTCATAGGAAAACATATGACACCTTATGCATGTTAAAGGCAAAAGGATATTCTGATGTCGTTGTTTTCAGCAAACCGTTTCATTATAAGAAAAGTTTTATGCCAATTTACGAGCATAGGCCTTCAGTTATTTTTGATATTTATCCTTTTGAATTATGTAAAAATCTTAAGTTTAAATATATAGAAGATAAAGTATCAAACATTTATCTTCCGTCTAATTCAAAAATATTGGTTTGTGGTGCTGGGATAATTGAAAAAGATATTATTGATAATTTCATAGTTATAAATGCACACCCAGGCATAATACCAAATGTTCGTGGACTTGATGCTTTAAAGTGGGCAATAATTGAAGACCAACCAATAGGTGTAACTTCTCATGTTCTTGGTGATGAAATAGATGCAGGCTTAATAATAGAAAAAAAAATAGTTGAGATTACAAAAAGGGACACTTTTCATGCTTTAGCACAAAGAGTCTATGAAACAGAAGTATTAATGTTAGTTGAAGCAATCGAAAAAGTTGATGATGCATGCGATTATGCTAGTCCTGGTAGTAATATTTTGCATAAAAGAATGCCATCAAATATTGAAGAAATGTTACTAGTTAAATTTGAAAAACTAAAAGAAAAAATAAAGTGATTGGAGATGAGGATTTTGAAATTTGCATTAATAGGTTGTGGGCGGATTGCAATAAATCATATTAAAGCTGCATTAAGCAATAACTTGGATATAATTGCAATATGTGATTTGATTCCTGAAAGAATGGAAGAACTACTATATAAGAAATCTATTGACAAAGATTGCATTATAAAAAAGTATACAGATTATAAAAAAATGTTAATGGAAAATGATATTGATTTAGTTGCGATTGCTACTGAAAGTGGTTCACATGCGGAAATTGCTCTTTATTGTATTGAGTTAGGCATTAATGTAATTATAGAAAAGCCTATGGCAATGAGTTTATCAGATGCTGACCTAATAATTGAAAGTGCTGAAAGAAACAAAGTGAAAGTATCAGTTTGCCATCAAAATAGATTTAATATTGCAGTTCAGGAAACGATTAAAGCTATAAAAGAAAATAGATTTGGCAAATTATCTCATGGATCAATTAATATAAGATGGAATAGAAGTGAAAACTATTATAAACAAGCTAAATGGAGAGGAACATGGGCACAAGATGGAGGTGCACTAATGAATCAATGCATTCATGGTATTGATTTATTAAGATGGTTATTTGGTGAAAGTATAAGTGAAGTTTATGGAGTTACAAGGCAACAATTCCATAAGTATCTTGAAACTGAGGATTTAGGAGTTGCAGTAGTGAAGTTTTCAAATGGTGCAATAGCAACAATTGAAGGTACCACTAATGTTTATCCAGAAAATCTTGAAGAAACTTTATATATTTTTGGTGAAAAAGGAACTGTAAAATTAGGCGGGAAATCTACTAATAGTATAGAGATTTGGGACTTCAAGGATTTTTCAGTTAACGATAAAAGAAAGAGAGGTTATGTTGAGGATACCATAAATGTTTATGGGAATGGGCATATCAGCTTATATAAAGATATGATAAAATCAATAGTGAGTAACAAGAAACCATATATTGATGCAAGAGATGGAAAGGCTGCATTAGAATTGGTGCTTGCAATATATAAAAGTCAAAAGGAAGGGGATATTGTAAAATTTCCTCTTGCAAACTTTTCGACATTAGACATGATAGGCACTTTTGATAAATAAATAGTCCTATTTATAGATATATTGAGTACAAAAGAGTAGAGCATAACAAACAAGTTTAGCTTTTAGTTTATTTGAGAAATGATTTGATATTTTGCAAAGTGACTTGTGGGGTTGGAGTAGTTTTTCTTAAAGTTTAAAAAATATAAGGTTAAAATACTGGCAAAACACATAATGATTTCTTGGTTCTTATATGCAAGTTATACCATTATAAAAGATTTTAAAGTAAAAATACTAAAATCAATTTGCTAAAAATTTTTAGTTTTGACACAAATGAAAAATTGGAGTATGAAAATTTAGAGGTGGGAAATGCAATTTAGAGACTTATCAGCACAGTACAAAGTATTGAAAAAAGAAATTGATGAGAGTATCAATTCAGTAATTGATAGTTCACAATATATATTGGGCAAACCAGTAATAGAACTGGAAAAAAAACTTGCGGATTATGTTGGTGTTAAACACTGCATTTCATGTGCCAATGGTACTGATGCACTTATTTTAGTTCTTATGGCATGGGGAATAGGAAAAGGAGATGCAGTATTTGCTCCTGATTTTACCTTCTTTGCTACTATTAATTGTGCAATGGGTCGAGGAGCAACACCAGTTCTTGTTGATATAGATGAGAGAACATTTAATATGTGTCCCGAGTCGTTGGAAAAAGCTATTAAAAGAGTTATCAAAGAGGGGAAACTTGTGCCTAAGGTTATAATAACTGTTGATTTATTTGGTCAATGCGCTGACTATAATAGAATTGAAGAAATTGCAGATAAATATGGATTGTTAATTCTCGAGGATGCTGCACAAGGATTCGGTGGAAATATAGGAGGTAAAAAAGCTTGTTCATTTGGAGATGTAGCTATTACATCATTTTTCCCTGCGAAACCACTTGGTTGTTACGGAGATGGTGGTGCTATATTTACGGATAATGATGACCTTGCTGAATCATTAGTATCAATTAGGTCACAAGGACGTTCGCCAAAAGATAAATATGATAATCTTGATATTGGCTTAAATTCAAGACTTGATACAATTCAAGCAGCAATTTTGATACCAAAATTTAAAGCATTTGAGGATTATGAACTTGAAGCAGTTAATAAAATAGCAATGCAATATAATAAGTTGCTTGAAGAGTATGTTGAAATTCCATATGTGCCTGAAGGTTATCTATCGAGTTGGGCTCAGTATACAATAAAGCTTGAAAATGAAGTTGTTAGAAATGGATTGCAGAAATATCTTAAGGGAAAGGGGATCCCTACAATGATATATTATCCCAGAGGTATGCACCAGCAGACAGCAGTTAAAAAATACGGATTTGATAGGGGAGATTTTTCTGTTACAGAGAAGATTGTCAAAACATGCTTATCCTTACCGATGCATCCCTATTTAGATGATGAATCAATAACGATAATTGGAAAATCTGTAATTGATTATTTGGGTAAATAATTTATGTCAATGCTATCTGAAAAAATTCTTAACAAAACCGCAACTTTAGGCGTGTACGGACTAGGATATGTTGGGTTACCTTTAGCTGTTGAAAAAGCAAAAGCAGGATATAAGGTTTTAGGGTTTGATATTCAAAAATCTAAGGTAGATATGATAAATGCAGGACATAACTATATAGGCGATGTTGTAAATGAGGATCTTGCAAAACTGGTTGAATCTGGTTTATTACGAGCGACTGACGACTTCACAGATGTTGTTAATTGTGATTGTGTGTGTATATGTGTACCTACTCCTTTAGATGAGCATCAACAACCAAATATAGGTTATGTCAAATCGTCAGCTGAGAGTATTAGTAAGCATATGCATAAAGATATGCTTATTGTATTGGAATCAACCACTTATCCTGGAACAACAGAGGAGTTACTGAAACCAATTTTTGAAAAAGGAGGTCTGAAATGTGGTATAGACTTCTTTTTGGCCTTTTCTCCTGAACGTGTAGATCCTGGTAATCTTATATATAATACCAAGAATACACCTAAGGTTGTGGGAGGGTGTACACCTGAATGTACTGAAGTTGCTGCACTTCTCTATGAACAAATACTGTCAGCACCTGTATTTAAAGCATCATCACCAGCAATTGCTGAGATGGAAAAAATTCTGGAGAATACATACAGAAATATAAATATTGCACTTGTAAATGAACTAGCACAATTATGTGAGAAGATGTATATTGATATTTGGGAAGTAATAGAAGCTGCAAAAACAAAGCCCTATGGATTTCAGCCATTTTATCCTGGTCCTGGTCTGGGCGGTCACTGCATACCGTTGGATCCATATTATTTAAGTTGGAAAGCTAGAGAATATGGCTTTCATACTTCAATGATTGAGTCAGCAATGATGATAAATGATGGGATGCCTGAATATTGTGTAACTAGAATATCTAAAATACTAAATCTTTTTGAAAAACCACTAAAGAATTCAAAAGTATTAATGCTTGGTGTTGCGTATAAACAGGATGTTGATGATTATCGAGAATCGCCTGCCATACGCTTAATTGAACATTTGCTTGAAAACAAAGCCATAGTTGATTATTATGATCCATTTGTAAAATCATTCAAAAAGAATGATTTATATATGGAGAGTATTCCTACAATCGAAAGAAATGTATTGAAAAAGTATGATATTGTAGTTATAGCTACAGCACATACAGTTGTTAATTATAAGGTTGTGCAAGAAAACTCAACGATTATATTTGATACCAAAAATGCTATGAAGAATATAGAGACAAGGACTAATATTGTGCTTTTGTAAAAAAAGAGCTTGTAATATCCTTTTTTCTTTTAAACATTAATAAAACATCTAATAATCAAGTATAATAACAAAAAAAGAAGGGGGAATGATTTTTTTTCGCATATAGTTTGTAACTAGCATAAACAGTGAAAGCATGCTTCTATTAAAAAAACATTTTCTAAAATCCCAAAGATTTTCCATAAATATTTCCGAAAGCTATAAAGTTAGTAGTTATTGACTTCAAAAGATTATTTAGTGTAACAAATTATTAGAATATTTATAATATTTTATAAGAATCCACTTCTCAAAAGCTCGTTTGGTAAGCAAATACTTATAGGTTTCTTTGGTAAAACTAAATCAAATAGGAATGATTTAGTTTGCAGAGTAGTTACTAAATAGCTATCATTTTTATATAAAATATAGAGTATTATATTAGTAAATCTTAAGTTGTATTAACAGCCAGAAGATATTGTCTATTGACTATTGAACTAATCATTGATGTAAAAAAACTTAATGAAAATCTAATTATTCTATTGGATATTCTGCAAATACTATTATAGATAGTGGAGGTAAACATTTTTTAGACAAAGAGTTAAGCTATTTTATTTTTTTACGGGATTAAGTAATCATATATGTTGTAATAATATCATAACTATTTTTAAAAAAGAAAAGGTGGTAAAAGCCTAGATGGAAGTTAAAAATAATTCAGAAGGAACAAAGTCAAGAATTGAGTATTCAGGATACTACATAGTAAAAAGCGCTAACTTGAAAGAGACTGCTGGAGATGAATTGGATAATGAAATAAGCGTATTAATGGATTTGCGTAAAAAGAGATTTAAGTATCATGCAAAAATAATTGATGCAGAATTTGGGAATTATATAAAAATGGAATACATAGAAGGTGAATTATTAGCCAATTTATTAAAGTTTAAAATAAAAACTATATCAGAAGAAAAAAGAAATAATATAACAGAAAGTATTGCATTAACGTTAATAGAGTTTTATAAAACTGGTTATTATCATAACGATTTAGCGGCTTCAAATATCATAATAAAAAAAGATACGCAAGAAGCATATCTTATAGATTTTGGAAGAGCAAAAACTTATGGTAGTTTGGAGAAAGATTTAGGTTATTTTTTAAGTAACATATTGAAAGTCCGATTTAAAGGAAATTTTCTCGTTAATATTTTAGTATATTCTATAAAATGCACATTTTTTTTAAAAATTTATTTTAATATGTTTGAACATATAGAGAAAAATGAAAGAAATAAGATGTTTCTAAAAATACTTAAAGAATTTTACTTATTTGAAATTTATATTATAAAAAACAGAGATTTTACCAAAGTAACAAAATTAAAAATAATATTATTAATATTTCCAACGATTATGCTATGTATAATCAAATATTTCAAGAAAAGTTTGATAAAAAAGTAATGGATGGTATTAGTAAAGGGTGAGTTGATGAAAAAAAGTGGACGAAGTTATTTGATTGACAATTTAATAATTAATTATAAAAAAAACAATATTAGATATGTTTTTCTAAGGATTAAAGATTTTGAAAACCTAAAACCTACTGAGGATCTTGACATTGTTATTGATGAATCTAGTGTTGAAATAAATGAAATAATAATGAAAGAAATAACAAAATCAGATGAGTTTATACTAATTAAAAACTTTAAATTTAATGATAATATTGTATACACAATATTTATTAATGAATCTAACTATATTGATGTTTTACATATTCATTTTCAAATAAATCTTCGAGTAAAGCAGGTGTCAATAGATATTAACAATTCTATATATCTTGCTAATAAAGTGATTATGAATAACTATATAAATGTAAATGGATTTAATATATTGAATGATGAACATTATTTGTATTCGATTATAATGCATTCAATTTTTGATAAAGGATATTTTAAACAAGAATATATATCTAAAATAAATGATCTTACTACAAATGTTTCAATGGAAACATTAGAGAAAGTGTTTGCTTATAATTTCCCAGGTTCTTTTTCTTCTGAAGTATTAAAATTAATTTACAATAAAGAGTACGATAAGTTAATAAGTAATAAGAATGAACTATTTAAGTTAAGTTTTGGAATAAAAACAAGAATAATGTTTCTAATTAATAACTTAAGAAGATTATGTATTAACATTTCACGGATATGGTCAAATAAGGGTGTTTTTGTTGTCTTGTTGGGCCCAGATGGTTCTGGGAAGACTACTGTTGCAAAAAAGATTATTGAAAGCATTAATTATTCAAGAAAAGAATATATATACTTAGGCAGCAATAAGAAGAGAATTCTTCCATATCCTAATATTAATAGGAAACATAAAAATAGAGAAAACAGTTCATGTATAAGTATCGATACAATGCTAAGATTTAGAATTAAAAAAAGAGCTCATGACTATTTAAGGCTGTTATATAATACTTTTGAATATTTGCTGCATTACAATCTAAAAGTTTATCCTTTATTAACAAAGAATTATCTAGTAATCGGAGACAGGTATTTCTATGATATCTTAACTATGAAAGATAGTACTTTAAAGCCTAGTATAGAAAAGATTGTTTTAAAAATTTTCCCTAGACCAAGTTGCACAATATTATTAGACAATAATCCAGCTACCATTAAAGATCGTAAAGATGAATTAACAGAAGAGGAAATATCAAGACTGCTCTTGAAATACAAAGATTTAGGAATTCTAAATCCCAAGATTAATATGAAAGAAGTAATGAATGAAAATATTGAAGAAACACTTAAAATAGTGCTTCAAGCAATTTGGAAAATTAAATCCAATAAGCAATATAGTAAAAAAAAGAGGTAATATTGAAAAAACTAGATTTCTTGCTTTTTATAGTCCTTTTTACAAAGCATATGTATATTCTCTTTGTTTGTAAGCTTTATAATTTTTGTCATGCTAGGGCTCTTTGTTTATGAGAATCAATGGAGTTGCTATTATATTTTTGTAACAAACTATGTTGTAAGTATCGTAGGAATTTTTTGAGTTAAAAATATTTTATTTAGTATTATATATAAACCAGTAATTATTATAACTATGTCAACTAATCAATTTTCTGATGGATATAGAATTTTATTAGAAAGTAACTCTATATTGTTAGAGTTATATATAGCAATAACAAGTTGTATAAGAAATTGTGTCATTTTTAAAATATATAATTAGTATATAATAATTAAGCTTGATCTATATGTTTCGACGTATTTTAAGTAGTTTAACTATTTAAGTAGATTCTGAATAAGTACCGTAGTTAAATAAAAAAATATTAATTTTGGAGATATAATGATATCATTTAAAAACAAAACACTACTCATAACAGGTGGTACAGGATCATTTGGTAATGCTGTACTTGATAGATTTTTATCTAGTGATATTAAAGAGATACGAATATTTTCACGAGATGAAAAGAAGCAAGATGATATGAGACATCTATATAAAGAATACTCAGACAAAATTAAATTCTTTATAGGTGATGTTAGAGATCTTGCCTCAGTTAAAAATGCTATATATGGAGTAGACTATATCTTCCATGCAGCAGCTCTTAAACAAGTTCCATCTTGTGAATTTTTTCCTATGGAAGCAGTTAAGACAAATGTTATTGGAACAGATAACGTATTAACTGCAGCTATTAGTGAAGAAGTTAAATCTGTAATCTGTTTATCTACCGATAAAGCAGCTTATCCGGTTAATGCTATGGGAACTTCTAAGGCAATGATGGAAAAAGTTATAGTTGCAAAATCTAGAACAGTATCTCCTGAACGTACTAAGATATGCTGTACAAGATATGGGAATGTAATGTGTTCTAGAGGCTCTGTAATACCTTTGTGGATAGAACAAATAAAGTATGGTAAAGATATAACTGTAACTGACTTATCTATGACAAGATTCATAATGTCACTAGAAGAAGCAGTAGACCTTGTATTGTTTGCTTTTGAAAATGGTGAATCAGGAGATATATTAGTACAAAAGGCTCCAGCTTGTACTATTGAAGTCTTGGTTAAGGCTGTTAAAGAATTATTTGATCCACTAGATAAAGCAAAAGTTAAAACAATAGGCATAAGACATGGTGAGAAGATGTATGAAACCCTATTAACAAATGAAGAAAGTGCAGCAGCTATTGATTTAGGTGATTTCTTTAGAGTACCTTCTGATAAAAGGGATTTAAACTATGAAAGCTACTTTACAAAAGGTAATACGACAAGAGATAGAATAACAGAATTTAATTCAAATAATACAGAGTTACTTAATGTAGACCAAGTAAAGAAAAAACTATTAAAATTACAATATATTCAAGATGAATTAAAGGCTATGGAGAAATAGGATGAATATTCTAGTAACGGGTGCAAAAGGATTTGTTGGCAGGAATCTTGTTGCTACTTTGGAGAATATAAAAGAGGGCAAGGATAAAAGGTTTGATTTAGATATTAATCTCAATATATTTGAGTTTGATATTGATACTGACCATTTATTGCTAGATGAGTATTGTCGTACAGCAGACTTTGTTTTTAATCTAGCTGGAGTTAATAGACCCATAGACCAATCTGATTTTATGTCTGGTAATTTTGGCTTTGCATCTACGCTTTTAGGCTCACTTAAAAAATATGATAATAAGTGTTCAGTAATGTTATCATCTTCTATTCAAGCCGCTTTAGATAATCCATATGGATTATCTAAAAAAGCAGGAGAAGACCTCTTCTTTACTTATTCAAAAGATACAGGAGCATCTGTACTAGTATATAGATTTCCTAATATATTTGGGAAGTGGTCAAGACATAACTATAATTCAGCTATTGCAACCTTTTGTCATAATGTAGCAAGAGATTTACCAATCACCGTTAATGATCCAAGTGTAGTTATGAATCTTGTATACATCGATGATGTAGTAGATGAACTAATAAAGGCATTATTAAGTAAAGAAAACAGAAAAGAAGATGGTTATTGTTATGTGCCTGAAGTGCATACAGAAACACTAGGTCAAATAGTTGATTTAATATATTCTTTTAGAGAATCTAGAAAAAATCTATCTGTTCCTGATATGTCAGATTCATTTGTAAAAAAACTTTATGCAACTTATCTCTCATTTATTCCAGAGAAGGATTTTTCTTATCCTTTAAAGATGAATATAGATGATAGAGGTAGCTTTACTGAGATAATAAGGACTGCTGACAGAGGTCAGTTTAGTGTTAACATATCAAAGCCTGGAATAACAAAAGGAAATCACTGGCACCATACAAAGAATGAGAAATTCCTAGTAGTATCTGGTAAAGGTGTAATTAGATTTAGAAAAGTTGGAGAAGAAAAAGTATATGAATACTTTGTCTCAGGTGATAAATTGCAAGTGGTAGATATACCTGTAGGTTATACACATAATATAGAGAACTTAGGTGATACTGATATGATTACCTTTATGTGGGCAAATGAGTCTTTTGATCCTAATAAACCTGATACATACTTTTTGGAGGTATAAATGAGCAAACTAAGACTTATGACAATAGTTGGTACTAGGCCTGAGATAATAAGGTTATCTGAGGTTATTAAGAAGTGTGATAAGTATTTTGACCACACATTGGTACATACTGGCCAAAATTATGATTATGAATTAAATCAAATATTTTTTGAAGACCTTAATTTAAGATCACCAGATTACTATTTAGATGCAGTAGGAAGCGACTTAGGAGAGACTATAGGGCATATTATAGCTAAGTCATATAAAATATTATCTGAACTAAAACCTGATGCTCTATTAATCTTAGGAGATACTAATTCTTGCTTATCAGCCATATCTGCAAAAAGACTTCATATACCAATATTCCATATGGAAGCAGGTAATAGATGCTTTGATGAATGTCTTCCAGAAGAGACTAATAGGCGTATAGTAGACCATATAGCTGATGTTAACCTATGTTATTCAGAACATGCTAGAAGATATTTAAATGCTGAAGGTACTGCGAAGGAAAGAACCTATGTAACAGGTTCACCTATGGCAGAAGTATTAACAGCTAATCTTGATAAGATTATGAAATCAGATGTCTTATCAAGACTAAGTCTTAAGAAGAATAAATATATTCTTCTTTCAGCACATAGGGAAGAAAATATAGATACTGAGGAAAACTTCTTTAGCTTAATGAATGCAGTAAATGCTTTAGCATTAAAATATGATATGCCAATATTGTATTCTTGTCACCCAAGAGCAGGTAAGTTTATTGAAAAAAGAAACTTTAAGTTTGATGATAGAGTAATTCAAAACAAACCATTAAGTTTTTCAGATTACAATAATTTACAAATGAATGCTTTTGCTGTTGTATCTGATTCTGGAACACTACCAGAAGAAAGTAGCTTCTTTTTATCTATAGATAAGCCATTTCCAGCAGTATGTGTAAGAACATCAACAGAAAGACCAGAAGCTTTAGATAAGGGTAACTTCATTATTGCCGGTATAACAGAAAAGGAAGTTTTACAAGCAGTGGACCTTGCTGTAGATATGAACCAAAATCAAGATTCAGGTTCATTAGTACCAGACTATACTGATCTCAATGTGAGCAATAAAGTGGTTAAGATAATTCAGTCATATACTGGAATAGTGGATAGGTTTGTGTGGAGAAAGTATTAGATTTTACAAGAGAGGTCTTGTTTTATTTTTTTAACTATATATAAGAAGTTTATTTTTAAAATGATTGATAGTATAGAGGTTTTGCAAAATAGAAATTATTAATAAATACAAAAAAATGCAATAAATCTAATGGATAATATAAAAGTTGTTAAAATGTGACAATTGTAATAAAAATACAATTAGACTATTGAAATTGTATATTCCCATATATAGATTACTAAGGAAGTAAGCCATATACGGTTTATATGTTTAAGAGAGGAGTATCGAGCTTATATAATCGATAGAGTAAAATGACTCCAGTTGCTATTTTGCTATGTGCTGGCGAAGGCACACGCATGAAGGATGAGCGCACTCATAAAGTGTGTTTTGAAATTGCAGGTGTGCCTGCTGTTGTTAGACAAATAAATAATCTTAAAAAAGCAGGAATTAAACGATTTGTTGTAGTGGTAGGAAGTAAAGCTGATAAAGTTATGTCCTGCCTTGATGGAATTGAAGGCATTGTTTATGCCTTTCAACCAGTAAGGAATGGAACAGGTGGCGCTGCTTTATATGGTTTGCATGCCTTAAAATCAATAGGATATGAAGGACCAGTCCTTATTGCTATGGGTGACAAAATAATATCTCCTGATGTCTTTACAAAATTAATAGATGAATATAATAGCAGTGAGAAGAAAGCTGCTTTTGTAGGACAACCTAAATCATATAATCTAAGCGGCGGTAGAATATTATCGATAGAAGATGAATTCTATGGAATAATTGAGCAAGCAGACAGCTATTATTTAGCTTTAGGTAAAGAGGAAAATAAGTCAAAAGAAGCTTTTGATAAGATTTTGACTAAGCTAGGAATGAATGAAAAGAAAAAAGAAATTCTGATTGAGAAAGCTCTAAAATTCAATAAACTAAAACCAAATATTACAATAAATGGAATTGATTTTGATGCACAAAAAATTGAAAACATGGAATATGTGAATACAGCAACATATATTTTTGATTCAAGCATTGTTATCGAAAAATTAGAAAAAGCAAAACAAGATAATGCGCAAAATGAAATATATTTAACCGATGCAATAAATATGTTAGCCATTGATAATGAAGTCCACGTTACTTATGTTAATGAAAGCAATAAAATTCATACATATAGTACAATGGATGAATTGCTACTATTACAACAGTTTTTTATTGAGCCAACACTAAAAAAGGAAATTCCTTTGGCATCAAAATGGGTTTTAGAACTTGAGAAGTGGAGTTCTGAAACTAAAGCTGAATTTGTTAAAATATATGGTGATGATGATGTAATTGAAGAGCGTAGAGATACTTATCTGAAGCTTCTAAGGAGCTTTATAACAAAGTATGGTGATAGAGAGGTTGTAATAACTAGGGCACCAGGAAGAGTAAATTTAATGGGCAGACACATTGAGCATCGTGGTGGTAGTATAAATGTAATGTCAATTAACCGAGAGACAATAGCAGTAGCATCTCCACGAAATGATGATATTGTATCTATCTCAAATACTGACTCTAGATTTAAAGACTATAGTTTTTCTATTTTAGATATTATAAAGCTATGTGATACTGAAAATTGGATTCAGTTTATAGAGAATGAAGAAATTTTAAAAATGGTAGTTGACTCAAAGGGAGAATGGGTTAATTATGTAAAAGCAGCTATTCTTAGACTTCAATTGCAATACAAAGATAAGATGATTTCAGGTATGGATATGATGTTTGAGGGTAATATACCTATTGCTGCTGGGTTATCATCTTCATCTAGTATAGTAGTTGCTACAGCTGAAGCTGCTATATCTTTAAATGATATGGATATCCAACCAAAAGACTTTATACATCTTTGTGGTGAGGGTGAATGGTTTGTTGGTTCGCGTGGCGGAGCAGGGGATCATGCTGCAATGAAGTGTGGTCATTTTGGGAAAATAACACATCTGAAGTTTTTCCCATTTGAAATTGGTGAATCAATTGATTTTCCTGAGGAATACTCACTAGTTGTTGCTAATAGTTTCGTCGAAGCTAAAAAAAGTGCAGGTGCAAAAGATTTATTTAATCAAAAAATTGCTGAGTATGAATTTGGATTAATGCTTATTAAAAAGTTATTTCCACAATATGCTTCAAAGATAAAGTATTTAAGAGATGTAAATGCAAGAAACCTGAATATACCTCAAAGCAAGATATATGAAGTATTACTTGCTTTACCAGAAAAATTAAGTAATGAGGATTTATATAATTCTTTACCAGAGTTTTTAGATAAAATTAAAAATATACAAAAGAGTCATTCTATCCCAAATGAATATGAAATAAGAAGTACTATATTATACGGTCTAGCAGAATGCGAAAGAGCTGAATTGTGTATTGATTTACTTAAAGAAAAGAAACACAAAGAACTAGGAAAATTGATGCATATAAGCCATGATGGTGATAGAGTTTGGAAAGATGGCAAAGAATATGATTACTATGCAAAAGATGAGTATTTGTATTCTCTTATTGCTGACTTAAGAAGTGAAAATATAACTAGAGTTGAAAGAGCACAAATATATAATCAACCTGGTGGATATGCATGCTCAACAAAAACTATTGATGAATTAGTTGATTATGTAAATAAGAAAAATGGTGTTATAGGAACAGAACTATCTGGAGCTGGATTAGGTGGTTGTATACTAATTCTTGTTAAAAAAGAAGACACAGACAATCTTTTATCTTCCTTAAAAGCAGATTACTATGATAAAAACAACTTCCCTATGGGAGCAGAAGTCTTTAAACCTGTAGCAGGATCAAATACTTTTGTAAGTATAGATTTTTAACAAAAAGATAAGTTGCTGTGTATTCCAGATATAATACCTATTTTATTATACTTATTCTCAACAATAGAAGAACTCTTATCTAGGAGCCTTTATGAAACCAAAAGGTATTAAACTATTACCAATGCGAAAAATAATGCTAATGACCATAGACATGACAGGTGTCTTAATGGTCTATATTGCAACAGATATCTTCTTTATGATTAATACTAGTCGCCCATCTATAAGTGGGAACCAGAAGATAGTATTTGGTCTAATGTTACTTTCGTTAATCTTTGTATTTCGCTTACTTCTAGGTATATATTCAAGTATATGGAGATATGCTAATTCATATGCATTTATAAGGCTCCTTGTAGCTGATGCTATAGGTGGTCTTCTCTTTATAGTTATCACTCATTACATACCTGTATTTAGAGATGCCTACTTTACTAGGTGGACCAAGATAGCCCTCATAAGTGTAATAACCATGTCTACTCTTTTATCCAGGTTCATATACCAACTAAAGTATAGTCATGAGAATGTAAAAGAAAAAAGAAAAGAGAATATTAAAAATGTAGCAATAATTGGGGCAGGGCAAATTGGAGCCATGCTAGCTAATGAAATGAGAGTTAGCCATAACTCCCAATACAACCCATATTGCTTTGTAGATATAGATAGAAGTAAGGTGGGTAATACCATATCAGGAGTAGAGGTATTAGATGCTGATAGGGGGATTATTAATAAGCTTAAATCCTTACCTATAGATGAGATAATAATTGCACTACCTAAGATAACAGCAGAAGAAAGAGAAACTATATATAACTTCTATAGAAGAACTGGACTACCCATAAAGATATATGACTTTGCTCTAGGAGATTATGAGTATACAGATGAGAAGAGAGTTATTAGGGATATAAATTTAGAAGACCTATTATTCCGTGAACCTGTAAATGTATTAAATGAAGAAGCTGTTTCTTTTTATATGAACAAGAGAGTACTTGTAACAGGTGGTGGAGGCTCTATAGGTAGTGAGATATGTAGACAAATAGCAAAGTATAGACCAGAGCAGCTTATCATAATAGATGTATATGAGAATAATGCATATGACATACAACAAGACCTCATAATGAAGCATGGTTCTAATTTAAACTTAGCTGTTGAAGTAGCGTCTGTAAGGTATAGGGACCAATTAGACTATATCTTTGAGAAGTATAAGCCACAGATAGTCTTTCATGCTGCAGCATATAAGCATGTTCCATTTATGGAGACATCACCTGATGAAGCTGTTAAGAATAATATATTTGGAACCTACAATACAGCTGATATGGCAGAGAAGCATGGGGTAGAGAAGTTTATCTTTATCTCTACTGATAAGGCGGTTAACCCAACCAGCGTAATGGGTGCTACAAAGCGATTTTGCGAGATGATAGTACAGTCAAGACATGATAGTACTACTTCCTTTGCGGCTGTTAGATTTGGCAATGTACTAGGTTCTAATGGGTCTGTAATACCTCTATTCAAAAAACAAATAGAGACAGGTGGCCCTGTCACTATTACAGACTTTAGAATAGTCAGATACTTCATGACCATATCAGAAGCTAGCCAGCTTGTAATACAAGCTGGCATAATGGCAGGTAGTGGAGAGCTCTTTGTTTTAGATATGGGTAATGCTGTAAGGATAAAAGACTTAGCAGAAAACATGGTTCGCTTATCAGGCCTTTCCCCCTATATTGATATAGATATAGTTGAGATAGGACTAAGACCTGGTGAGAAGCTCTATGAAGAGCTTCTCATAAAAGGGGAAAAACAGATTATAACTAAGAATGAAAAGATCTTTATAGAAATAGATTCTCCTCATAGTAGAGAAGATATATCTAAGGGATTAGAAGTATTAGAAAAAGGTATAAGCCAATCTAAAGATGCAGTAAGAGATGCTCTTAAACAATTAATACCATCATTTATAGAGCCATCTGAGGCTAATGGTAATAAAGAACTAATATGTGATTAAGGTCTATAGTATTACCTTATTATCTATCTCTTGTTATTCTAATAAATAAATGAATCGGTAATAAGGTCTTAAGTATAAGTAAGTTATCAATATAAATCTATCTAGGGATTTATCAAATATATAATCAAATGTAATTATTGTTTTTTAGATATTACTGTTTCAGTTTCTAATGCTGATACAGTTTAATTCAAAGTTTATGGGGAATATTCTTTATTCTCTAATCAGGTTATATGACATATGGTATGAAGACAGGCTGCTAGGCTGTTATGTTGTTAAGTTGCTAAGCTATTCTGTTGTTTAGTTTTTTAAACTTGTCTTTATATTGTTTTTTTTAATTTCAAAAAATTAAAAAAATCAAAATCTCAAAATTTTAAAATTTAAAAATTCAAAAACACACTAATGATAAAGCACTTGAGGTAGAGTGCTATCTTGTAATCTGTGCGATTTTGTCTAATCGCAAATAGGACAAAGAAAAAGACGAGTGGACCCTTTTTAGAGTAACACTAACAGTATAAGTATTACTAAATATTGCATTCCTCCTTAACAGTATGTAATGCATAAATCCAATCATGTTGATTTACATGCATAATCTAGTGATATTAGATTTCCAATCAATATGTCTAAATCAAATTGTGTTTGTTTATTATCCTTGTTTGCTTTATTATATAGATGCAACTATTGATTTGTCGAACCTTGTTTTCATAATAGGCCAGCATTTACAAAGAAGGTATAAAGCATATTAGATAAATCTTAATTTCAAATATAATTCAAGTAATTTTTGTAATATTTTAAGAATGGAGAATCAATATGGTAACTGTAATAACAGGAACAACAAATAAACCAGTATCTAGTGAACGACTTAAAGATTATTTTAAAAGTAATATGGACTTAAATGGCACTCTATATATTGGCTATCCTATTATTGGAACTGTGGAAGGTGCGTATCCTATTGATGCTTTGTGGGTATCGAAAGAACGAGGTATCGTTGTTTTCAACTTAGTTGAGGGGAGAAGCCTAGATAACTATGAAAGTGAACAGGATAACTCGTATAATAAACTGGAAGCACGTCTGAAAGGGCACCGTGAATTAGTAAAAAAAAGGGAACTCCAGGTTGAGATTAATATTATAACTTTTGCTCCATCAGTGGCCCTGATACCGCAAGATGATGACTATCCTGTATGTAATGAAGACACCTTAACTAACCTAATAAGAGACTTGGCTTGGAACAATCCTGAATATTACAGTAGTCTTGTTTCAGTACTTCAATCTGTATCTTCAATTAGGAAAAACAGAAAAAAGCGTGAAGTAAAAGGTAATGAATCACGTGGCGCAAAGCTTCAAAAGCTTGAGGATTCAATTGCAAATCTTGATAATGCACAAGGGCGTGCTGTAATTGAAACTGTTGAAGGAGTTCAAAGAATTCGTGGACTTGCAGGTTCAGGTAAAACTATTGTGCTAGCTTTAAAGGCTGCCTATCTTCATGCACAACACCCAGAATGGAAGATTGCTATAACTTTTAATACTCGTTCACTGAAGGGGCAATTTAGACAACTAATTAATTCCTTCTATATCGAGCAGACAAGTATGGAACCTGACTGGGATAACCTGGAGATAATTCATGCTTGGGGTTCAAATATCAATAGTCCAGGAATTTACTATAATTTTTGCATGAATAATAAAGTAGTATATTTCGACTATTCCGCTGCAAAATCCCAATATGGACGTAATATGGCATTTGATGGTGTGTGCCAAAGAGCAATATCTGAAGCAGTTGAAATAAGTTCTTTATATGATGTTATTTTGATAGATGAAGCACAAGATTTTCCAGTTAGTTTTTTGCAACTATGTTATAAAATCCTTAGTGAGCCAAAGCGATTAGTGTATGCATATGATGAGCTGCAAAATTTGAATTTGCAATCATTACCTTCACCAGAAAAAGTATTTGGCAATAATGATAGAGGTTATCCAAATGTACAGTTTGTTTTTGAACAAGATGGTTCTTCAAAGCAAGATATTATTCTCGAAAAATGTTATAGGAACTCAAGGCAAGCTCTTGTTACTGCACATGCTCTTGGGTTTGGGATATACAGAGAACCAGATTATTATTCAGATGTTGGATTAGTTCAGATGTTCGAACAGAAGAATCTGTGGACTGAAATAGGTTATTCAATAATTGAAGGAGAACTTAGAGAGGGACAACGAGTTGTTCTTGCTAGGACTGAAAATAGTAGTCCAAAGTTTTTAGAAAATCATTCATCAGTTGAAGATTTGATTTTATTTAAGACCTTCAAAACGAAGAAGGAACAAGACGAATGGGTTGCAAATGAGATTTCAAAAAACCTTAGTGAAGATGCTCTGAGAGCGGATGATATTATCGTAATTAACCCTGATCCAATAACTACTAAGGAAGCTGTTTCTAAAATAAGAGGAATACTATATAATAAAAAAATACAAAGTCATGTGGCAGGAGTTGATAGTTCTCCAGACATATTTTTCGATTCAGACAAAGACTCTGTAGCTTTCACAGGTGTATATCGTGCTAAAGGAAATGAAGCAGCAATGGTTTATGTTATCAATGCTCAAGACTGTTTTCAGAAAAATAATATTATGCTACCTAGTTCAGAGAATGCAAAAATTAGAAACCGTCTTTTTGTAGCAATTACTCGAAGTAAAGCATGGGTACGAGTTGTTGGTTTTGGTAATCAGATGAAAGAATTAGAGAAAGAATATGAAAAGGTAAAGGAAAAAAACTTCACTTTAGATTTCATATATCCAACTAAAGAACAAATGGAATTTCTTAATATTGTAAATAGGGATATAAGCACTGCTGAAAAAGAAAATATTACTAACCGTAGACAGTCATTTTCTGATATTCTTCAGGACTTAGAGGAGGGAAAGATTTATTTTGAAGATTTAGGGGTTGAGCAAGTTGAAAAATTACAGTCATTACTTAATCGGAGGAAGTTGGATGAAAGTAGCAAAGAAAGTATTAAACCAGATTAATCAATTAACTACTGATTTAGTAAAAATGGCTCTTTGTGATGACCAAAATTTTCCTGTTTTGAATGGGTCGCTACAAAACAGATGCTGTGTTGAGTATAGTAACATTGTGGTTTCAGGAGCGCTGAAAAATAGACCATATCATGAGTTTTACAGGGAAATAGATAGTACTAGAAATTTTAATTTGAAATTACTTGATGGCGCTTTAGTTCAATTACATTATGCTTTTGAAAATAATTCATTAGTTTCTCATCGTTTAGGTTATTTCCCTAATCCGAATACAGTTGATTTTCAGAATGATCCTGAAATGTATCTAGAGGATGATATTTACTTAGATGTTGTTGATCAACGAATTGTTGTAACACCAATGCGTTTTGATTATGATATCCGAGATGATGTTATGAAAAATATAGAGCATCCAATGTCTCATCTTACTATTGGACAGTATGAAAATTGTCGTATACCGGTGGTGCGCCCTTTAACTCCAAGTCAATTTATATGTTTTATTATTCGCAATTTTTATAATACTGCTTTAAAAAAAACTTATATTGAACTGCAAAGTTCTAACTTTTCTTTTGAATCTACAATTACTTCAGATGAAAAAAAGATAATTCATATTGGAATATATTGATTATTATAAATCTTTATATTTCTTAGTTTTCTAGATATGTAATTTGCATATAATCCAATTGGGGATAGCTGACTAAAATCTATATTCCAAAGTTTTGAATTTTTAATTAATATACAGAAGTCAACTGATCCTCCATAGACTGTGTGAACTGCGCCTATTTTGAATTGGGATTATCTAGGTAAAGGAAATTTCAAAAGAATATTTTCTGAGTCATCAATGTAGATTCATATTGTTTCAATTATTTTAATAATTAAACTGCAATAACTTGTATTTGGTTTTTACACCATAAGATGCTCTATGTAAAGCACTTGATGCGTTTAAAAATTTTCAATCTATCATGCAAATTTTAGTTTTATACCTTAGATTTCTTGCTTTATATATAGAATTTACTGATTTAAGTTTTATAGTTTAAATCGCTTTTCAAGATAGATTTGCGAAAATCCTTTAAAATTCTTATGCCTTCTTAATGGAGTATAAAAAATCCAGAAATTAATGAGTAAGGCCTTAGGTGTTTTTTGCAATAAGAAATCTTAAAGGCTAGAAACATAAAACAGATATATTTGTTGCTCAATAAATGTCCCATTTTATATTTATCAAGAATTAATAATTAGAAAGGAAAATCCAATTACTTTCTAAGTCAATTGGATTAAGCATGAGGAATGAAAATTAAAAAAATAAGGATAATGAACTTTCGCAGATTTGAGGATGTCGAAATTCTATTTTCAAAAAACATATCTATATTAGCTGGTGCAAATAATAGTGGTAAGACATCGCTTGTCCAATTATTAAATAGAATATTTTCAGCAAAAAAACATGATAGCATTGGAGCAAAAGATTTGTCTTTAACATCTCGAAATGAAGTAATAAAAACACTTCTATCTTACTTAGATAATTGCATAAGCGCAAATAATGTAAATGAAGAATTAAATCATATTACAAGCTATATTAATGATTTTTTTATTGAAGAAGATACTGAAAATGTCACCAACCTTTTAGAGCCTTACAAGGAAGTCCTGAAAAAACGCTATATCACAGTGCAAATTGAGATTAATTACGAAAACGAAGAAAATATTGGGTTGTTTTCTGATTATCTGATGGATTTAGATTCTAAAAACAAGAGTTTTTATTTCATTTATAAACTAAGAATAAACCACCGAAAATTTGAAAATCTAATAGAGGATAACAAAGATGAACTAAAGACAATATGGGATCAGTATAAAATGATGGCTGAAGAGGAAGAAGAAGCTACTGATTCTGAGAAGGTTGAGAAAAGGCTAAAGCAACGTTCAGCTTTTGAATTGCTTTTGATGGATATTTATCAGGAATCTCTAGAAGATTATTACCATTATTCAGATAAAGAGTATAAGATAATTCAAAAAATGACTTCTAATTCCTTTAAGGAACTTTTTCATTATGATTATATTCCTGCCAATAGAGGACTTGTAGATGACGAATCTTCAAAATCCATTTCTTTAGTGAATAGTATTGTAGATTATATGAGTATACAAAAAAAAGAACATATAAGCTTAGAAAAAGGTGTTAATGAGATTTCTCATGGAGAATGGAATAGTCATATTTCTAATTTAGGAGTACAGTTGAAAATTTTATTTGATGAGTTACCTCAAATTGGCAATCAGATAAATAGTACAATTACAAGTGAGTTAGCCAATATAAGTAGTGAATTAAAGCGAGTTGGTGAAAGTGAGATTTCAAAAATTATTGTACAACCTCAATTCACTAAAAATGAAGCTGAAAAAATTGTAAAAGATTATTTCAAGATTTTTTATAATGTTGAAGAAATAGATAAAGAAACTGAAATATTGTTAGAAGAAGATTCTCAGGGATTAGGAGTTAGTAACTTGATATTTATAACCATAGATCTGTTAAAATACCGAAAGTCATATAAGAGTGGAGCAGTAAATTTTTTTGTTATAGAAGAACCTGAAGTGCACTTGCATCCTCAAATGCAACAAGTATTGATAGACTATTTGCAAAATGAGTTTTTTAAGGATAAATTGCAAATTCAATCCTTAATAACAACCCACTCAAATAAAATTGTCAAAACAGCATTTATAAAAAATATTAGAATTATACGAGCAAAAGAACCCTATATGAATAAGATAATCGACATGGAAGGCTTTTTGAATGAATCAGCCATTAGCAACGTTGACGATAAAAAATTACAATCTGAAAAGAATTTGAAGGAATTAGAAGATGATAATAACGAGGTAGAGCCTAAGAACGAGAGAAAGAAATTTTTTGAAACATTTTTTAGCATAAATTTTTCTAATATAATTTTTGCAGATAAAATTGTTCTATATGAGGGAGATACAGAAAGAATGTACATTGAATCCCTATTGTATAAAAATAAAGATGGACAGAGGGATGAAGGATTTTTAGGAAACTTAAGAAGATTTTATATTGCGTATGCCCAAGTAGGAGGAGCATATGCCCATAAATACGATAGTTTACTCAATAAACTTGGTTCAAAAGCAGTAATATTTACGGATTTAGATTATTGTAGCAGTGTAAAAAACAAAGAAGAATGCTTGAATTCTGAAACATCAAATCAAGCCCTCATTCATTACTATAATAAAGATAATAAAGATAACACTAAAGTGAAAGTTAAAGAAATATTGAATTTCCTGGAAGAAGGTAGCAAGGAATCAGAAAATTCATCTTTAATATGTTGCAAAACTCAGGGTAAAGAAGATGGGTATGCTCGAACGCTTGAAGAGGCATTGTTCTACCAATATTTAATTAAATATAAGGAGAAGAGGATTGAGAAACGACAAGAAGATAATGCAAAAAATAATAACCAAAAGAATGAAAATAATGAGTACACACTTATTGACAAGGAGTTAGATGAAAAATGTTTGGAAGAAATAGATGTCTTTACAGAGTTTTCACGTAATTTTTGGAAGGAGATTCAAAACCAAAGTAAGTTTGAATTTCCTATTCCTAACCGAACAAAACAAGAAATAGCGGATGGAAGGAAAAAAGAAGATATTCGTATTAGTATTAGGAGGATTGTTGAGTCAATCGATAGCGGTAAAAAGACAGATTTTATGTACTCAATTATTTTAGCCAATTGCCAGGTAGATATTATGCCTATTTATATAAAGGAGGGACTAGAGTGGCTGGGGAACGAATAAGAGGAAATATATATTATATAGATGCACCAGCTGGAACAGGCAAAACACATTTTATAATGCAAAAAGTTGTTGATGTCACTCGTGAAGAGCTTTCAAAAAAACTTCTTTGCATTACATTTACTAACCGAGCTACAAATGAATTGCGAGAGAGAATTCAAAAGCAAATTGTATTTAATGAACTAATTACAATTGGGACAATTCATAGTTTTTTACATGAGTATTTTAAGCGATATTTTTTATTGCCTGAAAGTTTAGAGTTATATTTCGAGGTTTTTAAGGATAAAGTTGCTGAGGAAATTAGTGAAAATAACAAAAAAACTATAAATGACAAAGAAAACGAAAGTATTCACGAATTAAAAGAAACTAAGATAGAGAGTCCTACTAATTTAACTTTAGAAATAATTAAAAATAAGTTAAATAAGCTTGAATATTCAGAGACTCAGTTTTCAGATTATTTAGCTGGTAGATTGTCTCATGATGATTTAATTATTTTTGTAAGTAACCTTGTGATACGATATCCAATTCTTCAAAAAGTGATTGGAGAAAAATTTGATTATATTTTTATTGATGAATGTCAAGATACATCATCAGATGTTTTACGCTTATTTTATTCAGTAGCTAGTTATAAAAAAACAAATGTAAAATTGTACTTTTGTGGAGATAAAATGCAAGAGATTTATGATGCTTATGATGGCACATTTGAACCTGAGTTCAAGAATATGAATTTAACAAAGAGGCTGAAAAAAAACTATCGTTCATCTGAAGAAATTGTTCTTATGCTTTCTAAATTGTATGGAAGATTACCTATGGACATTATGCCTGTAAAGGGAGAAATTGGAAACATTCCAACAATATATATAACAAGTAATATTGAAGACAAAATAGTAGAATTTAATGAATCAAATGAAAACTTTCTTGCTTTACGAGTATTTAACCGAAGTAGATTTGAAAGAAGTAATAAATCAGAAGATATGAGAAATTTGTTTAATTCTTATAACAAACTTATACCGTATGGTGCAAAAATATCGCTAATAGATGTTTTGATGCCAATAGAAAAAGATTCAAGTCCAGACTACTTGCTTAATATATTATGGAAAACAAACTACATTATTGAAAGCTTCGAAAAAAAGCAATATAGTTTTGCAATTCAACAAATTAAAAAGTATCCCAAAATATTTAATGTAGACAAATTGCGTATAAACTATCATAATGACAAAGAGGAACTAGAATACATTTTGATTCAAGTTAGTAATAAATATAGAGCTGAAAATCATAATTACTCAATAAGTGATTTCTTTTTAGAATTAGAAGATCTTAAATTTTATAAAAGCGGATTATATCAGGACTTAACAGAACGTGAGCACGATAATAAAAATACATATGTAGACGTCTTAAAGGTGCCTTTGCAAGAGTTTCAAAATCTTGTTAGGTACAATAGACAACCTGACATTTCCACGCAACATGGAGTCAAAGGTGAGGGACATGAGAAGGTGCTCTTCATACTTGAGGATTCAGAAAGATATTCACCTTATCTTTATATGTATGACTTTTTAGAAATGTTCGTATTATTTGATGACTACTTTAAAAATAACAAACAGAAGTTAGAAGATGAGATTCTTTTTAGTTTTTATGATTTCCAAGAGTTTAAATATAGTTTTTGCAATGCAGTTTCCAAACTTGAAAAAAAGATTGGCTTAAAAATTAGTAAAATTAAGGAGGATGATATTGAGAAAAATTTAGCAGATATTAGTGAGCTGATTAATGATTTTATAGGCAATCCTTATTATATTTGGATATATGGTAAAAGGTTGATGCGCAAAAACAAGACAGGTATTAACGAATACTTAAATCTGCAAAAAAACGAAAGATTTGAAGTAAAAAACATAAAGCAAATGCTTAAATATGCAGATGTTAATCGAATATTAACAGCATATAAACTATTTTATGTAGGCTGCTCTAGGGCAAAGGATGAGCTAGTGTTAATAGTAGATAAAGAAAAAATTAAAAAGTATGAAAAAGAGTTTAAAAATAGGTTCAGAGATGTTGGTTTCATAGTAGATTAGCGTAAAGGTTGTTTTGTTGTGAGTAAAAGTTAAACGTATTTATAAATAACAAGTGAATAGGTTTTATTCTGAAAACAAATACAAAAAGGGGGAAATAATGTGAATGATAAATATGAAATAAGAAATTACGTAAAGGGATATACCGAAAATCTTTTAGAAAGTGTTAAGTCTAAAACTGATGACTACAGGACTGCTTTTCAGCATGATAGAGACAGGATTATACATTCAAAAGAGTTTAGAAGGTTAAGTGGTAAAACTCAAATCTTTGTATCTGGTTTTGGTGACAATATGAGAACTAGGTTGACCCACACTCTTGAAGTTTCACAGATTGCTAAAACAATTGCGAAATACTTTGGCTTTGATGAGGATCTTACTGAAGCTATTGCCCTGGGTCATGATGTAGGACACACTCCTTTTGGACATGCTGGAGAAAGAGCTCTTAACTATATAATGAATGGGTGTTTTGATTGTTATGGATATAATAGAGATTTAGATAAAGATAAAAGAGGATTCAAACATAATCTACAAAGTTACAGAGTATTGACTGAGTTAGAAAGAGTTTCAAAAAAACATAAAGGACTAAATTTAAGTGAGTATGCTTTATGGGGAATACAAAACCATACAGGAGTTAGTTATAAAGACTGTGGGTATATGAATGAAGATAAGTGTATGTATAAAGGAGAAGAGAGAGATTGCAAAGGCAGATTTGAAACTGGATTTTATGACAACACTTTACTTGATGAAAGTAAATGCTGGACTTTTGAAGCAAGTATTGTATTTGCAGCAGACGAGATTGCTCAAAGGCATCATGATATTGAAGATGGTTTATTTGCAAACATAATAAATAGTGATTCATTAGTGGAAAGAGCATTTAAGGGTTTTGAAAATACATTATCAGATAAGCAAAGAAACAAATTGTTATTTTTGGAAAATGAAGATGATAAGCAAATTAAAAGAGTAACTATTTCACGAATATTAATTGATATGTACATTAAAGAATATATAAGGAATATGGAAGAAATATTAAGAGACCTTATTAGTAATAACATTATGAACGACAGGGTAAAGATTTATGAATTTGTAAAGGGCAAAAACAGTTCTAATGAATCAATATCTAATTATTTCTATTTCTCAGACAAATTTAAGGAAGAAGATAAAAGTTTTAGAGTCTTCTTAAAAGATGAAATTGTTGATTCTGAAATAGCACAAGGTATGGATGGTAAGGCAACCTTTATCGTTCGAAGGCTCTTCAAAGCTTATCTTAACAACCCACAGCAATTACCAAATAAAACGATTATTACTGCAATGCGAAGATACAAAGAAATCAATCCAGATGTTGAAATAGAGGGAAATCAAGAAAACAATCAAGCAAGAATGTTGCTAAGGGATAAAATGAGAGCAAAGGACAAGGAATACATTTGCGTTCTTTTAAGAACGGTATGTGATCATGTTGCAGGGATGACAGACCAATATGCAATATCACAATATAAGAAACTATACGTCGTAGAATGAAAAACAAATGGCTTAAGGAGGAATAGAAAATGGATTTTGAACCTATTTGGCAAAGAATTTTAGAAAATCAGGATAAAGTTTTTAAGACAAGAAGCAACCTTGATATGATTTACAGTCTTCAACTAGGAGATAAAATTAAAACTAGTAGAGCTAAAGAGCGATTACCCAAAAAAAACTTTATTAAAGTAAGAGATGCTTTATTAGCAGGGGAAAAACCTGTAAATATTAATAAAGTAATAAGAGGTTCTTATTATATTGTTGCTATCTTAGAGGATGACAGAATTAAAGGGATAATATAAAAGTAAATAAAGAAAGTTTTAGTTTTTTGAAAAAAAATATCTATGTAATATTCTATTTGCTGCCAAGAATGCATGTATATAAAAAAATAAAGTTTTAATTAAACAGAATTTTAAAGTAAAGTAGACCCTTTTTAGAGTAATACCTAATAGAGTTATGAGCAAAAATAAAAGTGGGCTTATGATCTCCCACTTTTATCTTTCATATGAACAATTCTGTGTATTACATCGTTTTACTATATTTACTTATAAAATAGATATACAAAAAGATAATCAACAAATAGGCACCTGTAAAAACAAGGGTTACATATGTCTCTACTTGTACCAGAGCAAGAAATATTATTAGCATGGAGAAAATCAACAATGTGAAATTATATGCCATTGCTTTAGCTTTATTAGTAATAGCAATGTTACGTTCATCTTTTGTGTCAATCTCTTTTTGCTTCGCTAAACTTGGATTTTTCTGCATTTTACGTGAGCTAATCGCACCAGCAAGACCACCGCCGAATAAGCCAGCCCCAATACCAATACAAATAAGGGGTAAGGTTTTCATGATACCCTCAGGATCTGTGTAAAGTATAACCAATACTATTCCTGTAATAAAAAGTATAAATCCAACAATTGCAATGCAATAATATCCTCTGACTTTTTTGTTACTCATTTTGATTTTCCTCCTCATAAATAAATATTTCTTCAATGCTCATTCCAAAGTACCTTGCGATTTTGAAAGCTAGGGTAATTGATGGATTATACCTACCATTTTCAAGGGAACCGATTGTCTGTCGAGATACTTCCAATGCTGCTGCGAGATCTTCCTGTCGTATATCTTTTTTCTTTCTTATTTCTTCTAAGCGATTTTTCAATTCATCACATCCTTTCTCAATGGAAAGTAAACTTGTCATTATGAGTTTAACACTCATAGAGACAAATGTCAAGTTAACTTTCCATCGATTGTTAAAAATAAAGTAGTAGATAAACATAGTTCTAAAGTTATCTCCAAAGTTAGGCTATTTGTTGGATGATATAATTTATCATATGCTGGTGGCCATGGCAGAGACAAGGACGGTTTATGATATGAGACATTGCTTAAATACTGTAAATGAGGCTTGATATAACCTTTTGAACCCATCTTTTCATCCATATACTGTACAATGCATCCTTACCAGTCTATTTTTATGGTATTTAAAATGTTTATCCTAATATGCTAATAGTAAATTCCACTGGATAAATACAATCAATAGCATATACAGTCATTTTATTCTATTGTTTTGAAGAATTCTCAGGTTTCTTAATAAACTTTTACGATTTCAAAAAATCTAATCTCTTAGTACCTTTATATTTAGTAAATGATAAAATATAGTAAAATCAAGTAAGAATATTATTGGAATTATTACTGCCATATCCCCAAATTAGCAATACCTAAGTACATGGAGGTTGTTCACATGGCTACAGCAGATCAAATTAAAAGTTTAATAAAGGCTCATAATAGCAATGACTATGAACGCTTCAGGACAATAGTGCTACAGATAGCAGCATATGAAGCACAGCAAAATCATCAAGCTTTTGCTCGTGAGTTAAAGAGACTTGTCGAAAAACCTGGTAATATTAAACCAAATATTTTGAATTTTAATAAAAATCAAATAAATCCTATGCTAACATTGAGCTTTCCTTCTGATAAATTGAGTGATTTAATTATTTCTGATGACATTCGCGATAGGATTTTAAGAATTTTAAATGAATATAGAAACAAAAATAAATTAAAAAGCTATGGAATGACTAATCGTCGTAAAATCCTTATTGAAGGAAAGCCTGGTACAGGCAAAACCTTTACCGCATCTATCATTGCAGCAGAAACAGGGTTACCACTATTTACTGTTCAAATGGATAAACTGGTAACAAAATTTATGGGAGAGACAAGTGTAAAGCTTAGGCAGATTTTTGATTCAGTTGAAAATGTATCAGGTGTGTACTTCTTTGATGAATTTGATGCAATAGGTGCTGATAGAAATTTGGATAATGAAGTCGGTGAAATGCGAAGGATCCTAAACTCCTTCTTGCAATTTCTAGATGAGGATTCATCAGAAAGCATTATCATTGCAGCAACGAACAATCAAATAATACTAGACAAAGCCTTATTCAGACGATTTGATGACGTTTTGCACTATACAATGCCCACTAAAAAAGAGATTGAGCAACTATATGAATACAAGTTGTCTGTTTATCAAAGTGATTTTGTGCCTACTTCTCGAATAATTGAAAAATCTGAAGCTTTGAGCCATGCTGAAATTATTAAGATATGTAATGATGCAATTAAGCAAACAATACTTGAGAATAAAAAAATAACAGAATCCATTTTACTGAATTTGATAGATGAAAGGTTGACCATATATTCCAAGAAAGAGGCATAATAAATGGCTATTGAAAAAAGGAATATCTTTTTAGAAAATACTGATCGTTCTATTCTTTTTTGCAAATCTGAGAAAGTCAAATCAACTTATTCCAAAGAGACCCCTATATAAACATAAGCACACACTAATCAAGAAAATAGATAAGAGTTATGACTTTTATAAAGCAAAATACGCCCCTAATGAGACGTATCTAGTAACTCCTTCTACACATGGCAGACGAGCTATCTGTAATGTAAAATATATTGTTTCTGAAGTCAAGGATTTTTCAGTTTTATTAAAACTTGATGTGATTGATTGATGTGATGCTACTCTAAAAGTTGGAATAATGTTACAAAGTCCAGTAATTATCTAGGAATAATGTGGCAAACACCTTGTTGGAACTTGCGAATAATGTTACAATTATAATCAAATTGGGAAAGCAGGTGATGTAAGTGCTTTATCGTAAGGCTTATGAGAAGCTGGTCCAGTGGAAATCAATGGAAAATAAAAAGGCTCTTTGTATTATTGGAGCACGACAAATCGGAAAAACAACACTTGTCCGTAAGTTTGGGTTAGAGCATTACGAGCACTTTGTGGAAATTAATTTTATCATTGACGAAAGGGCATCTGATATATTTGCAGGAAGTCTTGATGCCAGCACATTAATTACAAACTTGACAGCCTATGTGCAGCAACCAATGGTACCAGGAAAAACATTAGTCTTCCTTGATGAAATCCAAGAAAGTCCCAACGCAAGGACAGCAATAAAATTTCTTGTTGAGGACGGAAGATTCGACTATATTGAATCAGGCTCCCTTCTAGGAGTTAAACATAATGAAGTACGTTCCTATCCAGTGGGTTTTGAAGAAATTTATCGTATGTATCCTATGGATTTTGAAGAATATCTGATAGCAAATGGTGTACAGAGTTCAACCATAGTATACCTTGAGAAATGCTTTGAAGATTTAACACCAGTTACAAAATCGGTTCATGATACAATTAAAAAATTGTTTATGAGCTTTATTGTTGTTGGTGGTATGCCACAAGTGGTGAATACATATGTAAACACACATGATATTGGTCTTGTGGTTTCAGGTCAGAATGATATTTTGGAACTGTATCGCCAAGATATTTCACAATATGCTGAAAGTGGTGATAAACCTAAAATAAAAGCAATTTTTGATGCAATACCCTCGCAGCTTAATGACAAGAACAGACGGTTTTTCTTAACTCACATCGATGAAAAAGGGCGACAGAACCGATATGCTAATAGTTTCAATTGGCTGGCTGAAGCTGGAGTTGCTCTGCCATGCTATAATATCACCGAACCAAAAGCTCCCCTAGGGCTTAATGAAAAAAGAAATCTCTTTAAACTATTTATGGGTGATACTGGACTTTTATGTGCTGCTTCTATGGAGAACATTCAGTTTGATATTCTTCAGGGGAATCTGGGGATCAATCATGGAAGTATCCTTGAAAATGTCATGGCCCAACAAATTAAAAGCAATGGATTTGATCTTTTCTATTTTGATACAAAAAAATATGGAGAATTAGATTTTGTTATTCAAAATGGAACAAGAATAGATCTTGTTGAGATAAAGTCTGGGAAGGATTATAAAAGGCATAATGCACTTAATAAAATAAAAGCTGTTGAAGATTTCAAAATCAATAAATCATATGTTTTTTGCAAAGATAATATTGTAACGGAAAATGATATCATTTACTTACCCTGGTACATGATTATGTTTTACAAGCCCGATAAGATAGATAAGGGTACTAAGTTTGAGGTAGACATTTCGGGACTTATATAAAATACAAGCAAAATTCGAATAATGTTGTAAAGATAACTAAAAAACAAAAATAATGTTACAAGACCTAAAAAATCAGGAATTGTATACACTAAATGGAATTAACTGGGATTAACAAGTTATCATCTATATTACATTTCATCAGTTATAACTGAAACTATCTAAATATTTCTGACTTTGTCAGTTATAACTGATATTACTGCCATTTTTCTGATTTTGTCAGTTATAACTGATGAAATGTGGCAAATTCGGTTTACTATCAGTTATAACTGTAATAAAATATAATTAAATTATGGCTGGAGGCAGATTAATTCATGATAAAACGAGAATCATATATGAAGCAAATTCGCCCCTTTATAGGGGGAGAGCTAATAAAAGTTATGAGTGGTATTCGCAGAAGCGGAAAATCAGTAATGCTAGAGTTAATAAAAGAAGAACTGATTGAAGCGGGTGTAAGTATTTCTCAATTCATTTCAATAAACTTTGAAGATATGAGCTGGTCTAATCTTTTAACAGCTAAGAAGTTACATGAATACATTATCCAAGAGACAAAAGGCATAGAAGGTAAAGTATATTTGTTTTTTGATGAAATACAAGAAGTTGATAAATGGGAAAAATGTGTAAACTCCTTAAGGGTAGCTATTGACTGTGACATATATATTACTGGTTCTAATGCTAACTTACTTTCTGGAGAACTTGCCACTTACCTAGGAGGCCGTTATGTGGAATTCATAATATATCCTTTTTCTTTTAGTGAGTTTATCCAAGCATATCAAAGAATTGATTCCGATATATCATATCGGCAAGCTTTTCAAAAATATCTCATTTTAGGAGGCATGCCTCATCTTGCTCATTTGGATTACAAGGAGGAGCCGTCAAAACAATACTTAGTTGATCTTTTCAGTTCGATTCAATTAAAAGATGTTATAAAGCGTAATAACATAAGGGATGTTGATTTGCTAGAGCGTATTATAGAATATGTCACAGCTAATCTAGGAACAACTTTTTCAGCAAGCTCTTTAGTTAAGTTTTTTAAAAATGAAAGAAGAACTGTAGCTGTGGAAACTGTTCTGAACTACATGCGTTACTTGTGCAATGCATATCTGTTTTATCAAGTTAAACGTGAGGATGTGCAGGGAAAGCAAATACTAACTACCCAAGAAAAATACTATATTGCGGACCACGGGATAAGAGAAGCGGTATATGGAGGAAATTTACGAGATATTAATTTGGTTCTTGAAAATATAGTACATATGGAGTTGCTGCGTCGCGGATATAATGTGACTACAGGTAGAACAGGGGAAAAGGAAATAGATTTTGTCTGTACAAGGAGAAATGAAAAACTTTATGTGCAGGTATCATATTTATTAGCCTCTGAAAATACAGTTGCTCGTGAATTTGGTGCATATGACGGTATAAAGGATAACTATCCCAAATATGTCCTTTCAATGGATGAGATAAATATGAGTCGTGACGGAATAATACATCAATCTGTATGGGATTTTCTAGTTGAGGAAATATAGGATTGGTATAATAGTCATCTTGTCTAAATGTGAATTTTCACACCTGTAAAGTGAAAATTCACTAAGAGGGGTGAAAGTTCACCTTAATAATGAAGATTCATAGGAAATGCAATCTCAATCTGTTTAATTCTTTTTAAGATTGGATAAAATCCATGTTGCACATTAAAAGACAACTAAGATTTGGCAAATCTCTAGTGTGTGTGGTCAATAGTGAACTAGGTAAGAGATTGTTTATGTAGTTACAGAAGACTAGTAAATATCACTATGCTTTGTGAAAAGCATGTATTAGATTATATTAGATGGATTAGTGTTAGATATTAATATTTCATAAAGATCCAACAATCAATTAAAGATTAATTTCAAAGCTATACTTGAAGGAGTTAATTTTGACTCTTTATTACTTACCATATATGAAAATAAAAGGCCAAAATGTCAACATTGTGAAATAGCTGGAGTTACAAAGAAAAATAAGTATTAAGGAGAAAGCTAAATGAGTAAAGCAGAAAGTAAAATAGAAGAAAGTATTAATCTTTTTAGAATTAATTTAAAACCTAACACAACTGAGTTAAATAGGCTCTTAGAGTTTTGTCTTTCAGATCCGAAGGAACAGTATGTAATTATTGGTTGGTGCTATATATATCCTGATAATGAAAAGACTTTCGATTCATACGAGGATTATTATGCTGAAGTTAGGAAGAGTATAAAAAGAATGAATCCAGCTCTAAATATCTTTCGCGACACAAAAGAAAATGATTTGTTTTGGACAAGAGACCGTAAAGGACACTATTGGATATGTCGTGCCAAAGGTGGTCCAATATCAATGTGTAAAAAAGAATTTGACATTGGTGCCGCTGTTCCAGTTGAAGCATACTTAGTTGGGATTGATGTGCCAGGAGGAATTAGGGCAACGTTCACAAGGGCTAATGGTGGGGCTGCGCAAAGGATATATGATGAAAAGCTTCACAAATATTCAAAATATGTATTTAATCAAGTTTCTAAAAGAGATCACTATGAAAAAAGTATTATTGAAAATGAGAACATAGTTGAGAATCTGCCAGCCTTTGATCTAGAAGAACTTGTTATCTCATACATACAGATAAAACATGATTATTATATTCTCTCTAATTCTATAGCTAATAGGTCAACAACTCCTGGTATAGAATGCATATTACACTCACGTATAAAAAATAATCCTGACAAGGCAGTTGTGCAAGTAAAGGCCGGTAAGAATCTATTAAATGCAGATGACTTTGTGACCTATTTAGATGAAGGTTATAAGGTGTTCTTATATGCTTCAAACTATTCTAATATGGATCAATCTCAGAATGTTGTCTTTATCAAGGAACAGGAACTTATTGATTTTTATTATGAATATAGAGTGAATTTGCCTAAATCCATATCACAATGGGAGAATTTGCTCTCTTGGACTCCATTAAGTTAGAAATATAAGAATAGAAGACAAACAACTTTAGAACTGCAAAAGACTAAAAACATTTTGATATTATACTCTCTCATAATGCTGTTATATTTGATGTAGTAATGTAGTTTGTTTAATATTATGTGGACACAATAAAAATTTGAGACAATCATAAATAAAGGATTATTTGCATACCCTATAAGCAAAGTGTTTGAAAAGATCCATAGGACAAAAGTAGGGAAAATAACCTATTGCTTGCTACTGGTTATAAAAGATTAGTGTAACGGAGATATTAATATGAGAATGAAATATTTGTTAATACCTAATGAAAAGATTCGAGGTAAATCTGAAAGTGAGTTTGTGAAAAGTGAACTTAATGATACCTTTACAATGGTCACTAAAGAGACCCTATTTGTAAAACCAAGAAGAAAAGAATATGAGATCAAATACAAAATTGAACATTGTGAACATATTAGTAAAGATAAAAAGGAGAAAATATTTAATATTTGGTTTGAGTTTAATCATACTGATAAGATGAGAGAGGCTGGGGTTCTTCTACATGCTAATTCTTTACTTACCTCTAACTTCAAAAATTCAAAACATGCTTTGATTTTAGCATATGATGAAGCATCTGAATATTTAAGTAATAAAATTTTTCATAAACTTCAAAAGTTTGAAAGGCTTATACGGCATTTAATCTTTCTTGTTTTAGTAAAAGCTTTTGGATCATCGTGGGCAAGGAGCACATTGGAAAAGGAACTTTGTAAAAAATTAAATACAAGAATTAAAAATAACTATCCTAAAATAACGAATTCAAATAAAGAAAAAAAATTAATAGAGGATGCATTATATGAGATTTACTTGTCTGAACTTGAAGTTTTTCTGTTCGAAAAAAGGCCCAGCATCAACCTTTCAGAACTTATTGATTCTGTTCTTAGTACTGAAGCATTAAAAACTATGACCAAAGATGATATTATTTCAAAAATTGAGCGTGGACGTTCGAAATCAATATGGGATAAATTTTTTGCTAGCAAAATAAATATTGAAAATCTAAATTTAAAAATCCCTGAATTGCGAATTTTGCGTAATAAAGTTGCACATAGTAAGTATTTTAATCTTGAGGATTATAAAAAAGCAGATGAACTTACTGATTTATTCATTTCAACCTTTCAAGAGTCAATACAAACAATAGAGACAAAAGACTATAGCAATCAAGAAATTCACGATGTTTTATCAAGTCTTACGCATATGTTATCAGAATCTATAAGTGTCTGGAACTTTTATCGCGATACAATATCACCTGAAATTAAGATGCTTGCTGATATTAGCAGTAGTAGATTAGAAATATTGAATTATGATAGAATTCTTAAATTTTTCGATACTCATAATATTTACAATATTAGTGAAGAGGTAATTGAAAGAAAAAATAAAATGGCTTCAGTTTATAAAGATATGCTCCCTCCATCGAGCATATATAAAAATCTAATCGACGATCATCAAAATATATTGAAATCAATAGGTTTTGTAAATCATTTTAGGTATCTTAATTTTGAGTTGCCTGTTTTAAGTCAAACGCAAAAATTCATAGCTACTATTCTGAAAAACAAGAACAAAGAAGAGTTGAATGACAAATAACTATCTTCACTATATCTTGCTAGCCAAGGCTTACACTATTACAAAGTTATTTGGCTTAATAAGATATAAAAAAAACTAAGTATAAGCTATAATAAAGTAGACATAAATCAAAGGGGAAAGATATGACAAAAAAGAGAATAGGATATACAACAGGAGTCTTTGACCTATTCCATGTAGGCCATCTAAATATATTAAAAAGATCAAAAGAACAGTGTGACCACCTTATAGTTGCAGTAACTACAGATGAAGAAGTTATAAGGTTGAAGGGAAAACCTCCCATAATATCCTATGAAGAAAGAAAAGCCATTGTAGAAGCTATTAAATATGTAGACCAAGTAGTAGCAGAAGATGATGCAGATAAGATAAAAGCCTGGGAAGAATTAAGGTTTGATATTATCTTTAAGGGTTCTGATTGGAAGGGATCTAGTAAGTGGCAAAAGTATGAAGAGTTCTTTAATTCAAAAGGTGTAGAAGTAGTATATTTCCCATATACCAAAGGCACCTCTTCTTCAAAGCTTAGAGAAGCCTTAGATTCTTTAAATAATAAGTAGAAAAGAATACATATTCTATATACATTTATTGGACCTCTAGAATTAGGGGTCTTTTTTTATGCGTTTACTAAGATGAATTAGTCACCTGTTTGTTATATAGGCATTAATCCTGTTTGCAAAAAGAGTTGTATATAAATAATAATGATGGGATGTTAATTTGAAAAGTAATTTAAGAGTATAATTACTTATATGATAATATTTGATAAAACAAAACAAATGTTCTAAAAATGCTTACAAAAGCCTATAAATATGATATGGTATATTTAGATATTCTAATGGTATTAGACAAAGAATTATACCATTAAATATTTGATGTTATTAATGAGTTAAGTCTCAGGAAAGGTAGGTATTAAGGTGAGCTTTATAAAAGATTATGAAAAAGTTAAAATTCACAATTTGGGAGTGAAACACATAAATTCTAAGCATTGTCTAAGCAAGTATGAGGTTGAATTGGATGTTATTGGAGTCGCTGAAAAGTAGGCTTATTGATGAAGTAACAGTATTTAATGAAGTATTTATTGAAACAGAGGAGTTGGATCTTTCAGAAAAAGTTAGTTTACTATATTTCTCTTTACCTTTTATAGGTATAGACGATAATAAAAAATCTGAAATTGCAATAAAATTATTCGAAGAATTTTCAAAATATGATTTTGTCTACAACCAAAGATTACCACTTACTCTTTATTATTGCTATCCAAGATTTAGAGATGAAAAGGGAAGTTTTGATTGGTATTTTAATAGCATTCTAGATATTGAAGATAATAAAGATTTTTTTAATATTATCACGAAAAATTTATTAAGTATATCAATAGAAGATGATAAAGAAATACAAAGTCTTTCTTTTCAGATTCTAGGGTATAGTACTCATTTTTTAAACAACTTGAAAAAGAGGATATATAATCTTCCAGAAACTATGCAAACTGAAATTTTTGCTCTTATTTCTAAAAGCAAATGATAACTGTTGTAATAACAGATATGTGTCATCTTTTTCTATTTACTAAAGTGTTACAATGTGCTACTATATATTTGGGAAACTATTTGGAAGGATGAATTGGAATGGCAACAATAACTGTGAGATTTAATGAGGAAGAGAATAGAATCTTTACTGAGTATGCAAAACTTCATGGAATGCCTTTGTCTACATTGATGAAAAAGGTGCTTGAAGAAAGAATTGAAGATGAAATTGATTTAGAATCTATCCTAGCATATGAAAAGAGATTAATGGAAAAAGATGTTGAGTTTTATTCTTTGGAAGAAACAAAGAAAATATTAGATTTAGAGTAAAGGATTAAGTATCTAATGAAAAAAACCTATAAAGTAGTCTATGAAAAAAACGCAATTAAGAGTCTGAGAAAACTGGATGTTAAGCAACGGAAATATATATTTCAATTTATTAAAAATAAATTAAACAACACGGAAAATCCAAGACAAATGGGAAAAGCTCTTAAGGGAAATCTGAAGGAATATTGGCGTTATAGAGTAGGCGATTATAGGTTGATAGCTGAAATCAATGATGAGGAAATAAGAATAATAATTTTTGAAGTTGGTCATAGAAAAGATATTTATAACAAATAGAGAGATATAGGAAAAAATAGGTATTTAACCTAATTTTTATTGATAAATTGGACCAAATTGAGTAATATATGTCTTTAGAGCAAATATGATTACAAGGAGATGGGTATGAGAAGAATTGCTATTCTTTTTTTAATTCTTATTCTAGTATTTCAAATACTAGGAGTAACAGCAGATATTGGAGATAGAGAAAGAAGAACCATTGAAGGTACATATATCTTCAATCTTACTTTAGAGGATTTTGACAAGATAAATAATCAGGTTAAGAAGTATACAGATGGACAAGAAGTTTCTTATGATATTATGGACTATACTTTTTCTTTGGTTGTAAAAGAGGTTAATGGTAAATATCTAGTATTAGAAAATGGAAAAGAAATATCAGGAGGAGCCTTTGCTTCAACATCAGATTCTCTTTTTAATTTCTATTTAAAACACACTATGGATGTACCAGGTCCTGAATTGTCCTATGACATACATGCAGAAGTTTGGTTTGATGAATCAAGTCAAAGCTTTGATAAACTAGAAGCTAAAAGAGCAACCTTAGAACTGGTCCAGTCTAGTGGTCGTATTACCCTTGGCTGGGGAGAGTTAACCTTAAGAAAGATAGAAAGCCAAAAAGAATCACCATCACCTAGACCTAGTCAAGAGATTGTGGAAGATGAAGAAGGAGGCCTAGATGGCCTAATCACCCTTGTTAAAGGTAAAGTAGCAGTTATAACCCCAGATGGTAAGACTTTAAGGGCATCAAGGAACATGCACTTAATACCTGGAGCTACCATAAAGACAGATGCTGGAGGAGAGTGCGAAATAGTACTGACCAACAATCAAGTTATTAGAATGCGTCAAAAATCAATATATACTCTGCCATATTTGAAAGTAAAAGAAGAGAAGACCTTTTTGGAAAAAGGCTCTGCCTTTTTCTCAAAGCTAAAAGATAGCATAACAGGTAATGACTACTATGTAGAAACACCTAATACAGTAATTGGAATAAGGGGAACAGAGTTCTATTTAGAAGTAGAAGATAATGGAGATACACTAATACTGCTAAAAGAAGGTCTGGTAATGGTCTTAGATAAAGATGGTAATGATGACTATTTAAGCGCTGGTATGAAAGCAGAGGTTAAAAAAGATGGTCCCATAGTCTCAGGCTACTATAGTGTAGAAGAAGGGGAGATCTTTAATTATGAATGGAACTTTGAAGATGGAGAAGAATCTGATATTGAAGACTCTGAACCTAAACCCATACTATACATATATTTCATACTAGCTGTAATTGTAATTATTATCATAGCTGTAGGTATGAAAAAGGCAAAGAAGAAAACTAATCATCCTAGGTATAGAAGATAGTTTGGATGATAGATAAGTATAGTTTGGTAATCCATTAAGAAGTAGTCTGTATCCAAATGTTGGACCTCACTAGATTAAAAGCCAAGTATTTACTTGGTTTTTTCTTGACAAATAGTCTACTGAGTGTAGACTGAACTTGTCTAAAGGTTAGGAGGTTAGTATGAGAAATTTTAAACTAAGTACAATGGAAGATAGGTTAGCTGAATTAATATGGGAAAATGAACCCTTATCCACAAGAGCCTTAACAGAAATATGTGAAGAGACTTTTAATTGGAAAAGAACAACCACCTATACTATGTTAAAGAGGCTAATAGAAAAAGAAGTCTTTGAAAATGATAATTCAACAGTAAAATCTCTCATATCAAAATCTGACTTTAGGGCTAAACAAGGCCAAGTCTTTTTAGATGAAAGCTATAATGGCTCCTTACCTCAGTTTCTAGCAGCCTTTACAAGAAGAAAGAAACTAAGTTCTGGAGAAATTAAGGAGATAGAAAAGTTAATAAATGACTACAAGGAGGACTTGTAGTGTTAGCAAAGCTTTTTCTCCAGATTCTAGATTTAAGTCTAAATGCATCCTATGTCATATTAGCCATAGTGCTTGCTAGACTTCTTTTAAAAAAAGCTCCAAAGATATTTTCCTATGCCCTATGGAGTGTAGCCTTAGTTCGCTTAATTACACCCTTTTCATTTAAGAGCATCTTTAGTTTAATGCCTAGAAAAACTGGTGATTTAAGCTTTGTAAGAGTATTAGAAGGGGAATCTGGGGAAGTTGTAAGTGCTGGAAATTCATATCTTCCACCAATAATGCCTACATCATCTGTTAGTCCTATGCAGGTACTAATTGGTATAGGAGCTGTTCTTTGGGTGCTTGGTATAGGTCTTCTTTTGTTTTACAGTATATATAGTTTGTTAAAGCTTAAAAAGAGTTTATCAAATGCAATACTAGAAGAAGATAATGTCTTTATTGTAGATAAGCTTGATAGTCCCTTTGTCTTGGGTATATTTAAACCTAAAATATATTTACCAGCAAGTTTAAGTAAGGAAGAAAAAAGATATATTACTTTACATGAAAAGATACATATTAAACGCTTTGACCATATTATTAAGATTGTGTCTTACTTGGTCCTTTGTCTACATTGGTTTAATCCCCTTGTTTGGTTAGCCTTCTTCTTAAGTGGAAAAGACATGGAAATGTCTTGTGATGAAAAGGTTATTGGTAAGATGGGAAGTGAGGTTAAAAAACCCTATTCCCGCTCTCTACTTAGTCTATCCACAGGCAAAATCCTAGTTGGACCCAGTCCTTTAGCCTTTGGAGAAGGAAAGACTAAAAAAAGAGTGGAAAATGTTTTGAATTACAAGAAACCTGTCTTTTGGCTACTTATCTTGCTTCTTGTCTTTACTCTTGTTCTTGCAATAGGGCTTTTATCTGACCCCATTGATAAATCCTTAATCTTAGAGAATGAAGAAGATATTAAAAGTATAGATATGGAAGAGTATAGAGATGGAGAAAATCTGGGCTTTATTGAAATAAAGGATAAAGAAAGTTTGCATATCATATATGAGCTAATTAAAAAGGGACAAAAAACCCCATATAAGTCATACAATGATGTACCAGGAAGAGATGATTATCTAAGAATTAATTTAAATGGGGAAAGATTACAAAGACTCTTTTTGTACGAAGATTCAAATCGCTATTACCTAGAAGCCCCCTATGAAGGAATATACAGGATAAAAAAGGAAGTCTATGATAATTTAATTAAACTATTTACTTCATATGTAAGAATCAAAGATCCAATTTTAAAAGGCTCTGATATTGAATTTGACGAGTATTCAATTGTCTGGTCTAGTATGTCAGGTCAAGGTAGCCGTAAGTATTATATGAATAATAAAGAGTATCCTCTAGAAGACTCCTCTGGAGTAATCTTTTACACAAGTGGTAGCTTAGATCAATACAGCTTCTATGATGGTAGCATTACAGAAAGAAAATATGAATTTATATCTCCAGATTCCATAGGTGGTAAGTAGTTTCCTTTAATTTTTTATTTTTATACTTTTATCTTTATATCTTTTTATCTTTTTACTTTTTTTATACATTTTTTATCCTATATAGGGACGTCAACACTTTATCGGACAAAAGGTTAAGCTATTTTTTCTTTCCTATGAATGTTAACAATATGTGAAACATTCTTTTTTTATCTTGACAAATATATCTAATACTATAAACTACTAACAGTATTAGTTAATAGAGTTTGAAATGGATTATATAAAATTAGCAGAAGAGTTTTTTCAAAAAAGCTATCAGATGAAAAAGAACAATCATCAGCAGATGCTAGATGAAAGTCTACAAGGTGAGATATTTACTCTCTTGTATCTTAAGGTAAAAAATGACTATGCCTTACCAAAAGAGATAAGTGAAGAGATGAATATTAGTTCAGCTAGAGTAGCAAGTATACTAAATAGTTTGGAAGAAAAGGCTTTAATTAAAAGAGAAATTGATAAAAGTGATAGAAGAAGAATCTTAGTGACCCTAACAGACTTGGGAAAAGAAAGAGCCTTGTTACATGAAGAAAAGGTAATAGGTTTAATAGCAAAAATGCTGGAGTTGCTAGGAGAAGATGATGCTAAAGAGTTGTTAAGGATAACATCAAGAATAGTTGACTTGTCAAAGGAAGGAATGGAATAAATATGCTTCAATTAAAAGATATAACTAGAGAATACAAGATAGGGGATATGAAGATAGGGGCTCTTAAGGGTATAAATTTAGAGTTTAGAGAAAATGAATTTGTATCCATAGTGGGACCTTCTGGATGTGGAAAAACCACCCTATTAAACATAATTGGGGGTCTAGATAGATATACCCTAGGAGACTTAAGTATAAATGGTGTATCAACCAAACAATACAAGGATGTAGATTGGGATATATATAGGAATAATTCCATTGGTTTTGTCTTTCAAAACTATAATCTAATCTCCCACCAATCTGTAATTGCCAATGTAGAGCTGGCCATGACCCTAGCTGGTATTTCCAAATCAGAAAGAAGAAAAAAGGCCATAGAGGCCCTTAGAAGTGTAGGAATTGAAGACCAAAAGAATAAAAAGCCTAATCAATTATCTGGGGGTCAAATGCAAAGGGTTGCTATCGCAAGAGCTTTGGTAAACAATCCTAAAATACTTCTAGCAGATGAACCAACAGGAGCACTAGATTCAGAAACCAGTATTCAGATAATGGAAGTGCTAAAAGAGATAGCAAAGGATAGGTTGGTTGTTATGGTAACCCATAATGCAGCCTTAGCTAATACTTACTCTACTAGGATTGTGGAATTACTAGATGGTAATGTAATAGGAGATTCAGACCCATATAAAAAGGAAGATAAAAAGGTAGAAGAGCTTAAGAGAAAAAAGAAAAAGAAGTCCATGTCTTTTTTCACAGCCCTTTCTTTGAGTTTAAACAATCTTTTAACCAAGAAAACTAGAACCATATTAACAGCCTTTGCTGGAAGTATAGGGATAATTGGAATAGCTCTAATATTATCCCTATCAAGTGGTATGCAAGGATACATTAACAGTATGCAAGAAGATACCTTATCTACTTATCCCATTGAGATATCAAGCCAATCTTTAGACATGACTGGCATGATGTCCAGCTTTATGACTGCAAACAGGAGTAAGACTGAAGAAAAAGTCTTAGATAGGATTTATGTAAATACCATAGTAGGGGAGATGATGAAAAGTCTTTCAGCTACAGTATCTAAAAACGATTTAAAGGAATTTAAAAAATATTTAGATAGCGAAGAAGGTAATAATATTCTAGACCTTTCAAATGGAATCTCTTATGGCTATGATTTGGATTTACAAGTATTTAAAAAAGATACCACTGATGAAATACTCAAAGTCAATCCCTCTGAAGTCTTTTCTCTGTTAATGGGTGGAAATGGTGTTGGCACATCACCTTTTGTGCAAATGCCAGTAACAGGAAGTAATGTCTGGACAGAGATGATTGATAACGAGGAGCTACTACAAAAGCAATATGATATTTTAGCGGGTAGTTGGCCCAGTGACTTTAATCAGGTATTACTAGTGGTGGATAAGAATAATGAATTAAGTGATATTGTACTATATACTCTAGGTCTACTAGACCAAGAAGAACTAAAAGATACCATTAAAAATATTCAAGAGGGTAAAGCCATTGATGACCTCTCTAGGGATATTAGTGAGTTTTCCTATGAGGACCTATTGGATCTTTCTTTTAAACTAGTCCTAAACTCAGACTATTATGAAAAGGTAGATGATCTATGGGTAGACAAGCAAGATGTAGACTCCTACATGAGAAAGGTAATTGATAAGGGGCTGGACATAGAAGTAGTAGGAATTGTAAAGCCCAATGAAGAGGTTACAGCCACATCCATTAGTGGGTCCATCGCATATAATGTGGACCTTATGAACTATGTAATTGATAGCATAAACAGCTCTCAAATAGTTAAGGAACAAAAGGAAAACCCTGATATTGATGTAATAACTGGCCTACCATTTGAGATTGATGACTATACTGAGAACTTAACCATGGAAGATGTTAGAAAATATATGTTAAGTTTGCCTGAACAAGAGCAAGCTCAAATGGGCATGATGATACAAGCCATGCCTGAAGAAGAAGTGCTAAGAATGTTTTCTGAGATGATTAAACTAGATGCCATAAAGGCAGCATCATATGAGGGAAACCTAAACCTTTTTGGTTCAGTGGACTATGATAATCCTTCTTCAATAAATATATATCCAAAAGACTATGACTCTAAAGAAGAAGTAGCATCCTACATCTTAGACTACAATGAAATGCAAAAGGCTAAGGGTAAGGATGAGTATACCATTAGCTATACAGATATTATGGCAGTTATGATGTCTTCTGTTACTTCCATAGTTAACATTATTACCTATGTGCTAATAGCCTTTGTAGCCATCTCCTTAGTTGTATCTTCTTTGATGATTGGAATTATTACCTACATATCAGTACTAGAAAGAACAAAAGAAATTGGAATCTTAAGAAGCATTGGAGCATCTAAAAAGGACATTGCTAGAGTCTTTAATGCTGAGACTGTAATTGTTGGTTTCGTAGCAGGTGGTTTAGGGATTTTAATAACTGTGCTTTTAAATATCCCCATAAATATGATCATAAAAAATTTGACTGGAGTATCTGGAATATCCACATTACCCATATATGGAGCAGTAGGATTAATTATTATTAGTGTGGTACTAACAGTTATAGCTGGCATATTCCCATCCAGAATAGCAGCCTACAAGGACCCAGTTGAAGCCCTTAGAACAGAGTAATAGAAGGAAGGTTTTTATGAGTAAGGCTGAAAAGACCATATTGACTGTAATGTGTTTGGTATATAAAGATAATATGATACTGATGCAAAATAGGAATAAAAGAGACTGGCAGGGTTTTACCCTGCCTGGTGGCCATGTTGAAAAAGAAGAATCCATTGTTAAAGCTGTAATACGAGAGATTAAAGAAGAGACAGGCCTAACCATATTTGAGCCTAAACTATGTGGATTAAAACAATTTCAGACTGAAGAAGATGAGCGCTATCTAGTACTACTTTTTAAAACAGATAAGTTTGAAGGTAAACTGTCTTCATCCGATGAAGGGGAGATGCTTTGGATTGATAAGGATAAATTGGATGATTATGAGCTTGTAAAAGATTTTAAGGATCTTTTACAAGTCTTTGAACAAGACTACTATACTGAGTTTGTCTATGAAAAAAGTGATAAGCAAGATAAGTGGTTGGTGAAGCTATATTAATGAAATTTCGCTTGTTTTTAAGCTCATGTTACCAAAAGTGTAGTTTCACGACATTAATTTGAACGTTAAATATATTTATACTTACACTTTTTATACCCTTTGTAATAAAAGGGTATTTTTTGTCCTTAAATTGGTTGATACTTAAACTTGTATTTTGCATTAAATTTCTTTGTTTCTTGCGATTAAGGCTCATTCATGATATATTATTGAAAATAATTTCAATAGTTAAATATGAAGATTGATATATCTAAACAAAAAACAAAAGATAAAAAAAGGACAAATTTATGCTTTGCCCAAGCTTAATTGATTGCTTGAAACTTGTGTGAAGGTGGGGGTATAAAATGCTTATTCGGGATATTGAGACTAGAGTTTTACCTGTTGGTATAAAAAAGGACTTTCATATCTCCTATGGAACCATAGACCAAATGGAGAATGTATTTGTAAAGATATATACAGATACTCCTTTTTCTGGCTTTGGAGAAGCTAGTGCAATTGCCTTTATTACTGGAGACACAAATAAAAGTGTTATAGGGGCTGTTGATTTACTAAAAAAAGACCTCATAGGCCTACCTTTAGATTTGCAATTAATACACAAGAAAATGAATGAAAGACTTTATGCCAATTCTGCTGCTAAGGCAATGATTGATATGGCTTGTTATGATGCTCTTTCTAAGAAATCGGGACTTCCCTTATACAAGTATTTAAAGGCAAATAAGGATAGCCTCATAACAGATATAACCATTGGCATTGATTCTTTAGATGTTAGTATTGCTACTGCAAAAGGATACTTTCAAGAAGGCTTTCGTATCTTTAAGATAAAGGCCTCAGAGGATGTGGATTACTGTGTTTTCTTAGCTAAAGCAATTGCATCTTTTAGTGCTGATATTGTCCTTCGTATAGATGCTAATCAAGGCTGGAGTGAAAAGACTCTTAAAAGTATTGTATCAAAACTATCTGATTATCCAATTGAATATATTGAGCAACCTGTGGATAGAAAAGATTTTAAGGGCTTAAAGACAGCTAAAGAAAATTCACCTTTTCCCATAATGGCAGATGAAAGTGCAGTAGACCTTAAAGACGTTAAAAACATCCTTGCAGGGGATATGGTGGACTTGATAAATATTAAGTTAATGAAGTCTGGTGGTATATATCCAGCTCTAGAAATTGCAGATTATGCCCAAGCAAAAGGTATAGCTTGTGGTATTGGTTGTATGATGGAAAGTAGCCTTGGTATATCAGCAGCACATGGCTTAGCCTTAAGTCATGAAAATATATTGGCCTATGATTTAGATAGCGCCCTACTAGTAGAAAACACATCTATTAAAGGTTGTGCCTACTATGAAGGGCCAAGACTTGTAGCAGCCAAGTATCCTGGTCTAGGCCTTAAGGAGGACTTATGGTAGATAGAAGCTATGGCATATATAAATCAGGTCTACATATGGGAGATATATCAAAAGGACAAATTCAAGGAATTGATCTTTTTACAGATAAGAAAGAAGGTATAGGGCAAGAGTCTATTACTGGTACCATAGGCTTTGATATATTAGCTGAATTAGAAAAAATGCTGGATATAGAAAGGCTAGTAAAGGAAAAAGAAAAAGAAAAAATCTTAGGATATGAAGAAAATCCTTGGATACAAGACTCTTTAATTTTGCAAAAAAAAGAAGGTCTGCCTTTAGATATTGTAGTAAAAGACAATAGAGTCATAGCCCTTGTACGAGCATCCAGAGAGCATACTTTTGTTATCGTAGAAGAGGGCTATGAAGATTTAACCCCTCTTGTATATTGGAAAGATATAGATTATGGCTATGGGATAAATAAGCTTTCTACTTTTATGGTTAGTTCAGAAGATGCCCTTTTAGCAACAGATGTTTATCTTCCAAAAGGTGAGGGCCCTTTTCCTCTTATCCTTATTCGTACCCCCTATGGTAAAGAGGCTAAAGCCCTAGATGACCTTCATTTTGTTAAAATGGGCTATGGTCTTGTAGTACAAGATGTAAGAGGGAAGTTTTCTTCCACTGGAAGCTGGCAGCCCTTTTTAAATGAGATTATTGATGGTAAAGCAACCCTTACATATCTTGAGTCCCAGCCTTGGTGTAATGGCAATATTGGCATGATAGGAGCCTCTTATGGGGGTTATACAGGCTGGTCTGGAGCAGCTAGTAAAAACAAAAGCTTAAAGGCTCTTGTTAGTCTTGTAACAGCGGGAGGTGCCTTTAATGACCTTCCTCTTAGAGGAGGTATGCTAGTCTCAGGTCTCTTACCCTGGGCCTTAGCAGTAAATGGAAAAGATGTACAAGTAGACAAACTAAAAAGAGATGATTGGGAAGATATATTTGACCACAGACCACTAAATACCTTGTCTAAAGAAAAGCTAGGTGAAGAAATACCCTACTTTAATGACTGGCTAGAGCACGAAGCCTTTGATGATTATTGGGAAACAGGGGATTGGACCACCCAAAAAGGCTTTAACATAGCCCCCTTTATCATTACAGGTCAATTTGATGACAATATATATGGTTCTATGGAGGCTCTTAAAAAGGCTAATGATGATAACTTAGAATATCGTAGCCTTATTGGCCCTTGGGGGCATAACATTAATACCACACGGACCTTAAATGGCTTCTATATGGGGCCTAACAGCTTGTTATATGACCTAGATTTACAGTATGTAAAATGGTTTGATAAGCACTTAAGAAGCATTGACACCGAGATAAAACCAAACCTTGTCTATGACTGGAGAAGTTTTGAGTGGAAGATAAAAGAAGGAAAACCTTTAAAGAAAACCTATTGGCTAGAACCTAATAGATTAAGAGATACAGAACAATATAGTGGTAGAGTAGGGGAGGGTTGTGGTTGTAGATATATACATGATCCACAAGATCCAGCACCATCATTAATTAATGTAAGTGAAAATGAACTTAATATGCCAGCCGATTATAGTATCTTACAAGACCGGCCTGATGTACTTCATTTTGTATCTGAGCCATTTAAACAAGAAGCTTGCTTAGAAGGTGCTCCCTTAGCTGATATATACATATCTTCAGATTGTCCAGATACAGATTTAGTAGCAAGGTTATGTTTAAAAACAAAGGACGGTTCTTTACTTAAATTGTGTGAGACCCAAAAAAGAGTCTCTTTATCTTATGACTTTACAAAGGTGATACCTTTAGTTCCAAATATGCCCAGATTAGTATCTTTATTCTTTCACGAAATTTGTGTAAAAATAGAAAAAGGGGAAGCTCTAGTATTACAGCTTTGTTCAGCTGCAAAGAACCTTTTCTTTGCAAATCATAATACTGGAAATGATAGAAAAGATGATAGAGACTATATGGTAGCTCACAATACAATACATACGGGTAAAGATACACCCTCAAGAGTCACTATGTTTGTTAGTGATTGAATAAGTGATGATTGTGATGGTAGTTCTTGTATAAACAATGATTTGATATATGGAGGTAACAGATGAGGATAATAGAATCTCCCAGCGGAGCTTATGTAACTATAGATGGGATAGAATATTTGAACTTTGCAGGTTCTTGCTATTTAGGAATTTGTGATAGACCAGAAATAATTGAGGCTGCAAAAAAGGCTGTTGAGATAAATGGAGCCTTTGCCCAAATTCCTAAGCACTATGGCTTTAATGTAAGGTGTAATATGGATGCAGAAGCAGCTATTGCCAAATACTTTGGTACAGAAGATGCCTTCTATTTCATGGGAGGTTATCTCTTTGGTTCTATGGCTTTTCAGGGATTGCGTGATGACTATGATGTAATATATCTAGATGAAATGGCACATTTTGCCCTAAAAGATGGGGCAAAATGTACAGGTAAACCCATATATACCTTTTCTCATTGTGACCCTTTGGATCTTAAGAGGGTAATGGATGAAACCCTTGAAAAAGGACAAATCCCAGCTATTGGTTGTGATGGAATCTTTCCTACCTTAGGTAATATATCTCCTTTGGGTGAGTATTTTGATTTAATTGAACCCTTAGGTGGATACTTAATAGTTGATGAGTCACACTCTTTAGGTGTCTTAGGAGATAAGGGAAGGGGAGCTATAGAGAAGTTTAATTTACCAAGAGATAAGGCTATAGGTGGTGGTTCAGCAGGTAAGGGCTTTTGTGCCTATGGTGGTATAGCGGTAGGTTCAAAAGAATTAATGGATAAGTTTGTATACTCACCCCCTGGTAGAGGTGCCTCTGCTGGTATGACAAGTGCAGCTGCAGCTACAGCTGCAAGTTTAAACTATATTATGGATAATCCAAGGCTACTTACAAAGCTAAGAGAAAATATTGCATATTTTAGAAAGGGCTTAAAAGAGCTAGGTATTTCTACTCTTGATAGTGAATCTCCTGTCATTGCCTTTCAGATAAGAGATGGGATCTATATGAGAAGATTACAAGCTGAGCTTTATGATAAGCACCAAATCTTTCTACTCTACTCCACCTACATAGGGGCAGGCCATGAAGGGGTTATACGTAGCGCTGCCTTTTCTGACCATGAGTTTGAAGATATTGATAGACTACTAAGTGTACTTAAAGCATATCTTTAATTTCTAGGTTAATAGCCCTTTATTCTATGGTAAATCAATTGTAAAGCACATGTCTTTGTATTTAATATAGATACTTGATTCATTAATGGAAAAACTAGTGTATTCATATTGAAAATATGTTTCTGTATTGGGATAATATGGGCTTCCACTTTCAAATATCCAACCGCTTTTTACTACTTCCATTGTGGCTAAATCAAGCACTTTGATATGCTTAACATAACATTCAAAACCATCAGAAATTCTATATCTATTTTTATATGAAATATTACTTGCTTCATGTTCTATTTTAGAGGCAAGATAAACCATATATCTATTATCTGGGCTAAAAGCAAATTCTCTGTTATATATATAGTCGTCTGACAATTTTGTTAATTTACCTGTTTCTAATTGGGAGTAGTCTAGTTTGTATAGGGCATGAAATTTAGAGTAATGGTCATCACCATGAGCTACTATTAAATAGTCATCTCCTGTAAATATGGGATCCATATAGAAGATTTTATCTTTGTATTTAACTTCTGTTTTACTCTTATCTAATAGGTTATATATGTATACACCGTCATATCCACCATGACCAAATTTAGTATATGCAAAACTGTATGTATCCACTTTTCCTAAAAGTTTGAATCCATTTAAGACCCAATAATCCATCATTAAAAGAGGCTCAGTATATTTACTTTCTATATTTTGAATATATATTGAGTGTTCAGTTTCAAAAACCGTGTATTCTACTGTATCTATTAGAAAGGTTATGGGTAAGGCATCTATTTTTTCGGATTCTATAAATTCCTGGCAGATACTTATATCACCAGTTGCAATAATTCCTTCATTTACATTGGGTAGTTCACTAAATGTAAAGCGGGTATCTTTTTTAAGATAATCATACAAGATGTATTTATCATTAAAATCCAAGTCTTTTTCTTCAATACCACTAAGAATGTAGGCAGAATTATCTGATGATATGAATATGGCATGTATATCAGCATCTTTTTTTATTGTTTCTTCCCCATCTATATATTCATAGGATACATGGTAAGAAGGGACATATACAAAACCCTCTTGGTATAGAACATCATCTTGGATCAAATCATTAGTCTTTGTGTCAATTGAAGTGACCTTACAGGAAGGACCATACTTGGTTATTATATATGCTCTAATTCTACTTTCAAAAAAGTTAAAGTCCTCTTTAGTGAATTCTACCTTGTGGTTAAAGGTTAAGTTTTCCCTTAATATTTCTTCTCTTAATATGCTAAAGGATTGAAGAGGTGAATCTATGCTTGTAATGGTTACATTAGGCAGTTTGTTACCAAAGAAATATTCTGGATAAGAGTCTTTTAAGCAAGTAATCTCTAAAATATTCCCATATTCAAAGGCATCATCTGCAATGAATAATATGTCATCTTCAAAAGTAATTGACTTAAGAGGAGTATTTAAAAAGGCACTCTTATCTATAGTATTGACACTGGCTGGAATGAAAAGTTCGCTATATTGCCCCCCTGTAAAGGCATAGTCGCCGATAGACTCCACATTTTTACCTAAGGACAAGCTTGTTGGCTTATTAGAATTAAAAGCACTTCTTCCAATACTTTTAATATTGTCAGGAATTACTATGTCTTCAATCATATTACTTGAAAAGCATGAAGAAGGAATGTGGCTTAGTCCTTTTCCAATATGAAGTTTACTTATCAAGTTATGGCCAAAAGCAAAGCTTCCTAAAGTTACTAGGTTGTCAGGAAGGTAAAGCTCACTTATCATATTATTTACAAAAGCACTTGACCCTATGGTTTTCACATTCTTGGGGATTGTGAGGTCTGAAATCTTGTTTACTTCAAAGGCAGACCTTTCAATTTCTTCAACAGATTCAGGGATCTCTATGCTGGTAAGTTGATTAACAGCAAAAGACTTGTAGCTTATCTTTTTTATTCCCTCTGGTAATCTCACTTTTTCTAGTTTATTTGCATGAAAAGCTAAACTGCGAATAACTTTTATACTATCTGGGATATATATAGATGAAAGATTATTAAAGGAAAAAGCTCTTTCATTTATTTCTTTCAGTGTTTCAGGTAAGACAATCTCTTTAAGTTCATTATAAGCAAAGGCAGAGTCGCCTAGATGTACAAGGTTAGAGGGAAGAATAATCTCTTCTAGTCTGTTTAAATAAAAGGCTCTATCTCCAATATCTTTTACGCTATTAGGTATTTCAACAATCTTTAAATCACTTATTGTAAAAGCACTTTCTCGAATTTCTTCTACTGTATCAGGTATTATTACTCCATAGAGCTCAAGTCCTGCAAATGATTTACTACCAAGTATTTTTACATCATGCCCATTAATAGAAGAGGGAATGTATACATAGGTTCCACCTTCTATATCATATCCAGTAATGGTCCCGCTAGTTTCATCGAAGGTGAAATATGAGGCGTCAGTATATTCACTGGGCCTTTTAGGTATTATTTCAGGCTCTGGGGTTGGAGAGGGTATAGGGGTCCAAGAGGGCCTAGGTGATGGAGAAGGGGAAGGTGAAGGTGATTCTGGTACTGGTGTCTGTGAATCAGGTAAAGTAGGAGAGTCCTTTGAAGGTAAAGGACTTGGTATTGGACTAGGAATACTTTTAGAATTGTCACATGCTGAAAACATGAGTAAGATTGTGAGTAATACAAGAAGTATGGATATTCTTTTAAGAAATTTCATGATAAGCTAACCCCTTTCATGATATGCAAAGTGCAGCATATTGGTATTACGTCAAAAAGCGGATAGTGTTAGATACTGTCCGACTTTTTGATTAATAATTTGGCTTGCTATGACTTTAAACAAAAAGTCGGTATAGCCACTTATTCTGCAATAAGACCTGCCGCTTTTACTAAACCTGTGCTTTTTTCTATAAAAGCAAAGACAACGGTATAGGTTCCGGCTTTAAGTACAACAGGGTTTCCATTCCAGTCAGGACCAATTTCAGGAGTCTCTGTAAAGCCAGGAATCCATAATAGGTCTGGTGTTAGAGAAAAGATTTGTCCGCTTTCAGGATTTTGTGCCCACCAATCGGGAGCTTCTTCCCCCTTGCCAACTTGTAGCCATTTCATTGTTTGATTTCCGTCGGCGGTTTTTAAAGTATTACCATCGACATACTCGGTTGTCCAGCCTGCTCCTGAATCTGAAATTACCACATGCTCAAGGATGTATAGATATTTAGCACCTTTTAGTTCTTGTTTAAGGGCTGCAACTCTAGAATCCTTTAAGGATACGGCGGTCATTCTGTATTCAGCTTTTCCTACTGCATCTCCCCAGTCAGCAAATTGTCCGGTTACATAATAATCCTTGTCAGGATTTTCAAGAATTGTAGCCGGTGTACATGCTCCTAGTGCACTAAGTAAAAGAACAAGTGTGAGAACAAGAGAAATAATTTTAAAGTTTTTCATAGCTCCTCCGTTAACTAACAATATTATATTTTTTAAGCAATTACATTTTATCACTCTCATATTTACAGTCAATAGATTCAAGCTCAATTGTGAAAAAAATATGAACTTCTTGCAAGTTATCTGCTTAAAAAGACTAGTTATATCTATAATCTAAGGATTTTATCTCTTTTGTAATATATATCTCTAGCTGGTTTTTGAGATTTAGAGTTCATTGACCATAAGTTCATTACGGCAAGAAAAACCGCATAAAATAAGGATTTTTTGGCATTTCGAACTGAATTTTGAAAGCGCTTTTGAGTGCTTTTCTTATGTAGATTTTGCACCGGATAATTGCGAAAAACAGCTCAGTAAGATTTTAACGGGTACAACCTTATTACCGATAGAGTTTCACGAATGAGGTAGAATATGTACAAATATTATTTAAGAGGAAGTAACATGAAAAAAAGAGACATTTCGTTCAGTCCTCCTGATATCACAGAGCTAGAAATAAATGAAGTTGTCGCTGCAATGCATTCAGGGTGGATTACAACTGGACCGCGGACGAAAAAACTTGAAAAAAGAATAGCTGAATGGTTGAATTCTCCTAGATGTGTTTGACTTAACTCACAAACGACATGCGCCGAGATGGCTCTTAGAGTTCTTGGTATAGGACCTGGAGATGAGGTTATAATATGTGCCTATACATATACAGCAAGTGCTTCAATAATTGATCATGTTGGAGCAAAGATTGTTTTTGTGGATTGTCAGGAGGATAGTTATCTAATTGACTATGATGCAGTTGAGGCGGCTATCACTGCAAAACAAAAACTATTATACCAATTGACAAAGGGGTGCAGTTCAGAATAACACTTATTCGCTTGACTAAGAGGTACTGCAAGCAATAAACGGGATGAAGAAGCATGTTGAGGCGATCGAAGTCGTGTGAGATACAAGCAACGGTTAACCCCGGAGAGATAAAAAGTCTCTATAAGCCGATTTAACTTCGGAAACGAGTAAATAACTCGTGAGGCTACTTTCGGTTGATTTCGTTTTCGAGATTTGTAATATACATTATCATCTCGTCGAAAGATGGAAATTTGCCAAAAATCATTTCTGACATATACGCATAGTCTTTTCGCAAGGCATCAAAACGAATTTTAGGAGGGATAAGTTTAATCGATCCCGATACGGCTTCATCATATTTTGCCCACGCTCTTGGATAGAACTTCATTTTGAACAGGGCCACCTTTTGAAGTAAATCCAGCTGTTTCAAAGCCGTATCTTTATACTTAGAATGGCCGATACAAAACAAGTCATAATAATGTCGCGAATATCTTGAAGGCATTTCAAGATGATCAGGTCGGTTAGCTTCATGATGCAAAATCGTTACCTTTTCCCAAAACGTGCGCTCTGCTGAACTTGTTAAAACGGTCGTTTCAGCATTTTGAGATAAATGAGGATAATACTCGAAAATATATGGCGTTATTTTTCTTTCGACCGCAGGAGTCCACGCCGCTAATGCTCCGATTTCCAATCTAATTGACGGTAAAATCGAATCCGTGCTGAATAGTTGTGGATAATGGAAATTCAACGTTTGCGGGTCAGTTTTGTCAATTTCTACTCTTGCAGTTTCTCCGATAATTTCAGAAATATCAGATATAAACGTAGGCATGAATTTTTTGGTAAGAAACAATTCTGCTCTGCTATTTGTCTCTTTGTTAAAAGCTGCCTGTTTGGTTTTTGTCCGTTCCTGCCACGGCTCGTCTTTTTCGCAGTCTAAAAGACGCCAATCCAAAATCAAGTCAATATCTTCGGAAAACCGCTTTATCAGTCCGAAACACTTTGAAAGGCTTGTGCCGCCCTTAAATGTCAAGTGCTTCTTATACAGACTTATATGGAAAAGATAATCAAGCGCTAAGCATACCCAATAATCCTTTTCAATAATTGCTTCGTGAACCCCCATCTTTTGAGCTGTATTGCGGAATATCGTTCTCCGTTCCTCGTCGGACAGTTTCAATAAGCTATACATTGCTGTTTACCTCGCAAATTGTTTTTATTACCTGGTACACCCAAATTAAAGAAGTTTTTGCTTCTTCCAACAGCGTTTGCTTTTCAGCATCAGAAAGCATTTCCCGCATTTTGATAATTGAAATATCATCAACTTTATTCCTACCTAATGCTTTTATGCCTTGAATTATCAGGGCGGTCTTATAACTCATTCCCGCAATTTCACGATTGTTCCTACGCTTGAACTCTATCGTAATTTTACCAAGTTCAAAAGTTTTGTAATTGCCGTCGCTGATATATGTCCATTTGGCGGAAACCTGCGTGGAAATCCCAAGCATATTTAGAGCGGTAATCCCTGACGGTGCAATCGTCCAATTGAACTTTCTTGCAATTGCTAAAGCTACTTGATGTGGGGATGGTGCTTCATACTCTTGCAGTAGTTCGCTGAAACGAGGCTGATAATAGATACCACGCATTATTTTTAATATTTTTTTTTCTTCATCTAAGCGGTTTAATGTTTTGCGAATGGTGTCATACTCAGCAATGTCTATAAAATCATTGATGATAAAAACCGCATTACTATCAAGTGTTTTCAATCTTTGGCTGAGTTTTTGGGTAATGGTATTTTTCATAACGAACCCTCCTTTTGTCCTAATTATTGTACAATATTTCGGACAAAAAGTCGAGTTTATTTTTCACTGGTTTAATCAAAAACTTTTTACCGTTTAGAGCAATAAAATTCGCGCGCTAAAGTAGGTGCGGATCACGTAAACAAAAAATCAAATGAAAAGAGCTAAGATGCTAGCAAATAGCACCTTGGCTCTGTTTTGCGTTTATACTGCTTTAGAGTGTATGTTTCGGAAAAGAAAACAAGCGCGCCGCATAAAAAGTATCAAACTGATGAGATGAAAATTATTACTACCATAATATATAGGCATATTAATTATCGACGTATCTATATATTGTGGTTTTGTGTTTTTTTGACCACGAGATAAAAGCGGGTTTTAAATCTTAATCATTGTCAACAAGTAATATTACTGAGGTCATGGCATCTAGGGTAAGTATGTTGTTATCCAGCTTAGCTTGTCCCTTACCAACAAGTCCACATATGGATTCAAAATTAAGGTCTGTATGCTTTAATAGGTCTAGGGTGAGGCTCTCATTGGATATGTTGTGTATTACAGCCTTAGATGAATTCTTGTAAGATGCTACAAATCCTCCTAAGAGGGTATATCCTTCAAAGTATAAAGGGGTGTAGATACCGGCAGCTATTTCTGGATTGGCTTGTCTTAAGGCTATTAGTTTTTTGTAGTGGGTATACAAGCTATCTTTTTTTCTAATCTGTTGTTTTACTGTGCCATTTTTTTGTCTTGCTGAATCAAAGGATGTTCCTACAGGATCTTTTACCTGGTCTTTATCACCCCAGAGCATGGCAAGACGTCTGTTGGCGTCGGTACTTGAGGTACCTCGACTTCCCATCATCCCTATTTCTTCTCCATAGTATATGAAGGGGTTACCAGAGCTAAGGATGTATAGGTTTGCAGCCATAAACATTCTGTAGTCATCTAAGGGTAGATAGCCTGCACTTCTATCCATGTCGTGATTGGATATGAAGGGTTTTAATATGGCAGCAGGATTTGATTTTTCCACATTCTCCTTATACCTACAAATATATGCTACATAGTCATTTATGCTAAAGGTTCCATTTATGGTAAGGGCCACATGGCCCATGGAACCAGACATTCCAAAATCAAAGCAATCTAGGGCTGTGTAGTAGTCATAAATGGAGCTGTTGTCTGACCAGTTTTCAGCTACTAAAAAGACATCTTCATCATACTTTCTACAAGTGTCTGAAAACCACTTCCAAAAGGCAATGTTTTTAGTATCATCGTTCAAGTATACATACTTAACAGCATCTAATCTAAATCCTTTTACCCCCTTATCCAACCAAAACTTAATAATGTTTTCAATTTCATTTAAAACCTCTCTATTATCCATATTAAGCTCAGGCATGGTAGGAGAGAAGTTACCTTCATAAAAGTATTCTATACCATCAGGAGTGGTAGCCAATTTATGCCAGCCTTTATTCTTATCTGTGGTAATAGAGTACCAATCCATATACTTATTTGTTAAATCCCCCTCTTTTATAGCCTTTTTTAGCTCAGTAAACCATTTGTTGTATTCTGAGCTATGATTTATTACTAAATCAATTATTACATCTATTCCTCTTTTATCACATTCTGAAATTAGTTTCTCAAAGTCTTCCATGGTCCCATAATCTTTATCAATGGAATAGTAATCTATAACATCGTATTTATGGTAGGAGCCTGCCTTCATAATGGGCATTAGCCAAAGACCTCTTACTCCTAAACTCTTACCTGATAAGGGGTCTCCATCATTTAAGTAATCTAACCTATCAATTATTCCTAAAAGATCTCCTAAACCATCCTTATCATGGTCTGAAAAAGCCCCTACAAATATTTCATAATATACTCCAGGGATCTTAGAAGAAGATATATCAGCTATATCAGTTATTGGGATTTTGTATTCAGAACCATATAAAGAACTGCAAGAAGATAAAGAGAGTATTATTAAAATACTTAAAAGTATGGATATGCACTTATATATATTTCTTTTCATCAGCCTTTAACCGCTCCTGCGGTACTTCCTTCGATATAGTATTTTTGTAGATACATAAATAGGGCTACTATGGGGATTGCCACAAAGACGCAACCTGCACAAAATACTGTAAATCGAGAGGTATCAACAATTTGACCATACATCATATAGTAAAGACCTACAGCTACTGTATGTAGGTGGGTATTTTGTTCTCCTAAGATAACCCTAGCAAATATGAAGTCCATCCAAGGTCCTGTAAAACTCATAAGGGCTGTATAGACTATTATGGGTTTACTAATGGGTAGCACTATTCTTGTAAAGGTCATAGCTTCATCAGCTCCATCAATTCTAGCTGCTTCAATAAGGGCATTGGGAACAGTATCAAAAAAGCCTTTACCCACATAAAAGCCTAAGCCTGCCCCTGCTGAATAGCAAAGGATTAAAGCTGTCAGTGTTTGGGTTAAAGAAAGGGCTTTTAATATGTAATAGATGGCAATCATGGACATAAAACCAGGAAAGAGCCCCATAATCATGGCAAGATTCATAAAGGGTTTTCTCATTCTAAATTTCATCTTACTCATTACATAGGCAACAGAGAGGGTAAGTATGGTGGATAAGATACAGGTTAGAATTGCCACAATTAGGGTGTTTTTAAACCAAATGGGAAAATAGGTGTTTAAAAAGAGGGTTTTAAAGTTATCCAAGCCCATTTGCTCAGGTAGATAATGGGAGACCACCGTACCAACCATGGTTCCATCTGCATTGAATTCTGTTCTAAAGGCATTTAAGATTATCCAGATAATGGGATACAACCACATGACCGAGAGAAAGACAAGAAGGATATATGCCCCAGCACGAGACATCTTTTCAGATCTTGTCTTGTTTTTAAGTTTTTGTTTCTTTTCGGTTTTCATTGGAAGGAATCCTCCTCTTTGTATGATTTGGTTCTACGGTAGGTAATTAAGGTAACAGTGGATGTAATTAAGAAGGTTAAAATACCAATAACCGCACCCAAATTGTATTGTTGTTCTTCTATAGTCAATTTATATAACCAGGTTACTAATAGGTCTGTTGCTCCTGCAATGTATCCTCCAGTGACCTTGGGAGAGCCTCCTGTCAAAAGATAAATTATATTAAAAGAGGTAATGTTACCTACAAAGGCTGAGATAAGATAGGGTGTAGTTATAAATAGTATGTAGGGCATGGTTATCTTTCTCCAAACAGTAAATTTTCTTGCCCCATCAATATTAGCAGCCTCATACAGCTCATAGGGAATATTCATAATGGCTCCTGAGGCCAATAACATGGAGTAGGGGATTCCCACCCATAGATTTATTAAGATTACTGTTATTCTAGCAGTCCAAGGATTGTTGGCATTAGCAAGAAAGCTCATGGGCTTATCTAAAATGCCAGAGGAGACAAGAAACTTTTGTAGAGGTCCATATTCACTTATTAAATTTCTCATGGCCAATAAGGATATGAACTGGGGTATAGCTATAGTTAAAACAAAAATGGCCCTAAATATCTTTTTACCCTTAATCCCTTTTTTATTTATCAAAAGAGCCAACAGTATACCACCAAAATAGTTTAAGAAGGTGGCAAAGAAGGCCCATACAAGGGTCCAGGCTAGTACTGGTAGAAATCTTGCTGAAAGCTCACCAGTAGGATTTGTAAATAGGGCAGTAAAGTTCTCAAAGCCCACCCAATCGAAAAGCTCCAGACCTGCCTGATGCTCTTTATCAAAGTTGGTAAAGGCAATCATAATCATAAAAATGGTGGGAAGAAGAGTAAAAACCACAACCCCCAAGGCGGCAGGTGTTAACATGGTGATATAGAAGCGGCCTCCAAAGAGGTTTTTAAAGTCTTTAGTAAAACTAGACACCCTATTGTATTCTCTCAAATCACTGTCTGCTTGAACACTTGATTTAATATTACTATTGTAGGCAAAGAGGTATATGAGGGTAATACCTATTGTTACAATACCAAATAGTAGCATAAGCATAGAGTTGTCCGCTGGTGTAAAGATATCTCCTCTTTCAGTTCCTAAGGTTACAAGATTAATAAAGGCCTTGTAGCCTAAGGGTGTTTTGTTGACCTCAGGGCAAGTTATCATAAAGGCTACAAAGGCAGCCTGTATCAAAAAGAAGATAAGGCCCTTAATTATTTGACCATGATAGATATTTCCTGACCCCATAATAAAATGGGAAAACTTAGTGCCTAAGCTTCCATTTTTAAATCTAGAATGAAAAACTATAAAGGGTTTAAATAGCTTTTCAAGGAAAGCTGGCTTGTATCTACTGCTCTTGTTCATGTCATCCCCCTAATATATATGAGCTAGTTACTTCTTTCACCTGTTTTCCAGATGTTTTCAATCATCTTCAATTGATTTTTAATAGCCTCAGCACTGGTAAAAAGATTGTCCCTGTTTTCAAGAATTTCTTTTACTAAATCAGGACCACCTTTTGAATAATAGTAGAAGTTATGAGTAGTGGAATATCCAAAAGGCTGGGGTATTCCATAATTAAACATTTCTAGTTGTCTTGCTGCTAGGGCTGTATCTAAATTATCACTTTGCATGGAAGCAAATTCTGTAATGGCGTTTTTGTAAGCGGGAAGGTTAGCACATTCAATAAAGGATTTTTCTTGTATCTCTTTACTGGATAGATACAAAAGGATATCTTCTAGATATTCTGCCTTTTCACTTCCTTTTTTCATAACAAAGACCTTGCAATCAGCAAAGGTTCCACTTCTGTATACACTATTTGGCTCAACCGATGTACCTTTTACATCCTCTTGGGTCAAGGTAAAAGAGGGAAGTATGGCAATCTTTAGATTTTCTCCCAAGGCAGCTTGTGCAGCCTTGTACTTCCAAGCACCCCCAATAAGGCTTAAGGATATCTCATCTCTAAGCTCAATCTCCCAGCCTGAATCAGTAGGCATCTTTCCGCCATTTGGATCAGTAAAGAAGCGTTGTCCCCATTGCATGATAGAAATTACCTCATCAGATGTGAAATCACACTTATCAAGTTTTCCACCTTCATAAATCTTAGCTGGCATTAGACCTGTTTTTGCACTTGAGGCTAATACTAAAAAGGAGTTGTTGTATCCATCATCTCCCATTAAGGACATGGATTGCATATTATTCTTTTTAGCAACCTCCCAGATACCTTCCCAAGTTTTAACATCCTCAACTGAAAGATATTTAGAGTTATACATTAAAACCAAAGACTGTCCTATGTAGGGAATACCAAAGGTATATTCAGTACCTTGAACTGTCATGTTAATAACATCTAAAAAGGTTTGGGGATTATCTCCCTTTATTTGAGATAGCAAGGCTTGGCTTTTAACAGGTGCTATAGCAGATGCTCCAGCAGTAAGTTTACCTAGATTGTCATGGGCAACTGTAAAGATATCTGCCCCTGCATCTAAATCATCCAAGACCTTAGCAGCTGCTGAAGCAGTATCAACTCCTTGTACCGATATTTCATGAGGGAAGGCTTTGCCAGTTTTTTGCAAATACATTTCGACATACTCATCCATCATTTCTGCATAAAAATCTACAGACTCTATTCCTACCCAAATTGTTAGTGGTTTCTTTCCACCAGAGCAACTTGTAAGAAGTAAAAAACACATGCAAAAAACAAGTAATAATGCAGTGAGTTTGAATCCTTTTTGTGTTTTCATGTAACCCTCCAAAAATCCAATATTATATTCTATTCTTTTAACAGATTAATTATATATCTCCACTTGTTACAGTGTCAAACAATTGAGATATAATATCAATAATATAATCACCATAAAGAATTTATCTTTACACAAAGAAAAATCAAAGATCCATTAAACATATATGAAGCTTACTAAAGTGTTAAGGTTAGTAAATGGAACTAAATAAAAGAGATAAAAGACTAAAACCTTAATATATTATATATTGCTACAATATGTAGCAAATATAAGTAAATTATATACATATCTAAACAATTGTATTACAATAAGCTTAAGATTATATGAAAAGAAAAGAGATTACTCACTAAACTTACTAATTATGCTATAATATGTAGCATAATTACAATAAAAATAGTTATATCCATTTTCTCTTATCTTATACTCTTAAGACTAAGTGTAGAAGAATAGGGAAGAATAGAGAAGATAAAGAAGATAAAGAAGATAAAGAAGATAAAGAAGAATAGAGGAGGATGAAGTGTTTACATATATAAGTTTAAAAAACTTTAAATCATTTGACAGTATTTACTTTGATCTTAAAAAGAATCAAAAGCAAGCAAAGTCCTTAGTAGCCCTTTATGGAGAAAATGGTTCTGGTAAGTCAAACCTTGTATCAGCCTTTAGTCTGCTAAATTTTAGTTTTGGATTCTTAAAGGATATGGATGAAGAAACTACTTCTAGCTTTCAAAGACATTTGAAGGCTTCTAGAATGATTGGCAATGAGGATAATACAGAAGTTGAATATGGCTTTTTAATTAATGGAATAGAAGGCTACTACAAACTAGTCTTTAAAGATAGCCTTGTATCTGAAGAGCTCTACTATGTCCTAAAAAGCAAAAGAGGAGTCTTATACAAGATAAGTAGGGACAAAGAAACTCTTGATAAAAGAATACACACTTCTGTCTTTTTAAATGATGAACTATCTCATGAGCTTTCCAATAAACTAGATGAGTATTGGGGAGAGTATAGTTTTCTTGGAATTCTAATTAATATGATTAGTAATATGACTAAAGCTTTAGTTGATGAAAGTATCTCAACTTCTCTAATAGAAGTATTATACTTTTTCTCTCAGGTCCATGTAGTATCTGAATCAACTACAAGTAAAAATACTATAAATCCACTTGTAGATTCTTTAGATAAAAACAAATTGGATATTTCCAATTTAGAAAAAGGCCTAATACCCATAGAAAAAGAAGATATACTAAAGTCTTATGAAGAAACTATAAACTACTATTTTTCATCTATTTATTCGGATATACGACAAGCCTTCTATAAAACTCAAATACAAGATAATGAAATCTCTTATGAGCTATGCTTTAAAAAGATGATAGGAAGAAGAATAAGGGAAATTCCATATTCCTTAGAAGCCAGTGGAGTTAAAAGAATGCTATTATTTATTAGATCTATCCTTCTAGCCTTAGAAGGCAAGATTGTAATCTTTGATGGAATGGATAGAGATATTCATGAAATACAAATTCGTGAAATAATGAATTCTTTAGATGATAATATAAAGGGGCAATTAATTATTACCGCCCATAATACTATTCTTTTAGAAAACTTAAGCCCTTCTTCTATTTATGTGATATATATAGATGCACAAGGAAATAAAGAGATAAGATGCCTAAATGACTATGATTACAGGATAAGGGCTAACAACAATGTAAGAGACCTATACCTAAATGGTCTTTTTGGTGGTATACCATATCTAAGTTATTTGCATTTTTCAAATAATTAAAAAGATTAAGAATATTTGATGTAAAATGATATGTTCAAAACAGGACTAGGAGGTGAAATAAAATTGATTAGAGTTACTGGTGACACCCATGGTGAACATGGGAGATTCATATATGCCCATAATAATAAAGAGTGGGATGAAGGAGATATAATTATAGTTTGTGGAGACTTTGGATATATATTTAGAAACAATGAAGAAGAAAAGAAGTTTTTAGATGATATTGAAAGCTGGCCCTACACCTTTTGTTTTGTTGATGGCAATCATGAGAATTTTGCCGTTATAAATAGTTTACCTGTAGAAACATGGAATGGTGGAAAGGTCCATAAAGTCAGAAATAATGTATATCATCTTATGAGAGGACAGGTTTTTCAAATTGAAGGTAAGAAAATCTTCACTTTTGGCGGTGCCTACAGTATGGATAGAATATTTAGAACTTTAAACCGCTCCTATTGGGAAGAAGAGATACCTAATGGTAAAGAATACAAAGAAGCTGTAGAAAATCTTAGAAAGCATGACAACAAGGTCGACTATATTCTTACTCATACAGCTCCTAGAGAAATGATATTACGGATGGGCTTTACTCCTCATGACCGAGAATTAGAACTTGCAGGGTTTTTAGAATTCTTAATGCATGAAATAGAGCACAAGCATTGGTTTTGTGGGCATTGGCATAAGGACCTAGATTTATCAGATAAGTTCACTGTGCTTTGGTTTGAGACAAGGATTCTCGAATAATAAGATGTTTCAATTAATAATTAATTATAATTACGATTTACTAAAAGGAGCTGAAGGCTCCTTTTTGATAATATTTATTCTAAAAACTTCTCATGAATAGGTAATATAACTTTAAGATAGCTTCTCTTATCATCTGTTTCAAATATGGGAGCTGGAGATCCGTTTTGGCTCATAGCATTAAGCATTGTTGGAATACCAGTATTTTGCCCTTTAACTAGCTTTAGTGCTTTTAAAAAATCACCAATCCTTCTATTTTGGTATCTTTTAGCCACCATTTTACAATTTGCTATATCTTCATCTGAAATACTTGAATCAGGACCTGGAAAACTTAGTATTTCAAATTTGTCTGGTGTAATTGTTATGTATATGGGCTTACTGATGTTATATGACTTATGATACACAGCATTTGATAATGCTTCTTTCACTGCTCTATAGGGGTAGTTAAATATATGGTCTGCTTCAGCTTTTTTAGAACTTTTAATGATTTTTTTTGTAATAACATAATTTTGGATAAAGCTAAGGGCATCTATTAGCTGTCTATCAAGTGGTCCAGTGAAGATTTTTTCTGTCTTTCCAAGTCCTTTTGGGTCAGGTTTATCCACTAATTCAATTCTTGCAGAGGGAAAATAAATGTGGGGCCTTTCATTAAAAAACATTAAACCTGCATTTATTGGCTTTTCTTTTCCACTGGGACCTTTTAGAAGATGCATTTTTGCTGCAAGCTCTCTTACTGGGAGATTCAATGATAAGTCATATAATTTGCTACCTATAGTATAAAGGTAATCAGATATTAAGCTTACTCTCATATCTTCAATCTTGGCTTTCATGTTAGCTTGATTATCAAAGGGTATGTTGTTTATCAGTTGAAAAAATTCTTTCTCTTGATTTTTGTCTGCACAAATTGTATTAGAGTGCTTTCTAATGTAATAGGCTTTTTCTAAATTTTTACTGTTAAAAGCTATAGGACAGCTATAGGGTCGAGAATCACCTCCTGGAGCCCATATAACTATGATATCCGCACCCTTGTATTTAGTGTGTTCAAGAAGAGGGATATAGTAAGGCTCAATAAGCTTACATTTTTGTAGAAGCTCTTTAATAATATGGTCAGATGAATCTTTTTCTACCCCAACTATAATATAGCCACCACCACAATTATCTATATCATTTGCAAAAGCACAAACAGAATGTAGTATAGATAAAATATTCACATCTCTCATAAATTCAATTTGAGAACTGTCTGTAAGTCTACCATTGATTAGCTCTGTAATATTGATTGGTAAAGCCATAATATTTCCTCTATTAATCTTTTTATGTGATACCTCTTAATCTTAAAAGGTAATTAATCTGACATCAAGGGATTTCCTATTCAACATATTTAATAGAATTTTAATATATTTAATAATATTAGATAAATAGCGTTAATTATATAGTTATCCAAATAAATGCTATAATTAATAGCAATAATCAAGTTTAAATTGACTTAAAAATCTTCTTATGTTATTCTAGGTTTAGAAATAACATAGATTGGAGAATCAAAATGTTTACTTTCTTAAGACTCAAAAACTTTAAATCCTTCAAAAGTATTTACTTAGACCTTAGAAAGAATCAAAAGCAAGCAAAACCTTTTATAGCTCTATATGGAGAAAATGGTAGTGGTAAAACAAACCTTCTTTCAGCCTTTGATTTACTTATGAAAAGTTTTACTTCTTTTTCAAATCAAGAAATGTTAGAAAGTTTTTCAAAATATCAACCAGATAGTGAAAGTGATTTTTTTGAAGAGCTTAAAGCAATGTTTGATAATCTTAGATTTTCTGAGTGTATGAAGTCAGCAAGAATGATTGGCTGTGATGAAGACACGGAAGTAGAATATGGATTTTTGATAGGAGAGGTTGAAGGGACTTACAAAATTGTTTTTAATGAAATTTTAGTTTCTGAAGAGCTTTACTATTTAATAGAAAAAAGAAGAGGTATTTTATTCAAAATCTATCTTGATAATGGGAAAATTGAAAAAAACATTCATAAGTCTGTTTTTTCAAACAAGAAATTAGAAGATGAAGTTTTAACTGAAATAGATAAATATTGGGGTAAGCATAGCTTCTTAGGAATATTTAAGGAAAAACTTCAGGATTTAAATGAAGAATTTATTAAAAAAAGTGTTTCACCTACCTTATTGGATGTGTTTTTTAATTTTAGAAATAGTAATTTAATTATTAAATCATCTGAGTATCATGAAGAAGGATATGTTGCAAGAGATGATAAATTTGGCTTGGCTAATCTGGTTTCTGGCAGAATAAACGAAAATATGATGGATAGATTAGAGAAAAGTCAACACATATTTGATTACTACATCAGATTTATACATTCAGATGTAAAGCAAGTTTTCTATAAAACTGAAGCATCTGGAGATAAGATTAAATATCAGCTTTATTTCAAGAAGTTAATAGGAGGAAAGGTTAGAGAAATACCTTTTTCTCTTGAATCAACAGGAACAAAAAGAATGCCTCAAATAATTAGGGCCATTTTAGCAGCTGTAGACGGCAAAACAGTTATTTTTGACGAAATAGATACAGGTGTCCATGACATGCTAATGGAAAATATTATTACTTCAGCTCAAGATTACATTAAAGGGCAAATGATTATAACTACACATAATACAATGCTTTTAGAGAAATTAGATCCCTCTTCTGTTTATGTTATATATATGGATGCAGATGCAAACAAGGAGATTAGGTGCTTAACAGATTATGATTATAGGATTCGAGAAAGCAACAATGTTAGAGATTTATACATAAAAGGTATCTTCGGTGGTATACCCTTTTCAGATTACATAGATTTTTCTAGTTTTAACGAAGAAAAGGAATCTTGACAAGGTACCATCGAGTAGATAAAAGATATTAGCAATATATTTTACCTACACCATCTCCAACAGCTTAAGTAAGCTATCTTTAGCATCACCAAGTAGAAGAGTAGTCTTAGGATTCTCATATATTGGGTTTTCTACTCCAGCATAACCTGGTTTTAAGTCAAAGTTACAAATTATAATATGTTTAGCCTCTTCAACATGTAATATGGGCATACCATATATGGGAGTACCTTGGGCAGTGTTAGCAGCTGGATTTATTACATCATTGGCTCCAACTACAATAGCTATATCTGTTTCTTTAAATAAGGGATTAACATCATCCATTTCTAAAAGTTTGTCATAGTCTACATCCACCTCTGCTAGTAGAACATTCATATGGCCAGGCATGCGACCTGCCACAGGATGAATTCCATATTGAACTTCCTTATTCTTACTCTCTAGTTTGTCTTCTAATTCTTTTACTAAGCTTTGAGCTTGAGCTAAGGCCATGCCATAACCTGGAATTATAATTACAGTGTTAGCTTGGTCTATAAGGCTTTTAATGTCTACTTCTTCCTTACTTTCCTTTACTTCACTAAGTATTACATCTTCTTCTACTGTATTAGTCTGTACACTTTCCTTTTCCTTATTTATTTCTACTTCGTTAGCTTTTTCTTTTCTTGTAGAGGTCTTGCCTAGAAGGATATCTTTTAAGGGTCTATTCATGGCTTTACACATGATTTGGGTTAGAAGAAGACCAGAGGAGCCTACTAGACCACCTACAACTACTAAAAGGGGATCTGAAATTGCCATACCGGCTAAAGCTCCCGCTAAACCTGATAAAGAATTTAGTAAGGATATGGTAATAGGCATATCTGCTCCACCTACCCTTATGGAAAAGACTAGACCAAAAAGAAGGGAAAAGACTAAGGTTAGTAAAGGTAGTAGGGTTTGTAAGCTATTAATGAATATGCTTAAGCCACCAGAAAGTATTGTTAAAACTAAAGTTAAGTAGGTTAAGAGGCTGTGGTTTTTTAGAAATAGGGGCTTTTGAGACAATATGCCTTGGAGTTTTCCTCCTGCTACTAAAGAGCCTGAAAGGGTAAGTCCCCCTATGGCAAGGGCTAAAAGGGCAGTCAACTTACCAAAGATATCTGATGAGCTACCTATAGCCATAAAGCCAACTAGGGCTGATGCAGCACCTCCTAGGCCATTTAAAAGGGCAACTAACTGGGGCATAGATATCATCTTAACTAATCTAGCAATTATTAATCCAATAACCAGACCTAGAAGAATGAAGAAAAGTATAAATAGGTCTGAAAAGATCTTGTATTTGTAGAGGGTTATGAGTATTGCTAAAGCTATAGCTATAGCAGACAAGAGGTTACCAGCCTTAGCTGTTTTGACCTTTGCCATCATAACTAGGCCTGCCAAGATGGCTAAGGTTAAAAGACCTGAAAGAATATAGTAGGTTAAATCAGTCATTTTTAGCCACCTCCTTTTTATTAAACATTTTTAGCATTCTATGGGTTACACCAAAGCCACCAGCTACATTAATCATAGCTAGAACAATTGCAATAGCTCCTAAGACCTTGTTTCCAGTAGCAATAGCTTCTTTTGTAGCTGCTAGAGCCCCTAGTATGGTTATGCCTGAAAGAGCATTCATTCCTGACATTAGGGGAGTATGAAGAAGGCTAGGCACATTGGAAATGAGCTTGTAGCCAATAATGGTGGCAAGGACAAATATTAATAGCAGGTATAAAGGGTTCATAGGTTACCTCCTAAGTTGATTCATTCATAGCATCTAAGGTTCCTTGGTGGGTGATTTTAAAATCTTTAGTGGTAAGGATGCCTTGTATTATTTCATCTTCTAAATCTAAGGGTATCTTATCTTCTTTAACTAGATACTTTAGAAGGTTATATATATTTTGGGCAAACATCCAGGTAGCTGATGCTGGTAGCATACCAGGTATGTTTTTAATGCCACATATGGTAACTCCATCTTTTTCAACTATTTCACCTGGCACAGTTTCTTGACAATTTCCTCCTTGGTCAATGGATATGTCAATAATTACAGAGCCTGGCTTTAAAAGAGAAAGCATATCTTTTGTTATTAAGATAGGGGCCTTTCTTCCAGGTACTAGGGCAGATAAAAAGATAATATCCATATCTGCTAGTACTTCTGATAGGGCTTTTCTTTCTATTTCTAAATGGGTTTTATCTAAAGCCTTTGCATACCCACCTTCTCCCACAGCTAGGTCTTGGGGAACATTAGGGTCTATTACCTTAGCACCTAAGGATTTAGCCTCTTCTTGAGCTTGAGGCCGTATATCCAAGGCATAGGTTAAAGCTCCCAACCTTTTTGCTGTAGCAAGGGCTTGTAAGCCTCCTACACCAGCTCCAATTATTAAAGCTTTTGCAGGTTTGCTTCCGCCTACTGCTGAAAAGATAGGAGGTACAAATTTAGCCATATGATTGGCTGCAATTAAGATACCCTTGTAACCTGCAACAGTGCTCATAGAGGTTAGGGCATCCATATTTTGTGCTCTGGATATTCTGGGAATTCCATCAAGGGTAAGAGATATTACCCCCTTATCTGCTAGTCTTCTGACCATTTCATGGTTAGAAGGGGAGGCAGGGTGTAAAAAGGATATGATATATTGGCCTTGGTGCATCATATCTACTTCATGGGTTTGATATTTGGTATTAAAAAGAGGCTCTTTTACCTTTAGAATAACTTGAGCTCTTTTAAAGATGTCTCTAGCATCTTCTATAATTTTTCCACCTTTTTCTTCATACATAGAATCTGAAAAGTGGGAGCCTTGTCCTGCACCTCTTTCTACTAAGACTTGATGGCCATCATTAACCATTAAGGCTACCGTATCTGGAGTGGCAGAAACCCTGTTTTCACCTAGCATAATTTCTTTTGGAATACCAATAATCATTTTATACCTCCCTCATCTAATACAATTCGTCCATCTTTGTGTGTTTCTAATACAACAAGGGTTCTGGTTAAAGAAGCCCCAGGTAAAGACTTTATCTTGTTTAATAGTTCTGCCAAGGTTCCTGTAGATTTGGTTAGGACCTTGAGCAAAAAGTCATAGTCTCCAGCAATATAGTGGCATTCTAAGATTTCTGGTATATTTTGAATTGCCTTAATAAAGGCGTTCATATGTTTTGGGTCTTCCATACATATAGATATGTAGGCAGAGACATCCATATCAATCTTTTTGTAGTCCACTAACACTGTATACTTTTTTATAATCCCCGAATTTTCCAGCTTTCTTATTCTTTCTATAACAGCAGAAACAGACATGCTGATTTTTTCTCCAATTACCGAAGCATTCATTCGAGCATTTTCTTCTAGTAGCTTTAATATCTTAATATCAACTGAGTCCAACATGGTTCACCTCAAATATTCAATTTTAATCATTTTTCAGATACAATATTTATTACCTTCATTATATTAACTAAAGCAATATTGTTCAAGAAAGACATAAAAGGAAGTAATTTTTATGGTTAATGCTAAAATTAACAAAAATATTTCTTTTTTACTTTACCTTTTGCCTTTTTACAAAAGCTCTTGCACTTTTTAGATTCTACTTAAGTTTACATAAAATTTAGGTATAATATGATTATCTAGAAAAAAAAGGAGAAATTATGAAAAGACTAGTTAAAGGAATTTTTAGACAAGTATTTAATGTTATAGCTTTGTTTTCAACTGTCTCTAAATCCATGGTCTTTGAAAGTAGAAGCGATTACTGTGATAACTCTAAAGCACTTTTTCTAGAAGCCTTAAAATACAAAGTAAATGAGGAGTATAGAATATATTGGTTGGTAAGTAAAAAAGAGAAGTTTGATCATATTAGCATTAAAAATGTGAAGTTTGTATCTTTAGAATATGAGTCTTCTTTTTTATCTTTTCTTGCTAAGCTAAACGCATACAGGTTAACAGCTCTTAGTAATTACTTTTTTTACACTCACCAAAATCTTTCAAAGCACAGACCTAGAAAAAACCAGGTTGTCTTTAACCTAACCCATGGTACATCGCTAAAAAACACAAAGGGAAAACATGACCCTGTAAAAAACAATAGCTACATCTTAAGCACTTCAGACTTTATGGGTAGCATTAGATTAAAAAGCTATGATAGTGGCCAAGATAAATTAGTTGTCTTAGGATATCCAAGAAATGACCTCTTGTTTGAAGATACCAAAGCACTTATGGATTTATCTATAGATAAACCTGAAGATTTCTCTCTTGTTTTATGGATGCCCACCTATAGAAGGCATATTAACAAACTGGTTAATGATACAGATGCTAAAGAGGATGATATAGATTTGCCTTTGTTAAAGAAAAAAGCTGAATGGGATTTATTAAACCAAAAACTAAAAAAAGAAAAACTCATATTATTAATTAAACCTCACCCAGCCCAAGATTTAAGTTTTATGGCCTTAGAAGAAAAAGAAAATATTAAGATAGTAAAAAATGAGGATTTAGAAAAAGCTCAAATTGAGCTATATCACTTAATAGGTAAAAGCGATTTACTTATAACCGACTACTCCTCAACATATATTGACTATCTCCTATTAGATAGGCCCATAGCCTTTACTGTAGATGATATGAAAGAATACAAAGACAATACAGGCTTTTTGGTAGAAGACCCCTTAAGTTATATGCCAGGGGCAAAACTTGAAAGTTTTTCAGACCTAATAGAGCTTTTGGAAGACTTTAAGAATAAAGAAGATCCCTATATAGATGAAAGAAAAAGAATATTGGATCTTTTTCATCAGTATAAGGATGAAAATAGTAGCAAGAGGATACTAGAGTTTTTAGGTTTTTAATTTTTTAGTTTTTTAGTTTTTTAGTATTTATGTTAAGATTGATATAATAATATGATTTAAATAATTAAAGGAGCTAGTATGAAAATTCGTAAAGCTGTTATTCCTGCAGCAGGTTTGGGAACAAGATTTTTGCCTGCTACCAAGGCCATGCCTAAAGAGATGCTACCTATAGTTGATAAACCAACCATACAATATATTGTAGAAGAAGCTGTGCAATCAGGTATAGAAGAGATTCTCATTATCACAGGTAAAAGTAAAAGAGCTATAGAAGACCATTTTGATAGGTCCTTAGAATTAGAAATTGAATTAGAAAAAAAGCAAGAAGAAGAGCTTCTTACCCTTGTTAAAGGTATTAGTAACCTAGCTGATGTATATTATGTAAGGCAAAAAGAGGCTAAGGGCTTAGGTCATGCCATTTATTGTGCCAAGGCCTTTGTAGAACAAGAGCCCTTTGCTGTGCTTCTAGGAGATGATGTGGTCTACACCCAAAAGACTCCTTGTTTAAGACAAATGATAGAGGTTTATGAAAAACATAGATGCTCAGTCTTAGGAGTACAAGCTGTAGATGAAAGAGATGTCCATAAATATGGAATAGTAGATGGAAAAAAGGTTGAAGATAAGCTCTACGAAGTAAAAGATTTAGTAGAAAAACCTAACTTAGAGCATGCCCCTTCAAACATTGCCATACTAGGAAGATATATTATAACCTCTGATATATTTAAGATTTTAGAAAATACAAAGCCAGGTAAAAAAGGAGAAATCCAATTAACAGATGCCCTAAGAGAACTTGCTACTAAAGAGTTGATGTATGCCTATGAATTTGAAGGACTACGCTATGATGTAGGAGATAAACTGGGCTTTTTACAGGCTACTGTTGAATTTGCCCTAAGACGAGAGGATTTAAAGGATGACTTTTTAGCCTATTTAAAGGACTTTTTAAAGGCTTAAGTAAAACCTCTTGTAACGTTAGTATATATATAATTTAGAAAAGGAGAATATAATCTACAAGATTGTATTTAGTAAGAAAATATGAGTAAGAAATATCCCAATATGGTAGAATTTACCCCCTTTAAAAGTACTGCAACCCAACTATGTCCCTATGAGCCAGATAAAGGCATAGAAGGCTATATTAGCCTAAAATCCATACAAGATGATAAAAAAGTTCTAAAAAATCCTCATAAGGGTTGGTATTGGCACTATATAGATAATGGCTTTATTAGAGGAGATTATAGGGAGCGCCATGATCCCAGAGATTTGGTCCTAGATTTTCCAGGTCTAAATCATCTTTATCTAAGGTTTGATTGGGGAGATATAGAAAAAGAAGAAGGAGTATATGATTGGTCATACATTGACTCCATAATGAATAAATGGGGCCCCTTAGGCTACAAGTTTGGCATTAGGATATGTACCTATGAAGGGATAGAAAGTATACCCTTTGCTACACCTGAGTTTGTATTCGAAAAAGGAGCTAAGGTATATAGAACGCCTCAAGGCTTTTTAGAACCAGCCTATGATGACCCCATCTTTTTAGAATGCTTAGACAGGTTTATGGCTGAAGCTGGAAGAAAGTTTAATAAGGATCCCAATATTGAAACTATTGATGTAGGTACCTTTGGTACCTGGGGAGAAGGACATACTGCTGCTGGCACCAACATACAGTATGGAGCTGACCTAGTAATTAAGCATATGGACTTACATGCCAAGCATTTTCCAGACAAGACCTTAATGTTTAATGATGACTTTATAAACTCTTGCTGGGAAAGAGGAGTGGATGAGAACCTTAGAATAATACAAAGGGCTGTAGATTTAGATATGGGTATAGATGATGACTCTATTTTAGTATCTTGTTATGCTAGAGATTTAGGCTATACCTCTTTAAGAAGTCCTTGGATGTTTGACATGATTAACAAAAAGGCTCCTGTAGCCTTAGAACTAGAACACTATATCTTAGTAAGAGAAGAGGTCTTTAAAGATGGCTTTCCCTTTATGGAGGCAATGAGAGAAACTAAGGCTACCTTTGCAGGTTTTCATGGTTATCCAAGACCCTGGTTAGAAAAAAACCGCTACTTTACCGAATATGCAGCCAACAGATTAGGCTATTGGTACTTTGTAAATGGAGTGGTAGCAGGTAAAGATAATACCTTTAAGTGTAAGGGGAAAAACCAAGTGCAGTTATTTATAGAAAACAGAGGCTTTGCCCCTTGCTATCATAAATATGACTTGAAACTAGCCTTAGTTAACCAAGATACAAGAGTGGAGTTTCATATTGATGTAGATAATAGAGATTGGTTAGAGTCAAAAGAGAGCCAAGTTACTTGTGAATTTACAACAAAAGACCTAGCTAAGGGTAAATACCAGCTTGCAATAGGGCTTTTCGAAAAAGATAAGCCAGTACTTTTTGGTTTTAAGGATGGGATATATAAAGAGGATAATTTTGCATATATATTAGATGTTTTAGTTGAATAGAAATACAAGAAGGAGGAGTATGATTGGTAGCTGATAATATCATACAAGAAGATTATGGATTTTTTACAACTTGCTAAAGATAGGTCAAGTATACGAAGGTTTAAGGATAAACCTGTAAAAGAAGAAGATTTAAATAAGTTATTAGAAGCGGGAAGATATGCTCCTAGTGGTGGCAATTGTCAACCTTGGCATTTTTATGTAATAAAAAGTGAAAAAATGAAAAAGACTATTTATGAAGAAGCCTGTAACCAAGACCTTCTTCTAACAGCTCCCATATTCATTATTGTATGTTCTGATGCTAAAAGATCTTACCAAAGGTATGGCAGTAGGGGAAGCGACTTTTATACCCCCCAAGATAATGGGGCTGCTATTCAAAACATATTATTATGTGCTCAAAACCTAGGGCTAGCATCTTGTTGGGTTGGTTCTTTTCATGATGGGAATCTTGCTAATCTTCTAAAATTAGAAGAAGGCCTAAAGCCTATGGCAATATTACCTATAGGTTATGCAGATGAGAAACCTACTAAGCCCTCTAGAAGACCAATTGAAGAGATAGTTACATATATTGATTAATTAGGTGATATTTATTACTGTTTTCACCCTTTGCTTCCATCATAATGGACAAAAAGCCTGATATGTTCGATTATTTTCAGTATAATGGAAACAAGGCAGGTGATTAAATGATTAAACGAGATAATTATCTAAATTCAATTATTCCATTTATTGATACAGAGTTAATTAAGGTGCTAACAGGAGTTCGCCGTTCTGGTAAATCTGTAATGCTTAAACTAATTCAAGAATATCTTATTGAAAAAGGTGTAAAAGAATCTCAATTTACAACTCTAAATTTTGAAGTACTAAGGTATGAACCATATCTAGAGTATCATTCTTTAATTGACTTTTTAAAAAAGGAGATATCAAATAGTGATGAAAAATCATATATCTTCTTGGACGAAGTTCAAGAGGTAAAGAATTTTGAGAAAGTCATTAACTTCCTTTTGACTAACTATGGGAATAGAGTTGATATATACATCACAAGCTCAAATACAAAAATCTTATCTGGAGAACTTGCTACATTAATAGGTAGATATATTTCCTTTGAAATTTATCCTTTTACTTTTTCTGAGTATGTAGAAGGGAGAAAAAGTGTGCAGCAAGAAAAAACTAACTTGGAATATTTTCAAGCCTATGTAGTTGAGGGCGGAATACCCTTTTTTGTATTTCAAGATTTATCGTATCAGAATCGTTTGAGCTATTTATCCGATATATACAACTCAATTATCTTAAAAGATATTATTAAAGTTGAGAACTTAAGAGAGCCTGAGATTTTAAGAAGAATTTTAAATTATGGGATGCTTAATAGCGGGAAAAGTTTTTCTGCTAACACCATTAAGAATTATCTTAAAGATAATTCTATTACTGCATCTGTAACGACCATACTTAAATATTTGGAGAGTATAAAAAGTGCATATATTTTTATCCCTTTAAAGCGCTATGACATTCAGGGTAAAAGGTTTTTAGCTACCCAAGAGAAATATTACATCGTAGATCATGGCCTAAGACAAGCAGTGATAGGTAGAAACGAACAAGATATTGAGCTGGTACTAGAAAATATTGTTCTCCTAGAATTAATAGCTAGAGGATATGAGGTTTTTGTTGGTAAGACCAATCAATATGAGATAGATTTTGTAGCTGAGAAAAAGAGCCAAAGAGGCCTAGATAGGATATATGTTCAAGTCTCATATTTAATAGCATCAGAAAAAACTAGAGAAAGAGAATTTAGAGCTCTAAAAGAAATATCTGATAATTACAAAAAACTAGTGCTTTCCTTAGATAATTTTACTAGTGATTCAGATGGCATAGTCCACAAAAATATTATTGATTGGCTTCTTGATAAATAGAGTTAACAAGAGATAAGACCTTTAGGGAGTCTTTTCCTGATATTAAATACTCTTTATCATACAAGACCCAAGAGGTAAAAGCATTTAAGCTTCTTTGTAGGGCATGTAGGCCTTTTGAAGGCATCTTAATCTTTTTTAGCTTTACTCCTTTTGTTTTTAAAGAAGGTATAAAGGTAGCCTTGTAATGAACTTGACCTTTTTCTCCATAAAGAGATAAGCTTAAGGGCTCTTCTTTTTTTAAGGCCATGGTAGAAACTATGTTAATAAATTTACCACTTTCAAATATTACACTAGCCAGGGCAGTATCTTCTGTTCCAATGTCTTTATATCTAAAGTTATTTGTATAGGCCTTAACCTCTTTTATAGTCTCTTTTTCTAAGAGCCAAAGGGTTAAGTCTAGAAGGTGAGAGCCTTGAGTAAGTAAGGTTCCACCACCTGCTTTTTCTATAGATGCATGCCAAGGAGCATTGTTAAAATAGTTTATACTTCTAGACCAAGGTACATGTAGTAGGCCATAAAAGATGTCTCCTAGGGCATTTTCTTCAAGGTTTCTTTTTAGGGTATATACAGCCTTGTCATAGCGATACTGATAGTTAATACCAAGTTTTACTCCATTTTTTTTAGCCTTTGCTACCAAGGCCTTAGCTTCATCGTCTTTTATAGTTATGGGCTTTTCACAAAGGATGTGAATCTTTTTATCTATAAAATAGTCCATAAGCTCAAAGTGTAAATAGTGAGGCAACGCAATATATACAGCATCAGGTTTGCTTTCTTTAGCCATTACTTTGTAATCAGAAAAGACTTTAGCCTTTTTAAAATACTTACCATATAATTTTGCCCTATCTATATTTATATCTGTCAAAGAATCAATTTGGATCTTTCTATTTAGTTTGGAAAAAGCTAAGGTAAACCTAGTTATATCTCCACAACCTATTACAGCTAGTTTCATTTTTTTCATAAAATTTCCTCTTTGCTTCCACTTAAGTACTCTAAGGTGTTTTTTAAAATATTTTTAACATTTTCATTTTTAAAGGTTTTTGCAAAATGGCCAAGGGAAAAATACCCTACTTTTGCCTTTTTGTAAGTTCTTGTCCAAAGGATAGGTTCTTCTAGGTTATCAAGCTTACCTTTTAGCCAGATGTGATTTCCTTCTAGCATATTGTGAGTATAAAGTTCATCAGTAAGATAAAAAGAAACATTATCACTTTTTATCTCTATAGGGCCTGGTTTCTTGTGCCCTTTAAAGGAGCCTCCTGCCAGTTCTTGGTAGGCCTTATGACTTTTAAAAGAAGCCATGGCACCATGAATTAAAAGAATTGCTCTTTTATCTTCACAGTAGCTATCAATTATCTGCCATAAGTCATCTGATAGTTTTTTTTCATGAAAGAAAAAGATCAGTCCAGTGAAAGAGTCATCCTTTTTAGTAATCTCTAGATCTTCTAGCCTGTTTTTAAAGACAAAGCTAAAAGTATCTAAGCTTTTTAAAAGTTTCTTTAGATTCCTTTTAGCTATTAAAGAAGGATGAAATACACCTTTGGATATGACTAAAAACTTCCTATCCATATTAGTCACCTAGTTTTCCAAACTTTCGTATAGACTTTTCAAAGTTTAAATAAAGATAATGGTCTTTAAACTTAAACTCCATTTCCTTAGGTTTTCTCTCTATTCTTCCATAGGTAGATTCCAGTCGTTTGTGTTGGTAATCAATCTTTAAATTATCTACATAAAAGTCCTTTTTGTATTTTAGAAGATATTCTTTTTCCCCTTTTATACTTAACACTTTTCTTTTGAAAGTTATTTCTTTAGCCTTTACTTTTTCTATAAAGGTCTCAAAAGACTTATCTTTTTTCTTATCTCCTAAAATTGCAATCCAGTAAGTAAGTTTGCCTTCTTGGATTAAGTCATTCTTGTCATCTTTATTAAATCCTAAGGGATTTCTTCCAATAAGAGCTATGTAGCTATCCTTGACCTGGCCAAAGATATAGTTATTGTCATGATAAATTCTATCAAACTCATCTTGTGGAAAATATGCATGGGTAAAGAGCAGTCTCTTTTTTTCCATAAAGCCTTTTCTAGCAGATAAATCATATATGGAAATGTGCACATTTTTATCCTGTACACAGTGAGGTAAAATACCTGAGCCCACCCAGTAATCTGGTGAGAAGTTTCTATCTATATCAGAAAAGGCAGGTGAGCCTGGATGAGTGGTAAAGACAGAAACATCTTTTGAAAGAGTAGCCTGCCAAATGTGTTGTTGGTCAGCAAACTCCTTTATATGATGGGCCATGGCTGTAGAAAGAGTGTAATAGTCATTTTTATACAAATAGGTATTGGCCCTTTGAATAGCTATACCTTGGGTTATGGGATTTAGAATCCTTACAACTAAAGGTAATAGTCTTAGCTTTATTAATATCTTTATATTAATCATCTTAAAGTCTTGTAAAAAGGCGTTTTTATGAAGATTCCATTCATTTATGACCTTTAAGGCCATATGTATAGATTCCTTGTTGGTAAAGGCCTCCATGGTCCATAAAAACATACCGGTGGTATCAATATCTTCTAAATCATCAAACTCATACTTAATCTCTTTTAAGTCTAAGCCCATGGAGTCTTTTGCAATTTGCTCTTTTGTATCTTTACCTATTAAGGGAATAATGTCTGGTAGGTCATATTTTTTGTTTAAAAGAAAGTCAGCTGACATTTTTCCATAATCAAACTCTTCAATATTGTTGAAGCCAAAGAGCTTTTCAGTAATTTGTAGGGTTGGCTGCTTATTGGGATGCATTTTTTGTTCCTTGTAGCACCTACCAGAAGAAGCAGAGAAAAGGCCCTTCCAAGAAAAGATAGCTAAATCCATTAAGATTATATCCATAATCATTTTTGACTTTAGGACCATTTCTTCATTTTGTGAAAAATCAATTAATAGAGATAATGGAGCAATGTCTTCTTCGTAGTAGACATTGGAGTGCCATTCAGTAAAGCCATAGGTAAAACGATAATAGAGCCATCTCATTATCTTGGTATAGGCTTTTCCCATATGGTTTTTTCCACTTTTACCATCATTGGAAAAGATTTCATGAGGATAATATTGGCCAGCTAAATACTCAATTGCATGAAAGAGGATTTGATGGTTTTCTGACCAGTAGCACATATTGTCTTCTCCTGGTTCATCCATCCAGTATTTAAAGGATAAAATGGTGTCTTTCATGTAATCTAAGGTCTTTTGGCTTAAAAGATGTTTGTAGGAGTAAAGAGTTCTTAAGATTGCTACCATTCTAAAGTCTGCACAGTCATAGCGGGCTTTAATATAGTCGCAAAGAAGGATTATCTCTTGTTCATCAATCTTTTTCCCTTTATCTAAAAGAGCTATATCTTTAAAAGAAGGAGGCCCCATCTTTATGGTCATATCTGGTTTCATTAGATCACCGCCTTTTTAATGTCTTCTGCCTCTTTTTCACTTATGGGATCTAGTTCCAAGTTTCCTTTTTTAAATTCTAAATGTCCTCTAATCTTTTCTAGAACCTCTTGGCTAAGAGGATATTTTAAAGAAGCGAAAAAAGTAACAGCTAAAAGAATTATGGGTATTACTACCACCACTATCTTTAACATTACAAGCACTGATTGAGGCTGTTCAGCCATAATCTCTTTTGTCACTCCATCAATTACATCTTCATAGGGCTTAATGTAGCCAGATAAATCTAGCATGGCTGAAACAATGAAAATTCCTAGGGCTGATGAGAACTTTCTCATAAAGGTCATGATTCCAGAAAAAGAACCTGCAGTTCTTTTTCCAAAGGCTAACTCTCCCACATCGGTTACATCAGGATACATTAACCAAGGCATAACCACACAACCTGCAATACCTAAACCCATAATGACAGCATTGGCATATATGAACCAAGCTCCCCAACTAGGTTGAAGTAAGGCCATAAATACAATAGCTACCAACCAAACTATAATTGAATACATTACCACCTTGGCTTTACCAATCTTATTGGCCAAACTTACCACTAAGGGCACCATAATGACTTGGACAATTAACATGGCACCTAGAACAAAGTTAAGTTCCGTTGGTCTTTTTAGGTAGTAGTTCATGTAATAGGCAAAGACTGTAGATACAATGTCCATGGCTAAAAAGGCAAATAGATAAATTGCTATGAGATATCTAAAGGACTTTACCTTAAAGGGTTGTAAAAAGAGCTTTAAAGAAAACTTACTCTTTTGATCATCAAAGGGCACTCTTTCTTTGGTAAAGAGAAAGATTAATAAAAAGGGTATAGCAAAAAAGGCTCCAAAGGCCACAGCCATAGCCATATATCCACTTCTAACATCAGAAAAAGCCTTAACAATTTCTAAGGGTATTACAGCACATAAAAGACTGGAGACCTGTGAAAAGACTAATCTTGCTCCATTTACTGTATTTCTTTCCTTGTAGTCTAAAGATATCTCACTACTCATAGCAGAGTAGGGTACCATTACTATGGTAGAGACAGTGGAATAGAGGGTATAGGCAAAGAGCATATACAAAAATCTGACTATTTCACTGGATGCTGATATGGGTAACCAAAGTAAAAAGAAGGAAGCTAGAATACTAAAAAAACCAATTAAGAAATATGGTTTTCTTCTACCCCATTTAGACCTAGTATTATCAGTTATGATTCCCATAAGTGGGTCTGATATGGCGTCCCAAATCTTACTAAACAGAACAATAAAGCCAGCAAGGGCTGGACGGATTTTTACTATGTCTGTCAAAAAGATTAGATAATAAAAGCTAATGATTAATTGGGCACCGCCTCCGAATAAATCACCAGATGCAAAGGCCAAAATTTCCCCTTTAGAGAGTTTGTTTTTAAGTTTTTCCATAATTTCCCCCGTATATAGAAAGTATTTAATTTGACCCTTACATTATAGCATTAATAGAAAAATCTGGAAATAAGTAAAAAAAGGCAAAAAGAAATGTTGCAAAAGTCATTGACCCGCCTAAAAACCTATAGTATAATCCTCCCAATACAAGAAGAAGGAGAGCGCCATGCTAACAAATAGGTACGCGTTAAAAGTTCTAAAAATGTCCATGTCCATGTCAATAGTGCCAAAAAGCGGGCATGCTCTTATCTTGTAATCATTTATTTTCGAATAAATGTATCCAGACACAAAAGGAAGCATGTTTGCTTCCTTTCTTTTTGTATTTAATTTTAAGAAACAGAAAAAAGATATATGATATGGGTTAAATAGGAATAAAATTGAAGATTATACACATTATAAGATAGAAGGAGGAGTAGGGTAGGTCATTGACTTATCATACAAGAAAAAGCATGACAGATAGAAAATATTCATTTGAAACATTACAAATACACGGAGGCCAAGAAGAGGCTGATATAGCAACAGGTTCTAGAGCAGTTCCCATATATGCCAGCACTTCATATGTTTTTGAAAACTCAGAACAAGCTGCAAAGAGATTTTCTTTGGAAGAAGCAGGCCATATATATACCAGACTTGGTAATCCAACAAGCCAAGTCTTTGAAGAAAGAATGGCCCTTTTAGAAGGAGGTAAAGGAGCATTGGCCCTAGCCTCTGGTTCAACAGCTGTCTACTATGCCATAACCAACATTGCTAAGTGCAATGACCATATAGTTTCTTCTAAAACTCTTTATGGAGGAACCCACAATCTTTTTGCCAACACCTTAAAAGATCAAGGTATTGAAGTTACTTTTGTAGATGGAAACGATTTAGGCAATTTTTCTAGGGCAATAAAAGAAAATACCAAGGCCATATTTATTGAATCTTTAGGAAATCCCAATTCAGATATTATAGATATAGAAGAGGTGGCTAAAATTGCCCATAATGCAGGCATTCCCTTAATAGTGGATAATACCTTTGCTACCCCCTACCTTTTAAGACCTATTGAATGGGGAGCAGATATAGTGGTCCATTCAGCAACCAAGTTTCTAGGAGGCCACGGTACAGTTATTGGTGGAGTGGTAGTGGATGGGGGCAACTTTGATTGGGCACAAAATGATAAATTTCCAGGTCTTTCAAAACCAAATCCCTCTTATCATGGTCTAGTTTTTAGTGAGGCTGTTAAAGACATAGCATATATTATAAAGATGAGGACAACCCTTTTAAGAGATACTGGAGCCTGTATAAGCCCCTTTAACTCCTTTTTACTCCTACAAGGTCTAGAAACCTTATCCTTAAGGGTAGAAAGACATGTAAAAAACACTCTAGGACTTTTAGACTTTTTATCTAAGCATGAAAAGGTCAGTAAGGTAAATCACCCTCTTTTAGCAGATGATAAACAAAAGGCCCTTTACAAGAAGTACTTTCCAAAAGGAGCAGGTTCTATCTTTACCATAGAGCTAAGAGGAAACGAAGAGGATGCTAAAAAGTTTTCTGAGTCCTTAAAACTATTTTCTCTACTTGCCAATGTCGCGGATGCTAAGTCTTTAGTAATACATCCAGCTTCTACAACCCATTCTCAATTATCTAAAGAAGAGCTTTTGGTCTCAGGTATAAAGCCTGAAAGTGTCAGACTCTCAATTGGCCTAGAAAACATTGAAGATATTAAACAAGACCTTTTAGAGGCCTTGGCGTTGATATAGGGGGAGAAAAATATGTCTTTAAGCATAGCATATAATCTGCCAGTCATTGATGAGCTAGTAGCAGACAAGAGATTTAAAAGAAGTGAAGATATAGATAAACTGGACTTAAGCCAGCATAGTTTTCCTGAGTTAAACATTTTAATTGTTAATTTGATGCCCAACAAGGTAGAAACAGAAAAACAACTGTTAGAACTTTTAGGTAAGGATAATTATCTAGTTCACATAGATTTTTTATACACTAAAAGCCACTCTTTTAAAAACAAGTCTTCAAGTCATGTCTTTTCTTCATACCATACCTTAGATGAGATTAGAAACAACTATTACGATGGTATGATTGTTACAGGAGCACCTTTGGAAAATATTGACTTTCATGACGTGGACTATTGGCAAGAGTTAAAGGAAATCTTTCTTTGGGCAGATGAGCATGCAAGAAGCAAAATATATATCTGTTGGGCAGCTCAAGCAGCCCTTTATCATAAGTTTGGTATCGAAAAGTATCCCCTTGAAAAAAAGCTATCTGGAATATATCCCCACAAATTAAGTAAAATTGGTGAAAAATCAAAGCTTTTCCAATCCTTTGATCAAGTTTTTATGGCTCCCCATTCTAGATATACCTATACCAAATTAGAGGATGTTAAAAAGGTTAAAGACCTAGAGGTACTTTCCTATTCAGACCAAGCTGGCCTATACATTGCCTATGAGGAAAAAACAAAAAGCCTCTTTATTACAGGTCACCCTGAGTATGATAAGGATTCTCTTTCTAAAGAATATGAAAGAGACCTAAAAAAAGGAATAAATCCTCAAATCCCCTTTAACTACTATGAAGACAATGACCCTTCTAAAAAACCCTTGTTTACCTGGAAGGCCCATGCCAGCCTCTTGTATTTAAATTGGCTAAGCAGTCTTGTAAATAGGCCTTCAAAAGAAAGAAAAAGCAAAATTCTTGGAGAGAGAAAAAAGGTAGTCCTACACCCTCTAGAAAGAGAAGACTTAGAAAAAAGCCCCCAAGTAATAGCTTTGCTAGGTTATGGAGTGGTAGGTAAGGGAGTGTATGATATCTTATCAAAAAGAGATGATCTAGTTATAAAGTATGTCTATGATTTAAAAAGCTTTCACGAGCTAGCTAATGTTCAAGTAGACTCTTATGACAAGATTATTAATGACCAAGAAGTAGATACAATAATTGAGGTTATTGGAGGAGATGATGTAGCCTATAACTTAGTAAAAAAAGCCCTAGAGCATAAGAAAAATGTGGTAAGTGCCAATAAAAAGATGATAGCTAAGTACTTTGTATCTCTTCATGAATTGGCTAAAAAAGAAAAGGTCCAATTTAAGTATTCTGCTTCAGTAGGAGGAGGGATACCCTGGTTGGATAACCTATATAGATACAAGCTAGTGTCTAAGGTATCTAAAGTACAAGGGATAGTAAATGGAACTTGCAACTATATCCTAACCTTAATGGATAGGTTGGACTATTCTTTTAAAGACTCATTATCTTTAGCTCAAGAAAAAGGCTATGCTGAGGTAGACCCTCACTTGGATATAAGTGGTAAAGATAGTAGAGATAAAATATTAATATCAGCATCTATTGCCTTTGATGCCAAAATAGATTTTGACTCTGTACTATTTAGAGGAATAGAAAGTGTTAAAAAGCTGGATGTGGAAAATGCTAAAAAAAGAGGAAGCACCATTAAACTACTAGCTCAAGCCTTTAAAAAAGATGATGAGATAAATATATTTGTAGAGCCAGTCTTTGTTAACACCCATTCTTTAGAGGCTCAAGTGGCAGGAAACCACAATATCATATCTTGCTATGATGAATACAAGGATAAGGTAAGCTTCTATGGCCAAGGGGCAGGAAGATATCCTACAGCTGCTAATATAGCGGGAGACCTAATACAAATAGATAAAGAGAAAAAAGATAATAGCCTAGACCTAAAAGATTATAGGGTGCAAAACAATATAAAAAGAGCCTATTATATAAGGTGTGAAAGAGACGATTTTATTGAGTCAATAGCTGACGAAACCCATTCAGATTATTACATAACTAAGCCTATTGAACTATTTAAGATACACCAGTGGGCAAAAGATAAAAAAGACATTTTCTTTGCTGGTTTGGAAGAAGAAGAGGATTTTTCTTAAAAAAGATTAAAAATCTAATAATATTTATGGGACAAAGTCACAAAGGTAAGGGAGTATTTTTAAAATGCTTCTTTTTTCTATGCTATAATTCAAATATGAATAACAAAGGAGAATATGGAATTTTTCCATATAATAGATGATATGTTTAATTCAGACTGGCACATACATTCAAATGCTTCCTATGATGCAGAATTAACCCTAGATAACCTTTTAAAATCTACTAAAGAAGAAGGGATAGAGAGATTTGGCCTAACAGATCATGCCAATTTTAATATACCTTCTTTTTGGGAAAATGTAGAAGAATCCAAAAGACTTTATGAGAAATATAAACAAGAGAACTTCTTTTTTGGAGTGGAATTAACCACCTTTCCTAAGGCTATGTATGACCACTGCCAAAAACATCAATCTCGAGATGGCTATTACTCCACTGTTCCTACATATAATTATGACTTGGAATTTATGCTAACAGAAGAAGACCTAGATAGACTAGGGGTATCCTTTGTTGTAGCAGCTGCCCATTCACCCTGGCATTTAGATATGAATGATAAATTTAAACTAATGACAGAATGGCACAGACAACAAATGTATATAGCTACAGATAAGAGAGTTGCCATCTTAGGCCATGCTTGGTGGTTTAATGATGCTAGCCAGGCACCTTGGATAGGAGAAGACTTTGATATTATCCCCATGTCCATGCACAATGAGTTAGCTAGCGCTTTAATAGAAAATGACATTCGCTTAGAAGCAAATAAGTCTATGTTAATTGGAAGTAAAAGACCTCAGAAATTCTTTGATAAGTATGCAGAGTTTCTACGTTACATGTTTGAAAAGGGAGTAAAAATAACCTATGGCTCAGATTGTCATGGACCCTTGTATACAACAGATAGAGAGGATGTTAATAAGGCTTTATCTAAGGTAGGTTTTAAGAAGGGAGACTTCTCAGCACCTAGATTGAAGACATAAATATATAAAAAAGAGGTAAGCATGAAAAGAACAATAACTGTAAAAGGAAAAGGTAGTGTTTCTTTACCCCCAAATTTGATTACTCTAACCCTAAACACTGAAGTTATAGATGTAGAATATGATAAGTCCATGGTAAAAGGGGCAAATCAAACAAAAGCCTTAAATGAAGCTGTGGAAAGTGTAGGACTATTAAAAAAAGATTTGAAAACTTCTAATTTTACAGTTAGAACTAAATATGATAACTTCCAAGATAAAAATGGCCAATATCAAAGAAAGTTTGTAGGCTATCTTACAGAACAAACCCTAAGCTTAACCTTTGATTTTGATACTAAACTCTTATCTAAAACCTTAAATGCCCTAATGGCATCCAAGGTAGATCCTAGAATAGATATTGAGTTTTCTATTAAGGAAAAAGAAGCCTTTAATGCTGCTATCTTAAAAGATGCAACTAAAAATGCCCTAAGGCAAGCTAAAACTCTTACCAAGGCTGCCAATGTAGTCTTAAAAGATTTAATAAGTATAGACTACAGCTGGACAGATATAGAGATTAAATCAAGGTCTGACTTTGGCCTAGAACCTAGAATGATGTCAGCTTCTTTTGATGCAGATATACAAGCTGAAGATGTTAAAGCTAGTGATTATGTAACCTTTGTTTGGGAAATAGAATAGATGAATAGCAGTCCTCTAATATCCATAATAGTCCCCATATATAACAGTGAAGCTTATCTTCATAGATGTGTGGACTCAATTTTGTCTCAAAGTTATGAAAATATTGAAGTGCTTCTTTTAGATAATAAGTCAACTGATAATAGCCAAGAGATTTGTCATGAGTATGCAAACCTAGATAAAAGAGTTAAAACATACTTTGTGGATGTTCCAGGAGTATCTGCTACTAGAAATGAAGGGATAAATAGAGCCCAAGGCTCATATATTTGTTTTGTGGATAGCGATGATGTAATAGGAGAAGACCTATTATTAATCTATGTAAATAGCCTAAATTCTTCCGACAATTCTTTAGACCTAATTCAAGCCAGTTACTCTTATCTTTACCAAGATGGAAACATAAAAGAGATAAGAAAGGTTGAGGCCCAAGTGTTAAGCAATAAGCTTCAAATTATAAAAGCCTTTCTACTAGAAGACATCTTTTCATCTGTTTGTGGCAAGTTATTTAACAAAGATATGATTGGGGATTTAAGGTTTGATGAAAGCTTTAATATAGGGGAAGACACTCTTTTTACCTATTCATATTGCAAAAAAGCTAAAACAGTTAAAATTATTGATTATCTAGGCTACTTCTATTTTCAAAGTCCAGACTCTGTTATGGGCTCTTCTATAAATGATAAGCACTTTCAACCTTTAGGGATCTATAAAACTATAATAGAAGAAAACAAAGATAATATTGAGCTTTTTAAACTAGCCCTAAGAAGAAAGATTATCTTTTCCTATGAGATTATTAGTAGGATACTAAAATACCAAAATAAAGAACAAAGTAAGACACAAACTGATATGTTAGACTACAATCATAATGCTACAAATAGCACTACTTATTTAATAAAACTAAAAGAATATAGAAAAGAGATTGTAGGACATAAATTAGATATCTTCTTTTCTTCAATCTATCCTTTACGATATAGACTATCTACCTTTCTTTTATGGATATGTCCACCTTTGTTTTATAGGATCTATTCTAGGTTTTTGAAGAATTAGTTTTTCTTTCTTTCCAACATAAAGTCAGCAGCATCTTCAAAGGTCTCTTTTAGAGGTCTTGGCTTAAAGTTTAAGTCTTTTTTTGCTTGCTGGTTGGAATAGTTGGGAATAAAGCCCAATAGTTTAATAGCACAAGTTGATAGAGGAGATTCTTTTTTAGTAAAAAGACCTCTTAATTCCATAAAGGGGATAAAGATGTATAAGGTCCAAAGGGGAAAATGAAGAAAAGGTCTTTTAATACCTACATAGTCAGCTAAAATATTGTAAATATCTCTTACCGAGGCATACTGGTTGCTAAGTATGTAAAGATGCTTGTCTCCCATGCCTTTAGCAGAATTTACAGAGGCTAGAGCTACATCTCTAACATCCACAAAATCATACCCCCCTTTTATAGAAAACCAAGAAATACCAGATAAGTATAAGGAGAGCATACTATCTATAAAGCCTTTTTTGTAGTCATTAGGTCCTGCTATGGCAGATGGTATTAGGATACTACCTTCTAAGCCTTCTTTTAGACTATCTAGTACCATTTGGGAAGCAATGGCCTTAGATTTTGCATAAGAGTTAACCTTATCATTTAATTCAAAGGAGCTGGGCTCACAAATAATATCATCACAGTTAGTAAGGGCATCTACAGAGGATATGTATATTAAACGAGAATTATATTTTTTACAGATATCTAATATGTTTTTACAGCCCTCAATATTGACTTTTTCACACAGCTTGTTTTTCCTTTTTACTGATATGTAGCCAGCACTGTGGATTACTACAGTTTTTTTGTTTTCAGAGTTAACATAAAGGTTTTCTAAAGATTCTCTATCTAGTATGTCTGCATTTATTTGGACCATTTGAGAAGGGTAGGGAGTGCTTGTATTTCTACCTCTAACTAAACCATGAACAAGACAACCCTCTTCACAAAGAAGCCTAGCAATTTCTAGGCCTAAAAAACCAGAGGTACCTGTAATAATGTATAGGGTATTATCTAAACTTTCACTCATAAATAACCAAATTGCATAAACCCATATCCCTAAACTCTTGTCTCTACTTTTTAGTCTTGCAACCCTTACTATGTTTTTATCTTTCTTTTTAAGATTATATCATCAATGTGAATAAGTATCTATTTTTTCCCATAAAGAAACCCGCCGGGGGAGGCGGGAATCTGAAAAAAAGGGGTAGAGATTTTTGACTTAATTATCTAAGCCAAAAAGTTTCAACAATTTTTGCCAGAAGGTAAGATGCTCTTTAGGTAGCACATGTGAACCATTTTCTACTTCCACCTTAATACCTTCTGTTTTAAAGGCAAATTGGAGAGATTTAACTTTTGTATTTTTGTCTGATACAAAAGATCTGATGTCTTTGTCAGGACCAAAAATCTCATCAATCATTTCATCTATTTCATGGCTTACTTTGGTGCCTAAGCCTTGAGTTTCTTTTTTAAATTCACCAGTTCCTTTTGTAAACTCTTTAATACCTTTTTTAAACTCTTCAGCTCCATCAAAGAGGTCTTGAGCCCCTTTGTTTAACTGATGTGAACCAGCTAAAATTTGGCTGCTTGCTTGGTTAAGAGCATAAAGGCCACCATTTAATTGAGAAGCTGCTTGTGATAGTTGGTCTAGTCCTCCGGCGTATTGCTTAAAGCCTTGGTTTAACATGACAACTTGGTCAAGCTGGGCTTTAGCATCTGCTAATTGGGGCATTTGGTCTAAAATCATAGCATAGTTTTCTACTGTTAATTCAGGTATAGGTAGTTCCATAAGGGCTAATTGGGTATTGATTTGTATAAAGGCATCTTCTTGCATCTTTTCAAAAACATTAATAAAGATTTCAGATTGGCTAGCTAATTGTCCCATTCCTTGGGAGAGCTGGTAACTTCCATTGTTTAGTGAATCAATTCCACCTAGAAATTGGCCTAGGCCTGTATGAAAGGCAGTGTAGCCATCTAAATATTCTTCTAGACCATCTCTAAATTCCACAAAGCCATCATAGAGTTGGTTGGAGCCATCATCTATTTTCTTAACGGCATCTTCTAGTTCAGTAAATCTTTCAATAAGGGCATCTTTATCAATATTCATATCCATAATCATGCGAATTGCTGAGATGTTTATGGGTTCTAGCTCAAAGTTTGATGTGTCTGCTTTTAGGATAAAGGTAGCTTCATTGTTGGGAAGAAGGGTAAAGTTAATTTGCTTAAACATACCTGCATTAGCCATAACACCACCTTTAGCTTCAATCTCATTAAAAAGACGACTATCTAACTGTAGGCTGATTTGTAGAGTAAAGTTTTTAAAGAAATATGGATTTATATTTTCCTTCTTATTCTCCTTTATATCAATCCGTATTTCTACCTTTCCACTTTTACCAGCTAAGTCTTTTGCTGATATTTCATTTCCATCTAAAAGATAGACAATATTAATTAGCCAAGGAAGCTCTGTAGATTTTAAATGTCCTTGATAGTGAAAGTTGTCGCTATCAGTTTTAATGTATATTAAATCCTCACTGCAGGTAATATCTTCTGTGGTAGATAAGTTTCTTATCTCCTTGTAGTCTCCATAGTCTATTATTTCTTTATCTTTAAAAGAGTTAACTACATAAAGGTCTTTTATTGAACCATCATGGTCTAAAAGAGCATATATATTTTCTTCTTTAGCAACAGAGGCTTCTGTTGTGGAAGTAGGGCTTACAAAGCCTACTAGAAGAAGGGCTATTAAAAGAATGCTTAGAACTTTTTTCATTTGTTTTCACCTCTAGTCTTTTTTTCTATATAAAATGAGTGTTTTAATGTTGTTTTTCTTATTACAAAATCCAGTAGCATTAAAAGGGCAGGCAGTACCGTAGATACCATGGCAAAGGATAAGAGGGTTCCTCTTCCTAAGAGCACTCCTAGCTCAGAAACAATGGGAGTTCCTGATGTGAGATAAAGGGCAAGGCCTGCGACAGCTAAGATTACAGCTGAGGTCATAACCGCAGCAATATTGTTTGCAATGCTTTTACTCATTGCTTCTTTGGTAGTGAGTTTCTTTCTATTATGCATATACCTATCTGTTATCAAGATAGCATAGTCAACAGTAGCTCCCAACTGAACTGTATTTATTATTAAAAAGCCAATAAAGTTGAGGGGTTGGTCTTGGAAGTAAGTAACTGCCAAATTTATCCAAATAGCAGATTCAATGGTTAATACCAGTATTAAAGGAATGGAAAGGGATTTAAAGGCTATTAGCAGCACTAAAAAGATACCTGCTACAGCTATTAAGGTCACCACCTTATTATCTACCGATACTACATTTCTAATATCGTAAATACTGGCAGATGAACCTGCTAGGTAGTTTTCATCAAAGTATTGGTCCACAGTCTCTTGTATTGTCTCAATGGCACTAAAGGTCTCAGGACTTTCTTCTGCATAGTCAGAATAGAGAATAATTCTGGAATAGTTTTCTGACCTAAAGATACCTTCTGCCTCTTTTACAAACTCAACAGGGATTGATGAGTTAATTATATTATCATAGGATATTATGCTTTTAATTCCCGGTATCTTTGCTAAATCATTTACTAAAAGAGTCTCTGCTCCCATATTGTCATTGGGCACCAAGACAACAATTTGATTGGTCTTACCAAAATGGTCTTCAATGCTTCTTTCATCCACTGAAGCCCTACTTGAATTGCTTGATTGAACAGACATACCATATTCAAAATCAATCTTATCTTTAGCTAAAAAGGAAGGTACTATGGCCAAAATAGAAAGGGCTAATAGAGGGATTCTTAAAGACATAAGGCCTTTTCCAAATCTCTTTAGGTTTAAATTAAGGGGTTTGTGGCTAGTCTTATCCAATATTTTAATGGACCAAATGGTTAGGGCTGGTAAAAAGATCATAACTGATAGATAAGAAAGAGCTACCCCTTTTACCAGAATAAGTCCTAGGTCTTTTCCTATACCAAACCTCATAAAGACTAGGGCTAAAAACCCTATAACTGTGGTAGCAGCAGAGGAAGAAACAGATTTTAAGGACTTGGTTATGGCCTTTTTCATAGCTGTAGGAGCGTCATATTCTTCTCTGTACTCTTTAAAGCTATGCATTAAAAAGATGGCATAGTCTAATGACACCGCCATTTGTAAAATGGGAGACACTGTCTTTGTAACAAAGGAGATATCTGAGAAGATAACATTGGAGCCCATATTTAAGCCTATGGCTACTCCCATAGTTATTAAAAACAAGAGAGGCTCTAGCCAGGATGAGGTTGTAAGTAAAAGCACACCTATGACCACAGGAAGAAGTATAATCATGGCATTTAAGGTCTCGGTTGAGGATATGTCCTGTATAACCGCCTTATTAACAGAAGAGCCAGATAAGGAGTTATCCTCTCCAATAATCTCATATAACTCTTCTACCACTCTAACCTCATCACCAGGTCTTATGGCCAAGGAAAAAAGGGCTTTTCCTTCTTTATAGTATTGTTCAACTATATCTTGGTCTAAAAACTCTAGTGGAGTGCTTAAAAGCACATCCTTTCCCACTGCATCATCTAGCCACATTAAAGAAGAGACTCCATCTAAACTAGCTATCTTTTCTTTGCATTCTAGGATCTCTAAAATGTTATCATTGGTAATCATAATAGAAGCAGAAGGGAAGTCTTCTGTAAATTCTTCTTCCATTATTTTTATCCCTATTGTAGATTTAGAGTCTTTAGGTAGGTAATCTTCCAGGTTGTAGTTAACCGGCACCAAGAAAGATAAAACCGCACCTATAGCGGTCAATATTAGAAAGATTATTACAATGGGTTTGTTATGCTTTACAATGAACCCAGCTACTTTATCCATAAATTTCAAATACCATCCTTTATCGTTATTCAACACTGTGTTGACAAAATATCACATGTATAGGATAATTGCACTGTATCGTAAAGTCAACGGACAGATTGTTAAAAATTGCGACTTGATTGACAGATGATTTACATCTGTAGAATAACTTACAAAATCCAGGGGAATGATATGAAGGTTAAAAAAGAAGACAGAAGAGTCAAGTACACCAAGATGGTTTTAAAAGAAAGCTTTATTGATCTATTAATTGAAAAGGATATAAAGTCTATAACCATTACAGAGATATGTGAGAATGCAGATATAAATAGGGCAACTTTCTACACTCACTATGCTGACCAATATGATCTTTTAAAAAAGATTGAAGATGAATTTTTGGAAAATTTGAAAGAATATATCTTTCAATTTAAATCAGACAAGAGCAACATCCAAATGGTGGATATCTTAGCCAAAATATTTGAGTATTTAAAGGCTAATTCCAAGCTATGTAAAATCATTATGTCTAAGCAAGGGGATTTAGAGTATCAAAATGAAATCATGATGATGATTTATGAGTCAGATATGCCCATGAAGCCCAGTGAAGAGCTTGCAAAGTCAGAAGAGCCCTATCTTTATGCTTTTATCATTACAGGCTGTGTTGGGGTTGTGCAAAAATGGCTAGATGAAGGAATGAAGAGCCCTACTAAGGTTATGGCCAATGTTATATTTGATACCATAAAAAAACTACCAGTCTTCTTTGAATAGATTGGTAGTTACTTATTATAGTTTTTATTATAGTTTTTATTATAGTTTTACCTTACTTCTTTTTCTTAATGTATATAAGTTTTATATTATTCTTCATTTCAGACTTAATCTGAAAAATCTTTAAAGAAGATATGAAGGGGGTTAGCTTGTTAAAACCATAGTTTCTAACGTCAAAATCAGGATATCTCTTAGAAAGAATATTGCCCACATCACTTAAGGCACTCCAGCCATCATCATCAGAAATATCATCAGCAATTAATTCAATAGCTCTTACCACATCATCAGTAGGAGTTATGCTTGAAGCAATTGCTTCTTGTTCAGTGCTGCTGTGGTCTTGGCCTAATATTTCTAAATATTTAAATTGATTACAAGAAGCTATAAAGGGGGCAGGGGTCTTTTTTTCACCCATACCTACTACATACTTGCCAGATTCTCTTAAACGAGAGACTAGACGAGTAAAGTCAGAATCAGAAGATACTATACAAAAACCTTCTACATTGTCATTGTATAAAATGTCCATAGCATCAATAATCATGGCAGCATCGGTGGAGTTTTTACCTGTTGTGTAGCCATATTGTTGTATGGGGGTAATGGAGTAGTTTAAAAGAACCCTCTTCCAAGAAGAAAGGTCTGGTCTTGTCCAATCTCCATATATCCTTTTGTAAGTAATTGTGCCAGACTTGGCTAACTCATCAAAAATATTCTTAATATATCTATCAGATACATTATCAGCATCTATTAAAACAGCAAATCTTTTGTCTTCATTCATGTCATATACCTCATAACAATAATAGCATAAAAAGAAGAAAGTAAAAAGTTCTAAACCCTATCCTTCATTAAGAGAACCATAACCGCCTTTTGGACATGAAGTCTGTTTTCTGCCTGCTCAAAGATATATTTTGCATGCTCTTCAAAGACATCTTCGCTTATCTCTTCTTCTTTGTGGGCTGGTAAGCAATGAAGGACCATGGCATCTTTTTTAGCCACACCCATTACCTTATGATTTATTTGATAATTCTTGAAAACCTCTTTTCTTAAATTTGTCTCTTCTTCTTGGCCCATAGAAGCCCATACATCGGTGTAAAGAATGTCTGCATCTTTAGCAGCTTCTAAGACATCTGTAGTGCACAAAAAATTACCTTTTTCTTTAGCTTCTTCCACTATTTCTTTATTAGGTTCATATCCCTTGGGACAAGCTATAGACACAGCCATACCTGTTCTTGAGCCCATAGCAATTAAGGAGTTGGCCATATTGTTGCCATCACCAATATAGCAAAGTTTTAGCTTGTTAAAAGAGTCCTTGTATTCTCTTATGGTCATAAAGTCTGCCAAGGCTTGCATGGGATGTTCTAAGTCTGAAAGTGCATTTATTACAGGAACAGATGAATATTTAGCAAATTCATCCAAGATTTCTTGTCCATAGGTTCTAATCATAACGCAGTCAAGGTATCTGGATAAAACTCTGGCTGTATCTTTTATGGATTCGCCTCTACCCATTTGTAGGTCTCTGTTACTTAAAAAAAGTGCATGGCCCCCTAATTCATACATGCCCACCTCAAAAGATATTCTGGTTCTAGTAGAAGACTTCTCAAAGACCATACCTAGGCTTTTTCCCTCTAGGTGCTTTTTTTGCAGGTTATTCTTTTTTTCATATTTTAATTGGTCTGCTAAATCCAAGATTGTAATTATATCTTTTTCTTCTAAATCAGTAATTTTTAGTAAATGCTTCATACCTTACAAGCCTCCTTTAATGTATCTATGGCTATTTTTAAATTATTTAAGCTAATGTCTAAAGGTGGTAACATTCTCACCTTATCCTTAGCAAGGATGAATAAGACACCTTTTTCCATACACTTAGCTATAACCTCACTTGCAGGTTTTGTTGTTTCTACTGCCAGCATAAGGCCTTTTCCACTAACCGATTTTATACCTGTAGAATCTGTAAGTTGCTCTCTTATGTAGTTTTCCTTTATCTTAACTTCTTCTAAAAGTATATTATCTATTCTTTCTACTACGTTAATAGCTCCTGCACAAGAAATTGGGTTACCACCAAAGGTGGAGCCATGACTTCCAGGATCCAAGACATCTTCTGTCTTTTTATTAAAGAGGGTAGCTCCAATAGGTAGGCCTCCTCCTAGGCCTTTAGCACAGGTCACTATATCTGGCTTTAGGTTATGGTGCATATATGATAAAAACTTACCACTTCTTCCAATGCCTGTTTGAATTTCATCTATTATGAGTAATATGTCCTCTTCTTTACAAAGATAAGAAAGGTCCTGTAAATAGTGCTCATCAAGGGGTATTACTCCACCTTCACCTTGAATAACCTCTAGTAAGATGCCACAAACCTCCTTGGATTTTATTACTTCTTTTATGGCTTCTAGGTTATTTGCCTCTACATAGACAAAGCCTGGAGTAAAGGGGTCAAAGTCCTTATGAAATACATCTTGTCCTGTTGCTGAAAGGGTAGTAATGGTTCTACCATGAAAGCTATTTACAAGACTTATTATTACATGACGATTTTTTCCATACTTATCATGACTATACTTTCTAGCTGTTTTTATGGCACATTCGTTAGCCTCAGCTCCTGAGTTGGAAAAGAAGACTCTTTTCATATGAGATTTTTCACATAAAAGCTGGGCAAGCTGGCCTTGGGGTTCACTGTAATAGAGGTTGGATGTATGTTGTACCTTGTTTAGTTGTGAGATAACCGCTTCTTTCCAAGATTCATCATTAATACCAAAGGTATTTACAGCTATGCCAGAGTTCATATCTATATACTCTTTACCATTAGAATCATAGACTAGATCCTTTTTACCCTTAACTATACCTAACATAAAGCGATTGTAGGTCTTAGCTAGATACTTATCATATTGTTCCAATAAATCCTTATTAATCATTTTTCTTCTACTCTTTCATACAGATTAATTAATCTTCTCTCTTAATTTTATTTATTATTATTATTATTTCACAAACATAGTTCCTAGACCTTCATCTGTTAAGGTTTCAATTAGTATGGAGTGGGGGATTCTGCCATCAATTATGAAGACTCTTTTTACCCCTCTTCTTACAGCATAAATACAGCAATTTATCTTAGGTATCATGCCTCCATCAATAATTTCATCTTTTATGAGGCCCTCAGCCTTGGATATGCTGATTTGTGAAATAATTGATTTTTCATCATGCTTATCTCTTAAAAGTCCAGGGGTATCTGTCATGGTTATGAGGGCTTCTGCCTCTAGGGCACCTGCTAGGGCAGCTGAGGCAGTGTCTGCATTAATGTTGTAGGAGTTGGACTGCTTATCAGAGCCAACTGTGGATACTACAGGGATATAGCCTTTTTCTAAAAGGTCTGTAATTATATCTATATTTATATCTGTAATATCTCCAACAAAGCCTAATTTCTCATCTAGCACCTTGGCATTTATTAGGTTGGCATCGTGGCCAGATATTCCAACAGCCTTACCACCAAAAGAGTTGAGCATGGCTACCAGGTCTTTATTTAATTTACCACAAAGAACCATTTGTACTATTTCGGCTGTCTCTTGGTCTGTAACTCTAAGACCATCTACAAAGGTACTTTCTTTATTTATCTTTTTAAGCATCTTAGAAATTTCAGGACCACCACCGTGTACCAAGACCACCTTAACTCCAATAGAAGACATGAGAACTATATCTCTCATTACATTGATTTTAAGGTTTTCATCTGTCATGGCAGCTCCACCATACTTAACTACCACAATCTTATTGTTGTATTGTTGTATGTAGGGGAGGGCTTCTACTAATACTTTTGCTCTTTTTGCATTATCTATAATCATATTTGTCTCCTTTTAAGTCCTGTAGTCTCCATTTATCTTTACATAGTCATAGGTTAAATCACAGCCATAAGCTGTAGCTTTAGATTTTCCTGAGTTTAGTTCTACTTTTATGGTTATTTCATCTTGGCTTAAGATTTCTTTAGCCTTTATCTCATCAAAATCTAGGCCAAAGCCGCCTTTGCAAACATTTACTTGACCAGCTTTTGAAATGAAGGACAGATCCACCTTATTCACATCTGTCTTATACTTTGCATAGCCAATAGCACACAAAACTCTACCCCAGTTGGCATCTGCTCCAAACATGGCAGTTTTTACAAGGTTAGAACAAATTACAGATTTAGAGATGTCTCTAGCTGTGCACTTGTTTTTTGCTCCAGTCACTTGGCACTCTATAATCTTTGTTGCACCTTCACCATCTTTAGCTATAAGTTTGCTTAAACTAGATGTAACCAGAAATAGGGCTTTTTTGAAGGTGTTAAAGTCTTTACCTATCTTATCAATTAGATTATTACCAGCCATACCATTGGCTAAGATAGAGACCATATCATTGGTAGAGGTATCTTGGTCCACACTTACCATGTTAAAGGTATCTATAATATCTTCTTTTAGGGCTTTTAGTAAAAGATCAGATGAAATGGCTACATCGGTAGTAATAAATGAAAGCATGGTAGCCATGTTGGGATGAATCATTCCAGAGCCCTTAGCAATGCCCCCAATAACACAAACCTTATTATCAATTACAAAACTGACTGCTACAGATTTTTCTATAGTATCTGTAGTCATTATGGCTTTTTGGGCTAACTTTCCATTTGATACAGATAGACCTTCAACCAAAGATTCCATACCCTTTGCAATAGGGCTTACATCTAGCTTTTGTCCAATAACACCAGTGGAAGCTACAATTACATCTAAAGAATCAATATTTAAGCCTTTAGCTGTAAGGTCACACATGGCCTTAGCCACCTCTAGGCCATTTTCATTACAGGTATTGGCATTACCTGAGTTGCAGATAATGGCCTGGGCAAAACCATCTTTGGTATTTTCTTTGGTAATATATATGGGAGCTCCCTTAACTTCATTTTTTGTGTATACAGAGGCTGTAGTAGCTTTTATATCCGATACTATTAAAGCTAAATCCAGCTTATCCTTATTCTTTCTAATGCCACAGTGTATTCCATTGGCCTTAAAGCCTTTTGGGGCGGTTATGCCACCATCAATGTATTTCATAATCTTCTCCAAAATCTTAAATATTTAAACTACTTGTCTCATCACAGCCAGTTAGTACATTAAAGCACTGTAGGGCTGCCCCAGAGGCACCTTTTCCTAAATTGTCATAAAGGGCCATAAGAGAAATTCTTCCATCTTTCCCCCCTATTTTTATAACCATAGAATCTTTATTCTTCATTAAATCAGTTGGCAAAAAGGTTTGAGAAAAGACCTCTTCATTGCCCTCTACCTTTATTAAGGGTCTACCCTCATACTTTTTCTTAAATACATCCAAAGTTTTCTTGTACTCCAATCCTTCTTGTTCAATATTAACTATTACACACATCATGGAATAGATATCTAGAACAATAGGGGTGAAGCTAGGAAAGTTGCTTATCTTAGTAAAGTGCTTCATTTCTTTTAAGTGTTTGTGCTCTTGACCTAGAGCATATATTCTAGGAAGAGATAAAGAAGGATCTCTATCAATATCCTCATAATCTGCTATCATAGCTTTTCCTCCACCAGAATAGCCAGTTAAAGAAGTGCAAGAAAAAGGATAATCTTTAGGCACAAGGCCACTTTCAATTAAGGGATTAACTAGGGCTATAAATCCTGAGGCATGGCAGCCTGGAACACAGATTCTTTTTTTGCTTTTAACGCTTTCATAAACTTCATCACCTAATTCTAAAAGGCCATAAACCCAATCAGGATTGGTCCTATGGGCAGTGGAGGTATCTATTACCACTGTGGATGGGTTATCTATTAAAGATACTGATTCTTTAGCAGCTTCATCTGGCAGGCATAAGAAAACCACATCAGCTTGATTTAGGATTTCTTTTTTAGCTAAAGGATCTTTTCTCTTATCCTCACTAATACTTAAAAGCAAGACATCTTCTCTTTTTTCCATTCTTTCTACAATCTTTAAACCTGTAGTTCCAGCAGAACCATCTATGAAAACTTTAATCATAACTTTTCCCATAATTCAGTCAACAACTGATTTTACTCCTTTTTGATAGATCATTTTTCTCTATTTAGAGTAATTATACATTGATGTTGCATAATGTCAACAATAAAATGAATAAATACTGATAAATTATGATAATATTGCATATATTATTCATATTATACATAATTAATGAATAATATCTATCTTTTAATACCTACTTAATATATCCTTAACATCCTATTTTATTTTTTTATTATTTTATTATTTTTTACATTTGTATTTTAATTATTTTTTACATTTTGTTTGTTCTATATCTTTATATATCTTCACATATTTCTATGTTTTTTCTACAAAATACCCAACTCAACCAGTGGTTTAGGGAATATTCAACTAGTGGTTGTGAAAAAGAGGCCTTTTTCAACTATTCATATCTTCTTTTGAAAAGGGCCCAAAGATAAAATCAAGGTGCATTTATTGATAAAGGCGGGAAAAACAAGTATATTAAAGAAGGAGATAAAAAAATGAAAAGTCTAGGAAGAAAGATAGCGGACCTAAGAAAAGATAAGGGGATTACCCAAGAAGAATTAGCTCAAAAGCTTAATGTAACAGCACAAGCAGTATCTAAATGGGAGAATGATATATCATATCCTGATATTATGACCCTACCACAATTAGCAAAAATTCTAGGAATAACAGTGGATGAGCTTTTTAATGATCCACCTCAACAAGAGGTAAGATTAGTAGAAGAAAAGGATCGTAAAAACTTTGATGATTTGATGTTTCGAATCATTGTGGATTCGGCGGAGGGGGATAAGGTAAGAGTAAATCTACCTATGCCATTAGTGAAAATTGGATTAGATATGGGTATGGATATTCCCCAGATAAATAATCAAGATGCCCTAAAAGGGGTTGATTTAAAGCAAATTTTAGACTTGGTAGAAAAGGGAGTTTTAGGAAAACTCATAGAAGTCGAAAGTGCTGATGGGGATATTGTAGAGATTTTGGTGGAGTAAATAAGATGAAGATTAGAGTTAAATCAGAGGGTGTCAATATCTTTATACCTATTCCCACCTCCTTGTTTTATTCTCCCATAACAAGGCCCATAGGTCTCAAAATGATGAACAAATGGTTAAGGGAGAATATGGAAAAAGAGATTGATAAAAAAGATTTCAAGAAAATGGCAGAGGCCTTAAAGCTTATGAAGAAAAAGTATAAAAAGCTGGACCTTATTGAGGTTTATTCTGCTGAAGGGGATATTGTAAAGATTACTTTGTAGTAAATAAAGGTAAATTTAAAAGATAAATAAAACCTCCAAAGTAGATTCTAGTTCTTAGAGTATCTATATGGAGGTATTTTTATATATATTATTAATAACTTTTTATCTATAATTCAATCTGTAAATTATCTTCTACAAAACAAAGCTATGCTTACCATGATTTAGTTTAACAATATATTTGTTGCTCTTTTGGTCTAGTTTAAAGGTATAGTCTGTTTTTTCTAGGTAGGCTAAGGTATCTCTATTATTAATCTTTAAAGGTAAAGCTAGGGTAGCCTTTATGCTGTGGGGGACCACTAGGTCAATGGTAAATTTGTTGTCTTCTTTTTGCCAGAAGATTTCACTTAATCCAAAGGGAGTGTCAACAGTGGCTTTTGCGTGGTCCATGTCAAGGTCTGTTGGAGGCACAAAGCGTAATATATCAAAGCCTTTAGCTAATCTGTCAGGATAGATACCAGCTACGTATTTATAGAAGAATTCAGATATGGGGGAGAACATATGGTGGTTTTGAGAACCTTCACCATTCCAGCATTCTCTTAAGGTGGTAGCACCTAAATCTAACCAATATTTCATGGAAGGAAAGCCTGGTGTGGTCATCATTTTAAGTACCAGCTTAGCATGACCATTTTGTCCTAAGGCATTTGTAACCGCCTTCATGCCCAGAATGCCAAAATCTAAGCGATCATTATTTTCATGAATTTGTTCAACCAACTTGTTAACTAGGCCAGGAATTTCATCATCATCTGCTAAATCATGGAAAATCATCATAGCTGTAGCGGTTTGACAATCTCCTTTTACACTAAAGGTATCCTTTTGGAAAAACTCTCTTCTAAAGGCATCCTTTACAAAGTTAGCTCTTTTTTCAAAATCTTTAGCTACTTCTGGCATATTTAGAATTTCAGCATTTCTTTTAGCTGCTCTTAGGGCAGAGTGATAATAGGCAGTATCTGAAACTGCAATGGGACACTTAAACGATTCCATGTTTACAGAGATGGATTTTCCTATAAAGGGAGGACACCAGTCTCCTAGACCATAATTTAAGATACCATCATTGGCCATTGTATCTAAATAGTCGCAATATTTAGAAAGGGCAGCAAAGTTGTTTTCTATCATTTTACTATCCCCATAGTATCTGTAGAACTGTGTAGGTACTTCATACATGGGGTGGCTCCAATCTGGTCCATTTAAGGAGTTGTAGCCCCAACCTGCAGAAGGAACAATACAAGAAACTGTACCAGATTCCAATTGGGCATCTCTTAAGACCTGCTGCCAATTTCTGAAAAAGGCCATGGAATTATAGTTGAAGGCCAGTTGTTCTACTGAAAGGCCAGTGTCTCCAGTCCAAGAGGTCTGCTCTCTGGCTGTATCAGAGGCCATTAAGGAAAAGAACATGGACTCAGAGGCATTTAAGGTAATTTTTTGTATTTGATTTACAACCTCATCAGATGATGTAAAGGTAGACCTGTATTCTAGGTCATTAGATATGGATAGAATTTCAATATCATCTATAGAGGGCTCATAATTAGCTTGAACTTCAATGTATCTAAAGCCATGATAGGTAAATTTACAGGCAAAATACTCTCTTTCATCGCTACCTTTAATGTATATATCTGTGTGGAAGGGGGCATCTTGGTTAAAGCTGGAAAGTTCTTCGTGGTTAAGATTTCCACTTTCATATACAAGATCACTGTATCTTATAGTTATTTTAGAGTGTTTTTTTCCTTCCAACCCTATATTTATAATTCCAGCCATGGATTTACCAGCATCAAATATCCAGCCTCTGGTGCTCTTCCATTTGTTTATGGGTTTAAATTTTTCTCTTAGCTTTATAGCTTCCATTTCCATAACCTTTAACTTGCCACCAGGTGCTCTAACAAACTTGGCATCTGACCAGTGGTTGCAGTTAAAAGATGGTAAATCCCAACCTTCTTCAAAAAGTCTTCCATCATAGTGTTCACCATGTCTCATTTGGTTAAAGATGATGGGACCTTTTGAGCCCTTCCAGCTTTCATCGCTTACAATCAAGTCACTGGTATCATCTGTATACTCAATATGTAATTCGCATAAGAGTTTAGGACAATCCTTCCAGATAGCTGTAGCAGATTGCCAGGGGTCTCTAGTGGTAGAATTGTAAAAGCCATTACCTAGGATTACTGCTAGGGTATGTTCATTTTTTAAAGTTTCATTAGTTTTTAGGTTATCCTTATCCAATAAACTTTTCACATCATAGACCCTGTATTGGACCTGTTTAGAGTAGTCGGTGTAGGGAGTAGGTAAAAAGTCATCAGATATCTTTTTTCCATCTATGGTGGCATAAAATTGGCCAAGGCCAGAAATTACTAAAGTAGCCCTCTTTATATCTTTCTTAAGACTAAAGTTTCTTCTAAGATAAGAGGACCTTTGGTTTTTTTCATCTCTATCTTTGGCAAAAGAGGCTCTAATCCATTTTCCCAGCCACTTTGAGTCAAGTTTACCTGTGGTAAAGTAGGAAGTTCCTTTTTCCATTTCTTTATCTTCTAGGTCTTTAGCAAATATTTCTACCTTGTATTCTTCTAAAGGCTTTAGGTTGGCATGTATGGGGATGTATAAAGAATTGGGGCTATTGATGTAGCCTGTATCCATTACTAATTCCTTAGTTTTACTAGAGGTTACCTGTATTTTATATGCTGATTGCTCACTTTCTGTTTTCCAAGAAAGATAAGGTAAGCTGTCAATTGTTGGATTTTTTAAATCATTTATTCTAATTTGGTAAATTTTCAAGGTTTCTTCTCCTTATAAAATATCGGCTTCATTATATCAATAAATCCGCCGAACTTGTGACAATTATTATTCTTTTGTAACTTTGTTACCAAGAGCTATGATGCTTTATGCATCTATCCAATCTTCTCCCAGTTTGAGAGCTTTTTTATTAGTCTCAATCATTTCAATTCTTCTAGCAGATACACAAGCCCTTAAGGCCTCATCTATGGCACATTCTGTACAAAAGCCTGCTTCTTTATAGACCTTACCCAACATAATCATGTTGGCAAGACCCTCAAAGTTATGGTCAGTTGCTAATTTTGTTGCAGGGACATAAAAAACAGATACATCATCTCTTTCAACTTTTTTGTCTATCATTGAAGAGTCTACAAATATCATGCCTCCAGCTACTACATCATTTTCGAACTTTTCCAAAGAAGGAAGGTTCATGGCAACCAAGATATCTGGATGAGTTACTAAAGGAGAACCTATGGGTTCATCTGATATACAGACTGAACAGTTGGCTGTTCCTCCTCTCATTTCTGGGCCATAGGAGGGTAGCCAGGTGATTTCCTTGCCATCCATTAGGCCAGAATAGGCGGTCATTTTGCCCATAAAAAGAATTCCTTGTCCTCCGAAACCTGCTAAAAGTATATTAATATTACTCATTACTTTTCCTCCCCAATATCTTTAAAGACTCCTAGTGGATAGTGTGGCATCATGTGCTTTCTCAACCAGTCTAAAGATTCCACTGGGTCTAAACCCCAGTTGGTGGGACAAGTTGATAGTACTTCAATTAAGGTAAAGCCTTTTTTAGCAATTTGGTATTCAAAGGCCTTTTTAATGGCTTTTTGTGCCTGATTTACATTTCTAACAGAGTCTACAGATACCCTTTGAATAAGGGCAGCTCCTTCAATGGTAGCTAGCATTTCACTTACTCTAATGGGATAACCAGAGTAATTAGTATCTCTTCCATAAGGGGTTGTTTGAGTGATTTGGTCTTTTAGGCTGGTAGGAGCCATTTGGCCTCCTGTCATACCATAAATGGCATTATTTACAAATATTATGGTAATGTTTTCTCCTCTAGCCGCTGCATGTACAGTTTCAGCTGTCCCTATAGCTGCCAAGTCTCCATCACCTTGATAGGTAAACACTATATTTTCAGGGTTAGCCCTTTTTATACCTGTTGCCACAGCAGGAGCTCTTCCATGGGGGGCTTGTACCATATCACAGGCAAAAAAGTCATAGTTCATAACTGCACAACCCACAGGGGATACCCCAATAGTATCTCCTTCAATATTTAAATCATCTATTGCTTGGGCTACTAAACGGTGGATTATACCATGAGTACAGCCAGGGCAATAGGAAAAGGGTACATCTCTTAATGCTTTAGGTTTATCAAAAACTACAGTCATTTTACTTACCTTCCTTAATTTCTCTTATCTTGTCCAAAATCTCTTGAGGAGAAGGAATCATGCCTCCGGTTCTTCCGCTAAAGTGGACTGGTTTTTTCCCATTAACTGCTAGTTTAACATCATCCAGCATTTGACCCATGCTCATTTCCACACATAAAAAGTCCTTTGAATGGTCAATATGTTTTTCAATAAACTTGTCAGGAAAAGGCCAGAGAGTTATGGGTCTAACCATACCTACTTTTATACCTTCTTTTCTAGCTTCATTTATTGCAGTTCTGGAAATTCTTGAAGAGGCTCCATAAGCTACAATCAAAATATCTGCATCATCTGCTAAATACTCTTCTGCTTTTTGTTCCTCTTTTTTAATTACATCATATCTGGCAAAACGCTCTTTTATTAACTCTTCTAATCTAGCAGGAGATAAATAAAGGGAGTTTACTACATTGTGTTCTCTTTTATTTTTATGGCCTGTAACAGCCCAAGGCTTTTCAATTTCAGTAAAGCCTTCCTTTTCATTTAATTCTACAGGCTCCATCATTTGGCCCAGCATTCCATCGGATAAAATCATAACAGGCATTCTGTACTTGTCTGCATTATCAAAGGCCAATTTTACTAAATCCATCATCTCTTGAATGGTAGAAGGGGCATAGACCATTAGGTGAAAATCTCCATGACCAATGGCTCTTGTAGCCTGCCAATAGTCTGCTTGAGAAGGTTGAATTCCCCCAAGACCAGGACCACCTCTTTGAACATTTACAATAACAGCAGGTAAATCAGAGCCAGCAATGTATGAAAGGCCTTCAGACTTCAAACTTATACCTGGGGAAGATGAAGAGGTCATAACTCTTTTTCCAGCAGCAGAGGCACCTAGTACCATATTTATTGCTGCAATTTCAGATTCTGCTTGTAGATAAACTCCACCAATTTTAGGCATCTTTTTTGCCATGTAGGCTGCCAGTTCTGTTTGGGGAGTTATGGGGTAGCCAAAGAAATGTCTACATCCTGCCATTATGGCAGCTTCTGCTAGGGCTTCATTTCCCTTCATTAAAACCTTTGTCATATTCTACCTACCTTTCTACCCTTATTGCTACATCAGGACACATTATTGCACAAGCACTACAGCCAATACATTTTGATTGGTCGGTAACTATGGCAGGGTGGTATCCTTTTTGATTTATTTTATCTGATAATACAATTATTTTCTTGGGACAGACCACTATACACATAGAACATCCCTTGCATAGCACCTGGTTGATTAAAGCTTTAGCCATTATAGCCCTCCTTGTATTGTTCCCATGGTTTTTTAACATATATATCTATAATATATGGGCTGGGAATATTAGATATGTCCCCATCCTCTTTTTCTAAAAGTTCTCTATTTACTGTAGTAGCCCACAGGTCTAGACCTGATAATCTTGAAACTTTTTTAGCATATGATTCAGATTGCTTAATCATGTCTAGGTTTGTAAACTCTTGAAGATGACTATTATTTACCAAATATGTGGCCTTTAGTCTAGATGCCCTTTCAATATCTTGTAAAATTTCATAGGCATCTTCTGGATTTTTACTTTCTGCTCTGTGCTGGTTTATGACATAGAGCATGTCATAGTCAATATCTTTAATGGAAGAAAAGTATTGTCCTATGGCAGTTGCACCTACTGGATCTCCTCCTAAATCTATTATGGAATAGCCATCAAAGGAAAAAGCCCTGGTAACAGAAGCGCTTATTTGGGGAGCATCCACTGTGGTCCCTGCAAAAACAGGGGCTACTAATTCAATCTTATGTTCTTGAAAAAGGCTTAAAAAATCAGAGCTTCTAAAGTAAGGATTTACTATGTCTAAATCGGTTACTAAAACTCTATTATTCTTGCTAGCTATATCTAGGGCCAAATTGACTGTGAAATTGGTTTTCCCGCTACCATAGTGGCCACATATTATAATTAATTTTTTAAGTTCTTTCATTTACACATTCCAAAAATTCTTATCTTCTAGTATAGCACTAGATGTAAAGAAATAAAACAAAATTATATTAAGTGATAAAGTTTAGGGCCTAAGATTAAGAAAAATCTTGCATGACCTAGACTTTATGGGTAAAATATGAGTTAAATTCCTACTTGGAGGTGAAGAATGGATCCAAAAATACATGAAATTGCTCAAAGAATTAGAAGCTTGCGTGAAATTTGGGGCTTTTCCATAGAAGAAATGGCAAAAGCTGCAAATGTAAGTGAAAAAGAGTATGAAATATTGGAAAAGGGCCAGTCATCTGACTATTCCTTCACCTTTTTGTATAGGTGTGCTGAAAAGTTTCAAGTGGATATAGTGGAGCTTTTAACAGGAGAAAATCCTAACCTAGGCCAATATACCATAGTAAGAGGGGGAAAGGGTTTAGTAATTAATAGGAGGGAGGGCTTTACCTACAATCACCTAGCAGCCTATTTTAAAAACAAGACCTCTGAACCTTTTTTAGTAAGAGCCCCATATAGGCCTGAAGAAGAGGACCTTCCAATAAAGATGAATAAGCATGATGGACAAGAGTTCAACTATATTTTAGAAGGTTCTTTAAAGTTTGCACATGGAAAGCATACAGAGATTCTAAATGCTGGAGACTCAGTATATTACAATTCTTCAGTAGATCATGGAATGATTGCAACTAATGGGAAAGACTGCACCTTCTTAGCCATTGTAATGAAGGATATAAGTAAGTAGTAATAGTAATAATATAAAACAAAAATAAGGGTATATTAATGAGAAATATAAATTTAAGGTATGTAGAAGAAACATATGATGAGAATAAGGTCTTGGATAGCTATAAGCTAAAATATCCTGACAACTTTAACTTTGCCTATGACATAGTAGATGACATAGCCATAAATGACCCTGATAGAAGGGCCATGGTTTGGGTTCATCCCAATGGGGAAGAAAGAACCTTTTCTTTTAAAGATATGAAGGTTTTGTCAGATAAGACTGCCCATTACTTGAGCTCTTTAGGAATTAAAAAAGGAGACCCTGTTATTGTCATCTTAAAAAGACACTATCAATTTTGGTATATAGCAGTAGCCTTGGAAAAACTGGGGGCTGTCATGATACCGGTTACCTTTATGATTACACCCCATGATGCAGAATACAGGATAAATGCAGCTTCAGTAAAAGCTGTAATATGTACAGCAGAAGGAAATGCTTGTCAGTCCATTGATGACGTGCTAGAAATGTGTCCCAGCTTAGAAACAAGAATAATTGTTAAAGGGCAAAGAGAAAACTGGCATGACTTTGATAAGGGAATTGAAAAGATTAAGGATGAGCCTTGGCAAAGAATAGATACCCATGTTAAAGAGCCTTTATTAATGTATTTTTCATCAGGTACAACTGGTTATCCTAAGATGGTTTTACACAATCATTCCTACTCATTAGCCCACCTTTTAACAGCCAAACATTGGCACAATGTAGACCCAGAAGGTTTACACTTTACCATAGCAGATACTGGCTGGGGCAAGGCTGTTTGGGGAAAACTCTATGGCCAATGGATTATGGAAGCGGGAGTTTTTGTATATGACTATGACAAGTTTGATGCCAGTGAGATTTTATCACTTATTGGAAAGTACAAGATTACCACCATTTGTGTTCCACCAACCATGTATAGATTTTTTATTAAAGAAGGCTTAGAAAAATTTGATTTATCCACCTTACAATATGCAACCACAGCAGGAGAAGCCCTAAATCCAGACATATTTAAAATATGGCAAGAGGCTACTGGGGTAAAACTTATGGAAGGCTTTGGGCAAACAGAAACTACCTTGGCTATTTGTAACCTGATAAATATGGTACCAAAGCCAGGCTCTATTGGAAAAGGATCTCCCCAGTATCAAGTAGAGCTTTTAGATGGAGAAGGTAATGTTTGTCCAGCGGGAGCAATAGGAGAAATTTGCATAAAAATGGATCCCTTTCCAGATGGCCTTATGGACTGCTACTACAGAAATACAGAGATGACCGATTGTGCCATGTTTGATGGCTACTACCACACAGGGGATACTGCCTGGAAGGATGAAGATGGTTACCTTTGGTATGTGGGAAGAAATGACGATATTATAAAGTCGTCAGGCTATAGAATAGGGCCCTTTGAAATTGAAAGTGTCTTAAATGCCCACCCTAAGGTTTTAGAAAGTGCTGTTACTGGAGTGCCAGACGAGATAAGAGGTCAGCTGGTTAAGGCCACAATTGTTTTATCCAATGGTATTAAAGGAGATACAAGCCTAATAAAGGAATTGCAAGATTATGTTAAAGCAGAAACTGCTCCATATAAATATCCTAGGATTATAGAATTTGTAGAAAAGCTTCCAAAGACTATAAATGGGAAAATAAGGCGAACTGAAATAAGAGAACAGGATAATAAATAGGGATTATTTAACTTATTACAAGAAAAAAATATTATTTACTCAAATACTGTTGTTATGTCCATTATTTTTATATAATATCAGTAGAGTAGACTATTTAATAATTAAGGGAGTAATACATGAAAAAAAGTACAATAATTAGAGTTGCAAGTTTAGTTTTGGTAATGCTAACTGTTTTATCGCTTGCAGGCTGCGGACCTAAAGATAAAGTAAAAGACTCAGTATTTATTTTTATAGAAAAGGCAAATGCTCTGGACATTCAAGGAATGTTTGACAATATGGCAGTTGAAACAATTAGAGAAATTCGCGGAAATAAATCTCTGGAAGTTTTCTTAAGTGAAAAAACTGATGAAGAAGTTATTTATGCCATAGTAAGAAAATTAGTTCCTTTCTCAGTAGATGATCCAGCTGCTTTCTTGAAATCTCTAAAAGTAGAATATACAGCAGCAGATATTAGAGGCGATTTTGCAGCTTTTTATGGCAAAATTACCTATGAAGTTAATGGCCAAACCATTACTAAAGATGGTGTTGTAAATATGCTAAGAAAGAACGTTTCAGAACCTTGGAGAGTAAGAGATTTTGCCCTCTAAACTTTAATGGGCTTTTATAAAAATACATACATATGCACTAGCAAATAGTGTTATGCAGATTTTAAAAGGAGTTTTTATGCTCCTTTTTTTGCATGTTGAAATTGACTTAAAATAATCCTATAAAAGAGAACTTCGGCTATTTTTAGTAAAGTATAGAAATCTGCCGTAAAATTCATTGACCGCATATTATTCTTCGATTATAATAAGGATGACAAAACTCATTAATCTTGTATGGTGGTAAAGCAATGGAATATATTTTTCGTCATATGGAAAACCGTATATTGGAACTAAGTAGTTCATTTTCAGCAATTTTATTAACTGGACCTAGACAAGCTGGTAAAACAACCATGCTGAGTAAATTAGCAGAAAAAGAGAATGTTGGTAGAAAATATGTAACGCTTGATGATTTTACCATGAGAGATATGGCTAAGAATGATCCTGCCTTGTTTTTACAGTTGCATAGTCCTCCAGTATTAATTGATGAGATTCAATATGCTCCTGAGTTATTTACATACATTAAAATACATATTGATAAGCACCAAAATCCTGGTGATTTTTGGATGACTGGTTCACAAATATTTTCATTGATGAGGGGAGTAGGTGAAACCCTTGCAGGAAGAGTTGCTCTTTTACATATGTCACCTTTATCACAACGAGAAATCATGGGTAATCCGCCTCTTCCTTTTATGGTTAACTTTGATAGTTTACTAGAAGAAAGTAAAAACATTAAATCAGTTACTGTACCTGAAATGTATGAAGGTATTTGGAAAGGGTCAATGCCAGGCTTAGTCAGTGGGCAGTATTTAGATCGAGACATTTACTATTCTTCATATATTTCAACCTATATACAGCGTGATGTACGAGATATTTCTGGTATGGTAGATTCTTTGAAATTCAACCGTTTTATTACAGCTGTTGCAGCTAGGACATCACAGTTATTAAATTACAATGGGCTTGCCCAAGATGCAGATATTGATATTCAGACTTCAAAAGACTGGATTAATATACTTGAGACTTTAGGAATAATTTTTCTTCTGCATCCATATTCTGCAAATGTGCTAAAACGTACAATTAAAACACCAAAAGTATATTTTTATGATACTGGTCTTGTTTGCTATTTGACTAAATGGTCTTCACCTGAGGTAGCTTTAAACGGAGCTATGAGTGGGGCTTTGCTTGAAAATTTTGTTGTATCTGAAATTATGAAAAGTTATCAAAATGCTGGCCTCGAACCCTATTTATACTTTTACCGAGATCGTGACTCTAAAGAAATTGATATAATTATGGAAAGAGATGGCAAGCTTCATCCTTTAGAAATTAAAAAGGCAGTAAAGCCTGACAGGAGACTTGTAAGTAATTTTGGTGTAATAAAGAAACCACCTCTTGTAATAGGTACAAGTGCAGTTTTATGTATGGCAGAGCAATTCAGTGCATTTGATAAGGACAATTTGATTATTCCTATCTGGATGATTTAATTATCAAAACCAAATATTACGATAGTAGCTTTTTCTCCTTTTGTAAACTCTTCCTTTAATGCTATAATTTAAACAGAGGATAAAAACATGAGATTATTTGTAGCAATTAACTTTAATTCGGATATTCAAAGACGAATCATTTCAATTCAAAAAGATTTATATGAAAGATCTAAAAAGGGACGATTTGTTCCAAGAGATAATTTACACCTTACCTTGGTCTTTCTTGGAGAGGTAGGAGAGGCTAGAGTAAAATTGGCCCAGCTTTGTGTTAAGAACATTGAAGCTAAGCCCTTTACTATGAAGGTTAATAGGTTAGGTAAATTTAAACGTCCTACTGGAGACCTTTACTGGGCAGGAATTCAACCTAATACCAACCTAGATTCTATCTACAAGCAACTTTATGATAACTTTAATTCTTATGAGTTCTATATTAAAGATGCTGAATATATACCTCATCTTACTTTAGCAAGAGATGTTCTTTTAAAAGAGGGAGTGGATTTAGAGCAATACAAAGAAGACTTTCCTCAGATTGATATTGAAGTAAACTCCATTCAACTTATGAAATCCCATGTTGAAGATGGAAAACTTATATATACTCCTCTTTATACTAAGGACTTGTAAAAGATAATTTCCCTTTGTTTAATAGTTGAGATTATTATAAAAGAATAGTAAATAATAATAAGAAGAATAAGAAGAGAAATAAGAATAGTAAATAAGATTAAAATGAAGTAAAACAAAAGCACCCTTAGGTGCTTTTATGTATGTAATTGTTAAATCAAAGATGTAATTGAAAATCCTAGATAGTTTTTGTGGTTAGTAAAAAGATAATAATTCTTAATATTTCATTATTATACTTTTTCTGTTTTACCACTTTCTAAGGATTTTTCTATGGCATTCATTACTAGTACAGGCATTAATAACTCATCAAAAGAATGAGGGGGCTTGCCAGTTCTAATCATGTCAACAAAAAGTCCAAATTCAGCAACAAAGATACCAGATATATCAATATCTTTTATATCTACACCTTTTTCTCCATAAAGTACTGAATAGTATTTTTTAGAGTTGGCAAACTGCATGGTAATGTCATACTTGTCATAGTGGGCAATGGCAGTAATATGCCCATTTTTCAAGAAGGCTGAAACTTCCTTTACATCTTGTCCATAGACAGCAAGGGTCATTTCTACTAAATGGGAGGCATAAAAGTATAGGCCACCGTATTCACTTTCTGTAGAAGCAGGGAAGTTCATGGTTCCAGAATAGATTTTTCCGAATTCATCATTTTTAACAGCTTTAGCTAACTCAAGTATTTGTGGAGCATACTTACAACCTGACCCACCTGAAAGGGGAACATTGTTGTCTTGGGCTGCTTTTAGTATTTCTCTAGCTTCATCTGGATCTATGGTAAAGGGCTTATCTATGAAGGCTGGTTTTCCTGCTTTGATAAAGGGAAGGGAGCAGTCCTTATGGTATTTACCATGTCTATTGGTGACTATTACACAGTCAACCAAGTCCATCATATCTAAAGGGTCATCCACTATAACTGCACCTTCAATCTTACATTCGTCAATGATCTTTTGTGATGGTTCTTTTTCAAGGGCATAAAAAGCAGTGATTTTAAAGTCCTTGTATTCTTCTTTAAAGCATATTTCTTTGGCAAAGGCCATTGCGTGGGAGTTTTCTGTTCCCAACATTCCTACTCTGTACATATTGTCCTCCTATTTCTTATCTCTAAAGTAGTCAGTTACTTTTATTATTGCATTTATAATATCTGAAATATCTTGGTCTGTGTAGAACTCAGAGATATTCACTCTAATAGCTGTTTCTAAGATTTCTTCTGCTACTGGGCACAAGCCTTCTTTGTAGGTGATTTCCTTGCCATAATAGTGGGAATCAAAGGGAGCATGAGTTCCTAGATAGCCTTCTTTGTTTAAGAACATATCATAAAGATAAACAACAGCAGGAATGTATCCTTGTTGACATTGTATTCCTTCAGCTTGTAGAGCCTCTGTAAAGGTCTTCATATCTGTTCCTATTTCTTTGGGGTCCACTCTGAACATATAGAACCAGTAGCTGGCTTCATTGTAGTCTTTTACTAAATGAGGAAATACTCCTGGTATATCCTTTATACCTTCTGTGATTCTATCTCCATGTTTTTTTCTAATAGCACAGATATTTTCTAATTTATCCAATTGGGCAATTCCAACAGCCCCAGTTAGTTCATTCATTCTGTAGTTGGGAGCTAAAAATTCTATTTCTCTTAGTACTCTTGTTCCACCGCCGGAAAATCTATTGTAGTTTTTATCTGCAAACATAAAGGCTTTTTGATAGAAATCTTCATTGTTTACTAAAACCATACCACCATCTCCAGCTGAGATGTGTTTGAAGTCATTTAAGCTAAAGCAACCCATATCTCCTATGGTTCCAACAAGCTTGCCCTTGTATCTGGTCATATAGGATTGGGCGCAGTCTTCTACTACATAAAGGTTATGTCTTTTAGCTATATCCATAATCTCATCCATTTCACAAGCATTGCCTGCTAAGTGGACAACTACAATAGCCTTAGTCTTTTCTGTAATACAGGCTTCTACACTTTTAGGGTCTAGATTATAGGTGTGGGGGTCTAAATCAGCAAATACTGGTATAGCATTTTGATACATAGCCCCAATTATACTTCCCATATCAGTAATAGGGGAGGTGATTATTTCATCGCCTTCTGTAATACCAAGAGCACCTAAGGCTACATGAAGGGCAGCGGTTCCAGAAGAAGCTGCTACACAATACTTTTTACCATACATCTTTGCAAACTTATCACAAAGGGTTTTTACCTTGTTTCCAGACCAGTAAAAAAGAGTGTTCTGGTTTAAGGCCTCTTCAAGTTGAACTAATTCTTCTTTACCAAACTTTTTTCCTGTACCATAAGGTGTGGTCTTAGTTTTTTCTCCACCATAAAGGGCCAGTTTCTTTTCCATAAAATATTCCTCCTATAATACTATAGATAAGTAGTCACTTATCTTATCAATTTTCTTAACAACAGATCTTGCATCTATTCTTTCAACACCTTTTTTATGTAAAACTTCATCACAATAGTCTGCTCTTGTAAACTCCACCTTTATCTCTATAGGGTTTGTAACTTTGTAGGGCTTAACATGACCAAAGAGAGATAAAGAGTATTTAGCTTTTTCTTCAATTAAAGCTTCGCAATAATCAAGGTCATAAAGAGTGGCCTTGTTTCTTTCAAAAGCTTCTTTTACGCAAGCTGTAGCCACCTTTGGGAAAAAGTATTCAGCTTCTTCACAGGCTGCTAAATCTCCTGATACCATTAAAAGAGGGGCATCATAAGCTCCGAAAAAGGCAGCAGCTTGGGCAAGTTCTCCACATTTAACCTTGTTAATATAATAGTTGTACCAACGGACTGAAGATTGAGTGTGATCCAAAAAGGCATTGGGTGTTCCAGCCATAGCATGGGCACCTATTTGGGCTATGGCAGTAACTTGCTTATAAATACCTGTATTGTATAGGTCTATAAGGTTTATCTTTTCAGCCCTAGGATCTAGTTCTTCATCAATAAAGTTTTTACCCCTATAATGACCATCTGTAACAGTAACTCTTGTGGCTCCTCCATTAAAAAAGCCTCTTATGGCTGCATTGGTATCTACCATAAGTCTTTTGCAGGCATAAAAATATAAAGAAGAGTCGGTATCCATATGATCTATGGAGTCAACACCGGATATTCCTTCAAGGTCAGTTATAATGTGTATATGCATAATATTACCTCTAGATTTCTTCTTTAATTATAGCATAGAAAAAAACAAATAAAGAAAGACTAACAGATTTGTTACTTGTCTAAAAAAGGCTTTTTTGTTATAAATAAGGGGATGATTAAGAAAAAGAAGGTCTTTTACAAAAAGGTTAACAAGCTAATATGTTTTATGCTCCTATTAAGTCTATTAATAGGTCTTTTTTCAAACAAGTCTTATGCCCTTAAAGATGAGAATGTAGATTTAGGTATAAGGGCTCTTTATGTAAGGGCTGATATAGCTGCAGGCTCTTTAGAGGATATAAATGTGCAGCACTACAAACAATACATTGAAGCCCTAAGAGAGAAAAATACTAAAAGGGTAAAGGAGCTGGAACCTAGGATTTCATCTTGTTCTCCTTTTGAGAAGATTGTAGGCCTAGTACTTGCTAGTGACTTAAATGGTCTAGTTATTAATGTAAAAGATGACTCTGGCTATGTGACCATTCCTTTTTCTTCAGATATTATTCCTAAGCTTCAAAGCAATAATGGATATTTGAAGAATATTGAAGAGATTATGAGAAAACTAAAGGGCTATGGTATTTATACTATTGCTAGGCTAGTGGTCTTTAAAGATAATGTTTTATCAAAGCACCATGAATACACTATAAATATCTCTGATAACCAGCCATGGCTAGATTATTCAAAGGCTTCTTGGGTAAACCCCTATGACAAAAGAGTTCAAGACTACAATATTGAAGTAGCCCTAAAAGCTGCCCAATATGGGTTTGATGAAATACAATTTGATTATATTAGGTTTCCTGAAAAGTTTTCCCAGTTTCCAGTCTCAGAAAAGTATTTAAAAGATAATGTAAGACAAGATGAAGAGATAAGGTCTTTTTTAAAAAAGGCAGCATCTCAGCTTAAACCTTTGAATGTAAAGATAGCTGCTGATGTATTTGGTTGCGTAGCCTATTTATGGGATGATCCTTTGAATATAGATATAGGGCAAGTTTGGTATAACCTTACCCAAGAAGTTGATTATATCTGCCCTATGGTTTATCCCAGCCACTATAGGGGTACTAACTGGTATACATATAATGACCCAAACAAAGAACCCTATAAAGTAGTAAAAGGAGCCATAGAAGATTCTTTAAGAATTAATGGAGCCTTTAATATAAAGGCTGATATTAGGTTTTGGATTCAAGATTTTTCTATGTATGGCTATTACTATGGGCCAGAGCAGATCCTAGACCAAGTAAGGGCCTTAAATGAATATGGAATGGACTCCTATATGTTTTGGAACAACTTAAATATATATGAACCAGACAACTTCTTGATTATGGATACAAGAGAAGTAGAGGATATTAGCCAAAACTACTATATATACAATATGGAAGATAATAATCCATTTGAAGTATCTAGTAATTATCTTAATGCTTTTAAGGCCAAAGACTTTTACCAACTATTTGTTTTAAGTTCTCCAAAAAACAGGGAAGTTGAATACAAGGACTTTGTAAAGGATTTTACCTTCTCTTACTTAAATGATTTTTCCATAAAGGACTACAAGATAAGCTTTAATACAGCTCAAGTCTTTTTTAATCAAAGTCATAAAGACAACTCCCTAGTGGTCTTTTTAGTTCTAGAAGAGGGACTTTGGAAGATAAACAATATCTATTTCATGAATTAATATAGAATCTCTTCTTTTTCATTTGTATTAAATATTTGTAACACTTAACAGAATCTTCACATTGCTATGCTATAATCACCTTGAAAGGAGAGCTGTTTTGACAAAAGATGGCATTAAAACAATTGCATATAATAGGAAGGCTTCATTTGACTATGAACTACTAGATTTTTATGAAGCTGGAATTGTACTTAAGGGAACAGAAGTAAAGTCCTTAAGAAATGGTGCTGTTAACCTAAGAGATGCTTATGCCTATGTCAAAGATGGAGAGGTTTTTATCTCTGCCATGCATATCTCCCACTATGATAAGGGGAATATTAATAATGTAGACCCTGATAGAGATAGAAAATTGCTCTTACACAAAGATGAGATTTACAAGATCTTTTCTAAGATGCAACAAAAAGGTTTTACCCTTGTTCCTACCAAAATATATTTTAGAAAGAACAAGGTGAAAATTGAGTTAGCTTTAGCCAGAGGAAAGAAGCACTATGATAAACGTGATTCAATCCGTAAGAATGAAGCTGACAGAGAAATACAAAAAAGACTGAAAGACAGCAGTTATTCGGGGGCGTAAAGGTTTCGACGGGATGATTGAACTGTTGATGGCGTGCAGAGGATTCTCGTTGGCCTCTTTAAAAAACGGGAAAATAAATATAAACGCAAAAACAAATTTTGCTCCCTTAGCAGCTTAATATAGCTTGCTAAGCATCCTACCGGATATCACGGGCTCCGGATTTGGGTGTCATTTACCGTGAAAAGCCAAAAGCCAAAGCTTTGAGGTTCAAGGTTAAACTTATGAAGCTACCAATATTAGACCTGGCTTACAAGGGATGATAAAGGGAATTTAAAGAGTAGGCTACGCACGTAGATGTTAACACGGAAGTTGTTTCGGACGAGGGTTCGACTCCCTCCGCCTCCACCAGATAAAAGCCCTGTCGTTGATACAATTATATAATGACAGGGAGTTTTATAAAATTTTTAAGGGGAGAAAATATGAAAATTGATGTGCGAAACAATTTACATATGCAAAGTTTAACAGATGAAAACGCTGTTGAGGTTTACTCGGTTATTAACAAAAATCGCAACTATCTTAGGCGATGGCTACCGTGGGTTGACACAACAAGCTCTTCCAATAATATAACAAATACTATTAAATCGTGACAGAAACGCTCAAGCAATGGCACTGACAAAGTTTTAGGGATATTTTTAGATAACAATTACGTTGGTAACATTGAACTTCATGATATTGACAAAAATACGAACACCGCTAAAATTGGTTATTGGTTAGCCGAAAGTATTCAAGGTGATGGTATTGTAACAGACTGTGTGCGCGCTTTAGTTGCGTACGCTTTTAATGAATTATACATAGAAAAAGTTTCAATTCACTGTGCGACTGATAACTTAAAGAGCCGTGCTATTCCCGAAAGACTTGGCTTCAAAGAAATGAAGATAGTAAAGAATGGTGAGGTTTTGTGTGACATTTCACATGATATAGTTATTTATAGTCATATAAAAAACAAAACACTTGAATAACACTAACAAATTATATGCTATTACACAATTCCTATGTTTTGTGCAATGGTATGCACCATAAATTTTGGTCAAAATATGTTAACGGAAAAAGCAAGTGTGTTCATGGGGTAAACGAAAACAAGGCTACCAGGTGCATTTTGCATCATACTCATGTCCTTTGCCATATTGAAAGCATAGGTTTGATACAATGTCATCATGCTTTTTTTCTTTGACTGAAAGGGCAAAATCTCCTATCCGACACCAGTAGGGAGACTAGCAGTAGTCAAATATTAGCCTATTTTTAGGTCTTTTTTATTTTTAAATCACCATTTTAACGATTACTCAACAATTTAACGATTACTCTACTTTTTAACGATTGGGACATTTTGCTTTACAATCATGCTCCAAAAGTTATTGTATACTTTATTGTATACATTAAAGCGCTTATCATGTACTTTATTGTATACTTTATTGTATACTTTTCGTACAATATGTGTTGGGACGTCAACACTTTATCGGACAAAATGTTAAGCTACTTTTGCTAGAGCAACTGGCTCTAGTATCTTAACAAATTCATGTGGACTTAGATAGCCAAGAGATTTCTGTTTTCTTGTTGGATTATAGAAATCATATAT
>CAZLVL010000005.1:0-144281 GCA_964563155.1 uncultured Clostridiaceae bacterium | reverse complement strand
GAACGGCATGCTAGGTGGTGTGAGAGGGAGAAGAAATTTCTCCCTACTCGATTGAACAAATAAAGGTTATTTCTTGCTTTGGCGTGAATTGAGTATTTTTAAGTTTTTTACCTATTCCAATCATTAGAATAAACGCTTTTAGTGGACCCCATTCATTTACTGGTTTTATAAGCTGAAAATTATTCTGAGTAAACTCACCTTGATTATCTAATATTTCACCTAATCTAAATTTTACTTTTTTCCCTTTTGGTCCTTTTAGCTTGAAGGATAAAAAGCCTGCAATATTTTGGCCAAAATCTAGTAAAAGTTTGCCCTTAGGACTGGTTATTAGTTTTGCTTCTAGAATTTCTTGTTTTTTAGGAAAAACATTATTAGAGGCAATTAAGTTTCTATTTTCAGAAGAGAGAGAAGCATAACCTTTGTAGCTAGGGTTTTTGTTTGAATCATAAATCTCTCCATCTTTTAGATCATTAAAGCGAACTGGTCCATCGTTAGACCAAGAAAAACTATCATCACTTCCTATAATCTTCTTACTTCCATCTTCAAAATATATTTCTATCTGACAAAGAAGTTTTGTTTTCCTTCCATACACATGTGTCTGTCCATAAGCACCAAGTGAGCCTCTGTACCAACCATCACCTAAAGATAATTCAAAGGTATTATCCTTTTCTAGATAGGGAGTTATGTCATATGTTTGATAATGCAATCTTTTATTGTAATCAGTGGAACCAGGGGCTAATTCAAAGTCGGTAATAAAGTTATTGTTAAGACTTGCTTTGTAGATACCAAGGGCTGTGATGTAGAGTCTTGCTTTTATAGGTTTTTTTGTTAGTTCAAAAGTTTTTCTAAAGGAATCTATAGGATACCTTTTATTTTTTTTAGGCTCATAGTTACCACTTATCCATTTACCCACCCAGTCCATTTTATCCAGTAGTCCCATTTCGAAAAAAGAAAAGGATACTTCACTCTCTTGGTCATCTTGATTCCATAGTTTTATAGACCATTCAATCCTGTCTCTACTATTAAGGCTAGGACCTTCATAGGGAATATGAGATGTTTCAGAAGAAATAACTTTGCTACTATTCCAAATGATAGCATTATCTTTCTTGGCAATTATTTGATATGCCTTTTGTTCAAAGCCCTCAGGACATTGCCAAAAGAATCTTGGATTTACAATGTCGATACCTAAAGGATCTGCTAAATATTCTGTCTTTAAATTTATAGCTCTCATTTTTTTTCTCTCTGGTAGCCTCCATTATATTCAGTCTTTTACCTAGGTCTTGCTTGTTTTTAATATAAATTGTAAAGTTTTATTCTTATTCAGGATATTAATCATTAATCTTCCAATTTTATAGTTTTACTTATCTTGGTGATTCCATCACTTACTGTAATTAAAGTGTCCTTATCTCCCATTTCAATTATTGCTAAAGCTCTACCGTAATATGTAGTGAAGGAGCCAGTATTATAACTTTCTTCTGTTCTGGGATTAGCACTTCCAAAAGCAAGCAATTTACCATTTTCAACCTCAACTTTTAATACCCTATCGTCGTTTGCTTCAAAATTGCCTAATCTATCACCAATAACTACTGGAACATAAACTATTTCATTAGATTTAGCTGCTATTTTTTCAGGTAATATATGCAGTTGTGGACTTGCTACTGTTTTTAAAACAGATTCTCCACTAATACTCATATTTTTTTTATAACTCACCGCTTTTAATGCTCCTGGACTATATTTGCATTTAAATAGCACCCTATTATTTTTGACTTTCTTTTTACCCAGAAGCTTATCATTTAAGAAAAGTTCAACATAAGTTGCGTTGGAATATATCTCAACAAGTGCCGGATTTCCTTCACAGTCCTTGAAGGTCCATGTAGGTAGGGCGTTGGTTCCACGCCACACTGATTTATATATTTTTTCATTAGGGTGATTTGCAGGTCGAACAGCTATTAAAGGGTTATTATCTAGATCCCAAACTGCTTTAGCCCAAAAGGCTTCTCCATTGGGATTTCCCAAAATATCTATTGCTCCTACATCAGCTAAAAGCCAAGGATAAGGTTTTGAAAAAGATTTTCCATCTTCGTAATATGACCAAGCCCCAATACCAGCTTCTCCAATGTAGTCCCAAGCGGTCCACATAAAGTCACCAATTAAATAGGGATATTTTTTTACCATAGCCCAATTTTTAGAAATATCTTGCGGAAATGTTTCAGAACCTACAATAACCCTATCTGGATTGGCTTTTCCTTCTAAAGGATATCTACCCGAAGCATAGTTGTAACCTACAATATCTAGTAGTTCACAAACTGGCTTTGTTATTTGGTCAGCTTTTTTTGAGTTTGCACTTTTATTCATGCCAGTTCCAATAGCCTGAGCCATCAAATTAAACATTGTGCTATTCATAGAAGACATTTTTGCATCTTGTGTCTCGTCTCTTCCCCCATCTTCTTTGTATATAGATTTTCCTTTAGCTGACATATTTATGATCATAAGATTAAGGCCTGCTGTAACAACTCTATAGGGGTCTTCTTTTTTTATAAATTTCACCATTTCTTTTGCCAAATCTACACCTTTTTGAGTAGAAGGCTCAGAGACTTCATTAGCTATTGAATACATTATTACACTGGGATGGTTATAATCTCTATTAATCATAGCAAGAAGATCATATTTATAGTTTTTTTCAAAGTCATTTGCATAGTCATATTTAGATTTTTTGGAGTACCACATATCCCATGTTTCGTCCATTACATAAAGTCCATAATAATCACAAGCTTCTAAAAGCGCTCTGGATGTTGGGTTGTGGGCAGATCTAATTGCATTAAAACCAGCTTCTTTTAGAATCTTAATTCTTCTAAATTCACTTTCTTTATGGGTAGCAGCTCCTAGAATTCCATGGTCATGGTGTACACAAGCTCCTCTTAAGAGAGTTCTTTTTCCATTTATAAAAAGGCCATTTGTGCTCCATTCTATAAACCTTATCCCAAAGGTATTTACAGATTGGTCTATAACTTGGTCCTTTTTTAAAAGTTTTACAACACAAGTGTATAGATAAGGATTAAACTCATCCCAAAGTTTTGCATTTTCTATTATAAAAGATTTTGAAGTACCTTTTTCACTAGCAATAAGTTCATCTTTATCATAGATTTCTATTAAGATATTCTTATCATTCCAAGCAGTTTCTATATCCACCTTAATCTTTGCAGGTGACCAGGATAAGGTAGTTATTCTTACACTTTCAGGCCTTAAATGCTCTTTTGAGCCAATCCACATCCAAACAGGACGATAGATCCCAGCTCCTGTATACCAGCGAGAATCCGGTTGATTGGAGTTATCTACACGAACACTTATTGTATTTATCTGATTGTATTTTAAAAACTCATCAGCTTCTATAAAAAAAGGTATATAACCATAAGGTTTTCCTCCCACTAATTGATCATTTATGTATACTTGAGCATTTCTGTAAACACCTTCGAATTCAAAAATTATTGTTTTATCTATATCTTTTTTATTAAGTTCAAACTTTTTTTGATATTCATATACACCACCTGGGAAATATGCACCTGCTGAGCCACTAGAGTTATCCTTGTTTCTATCTTCTAAAATCATTGCATCATGAGGAAGATTTATAACTGTTGCTTCTTTATCCTTCTTGTTAAAAAGCCAATTCTTATTAAAATCTATTTTCTTCACTTTTTCTCCGCATAATATAAATCCATATAATTATGCTCCTCCTTCTTTGTATTTAAACTAACGCTTAACTTTACTAGATTATTCATACACATTGCTAATTTAAATAGTATAAAACACATAAAGTTTATGTTTATTGGTTTATACCTATTAGGTCCTTGCTCTTAAATCAATTTTTATTGAAAAGGGGTGTTTAATTCACACCCCTTTAGTTTTTTACTCTATTGATTCTCTTTTTAGGGTCTGGTGCATTTCTTCTCTAACTTCATTTGTAATAGGATATCTTTTAATTACAAACCAAGATATCATGCCCAAAACAAAGGGAATCAATCCCATAACTATAATAAACCAAGTAAGCATTCCTGGTATACGAGCAAGGTCACCTAAATAAGTGTCGGTTGCAGAATCCACTTGATAACCAATACCAATAAGGATTGCACCAACTAAAGCAGAGGATAAAGCTGTTTGTGCTTTTGCCAAAAACTTGCTTGTAGCATTACAAAGAGCTGATCTATCTTTTCCATTTTTAAATATACTGTAGTCCATAACTTCCATATTCATTACTTCTCCAGGTATGAAGTTAACACCAATAGCTGTTGAAGTTAGTGCCATGCAGATGAAGAACACAAAAGGAACTGCTTGTAAAACTCCCAATATTTCCAAAGCAAAGAGAAGTCCACAGGACAAGGCTTGAGTTAGGAGCATAGCTCTAAATAGTTTTACAGAAGATTTGAATAATTTCGTCAAAGGTGTGGCAATAGCTGTTCCTAAAATAATTGGAACTAACATCATCATAGAAGCAATTAAAGAATATGTACCATATAAGTCAGCATTAACTTCTCCAGTTTCTAGATTAGCTGCAAATCCCCATTTTATGTAGTAAAGAGCAGTAGCAAATAGGAAGGTCCATATAAAGCCAGAAAATAGGTCAGTTATAAATTTAACTCTTAAAGCTTCATTTTCTACAAATAATTTGAAAATTTCAGTAAATTTTACTTTTTCAGATTTTTCTTCAATTTCAATATTTTCAACCTTTTTCTCTTTGACTATGAGAAGCCCTACTATCGCTATTAATGCAGCAATAACCATCAAGCCTGTAACAGTAATTCCAAAAGATGTGTGCATATTATTGAAATTTACATTAACTCCATTAATTATTGGTATTAAAGCTGCCATCATAGCTCCAAGTAAAAGAGTGAATAGTCTTGGCCACAAAAGAAGTTTGGATCTTTCTGTAGTACTGTCTGTCATGGTTCTATAAAGCAGATTTGGTGCAAACCAAGACTCACCAAAGTCATAAGCTAAATAGAAGAAAAGAACCCAGATTACAATAATCACAGGCTTGTCAGATATGGCAGAAGGTAAGAAGAAGAGACAACTTATTCCTACTGCTGACAAAATAACGCTTGCAATTAAAAAAGGTTTATATTTTCCATGTTTTGTGTCCTTAGCATTATCTATTATGAAGCCTTGAATTGGATCATTGACTGCATCAAAAATTCTTACAATCAAAAGAATAACAGTTCCTAAAAGAGCCGCATATTCACCAATTCCAGCATAGTCAGTTAGATATTGCATAAACCAAGAAGTCATTAATGCTGCACCTACTCCAGATACAGCCCACATCATAGTGCCGCCTAAATAGCTCTTAAAGCCAAGGCTCGAGGTTCCCTTATTTTTCTTCCCCATAATTTTCTCCTTTTAGTTTTTTCAAATAGTAACTATATTAAATATACTTTTTTGCATCCTAATTATATTAAGTTTTCTGGAAAGCGTATTTCCATTATGTTATAGTTATTATCATAATGTTAGGAGAATAATCAAAATGAACAGTTATTTTATATTATTTAAGATTTATTCCATTACATATGCTCCCTTAACTTTGTATGACAAAGATAAAAAAGTTTTATATCAACTGCCAGAAAATGATTTGTTTCCTAGATTAGCTAGCCTAGTTCCTGAATCCTTACTTAACACTGAAAAAGATGCTGATTTTGCATTAGTTATCGAGCTTTTGCATTTTGGTGTAGTAAAGCTCGATGAAGGAAGAACTCTTGTTTTAGGTCCTTTTTCTGATATTCCGTGTGAAAGAAATGAAGCTCAACGAATTTTAGCATTTTTAAAAGATAAGGACACTCCTTTTTTGGATGTAATAGACTTTTTTAGAGACCATGGCAACTATAGTTTGCTTCAAATGCTGTCTATGATAGATTTGCTAAATAACATATATAATGGTAATGAAGACTCTATAATAGATGCTTTTAGAAAACCGGAAAAAGCCTTGGAGAAACCTGAATACTATCCACAAAAAGTTTCCCATAATACTGAATATTATGAAAGGGTTCTCTTCTCCTATATTGAAGATGGCCAACCTGAAATGTTGACTAAATTTTTCGCATCTGGAATATTTGAAGGTAATGTAGGCAATGTAGCAAATGAGGTTTTTAGAAAGTACAAAAATCTTATTCTATCAGCTACCGTATTGGCTAGTAGAGCAGCTGTAAGAGGAGGATTGAGGTATGAAACAGCCATGCATATGGCTGATACTTATATGCAAGCAATAGAAAGGTCTACAGATTTGATGTCATTGGGAAATCTTAATAATTTAATGATGCTAAAATTCGCCCAGATGGTAAAAAGTGTGAGGATGGGAAGTAATAATTCAAAGTTTATCATAGAGATTAACAACTACATCGCTAGAAATATATATGGAGATTTAAAAGTAGATACCATAGCTAAGGAGTTAAACATCAACAGATCATACTTGAGTCAACGCTTTAAAAAAGAAACAGGCACAAGTTTAAGTCAGCATATAAGCGGAATAAAAATAGAAGAAGCAAAAAGGTTATTAAAATCTAAAGAATACAGCATATTGGATGTAGCAGTAATGCTAGATTATTCTTCTCAAAGTAGTTTTCATAGGGTATTTTGTTCTATAATGGGTATGACACCAAAACAGTGGCAAGACAAGATAAGTGATAATTAATTATTTTTGTCAGCCTGAGAAAATAGATTGGATTGAAGCACAATCTAAAAATGTAAAGGAAGTTTCACTAGGCTCATATTTAATGTTAGAATTAGAATAAAGTGTTGAAAGTAAATAAGTAGAAGTAAATTTTGCAAATATGGAGACAAAAAATGAAAATTTATGATGCAAGAGTAAACCACATGACAAACCCCCTGGGTTTTATGCTAGAGGGCACAGTTTTTTCCTGGAAGGTAAAAGATACCCAAGGGAAAAAGCAAAAAGAGGCTAGAATTCTAGTTTGGAAGGACAAGGATGGAAAAGCTGAAATTATAAAAGATACTGGCTTCGTAAAAGACTTAGAAAGTATTGGTCAAAGAATTGATTTAAAGCTTTCTCCCTATACTAAATACTTTTGGACTGTAACTGTAGTAAGTGATATGGATGAAGAGGTTACATCAGAGGTTCAATGGTTTGAAACAGCTAAAATGGATGACCCTTGGAAAGCTTCTTGGATAACTTGTGATAATAGTGAAAGTAGACATCCAATCTTTTTTAAAGATATAAAACCAACAGGTCCTGTAAAAAAAGCCACCCTATATATCTCAGGCCTTGGCCTTTACTATGCATACTTTAATGGAGAAAAAATTGGGAATGAGTTTTTTACTCCCTACTGCAATAATTATAATGAGTGGGTCCAATATCAGACCTATAATATGACAGATATGCTAAAAGAAGAGGGAAGATTAAGTGTTCTTTTAGGTAATGGTTGGTATAAAGGAAGATTTGGATTTTCCCAACATTCACAAAAGGGCTTTTATGGAGATAGATGGCATTTAATATGTGAATTAAGACTGGAATATGAAGATGGCTTAATAGAAACCATCTCTTCTGATGACACTTGGAAGGTAGAAAGAAGTAATATTACCTTTTCAAATCTTTATGATGGTGAGCATCTAGATGATACCTTGGATGAACTTCCTATTGAAGATGTTCAAATATCTGAATTATCAACTGACCTTCTTAGTGAACGCTTAAGCTTACCTGTAGTAGAAAGAGAAATCCTAAAACCTATAGAACTAATTACTACACCTAAAAATGAAAAGGTCTTTGATATGGGCCAAATCTTAACTGGTATTTTCAGACTTAGGTTAGATGTACCAAAAGGCATCAAGGTTCATATTCAAACAGGAGAAATCCTACAAGAAAACTCCTTTTACAACGGCAACTTAAGAAGTGCTAAATCAGAATACTTTTATGTAAGTAATGGTAAAGAGATAGTGCTAGAGCCTAAATTTACCTTTTATGGCTTTAGATACATAAAAGTAGATGGAGTGGACAATCTAGATATCTCAGATATGGAAGCTGTGGCCCTTTACAGTGACTTTGAAGAGGTTGGCCATATTGAAACAGGCCATAAGGATGTAAACAAATTGGTAAGCAATGTTAGATGGTCTATGAAAGGTAACTTTTTAGATGTGCCTACCGATTGTCCTCAAAGAGATGAAAGAATGGGCTGGACAGGGGATGCACAGATCTTTACAGCTGCAGCCACCTATTTAGGAGATACTTATGCCTTCTTCAAAAAATATCTTTATGACATGTATACAGAACAAAAGGTCCATGATGGTTTAGTTCCTGTAGTTATACCTGCCTTTGGACTTATAAGGGCTTCATGTGGCTGGGGGGATGCTGCCACCATAATGCCTTGGAATATGTACAAATACTATGGGGATAAAACCATACTAGAAGAGCAATTTGAAAGTATGAAAACTTGGGTAGACTACATAAAAAAAGTGGATGGTGATAACCATGCTTGGAGACACTTTTTCCACTATGGAGACTGGTTGGCCCTAGATAATGTAAACCTAAAAGATGATACAGTGTTTGGAGCCACCGATGTGGAATTTTTGGCCAATGTCTACTATGCAATAAGTGCTGGTATAGTTGCAAAGGCTGCATATATCTTGGATAAGAAAAAAGAACACAAAGAATACAAAAAACTATCTCAAGACCAGTTTGATATTATTAGAAAAGAATATTACACAGCAACTGGAAGGTCAGCCATAAAGACTCAGACAGCCCTAATACTGACCTTAAAGCACAATCTATCTATTGATGAGGACCTAACAAAGCAAATGCTAAAAACCTTGTTTGAACAGGTAGAAGACAAGCTTAAGACCGGCTTTATTGGAACTCCACTTTTGTGTAATATTTTATCTGAACACGGCTTTCAGGACTTAGCCTTCAAGCTACTTCTAAACAGAGAATACCCTGGTTGGTTACACCAAATCTCTTTAGGGGCTACCACCATGTGGGAAAGATGGAACTCTGTTAATGATGATGGAAGTATATCTAGTACTGGTATGAACAGCCTTAACCACTATGCCAATGGTTCAATAGTTGAATGGATCTTTAAGCATGTAGGTGGTATAAGGATGAATGAAGAGGGCTATGAGATTAGGGCAGGGGAAAAGGAAGAAAATGTAGGTAGCTTTTTACCTGGCTTTAAAAAGGCCCTATTAAAGCCTATGGTTCACTGGGACCTAGGATATGCGGATGCCTCATATGAGTCTATTTCTGGAAAATATAGCTTGTCCTGGCAGATAGAAGAGGTGGACAGAATAAGGATTAAGGTAAGTGTGCCCTTTGGTTGTGAAGCTGAGCTTTATCTACCTGAGATAGATCCAGAAGAGCTGAATAGAGATGACAACAAGATATTTGATAAGGTTGTAGATGGTAAATGTATTCTTCTTGCAGGAGACTATGATGTGTCATACAAAACTAAAGGATCATTAAAGTATTTCTTGTCTACCTATACACCAATAGGAGAGTTGTTGTCCAATGAAGAAGCTAAAAAGATATTAAATAGATATTTTAATATAGATAATATTCCTAAGTCCTATCATGCTTCCACCTTGAGAGAGGTAGGCTCAAGATTTAGTGAATACATTAATGATAAGACCTTTTATGAATTAGATGAGGCCCTAAAAGAGATTTAAAAGAAGAAAGATAAAGGGTCTTAGACCTAGGAGCTAATGAAAATGAGAATATATTGTAATCCTTTGAATGTGGAGTATAAGTTTCAGCATTTGGCAAGTAAAGAAAAGGCCCATAGAGAAGCCGCTGACCCAACCTTGGTTTTGTTTAAAGACACCTACTACTTTTTTGCTTCAATGAGTGGAGGCTTTTGGTATAGTGATGATTTAATCAATTGGAACTTTCATGAAAACAGGGACTTACAAATATACTTGTATGCTCCAGATGTGAGACAAATTGGAGACTATCTATATTTTTCAGCATCAAGAAGAACAAAAGCATCTATGTTTTTAAGAACAAGAGATCCCTTAAGTGATATTTTTGAAGAAGTTAATGCCCCTTTTCCCTTTTGGGATCCCAATCTTTTTTACGATGATGACAAGTCCATATACTTCTATTGGGGCTGTTCTAACAAAACTCCCATATATGGAATTCAAATGAACCAAAATATGAAAGCAATAGGGGAGAGGGTGGAGCTTTTTTCTAATAATATAGAAAACATTGGCTGGGAGAGAACCCAAGGGCTTAAAAAGAAGCCTACTACCTTTAAGGGCAAGCTATTAACTAAGATATTAGGGGATTTACCCTTTATTGAAGGGGCCTTTATGAATAAGTATAGAGATAAGTATTATCTTCAATATGCTGCACCAGGCACAGAGATCTTTACATATGGAGATGGGGTATATGTATCAGACCAGCCCCTAGGTCCTTTTGAAATGCAAAAGCACAATCCTTTTTCCACCAAACCAGGGGGATTTATAAAGGGAGCGGGACATGGCTCAACCATAGAAGATAAATATGGCAACTGGTGGCATATGTCTACCATGGTAATATCTGTAAATGCTAACTTTGAAAGAAGGCTGGGACTATTTCCTTGTGGCTTTGATGAAGATGGCCTTTTGTTTTGCAATCAAAATTATGCTGACTATCCTATGGAAATTCCAGAGGGTCCCTTTAATCCTTGGGACTTAAAACCTGAGTGGATGCTTTTGTCCTATGAGAAAGAAACCCAAGCCTCATCTAGTAAAGAAAACCACCCTGGTTGTTTAGCAGTTAATGAAAGTGTAACCGATTGGTGGGTAGCAGACTCAAACAAAGAAGGAGAATGGCTCCAAGTAGATTTAGGAGAGGTTTATGATGTTAATGCTATACAGATTAATTTTGCAGATGACCAGATTGAACCTATCTCTTTAAAAAAGGATATGGTCTTTGGGGAGCCCTTTCAAAAAAGATACATTGATTTAGACTCTAAACTTTATACTAGATATATTTTAGAAGGTTCTGTAGATGGTAAATCTTGGTTTCTTCTATGGGATAAAAGTGAAGCTAAAACCAATCTTTGCCATGACCTTTATGTTAACAAAGAAGGAATTATGGCTAGATACATTAAGGTGACTGGCTATGAATTTCCCTACAATTCCCATATGGCCCTTTCAGGCTTAAGAGTCTTTGGTAAAGGGAAAAAGGATTTACCAAAAAAGATTAAGGCTAGTGCAAAAAGAATCAGCCCTCTAGATGCCCTTATACAGTGGGAAGATTACAAGGATGCTGTGGGCTATAATATTTTGTATGGCATAGCTAAAGATAAACTTTATTCTAGCTATATGGTCTATGGAGAAACTTCTCTAAGTTTACCTCTTTTAAATAGAGGACAAGACTACTACCTTAGAGTAGATGCTTTCAATGAGGCAGGCATACAAGAAGGAGAAGTATTCAAGTTATAAAAGAGTTTAAAAACAAGGAATAAAGAGAGGTTTATTGTACAAGCTATCATTTAAAATAAATTTTTTTCTCATTTAATTGAAAAGCATTTTTAAATAATATATTATACTTAAGTATTGAACATTTTAGAGTTGGTATATGATTAAATCTGGGTCTGGTTTACATTTTTACTTATTGAAAAATTATTAGAAAGCTAATGATTATTATGCTTTCTGTTTTTTTATAAATACAAAGGAGATATATATGGAAGAGCTATCACTTAGGGATTTGATAGAAATACTATTGAGACAGAAAGTCTTGATAATTGTAATCACTTTAGCTGCTGTATTAATAGCAGGTGTTTTCAGTTTCTTTATAATTCCTCCGACTTATGAGGCCAATGCTGTGCTTATTGCATCTTGCATAAATCCTAGACTTAATACTTTAGGAAGTGACCAAAATGTAAAGGAATTGTTAGACAGCATTTCTCAGTATCCACAAATGACCATAGAGACATACAAGGAGCAAATTAAGAATCCAGTTATTATGGAACAAACAATCGAAGAGTTGGGACTAGAGGCTTATGGTATAAACAGAAGTAGTTTAGGTAATATGATTAGTTTGAACATTATAAAAGATACAAACTTAATAACTATTTCGGTTAAGAATAAAGACAAGTTGCTAACTGAAAAGATTGCAAACACTGTTGCAGATAAATTTATCTCACATATCTCTGAAGTTACAAAAGCTCAAGCTTCTAAATCTTCCACCTATATAAAATCTCAACTGGAGATAGAAAAGAAAAACTTAGATGATGCTTTGGTGGAATACAAGGAATACTTGTCTCAATCCCAAAGTTTGAAAGAATTATCCTCTGAGGTTACATCAAAAATTAACCTTACCACCAAGTACAAGGAAAGGCTCATTGCAATAGAGGTTTTAGAGGCAAAATTAACCGCTTCTATTGAAACTGCAAAAAGTGAAATTGACAAAACAGGAGATCGAATTGTACTAAGAAAATCCATACTTGATGACCCTGTTCTAAATCATTATTTAGAAAGCAAATCTCAATCTGATATGTCAACGGTTGTTTTTGAATCAGAAGAGATAAATGAAAACTATGTAAAGCTAGAGGCTCTTTTAAATGATCTTGAAATAGAGTTAGCAGATATAAGTATGGAAAAGGAAAGCTTGATTAGAGTGCTGTCTGCACTGGATGTAGAATTAGAAAGGCTTCAAATTGAACTGGCAGAAAAAGAGTATCAAGATAAGGATATAAGGCAAAGGCTGGATTTTGCCCAGTCTACTTATGGATCTTTTTTGAAAAAATATGAAGAAATAAGAATTATTCAATCTTCTGATGTTGGAGAAGCCTCTATTCTTTTAGTATCTCCTGCTGTTGAGCCCCTAAAACCTGTATCTCCTAATAAAAAGACTACCCTAGCTATATCAGCAGTTTTAGGTCTCATGGTAGCAGTATTTATTGCCTTTTTTATAGAGTATTGGAAGATGAGTGGAAAAGAAAAACTTGAAAAGGTTGATATTGTAGAAAAGGTATAAGTTTAATAATTAACTATCTTAAAAGCAATAAAAAATTCTCCCTAGTAAAATAGGGAGAATTATTAAGTTAGACTAATATTTAGTAACTATATGGTCCATTGACCATGAACAATACCTACTAAATACCAAGAGCCTTGGTGAAATTCAAAGACTAACTTTAAGCTTCTCCAATCAATACCCTGATATTCAGGCTCAAAGCCAGAAAAATAGAATTCTAAAAAGCTGGCATCTGGGTAAGCATCTGCTGCATTGTCTGTTGTATTTCCTTTGCCAATTACAATATTATGGCCAATTTGTTCAGGGTTAGCAAAGTCCACATCATATACAAAAACATCATAATAGTCTTCAAAGCTTAAGGAAATAGGGTCTCCAGAACCATCATAGAATCCCCAGTTTAAAAGATCCAAACTGTTAAAGGCATCTTGTATTTGGTTAGCTTGAAAGACTAGATTCTCATTAATTTGTACATAAGTATAGGGGGTAAATCTTAGGCCCTTATCTGGATGGATAAAGCCACTTAAAGAGGCCATGTCCTTATCTTTTAATATGTTGACTACATTTATGGCACTAATGTAGATATTATCTGAAAGGGAATAATCATCAAACTGGTTTTGATTATTGGCATCTTGTAGCTCTTTAATCTCTAAGTTTAGTTTATTAATATCTTTTTCTAATAGGGCAATTGTTTCATCCTTTTCTATAAGTTTGGCTTGTGTGTTTTGATCTAAGCCTACACTACAGCCACTTAATGATAAGAAAAGCACAAGTGTTAGTAATGTTATGAATATCTTATTGTTTTTAATCATAAGCACCTCTTTTTTTATCTTTTTTAAAAAATAGACCCACTCTACATCCATCTTATACTATTTTGATGAATAATGTATGGGTCTTTTTGTTTTAACTTTTATATAACTTGATCTAGTCCCAAATTCCTGGGGTGCTTCTATGAGATAGAGCAATAAATACTCTATTCCAAGAGTTCATTGTATTGATGGTAAAAAGTAGTTCCAATATTTCATTTTCTGTAAAATGATTTTTAAGAAGATCAAATAAATCATCATTAATACTAGATAAATCAAGCAAGGTAACAGCTTCAGCAAATTCTAATGCAGCTTGCTCCTTTAAATCAAAATAGTCTGATTCTCTCCAAGCATTAAGAGCATAAATTCTTTCTTCCTTTTCTCCTAATTTTCTAGCTTCCTTGGTATGCATATCTATGCAATGGGCACAACCATTTAATTGGGAAGTGCGGATTTTTACCAACATAACAAGCTGAGGATCAAGTCCATTGGTATGAGTATGTTTTTCACAGTCCATTAATAATTTAAAGGTATCAGGGGCTGTGTTTTTAAAATCAATTCTCATTTTCATAATATCCTCCTTGTATAAACTGCCGTAATTCGAAAAGGTCGCAGCAACTTACATTTTTTCGAATACAGGATATCCTGCATCTTCATTGTACAATTATATTAAGAAGATATGTGAAGTTTATGGATAGCCTTTGGTGACAATGTCACAAGATATCTAGTCTTGTTACCTTTTTTGTTATGAAGTAGAATAATTGTAGAAGAGGATAATAGTAGAAGAGAAGGGGAGTAAAGATAAGATATGTCGGATTTATCTACAAAAAAGAGAGATTTTTCTATAGACCTTATTAAAAGCCTAGCTATTATTGGAGTAATTCTTATTCATGTATCGGTACAAGCCTATGCCTATCCTTTAGCCAGTTTTTCTTGGTTGTCTGGTCTTTTTTGGGGCACTATTAGTAGGGCAGCAGTACCACTTTTTCTAATGGCTAGTGGAGCTTTGATGTTAGATCCTAAGAGAGATTTATCCTTAAAGAAACTTTATACTAAGAACTTTTTAAGATTACTTGTAGCTCTTTTCTTTTGGGCCTTTAGCTACAAAGTATTTCATAGTCTAGCCTATTCCACCCTAACTTTTCCTAAGCTTCTTACATACGCAAAAGAGGTTCTTCTTTTTAACCATGAATTCCATCTATATTACCTACATATTATGCTTTTAGTTTATGTCTTTTTACCCTTAACCAGACTATTTGTTAAACATGCAAGCTTAAAAGAGTATAGGTATGCCTTACTGGTTTGGTTTGTTTTAGGCATATTGTCTTCTACCTTAAAAAGCCTATGGCCCTTTAATCTCATTAGTGGAGTTCCTTTAACCTGGATTTTATCTAGCTCCTATGGGGCAATTGGATACACCCTTTTAGGCTATTACATTAAAAGTTTGTGTAAAACAAAAAAATGGATATACATGATACTAGTTTTTCTAGGTGCAATAACCATCTTTACAGGAACTCTTTTAGCATCTTTGAAGATAGGAAAACTCAGCCAGACCTTTTTTGATGGCTTTGCCCTAGCTGTCTTTCTTTTAGCTACTGGTATATTTGGTTGGGTTATGAAAAGTAAATCTGACTTTGGAAAAAAGACCAATAAAGTTATTACATATCTATCCAAGGCATCTTTTTGTATATACCTAGTTCATCTGTTCTTTATGTATATGTTCACAAAGATAGGGTTTACTGTAGAATCTTTCATACCCTTTTTATCAATCCCTATTTATACTTTAATAACTTTGGGTTTAAGTATTTTAACATACTTTGTTTTAAGTAAAATTCCTTTAGTGAATAAATGGTTAATTTAATAGACTCTTAATCAAGGTCCTCTTGTTCAAGACCTACATAGTATAGGGCTCCTACCTTTTTGATTACAAAGGCTTTTGAGTGACTATAATTGTTTTGAACGTCTCCTATTACAAAGCGTAACATATATTCTCCATCTTTAAGGGTATCCATATAAAAGCTAGTATTAGCTGTTACTCTTATGGCCTCTCCTGCTAGGTTCATCATTTTCGAATAGGCATCATCACTATGCATCATATATACAATAGGTTCAACGATATCTCCAGGAGTTAAATATCGAACATTTTTATTGGAAGCCCCACTTTCATAAAGGGACTCTTGTATTTCCCCTAAATGATAGGTTTGTAGAAGGGGGTCATAAAGAACGGTTAAATAGGAGCCTTCTCCATTTAGATATATGGGAACTGTGTAGACCTTGTAATGATCATTTTCATACAAAAGCCCCATATTACATAGGCTACCATCAATATATCCCCAAGTTCCATTAAAAAGAGCATAGAAAAGGCCATAATCCCAGTAAGAGTAGATATCACCACTTTCTCCTAAATACTCAAGATATCCAAACTCTGGATTTCTCATATAAAGCTTGTAATTTACACTTGATAAAATTGTTTTAGCATCAGAATCCAACATCATGGTCAAGTAAGAATCTTGATTTAAATAGACATCCATATCTTCCCATTCTTTATCTAATATGGTCAAAAGGGAAGTTACCTCAGCTGGCTGATAAAAACCATTTAGAACAATATATTCAATTGCTTCATCATTGGGATAACCAGTAAAAAGGTAATCAAAAAGATGAGACATGCCTTTTATACCTATCATTTGGGAGTAATCAGCTAGATTAACTTGGTCATTGTCATATGGACAATAGAAGGAAAGGCCGGATGAGTTTATGGAATAATCCCCATACACCCTGTAAACTACACATTCTTCCAAGGCTTGTTGAAGTTTTATGGAATAAAAGGGTAGGAACTCTTCTAGGTTAATGGCAAGTTGACCTAAATCTGCCATATTAGTGTAACCAAGATCAGATGAGTTAGGCCCATAGGTAGTTATACTAGAGCAAACCTTAACAAAATTAGTAATATATTGTTGGTCATACATGGCATTTTCAATAAGGGCACATCCTAGCATGTCATAGGCTTCAAAAAGTGAGCTGGCTTTTGTAAGGTCAGTAAGAGAAAGGGTCAAGTTCTTTGAAGATTCTTTTTGGGCATAATAGTCCATGTAGGTGTCACAAATAGCCACTGATAGCTCAAAAGGACTCATGTATGGGTCTTTAGCCAGCTCAGTAAAAAGTGCCTTGTAATCCCAACCATCCCCAGGCTCTACTTCTTGGGAGGCTAATAGATAGTTACTAAGACCATAAAAGCTATAGGCTAAATCCACCGTTGCCATAAGGCAGGCATCAAAGCCAATTATGTCTATAGGGGGAGAGTCAAGCTGGTATCCCATTGAGCCAGATATTGCATCTTGCATCTCTATTAAATTAAGAGAGTCCATAGCAAAAACTTCATCAAAGGCGGCCCCTGCAAGAGAGCCTCCTCCATGATTCCAAATATTTAAAAAGGTCTTTTTTCCTGGATAATTCTCTTTAGCAAAAAGAAGAAAATCATATAGGGTGTCAGCTTGCCCCATATTATTAAGGGGTTTTTCATCCACTAAATGAAACCCCCTATAATCATAGACAAAACGTTGAAGCTTTTCAGATTTTACACTATCATTTTGCCACTTATTGGCACCCCCTGTTTGAATTACCACTTTTATACCTTCAGGTAGACTCACTTCTAGCATTTCTTTTAAGTCATCTGTTGCACATCCAAACTTACTTTCCAGGTCACTTCCACATAAATACCAATAAAAAACCCATTCATCCTCTGTTACCTTGGCTGACGACTCTGGCAGAGGGCTGGTATATGGGGTTTCAGGTAAGATAGAAGGTTTTGGTGTTGGAGATTTAGATAAAAAGGGCAAAGAAGGGAAGTTACATGATGATGTAATCAGTAACAATAATATGCTAATAATTAGCAGGAACCTCTTTAACATGGCTCACCTCAGTGGTACAGAAGATAGAAAATTATTTGAAGCTTGTATGTAAATTATACTTTTTGTTTATATCAAATACAATATGATGGTTTTTGTTTATTATTTCTTATTATTCAAAGCATCCCTTGTACTACAAGGGGTATCAGAAGAATATCTTCTATTTACAATTTCTAGGACTAGATAAAAGATAAGCATGCTAATAATTGCACCCATGGCAGTATCTGTTAAAAAATGAGCCCCTACCACTATACGGCTAAACATTACAAGAATTGAAAAGATAAAACCAATAAGACCAAATAGAGTTGCCTTGTTTTTTAATTTGGGTATAAAAGAAGGTAAAAGGGATAACCAAATTAATATCATAGTATTAGCAGAGTGACCTGATGGAAAAGACTGATGACCAGTGATACCCATAGGCTTAAACCAAGGGGTAAAAAGGGCTAAATTATCCACTAAATCCCTATACCTTACTCTACCCCATGAAAACTTAATCCCTGTTACCACCACTAAAATGATGATAATGGAATAAAAACCTACAATACAAGCCTTTTTAAAGTCTATAGGTTTGGTTTTTGAAAAGTATCTAGCAGCTAAAAAACAAAGGCTAAAAAAGAGAATAAAGCAAAGTGAAATCCAAAGCATATTTAAGTTATTGCTATGGTAAAAGGGAACAAAAGCTGCCATTAATGAAAAGAGAAGGCTGGCAGCAAAGTATCCTGTTTTCCAAAATATTCTTTTCCACTTTTTTGAAGAATTAAAGGTTAGAAAAAGGCCTGCTCCACAAAAAGAGGCAATTAAAGCAAAAGGCACCTCTGAGATATAGTCTAGGATGAGACAGACCTGGTTATTAGGGGAATAAATGGCTTGAGATAAAGCCAAATCTGTAAAACTTCCAATAATCAATAATAGAAGGGGGAATAGAATAAAATATTTTGGTAGTGCTTTTTTCATAACAATCTCCTAACTTATGTTAACTATATTAAATAGGGCTAAAAGTTTTGGTAAAAAGATGATTAAACCAGCTATAACAGAGCCTAAAGTCCAAATCAATACAGCACCTGCAGCTACATCCTTTGCCAGTCTTGCTAATTGGCTCTCTTGAGGTGAACATATATTAACAGTGTTTTCTATAGCCGTGTTTATAAGCTCAGTGGCTGTTACCCCAACAAAGAAGATTAAACAGACCAGCCACTCAAGACCACTTATCCTTAGAAAAATGCCCATAAGAATTATTAGAATTATGAAAGCTAGATGAATGGGTAGATTTCTTTCATTTTTAAAGGCATGAAGAAGGCCCTTAAAGGCATTTTGGAAACTTTCTACAATATTTTTGTTCTTTCTCATAAAAAACACCTTCCGTAAAATAATTTACCAAAGAAAAAGATTTAGATTAACTTCTAATATCTAGTCCATCATATAATTTATGTTTGAAAATATCAATAAAAAGAAGATAAGTTAAGGCTATATAAGAGACAGAATTATTAGCTATTTTGAATATATGATATGATTAAGACCTAGCCCCTAATGAATGCTAGTAGCAAGATCTTGATTAGGAGACAAGTGATAAAATGGTAGAACTAAAGGGAAAATATAATAGTGCTAAGGTTTTTACAGACAATCTAGAGAGCACTGCCTTTATGCAGATTGAAAATCTTTTAGATAAAAAATTTGTTAAGGGAAGTAAAATCCGTATAATGCCAGATGCCCATGCTGGAGCAGGCTGTACCATTGGAACAACCATGACCATAAAGGATAAAATTGTTCCAAATCTAGTAGGAGTGGATATAGGGTGTGGAGTAGAAACGGTAGTGCTTAAGAACAAAAAGATTAATCTAGCTAGATTAGATGAGACTATAAACAGAAATATTCCCTCTAGCTTTTCTATTAGAAGAAGCCCTCATGAATACCTAAAAAAGATAGACCTTCATAAACTAAAGGCTGCAAGAGATGTAAATATACAAAGGGCAGAGTTGAGTATAGGGACCTTAGGAGGGGGAAACCACTTTATAGAGGTGGGAAAAGACCAAGATGAAAACCTTTATTTAACCGTCCATTCAGGTTCTAGAAATCTAGGTAAACAAATTGCAGACCATTACCAAAAATTAGCCATAAGGGATATGGCTCACAAGTCTAAAGCTATAAGGGATAAGATTTTTCTCTTTGAAAGAGAAGGCAAAGAAAAAAATGCAGAAAGTCACAGAAAAAAACTAGAATTATATGATGTGGAAAGAAGCCTAGCCTTTTTAGAAGGAGACCTTTTCCATGACTACCTTCATGATATGGAAATAGTACAAAGATATGCAAAACTAAATAGGTTAGCAATAGTAGATGAAATAGTGACCAGAATGGATTTAGATGTTGACTATCAATTTACTACCACCCACAACTATATTGATATAGATTCTATGATATTGAGAAAGGGTGCTATCTCTGCTAAAAAAGGAGAAAGAGTCCTTATACCCATAAATATGAGAGATGGAAGCCTAATTTGCATAGGAAAAGGCAATGAAGACTGGAATTATTCAGCTCCCCATGGGGCAGGAAGAATCATGAGTAGAACTGCAGCAAAAGCAAATATTAAGTTATCTGACTTTGAAAAATCCATGAAAGGCATATACTCAAGTACAGTAAGTAAAAGGACCTTAGATGAGGCCCCCTTTGCATATAAACCTATGCAAGAGATTATTGATAACATTCATGACACTGTGACCATTGAAAAAGTCATCAAACCTATATATAATTTTAAGGCACCAGAATAAATAAATAGAGGTATTTATGGACTATTCACAATATGCCTTAAGCCCTAAAAAACTAAAAAGATATGAAGAGTTAAAAAAGGAATACCTGGATCTTTATGATGATCCTAAAAATGCTATTCCTAAATTTCTTATGCCAACTAAATCTAGTTTTACCCCTGTTTGGGAGGACCGTTTGGCTGATAAGGATGTAATGCTCAAATATCATTTAGAAAAGCATGTACCCCATATTGAAATAGAAGATGATGCTGTTTTGTTTGCTAGAGTAGACTTTGGGACTTGTGTAGTAGCCTCAGCCTTTGGTTGTGATACCTTTTATCCTAAAAATAATCTACCTTGTGCAAAAACTCATGTAGTAGAAAGAAGAGAAGATATATATAACTTAAAAGTTCCTTCTTTAAATGAACCCATTTATGAAAAGGTTAAGAATTGGACCCAATACTTTTTAGAGAAACTTCCACAAGGCTATAATATAACCATGGCTGATGTTCAAGGGCCCTTTAATAATGCCCACCTTGTAAGAGGAACAGGTATATTTTATGATATGTATGATGATATAGATGCTTTTTATCATCTTATGGATGTAGTTACTAAAGCTACCATAGAATATGCAAAAGCTCAAAGAAAATGGGCGAAAATGGAAGATGACATGCAATATGACTACACAGCCCTTTGGAGGGGAAATGGTAGAATCTCTAATTGTTCTTTACACATGATAGGAAAAGATCTCTATGAAAAGCATGTTCTAAAGTATGATGAAGAATTTTTGAAAGAAATGAAAGGGGGTAGAATTCACTATTGTGGAACAGCCCCTGGAGTTATTGAAAGGATGTCTATGTTAAAGGATAACTATGGAATAGACTATGACAGCAATCTTCATGATATAGAAAGCATTATTAACAGTGTAGATGAAAGGGTTCCTTTGCTACAAAGAACCCATATAGAATCTAAAGTGATCCAAAAAATTCTAAAATCTAAAACCTGGCCCTTTAAAAAGAGAAATTTAATATTCTCTATAGCAGGTGACCTTTCCATAGACCAAGCAAAAGACCTCTATAGTAAGCTTAGAAGAGTAGCAGAGAATTAAAGATAAAAGCTCTTGATTAAAATCCCCCTTAAAAGTATACTTATGAAAATAATTTAAGGGGTTAATTTTTTTATGACAAAGAAAAAACAAATTAATCGCTGGATTCCTGTTATTTCAGCGATTCTTATTCAGTTGTGTCTAGGCACCGCCTATATCTGGGGAGTATTTCAAAATGGGGTTGCCAAGTATCTGTTTGAAGATAATAATGCTAAAGCTGGTCTAGCTTTTTCCATACTTTTAATCATGTTAACAGCTGGTAGCACCTTAGGTGGCTACCTTCAAGATAAATTAGGAACAAGAACCGTTGTTATTGCTGGTGGCCTTATTCTGGCCCTAGGTTTTTTCCTAGCTTCCTTTACTAAGCCTGACTTTGCTTGGGCAATTTGGCTAACCTATGGAGTTATTGGGGGATTTGGAATGGGTATGACCTATTCAACTACAATAGCAACTTGTCAAAAATGGTTTCCTGATAAAAGAGGATTCATAACTGGAATAATTGTTTCAGCTTTAGGTTTTGGTGGTGTAATATTTACACCTTTAGCTGAGATTTTAATAAAAAGATTTGGTACAGCTCCTGGAATAGGGGAGTTAACCACCTTAAGAGTCTTGTCATTAATCTTTTTAGTAGTTTGTACCATAGGTGGAAGCTTTATAGACAATCCACCAAAAGATTATCTACCCAAGGGTTGGACGCCACCAGCTAGTAAGGCTGCCAATGGAAATTCTGACTTTACACCAATACAAGCCCTAAAAACTCCGCAATTTTATGCCCTAACCTTTACCATGATGCTAGCTTGTATGGCTGGTTTAATGATGATTGCTTTTGGTAAAACCATAGCAAGCTTTCAACCTGAATTAAGTGAGATTGCTGTAGCGGGAGTTATGGCAGTAACCCTATTTAATTCTTTTGGTAGACTCTTTTGGGGTTGGGTATCAGATAAAATAGGGGGAAGAAATACTATTCTTATCCTTCTAATCTCTACCGCTGTTTCAGTCCTTCTAGTAAAACTAGTAGTGACCTCTGTTCTTTTCTTCTTATTAGTAGGACTTATTGGCTTTTTGTATGGTGGTTTTTTGGGAACCTTTCCAGCCATTACAGCTGACTACTTTGGAACTAAGCAAGTAAGTATGATTTATGGCATGGTTCTATTAGGTTTTGGTATAGGTGCCTTTGGTGCTTCATTAATTGGTGGCCACTTCATAGATGCTGCAAGGGCAGTAGATCCAAGTGTTCTAGACATCAACATTCTTTTTACCGCCTTTATCATTGCCTCTGCAAGCTCCATACTTGGTGCAGTTCTAATCTTCTTTGCCAAGGAGCCTAAGAAAAGAAAAGAGTAACAAAGAAAAAGAAAATTAAAAGATACAAAAAGGAGGCCTCAAGGGCCTCTTTTTTAGAGAATTAATATTTGATGCTTGTAAATTAGGGACTAGAACGCTTACAAGTTAGGGGTTGAGATGCTTGCATTTTGCCGATTGAGATGATATAGTGAAATTCAAGGAGTATAAAACCATGAAATATTACAAGAGATTTGCTGATGATATTATAAAGGATAGATTAAAAAGTTCAGGGGCTGTTCTTATTGAAGGTACCAAGGGTTGTGGTAAAACAGAAACTGCTAAGCAACTTGCCAAAAGTGTTGCTAGATTTGATATTGATGCCCAAGTAAAGCTCCAAATGGAATTAAATCCTGAATTAGTCTTAGAAGGTGCTGTACCAAGACTTTTAGATGAATGGCAATATTATCCTGAGATCTGGAATTATGTAAGACACTTTATTGACGAAAGAAAAGATAAAGGTCAATTTATTCTTACAGGTTCAGCTTCTCCTGATGAAAAGACTAAAAGACATTCAGGGGCAGGTAGGTTTTCAATTATAAAGATGCGCCCTATGTCCTTTTATGAAAGAGGATGGTCAAGTGGTGAGGTTAGCCTTCTTGATCTTTTTAAAGGCATAGAACCAATAACAAAGCCAATTGATTTTGAACTCGGACAACTTGCTGAGCAAATAATAATTGGAGGTTGGCCTGGCCTTATTAATGAGGATGTGAATACTGGATTACAGTTTTCAAAAGACTATATGTCGTTAATAGCTGAAATTGATTTAAGTAAGGTATCTAATAGAAATCGAGATCCATACAAGGTTATGCGACTACTACAATCATATGCACGGAATATATCAACTCCTGCTAGTATGTCCACTCTTGCTAAGGATATCAAAGGGAAAGATGGAGATTTAGATAATGCAACTGTTTCCTCATATATTGATGCACTTGAGAAGCTTATGGCAATTGAGCATCTTCCTGCTTGGAATACTCATATTCGATCAGCACACCTATTAAGAACCTCTCCCAAACGACATTTTGCTGATCCATCTATGGCTGTGGGAGTATTAGGTTTATCTGTAGATGATTTAATTAAAGATCTTGGATATTTTACCTTCCTTTTTGAATCACTGGTTATACGGGACTTGCGGATTTATTCGCAAGTGTCTGGAGCAAATGTTTTCTATTATCGTGATTCAGGTGAGCTGGAAGTAGACGCTATTGTTGAATATCCAGATGGAACTTGGGGAGCTTTTGAAGTGAAATTAGGGATTGGAGCAGTTGAAGAGGCAGCCAGTGGTTTAATAGCTTTTTCTCAAAAAATTGACACAAGTAAAATAAAGCCTCCTTCAGTTCTTGGGGTTATAACTGCTAATGGCTTTGCTCACAAAAGAAAAGATGGTGTATATGTAATACCTTTGTCAGTACTTACAGCATGATAGATTTATTATATTTTTACTTAAAAAAACAGAGAAGATAAATCTTCAGGAGATACTTCTGTTTACCACCATACAGGATTACACCATTCTCAAACTATCAAGCAGAACGCTAAATTTGAACTACAGCTTTACCACCATACAGGATTACACTATTCTCAAACACGAGTGCTGTTCCGACTCCGTCCACTTCTGCTTTACCACCATACAGGATTACACCATTCTCAAACGGGGTTGGTGTACTTGACACACCTGTTCCAGCTTTACCACCATACAGGATTACACCATTCTCAAACTGTACACCCAGAGCCGCAGTTACTACAGCCGCTTTACCACCATACAGGATTACACCATTCTCAAACTCATAATTATGATGTAGATGAAGATGGAGAGCTTTACCACCATACAGGATTACACCATTCTCAAACAAAAGTAAAGGTTTAGCAACATACCAGTCAGCTTTACCACCATACAGGATTACACCATTCTCAAACGCATTGGGAGAGTGTAGAACTTGTGGTGTAGCTTTACCACCATACAGGATTACACCATTCTCAAACAATATAATAAATCTGATATAACTAGCAATTGCTTTACCACCATACAGGATTACACCATTCTCAAACCATCACTTTAACCAGATGACAGACGATAGGGCTTTACCACCATACAGGATTACACCATTCTCAAACTTAGGAATAGTTCAGAATGATATTAATGAAGCTTTACCACCATACAGGATTACACCATTCTCAAACTGTAAAAAAAGATTGAAAAAAGATAAAAGAGCTTTACCACCATACAGGATTACACCATTCTCAAACAGGACGCAGATTATATCGTTACATCAAACAGCTTTACCACCATACAGGATTACACCATTCTCAAACTGGCTCTGGGCTGTGTACTTGGCTATACTTGCTTTACCACCATACAGGATTACACCATTCTCAAACAAAAGATACATCCATCAGCTCTGACATATAGCTTTACCACCATACAGGATTACACCATTCTCAAACGTGACACCTTTGTTGATGTGTATAAAACAAGCTTTACCACCATACAGGATTACACCATTCTCAAACCCATGTCACATATTGCTTCCCACAAGGTGCGCTTTACCACCATACAGGATTACACCATTCTCAAACTAGGTCGCTTGCTTCCTCAGGTTCTCCAAAAGCTTTACCACCATACAGGATTACACCATTCTCAAACATGAAGACCTTTTATCTAAAAAAACTGAGTGCTTTACCACCATACAGGATTACACCATTCTCAAACGTGTTACCATGTCATCAGGATAGAATGGATGCTTTACCACCATACAGGATTACACCATTCTCAAACGCCGTCGGTCCTGTTCTCTCAGGTAGTCCAGCTTTACCACCATACAGGATTACACCATTCTCAAACTAATATGGTTGTTAATATTATATTAAATATGCTTTACCACCATACAGGATTACACCATTCTCAAACCACAGAAAGTGCTGCTATAATGGCTCTTTTGCTTTACCACCATACAGGATTACACCATTCTCAAACGGTAATGAAGTATATGACACTTTTGTTAAAGCTTTACCACCATACAGGATTACACCATTCTCAAACTCATTGTGTAGGGATAGTTTTAGGTGTTCCCGCTTTACCACCATACAGGATTACACCATTCTCAAACTGTAACCATCAGCTTCAGGCGGGTTCCGTTGCTTTACCACCATACAGGATTACACCATTCTCAAACGGATAGTGCCGTCATATCCTGTCTCGCATGGCTTTACCACCATACAGGATTACACCATTCTCAAACAGTGTTACCATGTCATCAGGATAGAACGGAGCTTTACCACCATACAGGATTACACCATTCTCAAACTAAGTCTGCTATATGTCGCGATATCTTTAAGCTTTACCACCATACAGGATTACACCATTCTCAAACTGAGGCATGCGCTAACTACAGCCAATATGCCGCTTTACCACCATACAGGATTACACCATTCTCAAACCGTAATGAAATTAAAGCGGAGGAATCTACTAGCTTTACCACCATACAGGATTACACCATTCTCAAACTGCATCAGGATACTTCATCATGTTGGTGATGCTTTACCACCATACAGGATTACACCATTCTCAAACTATCCACCTCTGGCCGCACTCGAATGCTGCGCTTTACCACCATACAGGATTACACCATTCTCAAACCATCGCCGACATAGTTCCCAATATGCAGATGGCTTTACCACCATACAGGATTACACCATTCTCAAACGGCTGCCTGTCTTGCATCCAATCTCGATAGGCTTTACCACCATACAGGATTACACCATTCTCAAACTTGCAAGGTTTTATTATAATAAGAGGAACCGCTTTACCACCATACAGGATTACACCATTCTCAAACGATGGCTGCCCGTTACTTCAATTGGAAATTGCTTTACCACCATACAGGATTACACCATTCTCAAACTAGTAGGAGGCTTCATTGAGATTAATGAAGGCTTTACCACCATACAGGATTACACCATTCTCAAACGGCACGATCAGTTAGAGCGACAAGGTTACAGCTTTACCACCATACAGGATTACACCATTCTCAAACTGGTACCATGGCTCGTCTGCTGGTTTGTCTGCTTTACCACCATACAGGATTACACCATTCTCAAACAGATAAATATGAGGACGTAGATTATATTGTGCTTTACCACCATACAGGATTACACCATTCTCAAACTCAATGTTGCTGTTGACCTGTCTGCCAGTTGCTTTACCACCATACAGGATTACACCATTCTCAAACACCAATAAAGACTGGTAGTGAAAAGGTAAAAGCTTTACCACCATACAGGATTACACCATTCTCAAACCAGGATGACCATATGGAAACTAGACAAAGAGCTTTACCACCATACAGGATTACACCATTCTCAAACTCACCTTGAACATTAATATATACATCAGCTGCTTTACCACCATACAGGATTACACCATTCTCAAACTGTCATGATTGGCAAGGTTGACACGGTAGCGCTTTACCACCATACAGGATTACACCATTCTCAAACTTGTTCCCCCTCCCTGCTGTCATTACTCTAGCTTTACCACCATACAGGATTACACCATTCTCAAACTACTTAAGGTGCATTAAGAGAGACAACAAAGCTTTACCACCATACAGGATTACACCATTCTCAAACGCGTTGGACTTTGTGCGCACTAATTAATGAGCTTTACCACCATACAGGATTACACCATTCTCAAACACGCTGGACTTTGTGCGCACTAATTAATGAGCTTTACCACCATACAGGATTACACCATTCTCAAACTTGTTCTTCAGATAAAATAATCCGATAATAGCTTTACCACCATACAGGATTACACCATTCTCAAACTGTTTGTGGATGGACAGGTAGTCCCCCTAGGCTTTACCACCATACAGGATTACACCATTCTCAAACTCAACTGCACTTACATCGTACAGTTTGTCTAGCTTTACCACCATACAGGATTACACCATTCTCAAACATTATTACAGATGTTTCCTGTGACTGTGTTGCTTTACCACCATACAGGATTACACCATTCTCAAACAAGACTGGTGCAGATGACAGTGCAGACATTGCTTTACCACCATACAGGATTACACCATTCTCAAACCTCAAAATGAGGGAAAATGATAATATGCCACCACAACATATGTAATCATGTATGATGATTGTTATGAGAAAATAAAAAATTTAACAAATTTCACAAAAATCAGTATCATAAATTTTAATTTTCTCTTCTCCTATTTTTATTCTATCCCACTTATTTTCAAATAACAACACACTATACTTCTTGTAAGCAATATCCCTGTAAAAAAGTTCCAAACTCTCATCGGGAAGGAAAGTCAGTAAATTAACAAAAGAGAATAGTTTGATCCCTAGAAGCTCAAAAGCAATATCCATATAAATAAGTATTTTTTCAACTAATGTGTATTCAGATTCTGAAAACTTCACATCCATCATTTTAAAGATATTTGTTATATCAAATTCTGTGTCAAAATCCAAAGGTAAATGAATATTATTACTGATCTTAAGGAAGTAGTCTGCAATAAGCTGTTTTATTTCAAGAAATTCTGCATAATACTCACCATCATTTGAAATTGATTTTAGGTTGTTGTATAGCTTAGTTAAGTTTGTTCTATGATTATAACTAAGATTAAAAAAGTCTAATATTATATCTAAGTTTTTACTAATAGTAGCATCTCTGTTACTAATAGAAAAAAACCAGTTACCATCACTGCCTTGGATTTGCAGAACTAACTCATAGATTAAATTGTAGAATTGTTCTTTGTTCTCCAATACAAGGATATTTGGAATTCCTTCTTCTAGGATGAGTAAAATATTAGTTTCTTGATGTAATAATTTCAAACTACAATTATCCTTTCATCACTGCTAATTATTGAACTTGTAAAACTACCTACCACTAGGTCCATCTTTGCAAATTGTTTTTCAGTTACAGTTAGCATTTGTACAAGTCCAGCTTTAGGTTTGTTTTTTTTGACATTTTCTTTAATAAGGTTTGCCACGGTAGAATTAAAAGCAAGTTTACAATATACAGATTCTTGCATCATTATGAATCCAGTTCTTAGCAGAAATTTTCTAAATTTTGCATACTCTCGTCTATCAGAGTAAGAAACTGATGGTAAATCAAAAAATACTATAATTCTCATGTATCTGTAGCTCATTTCTCATAAATCTCATAAAATCTTAGAAGATTTGCATCTTCATACTCAATAGCATCAAAAACGCTTTTAACATAAATCTTTATTGCATTATCAACACTATGTGTTTTGCCCATTATTTTTACTTTTTCTGTTAATACCTGTATTAGTTGAAGTTTCGTCTTGTTTTCAAAGGAAGTAAGTTTTAGATTGTACACACAAGAATCAATTAAAGGTCTATATGGCTCCATTAAGTCAGAGCTTAGATTAAATGGATTGAAGATATTATTGTGAAAGATTCCAATTTGAGTAAGATAACCATTTGCTACAATTTCTCTATTAAATGCTGAAAGAATAATTGCATATCCATAGTTAAGAGCAGCATTTATACTATTGTCACCCGATCTGCTGAAATCTAATCCAAAAAGAGCATTAAAGTATACTTTTGCTGCATGACCTTCACGATTTGAAGTATCAAATAATTCTAACTCGTCCAAATATCTATCAAGCAATTCATGTTCAGAATAATTTTTTACCTTTAGTAAATCTCTTTGTTTCTTTATTTTATCTTCTACTATCAATGTCCATACTAGGTCACATACTTCTTTGTCCCATTTAATTTGATTTCTTATTTTTAAGCTACAATCATGGCTTCCATAATAGGGTAGTAATTCAGAAGAAGGATTCCGTTTTTCATCACAGAATATCACTTTTATCTTTCTTTTTACTAATTCAGCTAACAAAGCTGCAGTAAGAGAAACAGCTGTATTTTCTATAATGATAATCCCAATTTCGCCAAGAAAAATTTTAGTTATTTCTTCTTTACGAATCACTAGATAATTCATTTGCAAATCTAATTTTGCACGTGTATTAACTACCACAATTCTCCAACTCATACTGTGTTTAAATCAACCTCCTTTTCAAATATTCCTGTTATGGATTGATTAATAATTAAAACCTTATTTTTTATATTTAATGTTTTTGCATTTCTAATACTACCTGCTGTTCCTTTTGCACCAATTAAAGTAAGATCTGTAGTTCCACTTACACAACGAAAAAGTTGAATGATCTTGCTTAATGCCTCAATCTGATTCATTTTGCTTAGGTTTAAAAATAAATCTCTCCCATCGTGAAAGTTTTTTATTTGAGCTGATAATTTAGTCTTATAGATAGAGTTTGTTAGTTTTTCACTCAAGTAATCATAAATGTTTATATTAATATTATTATCTATTAAAGATTCAACTAAACCGTCTTTACTTATTAAGTCTCTCCTACTAAGAATATTATAAATATTTTTTAGATACCGGTTAAAATCTAAAGGCATATAAAGCTGATGGGCAGAACTAAAAACTAGTCGTTCTCCTGTTCTGCTTTTCAAATGAGCCCTAAAGCCATCAAAGGAAAGTAATGCATTTATCTTAATCTTTTCTAACCTTATATCAGGATTGATAAGATTAAGGTTATTTATACAGTATCTTATTAGGTCCTCACGACCATTTATTGTACTAGCTAGGTGTACTGGAACATATTCAATACTTCTTATTCTTTTTCCCTTTATATCATGTTCAACAAGGAAGAAATAGGCGGTACTTACTTTATTGAATCCACCATATCTATCAATATTTAATAGTCTTGGATCACCACTTTTAATTGGTAGTTGTCCCTTTCCTTTAGGCATAATCTGCTGATCTGAAATACCACCTTTGTGTTCAAAAGAATGTCTGGTGAATAGGATATTGTTTTTTTCTACTGTCTTCTTAACATCCTTAATTGTGCCATTTCTATCACCTTTCCAGGCAAAATAATTGCCGACTAATACATCCTTCTCAAATAGTGTCCTTAAGTTGTATCCTCCATGGGATTCTTTTACAAAATTTCTAGGATTTCTTGTAAACTTTGAATCATAAACATTTCCGACAACAATATTTAAGTATGCGTCTTTTGCATGGTGTAAATCATTAATTTCCCTAACTTTTACAATTTCAAACTTATTCCTGAATTCAGTAACATTGTTTGCTTTTACATATACAATAGGGGAGTCAGGCATAATTTTCTTTAGTATTTCTGCAAAAGCTTTTGTAGATTGCCTTGTTTCTACTAATTGTCTTTCCACAAAATCTGCTAAATCATCATCAGACAAGTATTTTCTTTCTGTTAGTCTTTTGTATTTTTTATTACCTATTAAATTATTTTCATGTAGGTTCTTCCAAAGTGGTTTTTGGGTTGAATATTCAGAGGGTAGAGGATAGTTGTCTCCCTTTTTCATGTTTGCTGTTTTCTTTACTAGAACCCTATTTTCCAAGCTATCATCTTTAATCTTTGACCTAGGATAAATGTGGTCAATGTCATAAATTTTACTATTTTTATCGTTTAGTAAGGTGGAAAGATCAATCGTTTCTCCAGTGTACATACATCTTCCCATTTGAGTGTAGTACAAATAGAGTCTGTCATCTCTTAAGTCCACATCACTTTTACTTTCAAGTCCTTCCATCAAACTCATGCAATCTTCTTTGCAATTTGCATATAAATCAATCAAATTTTGTCTTCTGGAGGTGGTTCTTCTCTTTATACCTTCTTCTCTTGCAAATTCAACAAAGATCTTTTTGGGCTGCTTTTGCATAATTTTCATAAGTTCTTCAACTATTTGCAAAGCTTGCCATATACCTCTTTTAACAGCAGGAGACAATCTTAAATCTTCAACCATCTGATATGATAGCTTATCATCTTGCTCTGTATCAGCTAAATTCATTTTTGATATTTTGTTTGAGTATTCATGTCGACCACTTAGAAGTTCCATAAGGTTATTATTTGTATCTCGCATTGCATTAATAATATTAAGCAATTCTCCTGTTTCCTTGTTAACATCATAAATGTCGCATAGTAATTCTTTGGATAGCCTACCCCAACCACTATATTTTAGACTTAATATCTTGCTAACTTGGTCTTTATCTAACAAATCTCCATAATTATCTACAATCCTTTTTTGCAGCATTGGACCTGAATCTCCAAACAGAGTAATCCATTTAATAATCTCTTCTATCATGTCTGTATTAATATCTACATTACCAATAATATTCTTCATGTCATGATAGGATGTGAGAGAATTCTTTATTTCTATATCAATTCCAGATATTGAATCAGACTTTCCAATATATCCATTAGCCATTAAAAAAGTCTTAAGTTTTTTAGTTGTTACTTTTCTCTCTTTTTTGTATAAATCATTAAATATAAATGATTTGAGTTCTACAGATATTAGCTCTTCGTTAATCTTTAGATTGTTAAGTTCGTTTAAGACCTGAAACTCTGAATGTAACAATGAGTGCTTAGGTAAGACATCTGCCTTATAGAGGTAGGTGCATTTGTTTGTCATTCTTCTAATGAATTTTTCTGCACTTTTTTCCTCGTCAACTACATCTTTAAAATTCCAAGGATAAATTTTTTCATTTGATCTTTTTTCTATCCAAGCAAACTTGGTATCAGCATGGTAATCATTTAGAGGGCCTATGTAATAGGGGATGCGAAACTCCATTATACTGATAACTTTGTCAGAAACAGTCAAACCTTTATCATCTTTATTGTTTAAAAATGTATGATATTTTGAAACATTTCTTAAGATTGTTCTTAGCTCATTTAAATGGACTTGGTAAGGAATAACACTATTTTCTTTAGAAACTTGCTTAGGCATTAAAGACTTGTTTTCTACTTCATTCTTAAGGTATTTTAATTGATCATTATCTTCATCATCTATTTTATCTAATACTTTACCAATGAATGAATTAAAGTCTTCTTGGGAACATTTATCCTTTAAAGCATCAGTCTTTTTACTTTTCTTGCCACTATAGGCACAATAATTATTTGCAATAGTTGGCGAACTGAAAATATTGTAATACTCATGCATGGCATATTGTTTAATAGCTTGTTTTAGGATACTCAGATCCTTTTTGTGTTTTTCATATTTTTCAACTTTGGCAAAAGACAGAAATTCATGACCTTGGAGTGTTTCTGCTAAAAGACTCCAATCATAGATTGCACTTAATAAATCAATTAAATACATTCTATCTTCTAGAAGATCACTATAGTCATCTCTTTTTTCTTGAAAGGTTGCTTCAGAAAAGCTAATGGAATCTAAAGTTGATTCTGCATATGAAGGGTCATCAAAGATATTACTAAGTTTTCTTTTGTAGCCTAGAAGCAGGTCAATAACTGTAATTTGTTGTTTGTCTGATTCGATTAATAATTCTGTAAGTTCCTTCTTCTTGTCTCTTTTTTTCAGGGCTTTATCTTCCAATATTTTTTCTACTTCTTCTAGAGATTTAAATTCAAAGTCAGTATTGAATTCATCTTTGAAATAGGTTTGAAGCTTAATTAATATTGGTTCAAGCTTTGTTGCTGACTGCAATTCTTGACCCTCAAAAAGGAAATGACCTCGGTTTTTTAAAATATGATGGATTGCTAGGTAGACAAGCCTTATATCATATTCCTTTTTATTCTCAATTAAAGCTTTCCTTAGGTGATAAATAGAAGGAAACTCCTTCATATAATCTTTATCAGTATAGGTTTTGTCTGAAAACAAAGAATTCTTTTGATTTATAGTTTTATCATCAGGATAGAACTTGCTCTCTTCTAACCTTAAGTAAAAATTTGCATCTTTCTTTGAAATCTCATCACGAAACAGGTCTTGTAAAAGATCAATGCGTTGTAGCTGTCTCTGCCTTCTTCTTCTAGCGGATCTAAATGTTCTTCTTTCTTCAGCAGTCTTACCAGCTTCAAATAATCGTATACCCCACATAGCCTTACCGTTAAGCTTTTGAATATTGTAATTTAAATCTGTTACAGCCCAGCCTATAGAGTTTGTTCCAATATCTAGTCCTAAAAAATACTCTCCAAATTGTTTTTTCATTGTTGACATTCCTTTCTGTTTTTGATAACATCAAGGCGATCCTATAGGATACCACCATACAGGATTACACCATAAGTTCAAATAAAAATTTATTCAAATCGTCCATTGGACTCCACATGAGTGGGAAACTTGCTTCGGCAAGTTTGTTTTTTAATTTCAAATAGAAAGATAAGAATGAATTTTTGCTCATTTATTTTTCCCTTTTAAGTTTGTTGTTTGCAAGATAATTTTACTTTTTAAAAATGAATTAAGCAAGAATATTTTTGCTTTTTCAAAATTGTGTACGGTTTATGGGACACAGATTTTTAAAGAATAATTTACTCTATTTAAAATATTCTAAAAAAGAAGTTTTTCTTTAGACTATCTTCTACATTTCATTGACTGGCTAATTGCTAGATGATATAATGTTGAAAATATTTTCAATAATTGAAGAAGAGTTTATGAGCGAGAAAAAGGATCTTAAAAAGGAAAGACAAGAGCATATCTTGCAAAAAGCTGTTGAGTTATTTGCCTTAAAAGGATATGAGGGTCTTAAAACAGTAGATTTTGCAAAGGCATCAAATATGAGCCTAGGTTTAATGTACCACTATTTCAAGGATAAAAAAACCTTATACAACCAGGTTATCTTGTATTGTCTTTATGAGTTTAACAATTATTTAGAAGACATATTCAAAGATTCAGATACCTTTTTTACTAACCTAGCTCATTTTGCTGTCAATGATTTTAAAAAAGAACCACTTTATGCCCATATGTATATAGTCTTAGCTGATGCAGATATTAATAGTGCTGAAATCTTAGATGAAACCAGAGAAAAGATTAAAAAAATCAATGAAAAAACCTTGGTAAACACTATTAGGATTATTGAATACAATCAAGAAAAGGGAGTCTTTAGACCAGCTAATCCTTTTGCTTTAGCCAGAATATTTTGGGGTATGATTGAAAGTGTAATGAAGATGATAACAAGAGGCTATGAAAGAGATCTACCTGAGCCTGAATGGTTAATTTGCATCTTAACTGGGAAATAAAGTCTATTAATATATTAATATAATATGGAGGGGAAGTAATGAATACAGCAATGCCCAAAAAGGACGCCACCCGCAAAGAACAAAATCTCTTTGTTTTGTCAGGTGGTGCATTAGCAATGATTAGTTTCATTGTTGGAAGCTATTTTATGCAGTATCTTACTGAAATTCTTTTAATTGATGTGGGAATTGCAGGATTAATTGTTGGATTAATGAGGGCCTTTGATGCTATTAATGATCCAATAATGGGAGTAGTGGTAGATAAGACTAGAACCCGCTATGGTAGAAGTAAACCCTATTTAATATTTTTACCCCTACCTTTAATATTAGCAGCCCTATTTATATTTGCTCCTTTTACTCCTGGTAAAAGTAGCACCTTAGTTTATGTAATAATTGCCTATGTTCTATATACCATAGCATATACCATGTACGACATACCCTATTGGTCCATGACATCTCGTATGATTATAAATCCACAGCTAAGAGTAAAGACCATATCTCGTACCAAGATGTTGAGTAATGCCATAGGGCCACTTGCTATTGTTCTATTTATTAACCTAGTAACCATACTAAAACCCTATGTTGGAAGCACTCAAGCTGGATATTTTTATTCCCTCATTTTGTTTGCAGTATTAGCTCTACCAGTTATGCTTTCAGGGGGATTTACCTTCCGTGAAAGAGTTGGGTCAATAGATGAAAAATCTGCCAGCTTGTCTGATTCACTAAAGGCTGTTTTTTCATCTAGACCTATGGTGGTAAATATTGTAGCTGGGCTCTTGGCCTGTGTTGCTAGTATTGGTGGACTGGTTATGAATACATATTTCATTAAGTGGAATATGTGGAGTTTACTAGCTAAAGGAGATAGTAAATTAGTCAATATGCTAGCAGGTACTGCCATAGATCCGGTTGCTGTACAAGGTATATTTACAGTAGTTATTGGAATCATGCCCACTCTAGCTGCAATTGTTGGATTATGGTTAACTCCAATGCTGTCTAATAAATTTTCTAAAAAGGATGTAATAATTGTAAGTGGAATAGTAGGGGGAGTTATTAATATATTGGCCTACTTTTTAGGATACTCTAACCTAGTTCTCTTTATCATTGTTCGTTTCATAGTCTTTGTTCCTATGGGCATATTTAATGGTATGTTTGCAGCTATTTTTACTGACACCATAGATTATGTTCACTGGAAAAGCGGCATTAGAGCAGATGGAACCTGCTTTTCTGTATTGACCTTTTTATCTAAGTTTGCAGGAAGTATTGCATCTGTATTAGCAGGTCTCATGTTATCCTTATTTAGTTTTAATAAGAATTTGCAAACAGATATTGATACCTTGCTTTCTAGTTTAGCTCCTGGAGAAGCAGCCAGCCAAACCCTTATAGACAGTGTAAGGGCTATTCAACAGCCAGCAAGTGCCTTAAATGGAATATTTATTATGATTACTATTTTAATGGGTGTAGGTCAGATTTTGCTGGTTATTCCATACTTTTTCAGTGATTTAACAAATGAAAAGATGAAAGTGGTTAAAACTGAATTAGAAGCAAGAGCCATACAAGAAGGAGAAGATAAGAATGAATGAATTATATAGATTAAAAGAAGGAGAGACTAGGTCCATAAGTCCAGAAAACCTAACAGGTGCTAAAGGGGCTGGGGGAATGGCTGAAACTGGTATAGCTATAAGGTCTAGTTTAAATGGAGGGTTAGGTAAGGGCTGGAAGGTAAATCCTTGTATTAGGATGACTCCTGGCCAAACTGTTACCATTGCAGACATTAAAGATAGTGGAGTCATAAATCATATTTGGATGACCTTAAACTACAAGTTTAATAGAAGTTTAATTTTACGTATGTATTGGGATGAAAATGAAGACCCTTCAGTACAGGTTCCCATTGGTGATTTCTTTTGCAATGGATATAGGGAGATTAATTTAGTAAATTCAGCAAATATAACTGTAGCACCTGCCAATGGCCTTAATAGTTACTTTCCTATGCCCTTTAGAAAGGGAGCTAAAATCACTGTAGAAAATGTATCAGATAAGACCTTTTTATTCTTTTATCAAATAAGCTATACCCTAAAGGAAGTAGAAGAAGATGCCAGATATTTTCATGCCTCCTTTAAACGTTTTAACCCTACCAAACTTAAAGAGCCAACTCCTTTACTAGATAAGGTAAAAGGAGAAGGACACTTTGTAGGCATGTATTTAGCTTGGAAGACAAATAACAGAAAGTGGTGGGGAGAAGGGGAACTTAAATTTTATATAGATAAAGATGAGTATCCTACTATATGTGGAACTGGTACAGAAGACTACTTTGGTGGGGCTTGGAACTTTGAGTATCCAAAGGGTAGACACTGTGATTATACATCCCCATATTTAGGTTTTTCCCAAGCAAATAGAAGAAGAAAGTTTACCCGCTTAGGACATTTTTGGCATAAGAATATATCAAAAAGAGGGATTTATTGGAAGGGAGCCAGGTTTAATATGTATCGTTGGCATAACCTAGACCCCATTATCTTTAAAGAAGACTTAAAGATTGAAGTAATGGACATGGGAATAGGTTACACCACCAAGGAAGTTCGTAAGAAGAACCAAGAAGCAGGCATCTATGATGATTTAAAAGGCTGGAGAATTATAGCTAAATATTTAGGTTACAGGTCCCAAGAGTCTGATATTGGGGCAACCTGCTACTGGTATCAAACTATGCCAAGTCAAGCCTTACCAGATGTGAAAATAGAAGATATGGTATAAAAATGAGTATAAAAGAAGCAATTAATTTAAAAACCAAGGTTCTTTTAAATGGGCATATGATTAAGCTCCATATTCTAGGTGAAGATAAAAGAAATCCAGTAATCATATTTGTCCATGGAGGCCCTGGCATTCCCAATCGTCAAGCAATAATGGAAAAGCTAATACCTTGGACAGAGGACTTTACCCTTGTAGCCTATGACCAAAGGGGAACCGGAGGAAGTTACAAGGGGACCAAGGTAGAGGATTTAAGTGTAGAGACCATGATTGAAGATTTATCCGCTCTTTGCGATTATGTAATTGAGACACTTAAAGTAGATAAGGTGAACCTTCTTTGTGGAAGCTGGGGAACAAGAATAGGTATACCCTTTATCTTAAAGTATCCAAATAAAGTAGCTTCCTATATTGGTAGTGGTCAAATGGTAAATGGGCCTAAGGGAGAAATGCTCTCCTATGAATTTACATACCAAAAGGCCCTAGAGGCAGATGACCAAGAGTCATTAGAAATTTTAAAATCTGTGGGACCTCCAGAAAAAGGCTGCTACAAGCCTAAAAGAAGAGGCCTATTTTTACAAAGAAAGGTCTTGCAAAAGTATGGAGGTTCTACCCTTAAACCCCCAAAGAAGGCCCTAGTTGCCATGGTAAAGCCTTTATTGTGTGCTAAACAGTTATCTATAGCTGATAAGTATGGGATTATTAAGGGGTATGGCATGAGTATGGATGCCCTGTGGGAAAAGATGATAGACTTTGACTTCGAAAGTCCTCCACCTACTTTTTCTGTACCTATTTACATTATTCAAGGAAGACATGACTTTACTACACCAAGTCCCTTAGTAGGGCCTTGGTTTGATAAGATTTCAGCACCAGTAAAAAAACTCTTCTGGCTAGAAAACTCAGCCCATGGCCCTTTGGGAGAAGAGTATGAAGAATATACCCGAATTGTTAAAGAACTATTATTAAAAGAGGGGTAAAAGTAGAAATTATGTGCTACTTCTGTAGTTACCTATAACTTCACTTGTCATTAACGCCCTATTATATATTCTCAAACCTAAAAGAGCTGCTTTTTCAGAATTTATTATAGTAAGCTCTTTTTTTCCTTTTACATACCTTAAATCACTTGAAAATCTACCCCAGCCAAATTGCATAAAATCATTGCCATCACTAAAAGCACCATTTATGATAAAACTAATTATTTTTGGGCCTCCATCTACCACAATAGCTACATGATTAAGGCTATCTGTTTTTAAAAGATTGGGTTCACAGTACCAAGTATTTTGTGTTCTTCCATCATTTAAGTGGATTCCAATTTGACCATTGGATTTTAAATCAACATATAGGCCTTGATTTGATTCTAATCTGTTATCCATAAGAATTGTGTCTTCATAGTCTTTTGAGACCTTTAGAAGAAACTCTATGGTAAAGCCACTTCTATAGTCGATTTTTCTTAAGTCAGGGGTTGTGTAGTCTTGTTTGTTAAAAATTGGTAGCTCTGGCATAGAAATAGGGGAGGATAAAGCGTTTTTCTTATCAATTAGCTCAAGCAAAAGTCCCTTGTCTTCCACCTTATTTATAGTAAACTGGCTCCATAGCTTGTCTAAAAATTCTTGCTTAATTTGATGGATTCTTCCTTGAGTTTTATTGGTTTCCGAAATAAATAATTTGCCTTGGTCTTCTATAAGGTCGGGATAGCTCATACGAACATAGGTATCATCTTCATAGAGCAAGATTTCTGGTTGTGACCAGGCTATTTCTTTACCATTTTTCCCATCAACTTCTTGTCCTGCAAGGACCCAAACGGGGTTTCTGTCATCATAGTTTTTGCCACCATGGTTGTGGTACCAATATAGGTATTTACCATTGTTACAAGCCCAAGCAAAACAAGCTGCCCTTGGGTGTTTTATAAGTCTGCCATCAGCATACCTTTTGTACTGGGGCTGATCCCAGGTCTTTCCCTGGTCTCTACTGTAAGAAAAGACAGGATGTCCATCAATGGACCTATATACTACATAAATAGAGCCATCGCTTAGTAGAGAATAGCTTTGTTCTTCAGATATGGGACCACCACCTTTAGGAGTTCTAAGACCAATGTCACCTTCAGGCAGGGTCTCCCAAGTTATTTTCTCAGGGTCATTTTCATACAAGATATTGGAGCTTTTTAACAAGACTCCTTCTGAACTGGTAAAAAAGCCTCTGCCAAAACTTCCAACCTTGTGTAAAGAAACAAAGGCATCACCATCAATTACAAAGGGCTTTCCCACATTCCAAAAGTATCTAAGTTTACCCTTATCAGCATTTTTTCTATCAATTTCAAATTCTCTAACAGGAATAGGATATCTTTTTTTTGACCAGCTTTTGCCAAAGTCATCACTATACTTAAATACATAATATCCAATAGAGTCCACCCTATAGCAATAGCCATCTTCATAAGGGGGATTATCAGCTTTTACCCGTCGAATATTATCTGTGTTGTGATTATAGAAGCTATAGATTCTTCCAGAAGGAACCTTTAAAAGGACAGAATAGGAGTTTTCTCTACCATCATCTTCTTCTAAAGAGACAGGTTCTGACCAAGTTTTTCCCATATCACTACTTCTCATGGATATGACTTTCTGACCAGCATCTCCTTCTTTAGATGCATTTGTTGTTACTGTACAAAGCCAGGCCCCATCATCTGTTTTAATAATATATGGTTGGTCTGCATAAGAGTCAGTGGAAATAAAGCCTCTAGCATTTATGGCATGTCTCCAATCAAGATTAGATGAGTCATCATTTTCTTCTACAAGCTTTAAGTCTGCTAAGTATTCTTTATTTTCCTTGGTCATTATATTTCTCCGGTCCTTTAAGTATTGTTAACAAGTTAAATATATTAACTTAATTATATGATACCCCATATGACCAGATATGTTTATAGTATCTTTGTTACTGAGACTTTATTACCTCTTCATAGAGGTTTTCAAATTCTTTATTGTAACGTAAGAAAGTATCTACAACAGTAGGGTCAAAATGACTTCCACTGCTCTCACTAATTATCTTTACGCTTTCTTCATGAGAAAAGGCATCCTTATAGACCCTTTTGCTCCTTAAGGCATCATAAACATCAGCAAGGGCCATTATTCTAGCAGATAAGGGGATTTCTTCTCCTTCAAGTCCACTAAGATAACCAGACCCATTCCATTTTTCGTGATGATACAAGGTAATTTCCATTCCAACCTTTAAGAATTCATTTTTGTCATATTGGCTACTAACCTCTGCAAGGGTATCATATCCAATCTGAACATGAGACTTCATAGTATCAAATTCTTCCTTGGTCAATTTGCCTGGCTTTAAGAGTATATTGTCAGCAATTCCCACCTTACCAATATCATGTAAGGGACTTGCCTTGTAAAGAGCATCAATAAAGGAATCTGTAATGCTTTCACCATAACCAGGTATAGTTTGAAGTTTTTTAGCTAGTAATTGACAGAAATTTGCTGTTCTTTCAATGTGCTCGCCGGTATCGTCATCTCTTGATTCTGCCAGTCTACTCAAAGCAAATATGGTAGCAAACTGAGAGTCTGAGATTTCTTTTACTTTAGCTTCAACTAATTCTTCAAGATGCTGATTATATCTTTCTAATTCATCTTCAATTTTTTTCAATTCATTTATGTCCTGAATTGTCCCATAAAAGGCAGAGGGTAGGCCTTGTTCATCAAATTCAGAGTAAAACTTAAAGTGCACCCACTTTATTTTTCCACTACTTAATACCAACCTAAACCTACTTGCCCAGGGTTTTTTATCTGCTAAAGATGTTTGATACTGGGCTAACACATCATCAACATCATCTGGATGAATTGCAGATATGAAAAGAGCAAAAGATAAAACAGTGCTAGGGTCTAGTTCAAAGATTTTATACAAAGAATCAGAAGATTCTACAATATCTAAAGCAAAATCATAGTCCCAGCGGCCTAAAAGGGCAATTTCTTGAGCTTCTGAAAGAAGTTTACGACTCTTTTCAAGTTTTCTATTGGACGTTTCAAGTTTTTTAGCAACTGTTGAGTGGTCTAGGATTAACTGAGTTAAAAGCTCAGTCTGTTTTTCGTAATCAACCTGCTTAGCAAAGCTTTCAATTGCAAACATCCTTATCTCATCATCTAGGCTTTCTTTATGGTTTAAAATATTGTCCAGTTCTAAGTTTCCATTTGTCATTTAGCATCACCTAAAAGCACATGATCAATGCCAACATTTTTTAGAGTACGTAAATGATGAGTTACTGTTCTAATATCTTCAATATTGTCAATTATGCTACCGTGTTGTGGAGCAATCATATTTATATCTAAGCTTTCAATAATATCTAAGGCATTGGTTAAGGCCCTGTTTGAGGTCATTATACTTTGATGGAATTTTCTTATTCCATGTATTGGACAGATTGGTATTTGAATTGCACAATTTTCATAGTCTTCACAGGTTTTACAAGCTTCATCTAACTCCAGCATTAAGGTCCATTGGTCATCAAAGCTTCCAAATAGGTCACTGGAAAAAAGAGTTTTTGTTTTAGTGTCATATGTAACAAAAGATCCTGGATTGTGACAATAGGGGGTAGGATAAAACTCAAGGCGTCTGCCAGTGGCAAATTCAAACTTATTACCCATAGCCCTAAAATCAATCTTTTTAGTTTTAGGTGAGTAGTAGTGGATAAAGACATTGTTTTCAGCATGAGATATTATTCTTAAATCATCACTATTAATAATTGTTTCAAATTGAGGTAAACTACCACATAAATCAGGGTCATAGTGCTGATAAATGAGTCTAGAAATTTGGGATGGGCTAATTCCTGTTCTTAGGATTTTTAACATTACGATACTAAAATCATCACGATTACCCCCATCAATTAAAACAGCTTCATCTTTTTCAATAATTAAATAGGGGTTACAATGTAGACCTCTGTTTTCATCTGCATAGCCAACCCAGTAAATTCCTTCACCAATACAATAGGGTTCTTTTTCAAGAGCTTCAAAACTAACCTTCATAATGTTTCTCCTTATCATAAAAGCAAAATTATACTCCTCTCCTATTCTATATTGATAGAGGTGTTAATTCAAGAATAGTATCTCTTTTTTGCTCAAAAGGGTTCATTTTTATGCAAAACACTTATATTACTCAACATAATACAATAAGTCTCTCTTAACTATGCTACAATTAATATGTAGACAAAAAAAGAAGATTGGAAAAAGTATCTCTTTGTTGTATGTCTTGTATGACAAACTGTGGTTTTCTAAGTTTGGTAAAAGCAATGAGTAAGAAAATAAAAAGGACTATATCTGTATTTTTACTAATAATTCTGGTATTAGGACTTTTTTCAGCCTGCAATAATTCTAAAAAAGAAGAAATAATAGATGATAAAGAAGAAGAAATAATAGATGAAAAACATGAAGAAGTCTTCTATTTTTTTGATATTCCTACTCATAACTATGAAGAAAAACTATTAGGAGCATCATATAATTGGGTATGGATTAATATAGACTTGTATGACACTCTAGTAGAATTTCTCTTAGAAAAAGGTTGTGAATCAACAAGTGCTCAGGATATTGAAGTATTTCATAACGATTTAAAGTATACATATGTATGGTTTGATACTACTAAAAGTATATTTACAGTAGGATATGTAAATCTGGGTATTTACAAGTCTTCTAGCTATAAATTAATTGAAACTGAGCTGGAAAATGTGGGTTTAATAAGTATTGACGAAGATTTCTTTTTAACAATCCCAGATGATTACTGGATTAGACCAGAAAGCTTTATACAAACTTGGAGCTGGGAAGAAAATATTTTTGATGATATTTGTTCTATTCTAGAGAAGCGATGTTATGACTTAGCTACTAAGTTAAAGATTACTGATGGTAAATTGTATAGTGGTTCTACTGTTTTATTCTATGATGCAGCAAAAGACCAATACAAGCTTATTTCCACAAACCTAGATGGTAGTGGTGACTATCGTAGATATCTACCTAGAGATATGAAAGGTGCCCTTCTTTTTCATCCTCCTGGACCACCTTTTTTTCATTTTGACTTTGATAGTTATGAAGACTACTATCCAGAAATTAGTATAAAAAGATGGTTATGGCATGATAAAAATATGATTGATGAGATTTCAACTTTCTTTGAAAGTGAAGATTATACTCTAGTCTCAGAAACACATATCAATACTTGGCTTAAACAAGATTTAATCTCTACCTATGTCACATTTGAAATGGATGACAAGTCTTATACGATAGAATTTTTTGAATTAGATGGTAATACATCAAAAAAAACCTATATGTTATTAGAGCCTGATGACCCTAGAAGGAATAAGGAGTTTAAGGTTACTTATTGGAAAGTAACAGAAGATGAAAGAGGGATAAATGATGATGGGTTTTTATACTGGGGCTGGAAGAAGGGGTATTCTGTTTCATCTATAAAATTTGAACTTGAAGAAAGATATTATAGGGTGGAAGAAGATATATATGAGAATAATATTGCTGTGAAATGGCAGGGTACAAGAGTCACAGAGGATGGTGACAGAGGATACTATATTGAGTCTAGTGATGGGGTAAGAACTCGACGTTTTCTTCACATGGTTCCCATATATCCAGAAGATTATAATCCTGATGATCATAAAAAGGATTTTTATGGTTTAATGCCTGACGATTATAGGGAAGATGCTAAGGGCCGTCCTCGATGGTCGTGGCAAGAGGTTAATTGTATGTCAGATTTACAAGCTATATTGGAAGAAAGAGGCTATATAGTAAGCGAGCCGTTTGATCATGATTTTACCCTATTGAATTGGCGAGGGACAAGGGTTTTCAGAAATCCTGATAATACCTATAAAATTGAGTTTCACAATGGTGGTGGATTTGTGCTTTTCTTTAAAATGGCATCTGCAGATAATGGACCTAATCAGGTTAATGATTAAGAGGTAATCACATTAAAAAAAGCCCTGTAAGTAGGGTTCTTTTTTAAAGGGCTTTGCTGATAAAGCAATAATATAAACAAATTAGTGGGGTCTTTTGGATATTTCTAATAATAAAGTATAACAAGACCTTGATTAATTATGCTACAATCAGTTTGTATAGATAAAAAAAGAAAGATTGAGAAAGAGCACCTCTTTGTTATATGTAATTATATGACAAACTGGGATTTTATTTAGTTTGGAGAAAGCTATGAGTAAGAAAATTGTAAAGACTATATCAGTATTTCTATTAATAATTATGGTTTTAGGACTTTTTTCAGCCTGCAATAATGCTAATGATTCTAAAGAAGAAATATTGCAATTAGAAGAAAAGAAAGAAGTAAAGGCTGAGCAACAAGTAGATGAAGAAGAAAAAGAAGAAGTAATAGATGAAAAACAAGAACTTGAAGTCTTTTATTTCTTTGGTATTCCTACTCATAACTATGAAGAAACAGAATTTGGGACATCAAATAACTGGACTTGGTATGATATAGATTTGTATGACACACTGGTAGAATTCCTCTTAGAAAAGGGCTGTGAGCCAACAAGTCCTCTGGATATCGGAGTTTTCCATGAAGATATAAAATATACGGAGGTATTGTTTGACACTATAGAAAAAGTATTTTCAGTAGGGTTTGTAAATTTAGGGATCTACAAATCTTCTAGCTATAAAATAACTGAAACTGAATTTGAAAGTGAAGATTTTGCAGCTATTGACGAGGGTTTCTTTTTGGAAATCCCAGATAATTACTGGATTAGACCAGGAAGGCTTGTTCAAACTTGGAGCTGGGAAGAAAATATTTATGATAATATTTGTTCAATTCTAGATCAACAAGGATATGGTGTTACTGTTGAGTTAGAGATGGCTGATGGCGAATTATATAGTGCTTCTACTATTTTATTCTATGATACAATTGATGATCAATATAAAGTTATTTCACAAAACTTTGATGGTAGTGGTGATTATCGCAGATATCAAAATAGAGATAGGGAAGATATAAACTTAATTTACAGTTCTGGACCACCTTTCTTTCATTTTGACTTTGATAGTTATGAAGACTATCGTCCAGAATATAGTATTGAAAGATGGTTTTGGCGTAATAAAAAGATGATTGATGAGATATCAAATTTCTTTGAAGGTGAAGGATATTTTTTAGCCTCACAAAGAAATTTTAATCTTGGTTCAAAACAAAATTTAATCTATACCAATGTAGCGTTTGATGCAGTCATTAGTTCTTATATTATAGAGTTTTTTGAATTAGACGGTAGTGCTATTCAAAAAATCTATACACTATTAGAGCCTGATGATCCTAGAAGTAATGTGGATTTTGAAATCAATTATTGGGGAGTACCAGAAGATGAAATAGGGTTAAATGGTGATGGATTTTTATACTGGACCTGGGAAAAGACTAACCTTCTTCCATATCTAAAAATCGAACTTGAACAAAGAGATTATAGGGTGAAAAAAGAAACGATTGAACATGATAATCCTATGGAATGGTATGGTACTAGAATTATGAAGGGTCCCGATGAAGAATATTATATAGAGCATAGAGATGGGAAAAGAACTCAATATTTCCTTCACATGGTTTCCATATATTTAGATGGTTCTAATCCAAATAATAGTAAAAAAGATTTTTATGGATTAATTCCTGATTATTATGAAGAAAAGTTGGATGGAAGTGTTGAATGGATATGGAAAGACGTTAATTGGATGTCAAACCTGCAAAGCATATTAGAGCAAGATGATTTTAGAGTAAGAGGAGATGCATATAGCTCATATACCAACATGCCTTCCTATATGACAAGAGTTCGTAGAAATACTGATAACATATATTTTATTGAATATAATGATGAAAGCGGTTATCTAACATCAATTGAAATGGTGCCTGCAGATTTTGTAGAGCCCAATCAGAATAATAGTGGAAATGGAAATAATCAAGAGCCTGAAGAAGGAAACGGCAACTCAGAGAATGAATATATAAAGGATTTTTATGGATTAATACCAGATTTATATGAAGAAAAGTGGGATGGCAGTATTGACTGGTTATGGAGAAATACTAATAAAATAACTGATATACAAAATATTTTGGAACAAAAAGGCTATAGAGTAAGAGGAGATATGCGTAGTTTTCATTCTGAATGGCCTTTCCATGGGACAAGGATTATGGGAAATAATGATGGGACTTATATTATTCAATATAATGATGAAAGCGGTTATCTAACCTCAATTGAAATGGTACCTGCAGATTATGTTGAACCTGGCCAGGATAATAATGGAAAAGGAAATAATCAGGAATCTGAAGAGGGAAATAACAACTCAAAGAATGAATATAAAAGAGATTTTTATGGATTAACACCAGATGAATATATAGAATCTGGAGGGAATCATACTCGATGGAGTTGGAATGGGGTTAACTTGTTTGATGAAATACAGAATATATTAATAGATTATGGTTATACCATATATGAAGAAAACAACAGGTCAGGTGTTATGGTATGGCAGGGTTCAAGAGTAACTTTTACTGACAATGAATGGTTTGAAGTGCAATATTTCGATGGTAGTGGCAATATGTATTCTACAGTATTACGAAAAGGAGATTAAGATTAACTAATAATAATAGAGAAAAGGGGCTGTTAGTAGGGCCCTTTTTTAAAGGACTTTGTTTGAATTAAGTGCTTTAAGGCAACAAATGGGTTAACAAAAAGCATTCTTGGACCAGAAAACCTCATTATACTTTTTATCTTTTCTCTCATAGGAGATTTGTAGCAGGGGCTAGCGCAGTTACTACAAAAGCTCTTGCTTTTAGTATAAGGACAATTCTCAATTCGCCCTTTTGCATAATCAAATAACTGACTGCATTCATCACATAGACTAGCCTTTTTAGACTTATGGTTTTTTCTACAGTAAAGAGATATCATTTGACCTAATATTTTCTTTTCATATTCTCTTTTTTCTTCTATGTTTTTCATTTTGCTCTATGGTGCTCTTTCTTAGAATATATCTTAACTTAAATTAAGCCTGCAAATCAATATTATTATTTATGCCATTATCGATGTATGGTGTTTAATTGTAACTACTCCACTTTATATACAATAACTATCCCAAATGACTCCTTTTAAGAGGTTATTGATAAGTTGCATATGGTGTCTTATAATATGGTCAACAGGCCACCACCTTTAATCATGTTTTTAGTCATTCTTTTTCTTATATAAAAAGATAAACTAAAAGCATTTTAGTAGGCTAGTGAAGGAGAAAAATGTTGGTTGTAGGCAAAAATTGGAGGAGGTATCTTTTTGAAAATGTTCGATAAACTAGAAGAAGTTAGATATCAAGGAAGCAAGAATACAGATTATTGGTGCGTTCAGATTATTAATACCTGTTATAAAACAATTTTGATAAACATACTGGTATTAATTATAGTTTGGGCTTTTTTCTATATTAATAGAGTAGAACATAACTTATTAAATTACTGGCTGAAATACATAATCCTCCCAACAGCAATAATGTTTGCCCTGAATCTTATAGCCAGTTTTCTTGTGCAATCTGATAAAGTCTCACAAAAAGTCAAGGAGTATACTTCTATTTTTCTTATGCTTTCTTTTTGTACCTTGCTTTGTATACAGCACAAGATAGTTGCGGTTTTACTGGCTACTTTTATCGTTCCTGTTATGATATCTACCTTATTTACTAAGATAAAAACCATTAGAATAACCTATTTATCTGCACAAATTTTACTTATCATAAGTGGTTTATGGATGAGTTTTGAATCTAATCGAGATTTTGGAATTTGGATTTGGGTTGAGTTATTTGTAGCATCTGGATTATTGATAGCATCATATTTCTTAGCTAAAATTCTTTTAACTCATGGACTAGATTACATTTCTAATATTGAAAACATGCAAAAAAATAGAATGGACTTAGAAGAAGAGCTGATGTTAGACCCTTTGACAAGCCTATATAACCGTAAAGCATACTATGAATATTTGCCTAAAATGATGCAAGAAAGCAGCTTGGCAGATAAGGAACTTTCTATTGCCATATTGGATATTGATGATTTTAAACAGGTAAATGATATATATGGTCATCACGCTGGAGATAGAGTGCTTATGAGATTGGCTGCCGAGCTTAGAAAGGTTGCCCATGATAGAATATATGCCTTTAGAGTAGGTGGAGAGGAGTTTGTCCTTATATTCAAAGGTTACAAGGTCCAAGATGCAGCTTTGATATGTGAAGGTATATTGAAAATCATGAGACAAACAAAGTTACCTGAAATATCTAATGAAACAATAACCTTTTCTTGTGGTATTACGGGTATGACAAATGAAGAGGCAGACCCAACTACACTGTTTAATGAAGCAGATTCTGCACTTTATTTAGCTAAAAATACTGGGAAAAACAAGGTGTTAGTAGCCAATGAGAATTAGAAACTCTTAGCTATAGTCTTTTTTCTTTTGGCGGAGAGGGGGAGATTCGAACTCCCGGCACCTACTAGGTGCAACAGTTTTCGAGACTGCCACCTTCGACCTCTCGGACACCTCTCCATTTTAATATATCTTAACTTAACCAAAGGTGGTAAATCAATACCAGAATTCATGGTCTTAGTTTATGTAGTGGAGAATAAAAGATTTCTCTTAATTGCATAATTCTTTTGACATTGTAGGGTCATAAGTGTAAAATTTATTTTACAGGCACTCATAGCTCAGCAGGATAGAGCGTCGGTTTCCTAAACCGCAGGCCGGAGGTTCGAATCCTCTTGAGTGCACCATTATTATTGGAGGTAAATCATGTCTGGAAGAAAGCCTTATTCTACAGTAATAAGAAGGTTAGATCCCTTAGGTAGAATAGTCTTACCAAAAAAGTTTAGAGATAAACTAAACATGGAAATAAAGGATGATGTTGAAATGGCCCTAGAGGGTACAGCCATTAGTGTTAAAAAACATAGCATCTCTTGTAAGTTCTGTGGTAAAAGAGAAGACTTAAAGGTTTATAAAGGAATGTATTTATGTCCACTTTGTATTACAGATATTAAGAAATTAAAAAAAGATGTCTAACACCTATTTTATGGAAGCAGCAATACAAGAAGCTAAACTAGCCCTTGTACATGATGATGTACCAGTAGGAGCTGTAATAGTAAAAGAAGGTAAGATAATATCTAAAGCCCATAACAAAAGATTTGTAGACAAAGACACAACAGCACATGCAGAAATTTTAGCAATAAAAGAAGCTTGTGCTTTTTTTAATAGTCAATTTTTAGATGGCTGTGATATTTATGTGACTTGTGAACCTTGTGCCATGTGTGCTGGCGCCATTATACAGGCTAGAATTTCCAACCTGTATTTTGGTGCCTATGATGAAAAAGCAGGTTGTGCAGGTTCAGTAATAAATTTGTTTGATACAAGCTTTAATCATAAGGTCTTTGTAAAAGGCGGTATACTAGAAGAAGAAACATCAGCTCTTTTAAAAGAGTTTTTCAAAAAAAAACGAATAAAGAATAATGAGTAATTAGGTTTTAAAGACTTTTTTGTAATTTTCTATCTCATTGGCAATAGCCTTAATGGCTTCTTTTCTTCCCTTAATTTTATTAACCTCAGTTTCCACATTCTCTAACTCTTTGTAAACAGAGAAGAAGTGGGTCATTTCTAAAGATATGTGGGTGGGTAGTTCTGATACATCCTTATAACTATTGTAGCTAGGGTCTGAAAAGGGTATAGCTATAATCTTATTATCCAATCTATTGTCATCTATCATGGTAAACATACCAATAGGATAACATCTAACCAAGGTCATAGGAGTAATGGCCTCAGAGCAAAGGATTAACACATCTAAAGGATCCTTGTCATCTCCAAAGGTTCTAGGAATAAAGCCATAATTAGCAGGGTAGTGGGTAGAGGTAAAGAGTATACGGTCTAATACCAACATACCTGTTTCTTTATCTAATTCATATTTTGTCTTTGAGCCTTTTTGAATTTCCACCACTGCAAAAAAATCTTCTGGTGTAATTCTATTAGCATCAATGTCATGCCAAATATTCATAAGAACCTCCTTTTTTTACTCCTATACATTATATTACATAAGCCGAAAATTTGAAAATTTAAGCACTTAAGTAAGGATTTCATATGTTAGCTACCTTTATACATTGACCTCATATCTTTTCCTGATGGGTCTTGGAAAATTGAAAGTGAGAAAAAAGAAGCTGCAGCATAAAGATGATCAAAAATATCTGATTGAATACCTTCATATTCAGTCCAGATAATTGTATCAGTAAAGGCATAAACCTCTAAAGGAATACCATGGGTGGTAGGATTAAGTTGTCTTACCATTAAGGTCATTTTTTCATTGATTCCTGGATGCTCTTTTAAATATTCATATACATAGGCCCTAAAGGTTCCTATATTGGTCATTCTTCTTCCATTTAAAATAACTGATGTATCAAAGTTAAATTCTTTATTGTATTTATCTATATCATCTTGTTTTCTAAGGATATATTCTTTTAGAAGTTCCACTTTTTTAAACTTATCAATCATTTCTTGGTCACAGATTTGAACAGAGTTTACATCTAGATATATGGCCCTTTTAATTCTTCTTCCTCCAAAGTTTTGCATCCCTCTCCAATTTATGAAAGATTCTGAAACCAAGGCATAGGCTGGAATTGTAACAATGGTTTTATCCCAGTTTTGTACTTTGACTGTGGTTAAGGTCATGTCTATAACATCGCCATCAGCATTGTTTTTAGGCATCTCTATCCAGTCACCAATTCTTATCATATCGTTAGCAGTTAGTTGAATTCCTGCTACAAAGCCTAAAATGGCATCTTTAAAAATTAAGGTAAGCACAGCTGTCATTGCACCAAAACCACCTAAGAGCACCAAGGGGCTTTCTCCAAGTAAGATTGCAATCATTATTGGGATACCTAGTATGAGTATGGTTAAACGGAGAACCTGGAATAGGCCACTTATGGGCTTTATTTTAGATATGGGATATGTCTTATATATTTTATCAATGGATGTAATAAGAGCGTCTAGAATAAGTAATAGCACTAGGAGTAAAAGAAAATTTACTATCCTTTTATAGTTTAGGGCTGAGCTGGGAAAAGAATTTTTAAAAAAGTTTACAACTATGGGAATAGCTAAATTGGATAGCCTATGAAAAAGTTTACTTTCAAGCATAAGGTCATCCCATTTACTTTTAGTTTTTTGGGACACAATTTGAACTACTTTAACCAATATAATCTTAATGATAAAGCGTGCAATCAAACTAACTATTAGAACAATTAAAACAAGTATTACATAAGTGAATATTTCAGAATAAAGCTCATTTAGATTATTTGATAGAAGGGTATTGAAAAAATCATACATGATATCTCTTTTAGGTCCTTTCATTAACTTTTTAAAGTAATATAATTATTGTAACATGATATCTTTGTAATATAAAAGATATCTAACAATAAATTGTTAGCAAGAAGGGAAAATTCTTGTCTTTACAAGTGCCATGCAACTTGTTAAATAGTTTTTAATATAGGTGGAGAGAGAAAATGAAAAAAATAGATATTCACGTACATGTAATATACCCAAGAGATGAGATGGAGAAAAAAAGAGAGATCCCAAGACCAGGTTCTCAATATACCTTTGCAGACCCTGAAGAACTAATAGCTCTTTATGATAGGTTAGGAATAGAAAAGGGGATTTTACTGCCCTTAGTATCTCCAGAAGGAATGCATAGAACCATTAGTAATGAAGAAACCTATGCAATTGTAGAAAAATACCCAGATAGATTTGATTGGTTCTGCTCTTTAGACCCCAGATGGGATACAAACAAAGAAGATACTGATTTAGGTTACTTTATTGAACACTATAAATCTCTTGGAGCTAAAGGAATAGGAGAGGTTACTAGTAATTTGGAGTTTGATGATCCTAAGGTTCAAAACCTTTTATACTATGCCCAAAAGCATAATATGCCCTTTTTATTCCATATTGCAGCTAAAAATGACCCCTATGGCCTAAAAGATGACTTAGGTTTACCAAGGCTAGAAAGGATGCTAAAGACCTTTTCGAAGTTAACCTTTATAGGTCACTCTGCAAGCTTCTGGTCAGAGATAAGTAAAGATGTTAAAGAGGAAAACAGGGGAACTTATGTAGGAGGACCTGTTGTTGCGGGAGGTAGGATTCCATACTTTATGGAAAATTATCCCAATCTTCTATTGGATATATCTGCCAATAGTGGTTTTAATGCCATTAGTAGAGATCCTGACTTTGGATATGCCTTTTTAGAAAGATATCAAGATAGAATACTCTATGGTACCGACATCTGTGCCCCAATAGAATACAACTTTTATGGCATGGAAGACTTCTTGCAAGCAGGTATAAAGAAAAAGAGCCTGTCATTACAGGCATATTACAAGATAATAAGGGTTAATGCGGAAAAACTATTAGGCTATGATAAGGACTAAAGAAGGGTTTCTTCTTCTAGGGCTTCTTTATCTAGAATATATATGGTTTTATGACCTTGAAGTTTTATAAGGCCTTGGCTTTGAAAGGCTGTAAGCTTTCTACTTAAGGTTTCTTGACTCATTGCTAAAGAAGAAGCAAAATCTCCCTTAGTCATGTTTAATACAATTTTACCTTTATCATCAGCTTGATTTAAAAGAGCTCTAGCTAGTCTTTGTTCTACATCTGTAAGACTTATTTCTTCTATTAGATTTTCAGCTTTTTCTAGTCTTTTACTAAGCTCACTCATTACCTTAAAGGCTATAGAAGAGTATTTACCCATTAGCTCTTTTAGTTTTTCTCCATCTACGATGCACATGGTGCATTTTTCTAATACTTGAGCATTATCAGTGTGAGAGCTTGATGCAAAGAGAGAAAGCTCACCTAAAAAATCCCCAGGTCCCGCTATCCTAATAACTTGTTCCTTTCCATTGGGATTTATCCTAAAGACCTTGACGCTACCTTTGTGTATAACAAACATCTTTCCACCTTGATCTCCAGCCATATACACAAACTCATTTTTATCCATTATTTTTGCAGAGGTTATTAAAGCTACCTCTAAAGACTCTTCACAGGTTAAGTTAGAGAAGATGGGTACATTTACTATACAGTCAGCATGTTCATGGTTATGGTTACAAGTCATTGTTTACATATAATCCAATTGGCTTAGAAAGTAATTGGATTTTCCTTTCCACCAAATTTTTTGGTTAATCAAACCTCTCCTTTATTATAATCTAAGATGGCCTAAAGACAAGAAAAAAGCCTTTTAGGCTTTTTTCATACATTATTTTTTATATTCAATTTCTATTTATCTATTCTAATCTAAGATTATACTTTCTTTCTTCTTTCCTTGTAGCCTAAGAGCCTTACTGCGTTAACAACAACCAGAAAAACTGATAGTTCATGTATAAGCATACCAAGAGATAGGTTGACCTTTTTAAAGAGAACACCTGCTAGTAGAAAGGCTGAAACAGCAAGGGCAAAGTAAATGTTTTGTTTCATATTAAAGACTGTAGCTCTACTTAATCCTATAGCATAAGAAAGAGAATCAATGTTTTCTGACATCAAGACTACATCTGCTGTTTCCATAGCAACATCAGCTCCTAAATGACCTATGGCAATGCCAAGATCTGCTGAAGCTAAGGCTGGAGCATCATTGACACCATCACCAACCATGGCTGTTCTTCCATACTTAGTTGATAGCTCATTTAAGGCATTTACCTTATCTTCTGGTAGAAGCTCAAAATAGTAATCATCCATGCCGGTTTGTCTTGCAATTTCTTTAGCTGCTAATCCATTGTCACCAGTAAGCATAACAGTCTTTTTAATTCCTTTTTTCTTTAAATCAGAAACTAAGGATAAGGACTCTTGTCTAACAGCATCAGCTATGGAGATTATTCCAATAACCTCACTTTTATCTGCCAGGATAACTAGGGTTTGGCCTTTGCTTTCTTCATCTTGAATATATTGCTCTAAGTCTTGGTAGTTAATACCTTTTTCATTTAAAAGCTTTCTATTACCTATTAAGTAATCCTTATCTTCATAAGTAAAGCTAATACCTTGACCAGTTATTATTGTAGATTCTTCAGCTCTATTTATAGTATTTGAATTACCTTCATTACCTTCTTTCGCCCTATTAATAATTGCCTTAGCTAAAGGATGTTCTGAGTAGGCCTCTCCAGCTGCCGCTATTTCTAATACCTTTTCTTCACTTAATTGAAAACTTTTTACTCTTGTTACTCTAGGTTGTCCTGTAGTAAGGGTACCAGTCTTATCAAAAGCTATTACCTTTACGGTACCTAACTTTTCCATAATATCTCCACCTTTTACCAAGACACCTTTTTTAGCACCATTTCCAATTCCTGCAACTATAGATACAGGGGCTGATATTACTAAAGCACCTGGACAAGATATTACTAGAAGGGTTAGGGCCAGTCGGATGTCTTTTGTGATGAAATAGAAGATTATGGACATAAGAATTATGGCAGGTGTGTAGTATTTGGAGAATCTTTCTAGGAACTTTTGGGTCTTAGCCTTTTTATCTGCCGCATCTTCTACCATGTGTAGGATTCTTGCAAAGGTTGTATCTTCTCCAACTTTTTCTGCCTCTACTATTAAATAGCCTGACTCAATGATGGTACCAGAAAAGACTGAATCATTTAATTCTTTAAAGATAGGCATGGATTCACCAGTTATGGCAGATTGATTGATATAGGCAGAGCCTTCAATAACCTTACCATCTACAGGGATCTTTTCTCCTGGCCTTATAACCACTAAATCATGCATCACTACTTCATCAGGAGACACTATAACTTCTTCATCACCTCTTTTTATTCTAGCAGTATCAGGAGATAGGTCTAACAAAGACCTAATAGAGGACCTGGTTTTTTCTATGGTTCTAGATTCTAAATAGTCTCCTAGCATAAAAAGAAAGGTTACTGCAGCAGCTTCCCAATATTCTTGTATTATGATAGCTCCTATTACAGCTATGGATACAAGAGCATCTATACCCACTACTAAGTAGCGGGCAGATACTATAGCTCTTTTTAATATGGGAAGCCCTGCTATTAAAGCTGTTAAAAGCATAAGGGCTATGGTTACATAGTGATAGCCAATTAACTTGTTTAGCACAAAAGAAGCTGTGACTAGTATAGAAGAGCTAATCAATATTTGTTTTTTTGTCATTTTAAAGTTAAGCAGCTTTTTCATATATTTATCTCTCACTTAATACTTGATAGCCTAAGGTTGCAATTTTAGCTTTTAATTCATCTGATGTTACTACCTCTTCATCAAAGTCTAGTTTTACTCTAGATGTGTTGTATAGTACTTCTGCTTCGTTAACGCCCTTTGTCTTTTTTAATAGGGCACCTATTTTTGCTGAGCAAGAGGGACAAGCCAGTGTTTCTAATTGATATGTTCTTTTAGCCATAATAGACCTCCAAAATTTTTTCTTGTCTTAATAATAATAAAGTAGAAAGGAAATTTCTTTGACCTAGGTCAAAATTTCTCAATCTACTTTGCTTTTTCTTCTTATTCTATTTATTTTCTTTCTATTCTTCCTTAGCACTGCTACTAGATGCTTTATCAAGATAATCCTTTGTGTAAAAGCTAACCATATAGTTTTCAATGTTATAAAGGTCAAAGTAATAGAAGTCATCTATGCTTTTATACATTCTTAAAAAGGCCTTTGTTTTAAAGTCTTTTCCTCTAAAGTATACTTCCATATCTTTTAATCTCCATCTAGCACAAAGGGTCCTATTGGGTAGTACTAATTTGCAGCTGCCAAATTTATTAAAGGTAAATACTAGGTTATCTCCAAAGATATCTCTAGCTAAAGAATTGCGGCCTGGCATATCAATAGTAGTGCCAATCCATTTGTTTTGTATTAGCTTCTTTTTTATGCTTTTTCTTGTAATTGTCATCGCAATAGCTCCACTTCTTGTAAAACAAGACCATATCTACTACCTGGGGGATTTACTTTAATTTCCACATCATTCCAACCTGTAGCAAAATTACCAGAGTAACAAATCCACATGGTGTGACCATCTTTAGATATGAACTTAGAGGGGAAGTTGACAAAATATGCTTGTTCTCCAAAGTCCTTCATGTAGGTTATGAGTTTCCAGGGTCCTGTTAAAGTATCTGCTTCTAAAAGGTAGGTATTCATTTTAGAGCAGGTGTTTACTCCATCGGTGATGGCCATAATATATTTTTTAAGTCCAGGATTATATGTAGCTGTAACACAGCCCATATTGTCCTGCCATTCTAAAAGGGGCTCAATTTTATTAAAATCTTTAGTCCACAAGGGCTTATTATTCTTATCATAGCCTGCAAAAAACTCATAGGCTGATGGGTCATTCATATTTTGGGGGCTTGGTTCCACTCTAATGAGATAGGTCTGGTCTGCTGTTATCCAGCTTAAGTGGGCAAAGTTTTTTGGTGGATAAAACTTAAGGTCTGAGCCTTGAGCCAAAAGGTAGGCCTTTCCATCAGGAGAATGTTCCATGTTTTTCCCAAAGTCCACAAAATGTGGGGCTCCAATTTTCACTGGATGACCTAACATACCATTTTCTCCAAAGAGAGGTTCAATGGGGCTATGGGGACAATCCTTCCAAGATTTACCATAGTCATCTGATATTCTAAAGCCTACAAAGGGGCCTAAATGGGGCCAGTTGTAGGTGGTCTTTCCATATCTAGTGGTACCATAGGGAGAAAGGCAATAGGTGCCATAATACCAATAGCCATTGTAGACCAAAGAGCCACAAGGATATCTTCCTCCATAGGGCATAGCCTCAGCATGCTCTACACCCAAGGATTTAATCTCTAGATTTACTGGGTCATCTCCTATCATTACTCCATTTCCAGTGGCTGATTTTTTCATTATCCAGCCGGTTCTAGGGTCAGGTAGTCCATTATGGGTAAAGCAAGCAGAATAGGAATATATGCCATCTGTAACTCCATCAGTATAGGGAGAATAGAGTTTGTCGTCTGATGCCCATGAAGGATACCAGGTGTCCGCTATGGCATAGTCACTACTAATACCTGTAAACTTTATACCTTTTAAGCTTTCTGAATTTTCAAAGGGAATATCCTTAGGGGGATTAGAGGGCCATACAAAGGGTTTAAATTGAATCATATGCACAAATACCTCATATTTTCTATCTTTTTTTAAGTTAGTTTTAATATAGCATAGATTTGCTAGATACAAAATATTTTCTGGAATTCAAGAAGTAGAAATGATATTATATTAATATACTTAAAAATTTGAAAGGGGAAGAAAATGAAAGGTGATCCAAAACTTTTAGAAGTTTTAAACGCTTTATTGGCTGATGAATTAGCTGCAATTAACCAATATATTGTACATGCTGAAATGTGTTCTGACTGGGGTTATGAGAAGCTTCATGAACATTTCGAAAAAAGAGCAATTGATGAAATGTTACATGCTGAAAAGCTAATTGAAAGAATCCTGTTCTTAGAAGGTATGCCTGTTGTGACCCAGCTTAGCAACATTAAGATTGGTGATATGGTTCCTAAACAATTGGAATATGACAGGGTTGCTGAGGTAGCCGCAATTAAAGCCTACAATGAAGCCATTGATTTGGCAGGTAAGATGAAAGATTATGCTACAAGAGACGTTTTGGATAAGATACTCCAAGATGAAGACAGACATATGGATGAAATAGAGGAGTTATTAGACCAGATAGATCATATGACTCTACCCATATTCTTAACAACAAAAGTATAGTAAGACATTTTAGGAGCCGGTTTGCCGGCTCTTATCTTTTAGGACTTTGCTTTATGGAAATTAAAAGGGCTGAAAACATCTTTTATATTGGTAATTCTGAAAAAGACAATTTAGCTAGATTGGTTTATCATCATGTTAGTAAAAATATTGTATCAGCAGATGAGACCTATGTTTCTGAATCTTTACGAGGACAAGGTATAGCAAGAAGGTTACTGGATGCATTTGTGGAGTTTGTAAGAAAAGAGGAGTATTTGGTCATACCTCATTGTTCTTATGTAGAAAGTGTTCTTTCAAACAATGATGAATACAAGGATATAGTTTTAACAGAAAATTAATTGTCTTATCTTTTTCTTTTAAGGTTGAATAGAAAATTGGCATAAGGTATACTTTTTGACATGCGGAGGCTTATATGAGAAAAGGAATTACAGTAGCAGGAAATATGATTGTGGATAATCTTTATCCCATACAAGGATTACCAGGAGCTGGTGAGCTTACAACCATTTTAGATGGAATATCCATGGCAACTGGAGGGGCTTTGTGTAACTGTATAGTTGATTTAGCTAGATTGGATAAGACATTACCCCTAATAGCCCTTGGAAGGGTGGGAAAAGATTCCCAAGGAGAAGAGATTTTATCTTCTTTAGGCCAATATGAGAATATTGACTTAAGTCAAATCAAAAAAGAAGGAATAACTTCTTTTACTGCAGTAATGCATGATGTGACCACTACCCAAAGGACTTTTTTTCATTACAGGGGGGCTAATGCTGCCTTTTCTATTGATGATATAGATTTTTCCTTAATTAATTCAAAAATCTTTCATATTGGATATATCCTTCTTCTTGATGCTCTTGACCAAGAAGATGATGAGTTTGGCACCAAGATGGCTAGGCTTTTACATGATGCCCAAAAAAGCGGTCTTTTAACCTCCTTTGATGTAGTGTCAGAAACCTCTGATAGGTTTACAAAGTTTGTACCTCCTGCAATGCGGTATGCAGATTATTGCATCATAAATGAGATTGAGGCAGAAAACTCCACAAGTATTAAGTTAAGAGATGATTCAGGCTTACTCTTACTTGATAATATTCCTAAGGCTTTAAAAAAGATGAAAGAAATGGGAGTTTCCAGATGGGCCGTAATTCACAGCAGAGAAGGAGGCTATGGCTTAGATGAGAATAATCAATATTTTGAAATAGCTTCTTTAGAATTGCCTGAGGGTTTCATAAAAGGAACAGTAGGAGCAGGAGATGCCTTTTGTTCTGGAGTTCTTTATGCAGCACATGAAGACAAGACTTTAAAAGAAGCCTTAGAATATGGAACAGCTACAGCTGCAGCCTCTTTATCCATGGCTGGTGCCAGTGAAGGTGTATTACCAATAGACCAGGTAATGGAGCTTTATGAAAGGTATAGATAAAAGGATTTATGAAGTTAGGTAATAGGGTTAAAAACTCTTATAATATAGATGTTATTAAAGATGAAATTAGATATTCTGCAAGGGCTGGCTTTGATGTCCTAGATTTTTCTTTTAACAAGGGACAACATTTAAACTTACCCCATGATGAATTGCTTTTCTTTTTTAAAGAGCTAAAAGACTATGCCAATAAAGAAGAAGTCTATTTTGAACAGACCCACAATACCTACTATTCTTATGAGGACCATTTGAATAGGTATGATGAGATTATTGAAGAGCAGAAAAATGCTCTTTTTGCATCTTGGGCTCTTGGTTGTAAGTATGTGGTAATGCATCCTTTAAAACCCCTATTTCGATACTATGAAGAAGAAAAAGAAAAGACTTTTAAATTAAATGAGGAATACTTCCGCCACTTCATTCCACTTTTAGAAGAACTAGACCTATACATATGTATAGAAAACATTTACCTTTATGATAAGGGGGACTTTGCTCCTACCACTTGTTCAAGTGCTGAAGAGTTAAAATTATACATTGATGAATTAGGTCCTAGGTTTTATGCCTGTATGGATACAGGTCATGTTCATCTAGTTAATAGGCCAGGTTATGAAAATATATCTTTTTCAAACTTTGCCAAGGTTTTAGGAAAAGATATTTTGACCTTGCATGTCCATGATTGTGATAAGAAAAAAGATTTACATTATCCTCCCTACATGGGAAATATTGATTGGGAAGAATTTATACAAAGTTTAAAAGATATGAAATATGAAGGAGCCCTTACTTTAGAGTGTGGCCCCTTTGTAAGTATGTTTAAAGATGATAAAAAACAAGAAGCTTATGATATGCTATACCTATCAGCTAAAAGGCTAAGAGAAAGGATTTGATAAGATGAAAATAGGTACACAAACAGCCATTTTAGACAAGGCATTTGGGCCGAACAAGGCTTTAGATATAATTAAAAAGGTTGGATTTGAAAGTGTTGACTATTCTTTAATGAGAGAAGAACTGGTTGATATGAGCTATGGGGATTTGAAAAAGCACTTTAGCACTATAAAAAATCATGCTGATCAATTGGATTTACCTATTGTTCAAACCCATACCCCTTTTTATAACTACAATACCATGCTAGCTAGATATGATGAGATAATTGAAATACAAAAAAAAGCTCTTATGGCTACAGCCTATTTAGGGGCTAAATATGCAATTGTACATCCCTTAATGCCACCAGAAAGAATATATGACCAAGACTATGATAGGACTAAAGAATTGAATATGAAATATTATTCTGCTCTTATCCCTAGCTTAAAAGAGCATGACATATTCATAGCAGTAGAAAACATGTTTGCAGTAGACCCCTATATAAGAGAGATTTGCCCTACAACCTGTACTACAGCTGAAGAAATGGTGGACTATATTGACAGCTTAGGTGAGCGCTTTGTGGCTTGTTTGGATGTGGGTCATGCCAATTTAATTCATCAAGAGGGTTATGAGCATGTAAACCAAGAGCATATGATAAAGACCCTAGGTCATAGACTACAAACCCTCCACCTTCATGACAATGACGGTAAAAGTGACCAACACTTCCCACCCTACATGGGAACTATTGATTGGGATCTGGTTATGAGGTCATTAAAGGAGATAAACTATCCAGGTGTTTTAATGTTAGAGTGTGACATTTTAATTAAACAGATGTATCCTGAGTTTATGGAAATGGGAAAAGAAGTATATTATGCTGCTGTTAAAAGACTGGCAGATATTAGTAAGAAATATTAAATATAAAGGAATTAAAGGGTAGTTATATGGCTAACATATTAAGAAGTAAGGAAAAATATTCATCTAGAGAAAGAATACTAAAAACCTTTGCCTTTGAAAAGGTAGACAGAGTGGCACTAGGCTATGATACCAATCATGTAGCTCACAAGAATTTGACTAATGCATTAGGCCTAGATTCTAATGACAGAATTGCTTTTTCAAAGCATGTAGGGATAGACAGTATAGGGGTAAGAATAAACTATATTGGTCCTAAGATATATGAAGAAATACCTGGTAGAAACAGAAGTGGTGAACACGGAGCAATAACTAAGTATGTGGAAAATCCCTATGGAGGCTATTGGGACTACTGCGACTTTCCTTTGTTAGATGCTGATGATGAAATGATTTACAATTATCCATATCCTGATGCGGATGATTATGATTATGAAGCTAGTAAAGAATATATTAAGCAGATGGTAGACCAGGGTTTTGCAATTTATTTAGGTAACTCTGGAGTTGGAGATATTCTTAATACAGCAGGTATGATTATGGGAGTGGAACAAGCCCTAGTTAATATTTGCACAGGTCATGAGGCCACCTTGCATAATGTGGATAAACGTTTAAATATGCAATTAAAAAGAACTCAAAGAGTTTTAGAAGAAAATGTAGATGATATAGACTATTTGTGGATAGGAGAGGATTTAGGCACTCAGCATACTCCTTTGATTTCTATGGATATGTATAGGGAATTTTTAAAGCCTAGACATCAGAAGTTTATTGATTTAGCCAAAGCATATAACAAGCCAATCATAATCCACACCTGTGGTTCTTCTTCTTGGGTTTATGAGGAATTTATGGAAATGGGAATGAGTGGAGTGGATACCTTACAACCTGAGGCTACAAATATGAGTCCAGAATATTTAGTAGAAAAGTTTGGAGGCAAATTGGTCTTTAGAGGGTCAATCTCTACAGCGGGAGCTTTAGCCTATGGAAGTGTAAAAGAAACTGAAGAAGTAGTGGAAAAAACCTTAGATATAATGAGTAAACACGGTGGATATATTCTAGCTCCAACCCATGCAATACAAGATAATACTCCAGCAGAAAACACCATAGCCATGTACAACAAGGCCCATAGTTATAGAGGAGGTAAATTTGGTCTATAAAAATGATTTAGTTTTAAGTGAACAAGCCCTAAATATCCTTTTAAAAGCACAAAAGGATGAATTAACTGGAGCCTTGGTCTATTCTTTTATGGCAAAAAGAGCTAAAGATGAAGCTGATAAGAAGGTTTTAGAAAGAATTGCCAAAGAAGAAGTAAGTCATGAAAAGATTTGGAAGGATTATACAAATAAGGATATTAAGCCCAATAGGCTCAAGGTCTTTTTTATGAAAGCAACCACAATTATCTTTGGCTATACCTTTACCTTAAGGCTTTTGCAAAAAGATGAAGAATTTGCTCAAAAAGATTATGAGATTCTAAAACAAGAGGTTCCAGAAGCTATAAAGATACAAAAAGAGGAAGAAAAGCATGAACATGAGCTAATAGACATGCTAGATGAAGAAAGGCTTATGTATGTAGGGGCCATGGTCCTAGGCCTTAATGATGCCTTGGTAGAGTTAACAGGGGCTATTGCTGGTTTGTCCTTTGCTTTAGCTAATACTAAAATAGTTGCCTTGTCTGGAATAATTACTGGTATATCAGCTACCTTATCCATGGCAGCCTCCAACTATCTAGCAGAAAAAGCAGAGGGAAATCCCAAGGCTTTTAAGTCTAGTATAGTAACAGGAGTTGCTTACTTAGTTACAGTTGCCCTAATGGTTTTACCCTATTTACTCTTTAGAGAAGACGCCTATATCCCTGCCTTTTTTACTATGATAGCCATAGTTATATTAATCATCCTAGTCTTTAACTATTATATTTCTGTGGCAAAAAATCAGCCATTTTGGAAAAATTTCACAAGAATGGCTGTAATTAGTATTTCTGTAGCAGGCATAGCCTACTTAATCGGTATTGCTGCTAAGGCCCTTTTAGGCATTGATGTCCTCTAGGTTAGGTAAAGACCAGGTGGCGCCAAAGATTTCACAAAGTGAGTCTGGGGTCTCATGGTCATAGTAGGCTGTAAAGATGCTTCCATCATCTAATTCAATGGATGAGGGATAACCTAGATCAAAAGAGAAACTTTCATCTTTAATAATGAACTCATCGGACCAGGTATTACACTGGTCTTTTGATATTTTAGCCCTTAGGCCCCAAGGTTTTTGTCTATAGCCGTAAACTAATACAACTAGACCACTGCTATGCTTGAAGGCGTGGGCAGGGGCTCCGTGTTCATTAATTCTTTCAGGTATGGACCAGGTTTTCCCCTTATCAAAAGATTGGCTCATGTAGGTAGCATAAATCCCATTTTGCATTCTAATAAAGGCAACTAATTTATCATCTAACTCCATTACATGGGGCTCACAGTGTAAAATATCCTTACCATCAGGGCCCTCAACATAGGGAACATGGGATAAATATTCCCAGGTTAAGCCATCAAGGCTCTTAAAGACTAGAAGCTCCTTTTCAAAGGTTAGGCTTTTGTCATATTTTGTGGGATCTTTATCTGCCATCTTGTAGTTTCCCATGTAAATCAAACTTCCATCTTCTAAGGCTAAAGGACCAGAGGGGCTGGTTACAGGGGCAAACATAATATCAGACCAGGTTAAGCCCTTATCTTCAGAGATTATGTATGTTGAACCATAATATTTCTCTTCCATTTCTTTAGTTATGTGATTGTTGGAAAAATAGGCGTCTCTCATAGCCAATTTAAAGCCTGATTGGGGATAGGCTTTTTGGTCCTCAATAAAATGGTTAAAGGAGGTAACAATAAGTTTGTCTTTTTGGAATATGTTAATGCTGGCATCTCTATCATCTAAGGGTGTATCTATGATGATTTGAGGTCTAGTCCAGGTTTTTCCCATATCAAAACTTTTTGAGAGTAAAACCTTACCAAAGGGACACACATGGCCCAACCTTAATCCTGAACAAACAGCTAAGAGTTCATTGTCAAAACCTCTTGTTACATATCCCCAGCCATGATAACCAAAAATTGTATCTCTGCTAGGAAAAATCTTAACATCACTTCTATTAACTTTTATCATAACGACTCCTTGGAATTCTTTTTTTTCATTATATCACTTTATAGCCCAAAGATTATATTCTTAATATCCAAAATCGAAGAATAAATTAAAATATAATATAAAAAATAGTTTTAGGTTAATTGAAGCTTTTAATTCTACTTAGACCTTTAGAAAAAATGCTCATAGGTGTATAATTTCCATATTACTAGTAAGAAAGACAGGAATGGACAAAATGAAATTAACAAACTTTATACAAAAAGGTAAGTTTTACAAAGCAAACCTTCATGCTCACTCTACTAATAGTGATGGGAAATTAAGCCAAGAAGAAGCAGTTTCACTTTACAAGGACAATGGATATAACTTCTTAGCTCTATCAGAACACAATAGGATTACACAAACAGACAAGTATGATACAAAGGATTTTAAGTTGGTTCCAGCTGTAGAGCTTCATTCATACATAAATAATCCTCTAACCATCCACCATTTTGTAGGCCTTACTACTATGGATAACAAGAAGGTCCATGATGGTATGAGACTAGAAGATATTCCTTTTACAAACAATAGAGAGTCTGTTTTGGCTTTGGAAAAAAGACTGACAGACCTAGATTTTTTAACCTTCTATTGCCATCCCACCTGGTCTAGGGTTGAATTAAATCAATTTGACTTCATATCTAGTAATATGATGGAGATATATAATTGGGGAACAATTTTTTCCCAAGCCCACAACAAGGACGTCACCTACTGGGAAGACTGGAACAGATTGGGTAAGCCCATATGGGGCCTAGCTAACGATGATGGCCACAGAATAGAACAACACTTAGGTGGTTGGAATATGATTAAGTGTGAAGAGTTCACAATAGAATCTATGCTAGAGAGTCTTAAAGCTGGTAGTTTTTATGCCACAACTGGACCTGAAATTCACGACTTCTACGTGGAAGATGATATAGTCCATGTTAAATGTTCTCCTGCCAGCATGGTATCTATCATTACCATGAGTAAATGGGGAAAATGCTATAGAGACCCAAGTGCTAGTATTACAGAGATAGAGCATGAAATATCATCAAGTGCCTATTTAATTAGGATAGAGGTTCATGATAGAGAAGGCAATATTGCCTGGTCTAACCCAATTATTAGGCCTGAGAACTTGAAGTATAGATAAAAAGGAAAAGCAAGAAAAAGCTAAGAGTTAAGTTAAAGTAAAGGAGATCTTGTGGATATTTTAAAAAGTAAGGATACATATTTAGCAATTAACCATTTGTCAAAAAAAGCCATTAGAATAAGGGCTGGTAAAAATTCAGATTTTAAGGAAAGAAATCCTTCTGTAAGGTATGCAATCTATGATATGTCTGAAATAGGGGAAAAAGAGAGAAGCATAAAGGTTGATTTACAAGAAGATTCTCTTTTAATAAATGATTTAATAAGTAGGATAAGGGTAGGAAACAAGGGTTTTGAGTTTTCTGTAGAGTCAAAGGAAGATGAACGCTTTTATGGGCTAGGAGATGCAGACAGGTCCACCTTGGAAAAAAGGGGAACAGAGCATATGATTTGGGTTCAGAATGTAAAATGCTATATTCCTTTTCCCATGCTTTTATCCTCTAAGGGCTGGGGTATCTTTTCTACCACCACCTTTAAGCAAAAATTTGATGTATGTAAAAGCCAAAAGGATAGGTTGAGAATCATAAGTCCCAAGGGCTATTGTGATATTGTTATCTTTTTTGGAAAGGACTTTACTGAGCTTTTAGCTGAGTTTAAAAGAATAAGTGGATTTTCTAAAATGTTGCCTAGGTTTGCCTATGGCTTTTCTTTTGTTGCTAACCAGAAAATTGATGCCTTTAATATGATAAATGAGATGTATACCTTTAGAAAAGAAGAAATACCCTGTGATGTATATGGTCTTGAGCCAGAATGGATGGAAAAAAGGTATGATTCATCAGTAAATAAAAAGTTTAATCCCAACAAATTCTATATCCCTTATTGGATGGACACAGACACAGTAAGAAGGCTTACCTTTTTTAAGCCCATAAGAGATATGAATTTTAAACTTAGTCTCTGGCTCTGTTGTGACTATGATCTTTCATACGAAGAAGAAAGAAATGCAAGAATTCCTTTGGAAGAAGACCTAGACCTATTAACCCATGAAGATGATTCTTACCTAGAAGACCGCTTTGAAATTGATGACAATCTTAGTAACCCTAGGTATCTAGATAATCTGACTAAAAAAGATGAGCCTTGGTTTGAGCATTTAAAGAAGTTTGTGGATATGGGAGCTAGGGCCTTTAAATTAGATGGAGCCTGGCAGATAGAAGAACATCCAGATAGAAGGTATGGAAACGGCATGATAGATGATGAAATGCATAATCTTTATCCTTTAATTTATGCAAAGCAAATGTCTGATGGCTTTGAAAACCATACAAACAAAAGGTCTTTAGTATATTCTGCAGGGGGCTTTGCTGGAATACAGCAATATGTAGCCACCTGGGCAGGGGATACAGGGGGAGGCCCAAAACCCTTGGTATCCATGTTGAATCTGGCTATGTCTGGTCATTCTAATACAACCTGTGATATGAGCATTTATGATATAGAAGGGATTCATTTTGGCTTTTTGCAACCTTGGTCTCAGCAAGCCAACTGGGATTATTGGAATCAGCCTTGGCTTTTTGAAAAGAAACTAAAGGATGCCTTCATATACTACTCTCAATTGAGATACTCCCTAATACCATATATCTACAACAGCGCCTATAGGGCCTATTTGAACCTAGCGCCAACTATGAGACCCTTAGTATACGACTACCCTGAGGATGAAAAGACCTTTAATATCTTAAATCAATACATGCTAGGGGAGTTTTTAATGGTAGCTGCCTTTATAGATAAAGAAATCTATTTGCCAAAAGGCACTTGGATAGACTATTTCACTAAAGAAGAATATGAAGGTAAAAGGTACTTAAAATATGAAGTGCCTGAAGGTAGAGGAGGGGCACTCTTTATTAAAAAAGGAGCCATCTTAACCAGATCTTTTGGCATCTTTAGCATTAAGGATGAACCCTTTGATAAATACACCTTGGAGATTTATCCCAGCAAAGAAAAAACAAGCACAAAAATTTATGAAGATGATGGCATATCTTTAGAATACAAGCAAGGTAAATACTCTGTAACAGAAATAGATGCCATAAAAGTTGGAAATAAAATTGATATATCCATTTCTTCTAGAAAAGGTGACTTTGAAGGGAAGAAAGAAAATATTGAATATGAAGTAAGAATAATGAAAATGGACAAAAACGATTATGTCCATATAAATGGAAAAGCCTTTAATTTGGATGAGTTAACCGACCAAGAAGGCATTGTAAAAGTATGTGAAAAGGAGATTTTAAATGACTGAATACAAGGATGTAAAAAGTGCTCTAGCTAGTCTAGAAGCTTTAGAAAAAAAGATGTATGCCTTTGGTCATGCAACAGGTATGCTGTATTTTGACTCTGCAACTGTAGCACCCAAAGATACTATAGAAGGTAGAGGAATTTCCATGAGTGTTTTATCTGAAGAAAGCTACAAGCTTTTAGTTAACCCAGATACCCTAGCACTTATGGACTATTTAACAGAAAACAAGGACTTATTAGATGAAGTATCTTGGAAAAAAGTAGAAAAATTAAGAGAAGGCTATGATAAGACATCTAAAATTCCCATGAATGAGTATGTGGAATTTACTATGCTTACCAACGAAGCAGAGGCAGTATGGAAAGAGGCTAAAAACAAGAGTGACTATCCCATGTTTGAGCCCTACTTAGCAAAGATTGTAGAAACCATAAAGAGATTTGCAGGCTATTTAAATCCAGACCTAGAGCCCTATGATGTTTGGCTCAATGAGTATGAAAAGGGGTTGACCATGGAAATAGCTGACAAGTACTTTGATACTGTAAGAAAAGAACTGGTCCCCTTTATTGTAAAACTGGAAAACAGTGTGGTGGAAATAGATGATTCTTTTAACAAGAAAAGTTATTCAATTTCAAAGCAAAAGAAATTATCAAGACATTTAATGGACCTTCTAACAATGGATCCTAACCACACCAACATTGCAGAATCTGAACATCCCTTTACCATTAACTTTAATAACAAGGATGTTAGAATCACAACCCACTATTACAAGAATAACTTGTTGTCCTCTGTATTTTCTGTAATTCATGAAGGGGGACACGCCCTTTATGAACTAAATTGTAATGATAAGTTTAATTACACCAGTCTTTCAGGGGGAACCTCTATGGGAATTCATGAGTCCCAGTCTAGGTTTTTTGAAAATATTATTGGAAGAAGTGAACCCTTTTCTGTATTCTTACTTACTTACCTAAAGGACCTTTTCCCAGCCCAGCTAAAAGATGTGGATACCAAAGGATTCTACCAGGCTTTAAACAAGGCTGAACCTTCTTTAATTCGTATTGAAGCAGATGAATTGACCTATTCTTTACATATTATGGTTAGGTATGAACTGGAAAAAAGACTTATGGATGGAAGTTTGAGTACAAAGGATTTACCTAGTGAGTGGAACAGATTGTATAAAGAATATTTAGGTGTAGATGTGCCCAATGACAAAATGGGAGTACTACAAGACACCCATTGGAGTGGTGGCTCAATAGGATATTTTCCTTCCTACTCCATAGGTTCAGCATATGCAGCTCAAATGCTCTACCACATGAAAAAAGACTTAGATATGGATACTCTTTTAGCTAAAGGAGAATTAAAAGAGATTGTGGACTGGTTAAAAGAAAGAGTTCATAAGTATGCCTCTTCTAAGACCCCTGCTGAAATTATTCAAATAGCCTGTAATGAGGACTTTAAACCTCACTACTATACAGATTATCTAAAGGAAAAATTTACAAAAGTCTATGAACTAGATTAGCAAAGTAAAAGAGACTGGATAAGTATAAAGGAAGTAGAGTAAACCCTACTTCTTTTTATATTACACCTCATTTATTACCCATAAATTTATATTTGTTTCACATTATTACCCATATTTTATATTAGTTTTTGCTTTATTAAAGCTTAGGGATATAATAAAAATAAGTTAATTTGAAGAATAGGAAAGAAAAAGATTATGAGTAGGAAAAAAGAATATACTTATCATCCAATGCAAATGCATCTGCACTCTAGCTTTCAGCCAGGCGGCAGTATGAGAGGACATCTATACAATGCTAAGTCATTAGGCATTAAGTATATTTGGTTTACTGATCATGACAATAGGATTCATAAAAAGCAATATCCTGGAGATTATTTTGATTTTACCCTTGGAAAACTTGCGATAGAAGATGGTCCCAATCATAGTATAGGGTGGATTAATATAAAAGATGAAGAGTGGGTTAATTCCGAGCCCTTATTTGAGGTTAGTTACAAAGGTTTAACAGTTAGTAATTATGATAGGTTCTATTACGAAGAATGTGGTGGAGACGGAGAGGGGAGTAAGGAAACTCTTACTGCTGGAATAGAGTATTCTTCATCAGCAAGACGACATACTTCATCGTTATTAGCTGACATATCTTTAGAAATAAAGTTTAGAGTTATAGGGAAGCTGCATGGGGATAATAATATTTTGTTTAATGTAAGGTTGTCTCAAAGTCCTCCTTTACATAAACCTAGTCATTTAATATATGCTTTAAGAAAGGGCTATAAAACTAAGGTTCCCAATACTAAGGTTATAGATTTAGATATAGTTCCAGATAAAACTGGCTTATACAGTCTTACCCTTAATTTAACCAAAGACCTAACTGGGTCTGATCTAGGGGGTTTGGATAATGTATTTGATACCCTAGGTATAATTGTTCAATCATCTGATGGTGGAGATTTTTCTTGCTTTTTGGAAAGTTTTAGAATTATTAGAGAACTTGATGGATACCAAGTGCATGAAAGACAAAAAAAGCTGGCAAAAGAGCTGGAAAAAGAGTACGGAGTCTATACCTTTGTTGGCACAGAAATAACTAGGGCAGGCAATCATAAAAATTGCTTATCCACTAAAACCCCTTTAGTGGACTATCCAGCTTACGATTACAAGGTAAGTCAAAGAATTGCTATTGATTTATTAAAAGAGCATAAGGCCCTTTTTTCATATAACCATCCTTTTTTAATATATCAAAAACAAGGTAACCTAATAAATAACTCAGAAAGGTTTATTGGCACATATGCAGCTATTTTATCTGCTTCTAAGGTTTATGGAGCTCAAATTATGGAGGTAGGCTTTCCTGAAGGTAGATACAATGCAAGTTTGCAGTCTCACCTAAGGCTTTGGGATTTACTCTCCTTGTCTGGTACCTTTATAACAGGCAGCGGAGTAAATGATAGCCATAGTAATAATACTAAATGGCTAGATGAGAATAACTTTGCATCTTGGGTTGGGGCAGATAAAAACATATTAGATCCTGTACCAGAAGAAGAATTTGCAAAATCTTTAGCTAGTGGAAAACTCTATATGGGAGATCCAGTTTATCTAAAAGGTAAAGTGGAGTTTGAGACCTTATCAGGCTTACAGATGGGCTCCATTGTTTTGGCTAAAGACTATGATGATATTGTAGAGGTAAGACTCTTTATGGATAAATTAGAAAAGGGCTGGTCTTTGCGCCAAATTCAAGATGGGGAGCTTGTTAGGAAAATTTCCATAAAAAACAGGGTTTTTTCTAAAAACTTCAGCCTACAATCAAATAAAGCCGTAAGTTTTATCCGTTTTGAACTATATAACCATGATAAGCGGTGTATAATGTTAACCAACCCTATTTACCTAGTTCGAGATTTCGAATATCTAGGAGAGATTCCTGAAAACAGGTTGGAACTCTAGGTTAAGAGGTTTAGATTGGAGATAGTTAAAATTTATGAAGAAGTTTTTATATGAAACCCATGTACATACATCAGAAACCAGCCCTTGTGGTAAGGCCACAGCAGAGGACACTGTTTTATTTTATAAAGAAAAAGGCTTTACTGGAATAATTATGACAGACCATTTAAAGTGTGCTGAAAATGAGAGTTTAAGTAAAGAGGAATGGAAAAAGGTTGTAGATGAATTCACCCTAGGCTATAGGTTAGCTTATGAGGTTGGAGAAAAGGTAGGCCTTCAAGTCTTTTTTGCCTGGGAATACACAGTGTTACCCTTTGGTGGCACAGACTTTCTTACTTATGGCTTAGATATGGATTGGCTCTATGAGCATAATGAAATAGCTGGTATGAGCATTGGAGATTATTGTGATTATGTAAGAGAGGCAGGAGCCTTTGTATCCCATGCCCACCCCTATAGAGAAGCCCACTATATTAAAATGATAAGGCTGTTACCAAGAAAGGTTGATGCAGCTGAAGTATATAACGCTAATAGAAAAGACTTTGAAAATGAAAGGGCAGATGATTTTGCCAATGTCTATGATCTGATTAAAACAGCGGGAACGGATAACCATATGGGCTCTAAACAGGTTAAGCTGGGTGGTATGGCTTTTGATGAGAAGTTAAAAGACATTAACCATTTTGTGGAAAAAGTGAGGGCTCAAGAGTTTGAGAACTTTAAGATGGAAGTATAGATTACAATCCTATCAAAGTAGCCACATCAAATATGTCAGTTATGAGATAGAGGGTAAGTACAGATAAAAGGGTAGAGAAGGCGACAATGGAAGAGGCCAATTGTTCGTCTTTTTTATACTTAGTAGCTAAAATACCTGTAACTGCAGCTGAGGGCATGGCATTTAAGATAAATAGTACATAAATAGAAATTCTAGGAATATTTGGAAAGAAAAGAAATAAGAGTACTGATAGGGGAATGAGGATAAGTCTTAAAAAGATAACCTTGTAAATTTCCTTTTCTTTTATTACATCAATAAACTTAACTCTAGATAAAACAACACCAATTAAAATCATGGATAAGGGAGTTGTAAGTCCTCCTACCATATCTAGAACAGATTTAATGGTTGGTGGTATCTTGTAGCCAGTAAACATAAGGCCAAGGCCAATAATAACTGCAAAAAGAGAAGGGTTAATCATCTTTTTAATAGAGTCTGAAAATTTATTAGACCTAGTAAAAAGAGAAATTCCATAAGTCCAAGAAAAAGAATTAAAGACCAATTGGAAAATTGCTCCTAAAAAGAGTCCTTTAGCTCCTAACATATGATTAAGTACTGGTAGACCCATATAGCCAGCATTAGAAAAGACTGTGGCACATCTAGTAGCTGCTTTTTTAAGTAGGAGTTGGGCTAAAGCTATAGAAAAGAAGAAAATGATTATGGCCATTATTACTAACCATAAGGATTCTTTCTTAGTTTCAGCATCAAATTCTAGGTTGGATGAGGCTACAATTAGCATGGGCATAGCCACATTAATAATTAAAAAAGAAAGGGTGCTTTCGCCATGACGGTCTATGACCTTCATCTTGCCTAAAAGCACTCCTATTAACATTACTACAAACAATACAATAACCATAAAAGGTATTATACCTTAAAGATAGATTGTTTTCTATCTCTCATCAAGAGCTTTGTATTCTTGCCTATCAGCTACTGCTATGTAGGCTGGACGTATAATTTTACCGTTGTTAGCTAATTCTTCAAATCTATGAGCAGCCCAACCCATTATTCTTGATAAGGCAAAAATTGGTGTATAGAGTTGTTCTGGAATGTCTAAAACCCTATATAAATAGCCAGAGTAGTAGTCAATATTTATAGCTACATTGCTAACATTTTTATACTTTTTAATAACATCAGGAGCAATGTGCTGTAATCTGTCATAAAGATAGAAAAGTCTACCTTTTTCCTTGTCTGATAAATAGTTTTCCAGTTGTTCTCTCATGATAAGAGCTCTTGGGTCAGAAATGGAGTAAACTGCATGGCCAAGACCATAAATGAGACCAGCCTGGTCAAAGACCTTTTTTTCTAGCATTTTGCAAAGATAGTCTTCAATGTTTTCATCAGTAAGATTTTTAACATTAGCCATTATATCTTCCATCATATGGACAACCTTAAGGTTGGCACCACCGTGTCTAGGTCCCTTTAGAGAACCTAAGGAGGCTGATATACAAGAGTAGGTATCAGTTCCACTGGAGGTTACTACGTGGGTAGTAAAGGTTGAGTTGTTACCACCACCGTGTTCAGCTTGTAGGACCATACATATATCTAAAAGTCTAGCCTGCTCTAAAGTATAGTTGTCTGTTCCTCTAAGTAGATACAAGAAGTTTTCTGCGGTAGAAAACTCAGGCTTAGGTTGTCTAATGTGTAGATTTTCTCCTAAAATGTAGTGACGATAGGCTTGGTAACTATATACAGATAGTAAAGGCATAACCGCAATAAGTTGCAAGGATTGTCTAAATACATTTTTTAATGAAATATCATCTGGATTTTCATCATAAGAGTATAGGGTCAAAATACTTCTTGAAAGAGCATTCATAAGATCTTTAGAAGGGGCCTTCATAATTATGTCTCTAGCAAAGCTTTCAGGAAGAGATCTAAGGTCATTTAAGAGATTAGTAAATTCTTCTAACTCTTTTTTATTTGGTAAGTGTCCACAAAGTAATAGATAGGCACACTCTTCATAACCAAAGCGATCTTCTCTTATCATGCCATCTATAATATGGTGGATGTCCAAACCCCTATAGTACATAACGCCGTCCATAGGTACTCTTTGGCCTTCTTCATTTAGTTTAAAGCCATTCATTTCAGAAATTTCTGTAAGGCCAGTGACAACACCAACTCCTTTATGGTCTCTCAAACCTCTAAATACATTGTGCTTTATAAATAAACTGTTATCTATAACATCATTTTCATATGCTATTTCACTAAGTCTTTGAATTTTCTTATCATTTGCAGCTAAAATATCTTCAAATTTCAAAAATAATACCCCCTATTTTTTTATGAATGAAAGTTATCTTACCATAAATCCCAGTCTTTATGAATAAATAATATAACATTTGCATTATAATAAGGTAAAACAAGGAAAAATGCAAGAATAAATACATAAATCTTTATATCTACTTTTAATACATTTTTACCCCACAGACAATTGACTTCTTCCTATCTGTTGGGTATACTTTTTCCATGGATAACTTGAATGATTTGATAAGAAAATATAAGAATGACTTATTAAAAAAGAAGGCCAATTACAAGAAAAAGGTTTCAGATCTACCCAAGGGTACCTTGACTGTTAAAAGGAATAAAAATACAGGAACTGAGTACTTTTATCTCAAGTACAGAGAGGGTAAAAAGATAGTTTCAAAGTATTTGGGTAAAATTTCTGATTCTGTTCATGAAATACAAAAGCAGATTGTTTTAAGGAAAAAACTAGAAAAGTCCTTAAAAGAAATGGAAAAAGAATTGAAACTTATCAAAAAAATTGAGTCCTTGTAGTTATATCTTTTAGAATAGAGATTCTATCGGGGGATTGTCTCTATTCATAAAATAAATTGAAAATAGGGGGATTAATTAGTGGTTAAAAGAAAAAAGGGCAGCTATCGGGATAGATTAGATGCCAGACGTGTTACTAATGCTGAATTAGATGGGGTACACAGCATATTTCCATTCATTGCGCCTAAAAGAACAGAGGCAGAAGTTTTTTTAAAGCAAGAAATGGATGTAAGTAAACTGGTGGAATATGTAAAAGAGCATAAGAAAAAGAATCCAGACAGTAAAATGACATATTTTCATGCTTTTATAGCTGCTTTAGCTAAAACAGCCTACCAAAGACCCTTGTTAAACAGGTATGTTATGGCAAAAAGATACTATGAAAGAAATGATATTACCTTATCTTTTGTAGCAAAAAGGCATTTTTCTGACCATGCAGATGAGGTGCTAATTTCTTTAAAGGTGGATAAGGACCAAAACCTAGAGGATATCTCCAAATTTATTGCTCATGGGGTGGACAAGATAAGAAAAGAAGGTACCAACACCATAGACAGTACCTTAAAGACTCTGCAAAAGTTACCTCGTTTTGTAAATAGTATTTTTGTAGGTTTTTTAAGACTTTTGATTTATCTAGACTTGTATCCTGCAGCCCTCCAGAAGGGAGACATCAACTTTGCCTCTGTTTTAGTATCCAATTTAGGCAGTATAAAATGTGATGCTCCTTATCATCATTTAAACAATTTTGGGACCAATTCCTTGGTTGTTTGTATTGGAGAGATCCATAAAAAAGAGATTATTAAGGAAAATAATGAAAAAACCATTATAGATGTGGTAAACTTCGGTATGACAATAGATGAAAGAATTGCTGATGGCTTCTACTTTGCCAAAAGCATTAGACTCTTACAATATATAATGTCTAACCCTGAGCTTTTAGAAAGGCCCTTAGGTGAAAGTTTTGAATACAATGAATAATTATCCATGGATTAAAGAGTACGAAAAAATAGGATTACCATTTTATTTAGATTATCCGGATATTTCTATGTATGAAATGGTAGAACAAGCTGCAAAAAAAACTCCCAACCTTTTAGCATATGAGTTTTTAGGAACAAAAGTAACTTTTGAAAAATTTATTGAGAGAATTCATCAAACAGCAAGAGCTTTAAAGAGTATAGGAATTTCAAAGGGGGATAAGTTTACTATTTGTCTACCCAACTCTCCTCAAGCCCTTTATTTCTTTTACGCCCTAAACTTAATTGGAGCTATTTCAAATATGGTTCATCCCTTATCTTCAGAGGGAGAGATTGACTTTTTCTTAAAAGATTCTAAAAGTAGGGGAATTATAACCTTGGACCAGTTTTATGCTAAGGTAGCTGAGGTAAGTAAAAAGAACCAACTAGAGTTTTTAGTTATAACCTCTATTGCTGATGAATTAACCTTTCCCATAAATTTAGGTTATCACCTAACCCAAGGAAGAAAAATAGATAAACCACCAAAAAATCTGGATATTGTATTTTATAAGGACCTTTTAAACAAGGCTAAAGATTTTAAAGGTCAATATATAGCTGATGTCTTAGGACAAGATCCTGCTGCAATTTTATACAGTGGTGGTACCACTGGGACAACAAAGGGGATTTTGTTATCTAATCTAAATTTTAATGCCCTAGCTCTTCAAACCATTACTGCTGGAGACTGCATAATTGAAGGTCATTCCATGTTGACCATTATGCCCATTTTTCATGGCTTTGGCTTGGGAGTTTGTATTCATACAGTTTTGAGCGCCTCTTGTAAGTGTATACTGGTTCCAAGATTTAATGCTCAATCCTATGCAAAGCTTTTGAAGAAAGAAAAACCCAATTATATAGCTGGAGTACCAGCCCTTTATGAGGCACTTTTGAGAAATCCCTATATGGACAAGGTGGATTTAAGTTCTCTTGAAGGGGTCTTTTCAGGGGGAGATAGCTTGTCTATAGAACTTAAAAAGAAACTAGACAAATTTTTGAAAGAGCACGGAGCCTTGGTTCAAGTTCGAGAAGGTTATGGTACCACAGAATGCGTTACAGCCTCTTGTCTTACCCCAAAAGATTATTATAAAGAGGGTAGCATAGGAATACCCTATCCAGATACCTATTACAAAATAGTGAAAGTAGAAAGTACCGAAGAAGTACCTTTTAACCAAGAAGGGGAGATTTGCTTAAGAGGGCCTTCTGTAATGCTAAAATACAACAACAATGAAGAAGAGACCAATCTAGCCCTTAAAAAGCATGATGATGGCCATGTATGGCTACATACTGGAGATTTAGGCAAAATGGATGAAGAGGGCTTTATATACTTTTCCCAAAGGATTAAGAGGATGATTATTACATCAGGATATAATGTATATCCATCTCAAATTGAAAATATCTTAGATGCCCATCCAGCTGTATCGCTATCTTGTGTTATTGGAATAAAAGACCCCTTAAAGACCCAAAGGGTTAAGGCCTTTATAGTGCTAAGATCTGGATATAAGCCAGATGATGAAACAAAAGACAGTATAATGGATCATTGTAAAAAGAATATTGCCAAATATGCCTTACCCTATGAAATAGAGTTTAGAGAGGATTTACCTAAAACTTTAGTAGGTAAGGTAGCCTACAGGATGCTAGAAGAAGAGGAGTTAGCTAAATTAGCTTAGAAAATATATGTGATTAAAACATTTAAGATTTGTAAACTAATCAACAATATTTAAAAGATGAACAAATGTAAAAGGAAAGCAAAGAAGTCAAATTGCTTTTCTTTTTTTATGAGAAGACCTTGCTAGTAAGGATTTAAAAATGTGGAAATAAGAGATTAATTAGTTTAAATAGGAGTAAGAATTGTAATCTTTCTATTGTTTATTTCTATTATTCCTTCATCTTTCATCTTTTTTAATTCACGAAACAAAGAAGGTCTTTGAACTCCTAAATAATCAGCTAACTGTTTTTTACTGATGGGTAGTGTTATGGTGTTAGAGTCTTGCATAGCAGAAAGTGCAGTTAAATAGTTGACTATATTTTCTCTTAGTGATTTTAGTTTATATATATCAATTTTTTGATTCATTCCTTGTGAGTTTAGAGAAAGTGATTTTACGAAAGGTAAAACAAAAGCATTAATTTCTAAAAGTTCTAATACTGCTGATTTGGGAAGTCTAAAAATTATACAGTCACTGGCACAATAAATATTCATAGGATATTTATTGTGGTCCCCAAAAAGTAAGTTAGCTCCAATAATACTATTTTTATTAAATTCAAAAATGACAGTTTCAGACCCATTTGCTGTTAATGTATAAGCAAGAAGCTCTCCAGAAAAAACAATATCAATGGCATTGCAAGCGGTCTTTTCCTCATGCAAGGTTATGCCTTTTTTATACTTATGCTTAGTGATTGCTCCTTTTTTTATTAAATCTCTTAGGATATTACTGTCGATTTTTTCAAAATGTGGCAATTCTTTTAAATAGTTAATAGTCTTAATTGCGTTAGTCATAAATAAATTATACAAAAAAGAAACCTAGGTGTCTATCTATTGCTAAAAACTTGTCCTAATATGTTTATGATTTAAGAAGGAGGTTTTATGTATGGATTTTTTCACAATAGCTATTTGGGTAGGAACTGTAGTCTTTTTACTTGTTTCTTTTATTAAGAATAAGGAAAAGACTAAAAAAGCCCTGAAAATGGCCTTTAATATGGGAAAAGGCATGGCTAAAAGTATTTTTGCAATTATATTTGCTATAGGATTGATTTTAACATTTCTGCCACCAGAGCAAATTGCAGAATTTGTTAGTAATCAACCAGCTTTAATAGCTACCGTAGCATCAGCCCTATTAGGGACTATTACTTTGGTTCCTGCTTTTATAGCTTTTCCCCTAGTGGGAACACTTGTAAATGCTGGAGTGGGTATTATGCCTTCTGTAGCTTTTTTAACTACCTTGACAATGGTAGGTGTTGTAACATTTCCCTTGGAAAAAGAAAAGTTTGGATTGAAGTTTGCAGCCATTAGAAATGGATTTAGCTTTTTATTTGCAATAATAATTGCTGTGGTTATGGGGGTATTTATATGAAGGTTTTAAAGAAAATTAAGGAAAACTTATTTTTTGTTCTTGTTATTTTAGCATATATCGTTGTAACCCTCATAAATCCTTCAATGGGGTTAGATTCTGTAAAGAACAGTGGGTATTACATAAAAGAGATGCTTCTTATTATGCCAGTTATTTTTATCTTAACCGCATTATTGGATTTATGGATACCAAAAGATAAAATAATGAAATATCTAGGTAAGGATGCAGGATTGAAGGGAACTTTTTTAGCTTTTGTTATAGGGAGTATTTCTGCTGGTCCTATTTATGCTGCCTTTCCTATGTGTGTAATGCTACGTAAAAAAGGTGCTTCAACTAGAAATATTGTTGTAATTTTGAGTTCTTGGGCTGTTATTAAGGTACCAATGCTTTTAAATGAGGTCAAGTTTTTAGGACTTAAGTTTATGATTGTTAGATGGATTTTAACAGTTTTAGCAATTATCCTATTTTCTTGGCTTACAGATAAGATGATTAAGGATAAAGATTATCCTGAAGAAATTGCTAAAAGTAGCGAATTAACCATTGATAAAAAAGCTTGTATGGGCTGTAATGTATGTGTTGAACAATATCCTGAGCTGTTTGAAATGGAAGGCAATAAAGCCATTGTTAAAGAGCATGATGAGAATATGTTGGACATGGAGAAATTAAAAACTACTATAGAGGCTTGTCCAGTTAAGGCTATTGAATACAAAAAGTAATGAAAATATCCCCTAGAGGGATATTTTTATTAATATAGCTAGATTTATTTGACTTATCCACGCCATTTGGAAGACATTGGTTCTTACTCTATGAATATAGGTGTTTTGCAATTGGTGAGAAAAGTAAAATATTAATGAATTGGACTTTCTGTTATTTTTCTTTTTCCCACCATAAATTCCTTTTCTTTTTTTCTTGCAAATGGCTGTCAAGATGTTATACTAAAAGAAATTATTACTAGATAATAAATAATGAGAGGAGAAGCTTATGCCTGCAGATATAAATTTTTGGGATAAGAGCATGTGGTCCTTTATAATCACATTAACCATTTTACTAGGTGGTATGATGGTAGCAAATCTTTTAAGAAGAACTATAAAGCCTTTGAAAAAATCTCTTATACCCTCTTCTGTCTTGGGAGGATTCTTAATTTTATTAATCGACTATATTGTTACTAAGGTAAGTGGGTCATCCATGTTTAATTCCTTAACTCTTGAAGCCTTAACCTATCATGGTTTGGGCTTAGGTTTTGCAGCTGTTGCCTTAAAAACTGGAGAGCAAAAAGCCATAAATGGAAATAAAAAGGATGTCTTAAATTATGGAATAACCACTGTATCTGGATATATCCTTCAAGGTATTGTGGGTATTGGAGCCTTGTTAATTATTGGTCTTTTCATATCTAATACCTTTCCCGCAGCAGGACTCTTGCTTCCCATGGGCTATGGACAAGGACCTGGTCAAGCATACAACTGGGGCCATACCTATGAGGTTCTTTGGGGCTTTGAACATGGTACCAGCTTTGGTTTAACAATAGCAGCAACAGGCTTTGTTTCTGCCAGTCTAGGAGGCATCTTCTATTTAGAAAGACTAAAACGTAAGGGTTTAGTAAAGACATCTTATGAAGATCAAGAAATAGTGGATGTAGATGGTCATGAATTGGTCCACCAAAAAGGTGAGATTCCCTTATCAGAATCTATAGATAAGCTAACAGTACAGATTGCTCTTGTTTTGATTGCCTACATGGGGGCCTATGGCTTTATGTCTTTAATAAATGGGGTTATTGAAGCTGGAGTTATGGGAGACTTTGGTTTTAATACAGTACAACCTCTACTTTGGGGCTTTAACTTCTTAATATCCACAGTATCTGCTGTTGTCTTAAAGGCTATTTTAAGATTCTTTAAGAAAAAAGGCATTATGAAAAGAGAATATACTAGCAACTTCATGCAAAGTCGAATTTCAGGTTTTGCCTTTGATATTATGGTTATAGCTTCCATAGCAGCAATAAAGTTATCTGCCTTTAAGATAAAGTCCTTTATTATCCCTATAGTGGTCGTATCCATAGGAGGAATGGTTTTTACCTATATCCAATGTAATTTTATTGCAAAAAGACTCTTTAAAGACTATCAGCATGAATCTTTCTTGGTTCTATATGGTATGTTAACAGGAACTGCCTCTACTGGAATTATTCTTTTAAGAGAGATTGATCCTCAATTTGAAACACCAGCTGCTACTAACTTGGTATACCAGCAACTTTATGCAATTTTGTTTGGTTTTCCTGTTTTACTTCTTTTAGGCTTTGCTCCAAAGAGTTTTACTAATATATGGATAACTCTTTTAGTGCTTATTGTCCTATTAGGAGCATATAGTTTAATTTTGTTTAGAGAAAGCATCTTTAAGAGAAAAAAAGTTAAAAATTAGGGATAATTTTAAAAGAAACTTCTAATGATTAATATATTTTAAAGCACTTATTCCATATATTCATAGCTAAAATATGATATTATATGGTTGACTAAAGACATACAATTATATATTTAAGGAGCGGCTTCATGGAAGACAATAGAACCTTTAATCGCAACAAATGGTTTTACTCTTTAGGAGGAATAGGAAGAGATATGATGTATACTCTTTTTTCCGCCTATCTTTTAACCTATGTTATGTTTACCAAAACAATTACAGATGCCCAATTTGCTGCAATCTCTTTGATAATGATACTTGCTAGAGTATTTGATGCACTAAATGACCCAATTATGGGAGGGATTATTGAAAATACTAGAATGAAATTTGGAAAGTTTAAGCCTTGGATAATTATAGGGGCAATAACCAATGCTCTTGTGGTAATTGCTTGTTTTTCTTCCCCTTTACAAGGTCAATCCTTTGTCATCTTTTTTGCAGTTATATATTTTCTCTATTCCATAACCTTTACTATGAATGACATAAGTTATTGGTCCATGCTTCCTTCTTTAGCAAAAGATCAAACCCAAAGGGCAGAGTTAGCTTCTTTGGCCAATCTCTTTGCCTCTATAGGAGCTATTATTGCTTTTGGTGCCATTCCCATATTTACTAATGGACCAGGTGCTATTGGAGGCAATGCTATTTCTGGATACATGTGGGTTGCCATCATAATTTCTCTTGTGTTTGTAGGCTGTCAGCTTATGACTGGTATTTTTGTTAAAGAAGCCCCAGTCTCTTACAGACAAGATGGCAAACTAGGGCTAAAGGCTATGTTTAAGGTGGCCTTGAAAAATGATCAGCTCTTATGGACCGCTTTAGTAATGCTTTTATACAATCTAGGCTCTTCTTTGATTAATGTTTTTGGAATAATTTATGTATATCTGTATTTTGGCTATGAGGGTATTAATATTACACTTTTTGTAGGAGCCTATGCTCTGGGTACTGTTCTAATAAATGTCTTTTATCCTCAATTAATTAAGGTAATGACCAGAAGGCAAATTGCTTCATGGGGTCTAGTGGCAGTTATTTTAGGTTATGGCTTTTTCTTCTTAGTCGGAGTAGTAATACCCATGAATTATCTACTCTTGTGTGTAGCTGGTCTAATCTTATCCTTTGGTCAAGCCATGATATATATGGTAGTAACCATAAACTTAACAAACTGTATAGAATACAACGAATACAAGACTGGTAATAGGGAAGAGGCAATTATCTTTTCCATAAGACCCTTTATGGCTAAAATGGGCTCAGCCCTTCAACAAGGGATTGTAGCAATTGCCTACTTAGCTATTGGTATTACAGCTATTACTAATAAGATATCTGAGGCTGAAAGACTAAATGATATGGGACAAATTGGTTTAGAAGAAAAGAATCAACTTATACAAGATGCCTTGGCCTTGGGTACCGATTCTATGAAAATGAACTTTAGAATTATTATTGTAGTAGTACCTATTATTCTAATTTCTCTAGCCTATTTCATAGTTATGAAAAAGAACAAGATTGATGAAAAAGAATATGATAGAATAATGGTAGAGATAGAGAAGAAGAAGGAGCAAGCCTAAAGAATTTCTCTTTTTAATAAGTTTACAATAGCTTCAAGTGTGTCTGGCCTTGGCAAAAATTTGACAAATATTTATCAAATACATGTTGACAAAGATATATTGAGCCATTAGAATATAAAAAGACTTGAACTGGCCCGTGGTGGGTATAGCTCAGTTGGTTAGAGCGCTAGGTTGTGGCCCTAGAGGTCATGGGTTCGAATCCCATTATTCACCCCAGTTTTTAATGGGATGTCGCCAAGTGGTAAGGCAACGGACTTTGACTCCGTCATCCGTAGGTTCAAATCCTGCCATCCCAGCCAAGACTTGAGACATTAGCTCAGTCGGTAGAGCACTTGACTTTTAATCAAGGAGTCCGGAGTTCGAATCTCCGATGTCTCACCAAAATTCTCCCTTAGGGAGTTTTTTTATGCCCTTTTTTAGACAAATTGTAGTATGATTTTCAGGTGGAAATTTAGCATAAAATTCCTTGGCTTGACAAAAACTAACTTTGACCATATAATTTCAAAATCCAAATTAGAAAGGAGACCGTCGTATGGTTGAAAAAAAGATACTTATGACATATGAGGGTGTCAAAGAATTAGAAGAGGAGCTTTCCATTTTAAAGAGTAAAACAAGAATGGAAGTTTCTGCCCGTTTAAAAAGTGCCATCTCTTTTGGTGATATTTCCGAAAACAATGAGTATGATGAAGCAAAAAATGAACAGGCTCAAGTGGAGGCTAGGATTGCATATATCGAAAATCTCCTATTAAAAACAGAGGTCATAGACAGTGATGATCTAGATACTTCTAAAGTTTCCATAGGCCTTAAAGTTAAAATATTAGATATTGAGTACAATGAAGAAGAAACTTATCACATTGTAGGGCCCACAGAAGCTAATCCCTTTAATCAAAGAATCTCCTATGAATCCCCTTTAGGAAAGGCAATTTTAGGTAAGGAAGCTGGAGATGAAGTGGAATATGAGAGCCCTGGAGGTAAGATTAAGGTCAAAGTTCTAGAAATACTAGAATAAATCCACATAAATTATTTAAAAGTTGTCTTGAAAAATTAAATCAGTTATAATTATTGGCAGTTCTTTTTTAAGAACTGCCGTTTATTAAAGGAGAAAAGAATGAAAAACCATCAAGAAGACAATAGCAAAGAATTAAATGAAATTTTACAGGTTAGAAGAGATAAATTAGAAGCCCTTAAAAAAGAGGGTAAGAATCCTTTTGATATAACAAAGTATAATAAAGAGTATTCTTTAGAAGAAATTTTAGAAAAATTTGATAGTTTTAAAGAAGACCAAATCTTAAGCACAGCTGGCAGAATTATGGCCAAAAGAGTCATGGGTAAGGTTAGCTTTTGTCATATTCAAGATGGTCTAGAAAAAATGCAACTTTATGTAAGGGTAGATCAATTGGGAGAAGACCAATATGATGCCTTTAAAAAGATGGACATTGGAGACATTGTTGGGGTTGGTGGAACTACCTTTGTAACCCAAAAGGGAGAAAAATCCCTAAAGGTAGATAATATAACTCTTTTGACCAAGTCACTACAGCCTCTACCTGAGAAATTTCATGGTCTAAAGGATACTGATATTCGTTACAGACAAAGATATGTGGATTTAATAGTTAATTCTGATGTTAAGTCAGTCTTTGTTGCCAGAGCCAATATAATGAGGGCTATAAGGGAATATATGCACTCTCAAGGCTACTTAGAGGTTGAGACTCCAGTTTTACATAATGAAGCTACAAACGCCAATGCTAGGCCCTTTGTGACCCATCACAACACCTTGAACTTAGATATGTTTTTACGTATTGAGTTGGAGCTTCACTTAAAAAGACTTATTGTTGGAGGTCTAGATAGGATTTTTGAAATAGGAAAGGTTTTTAGAAATGAGGGAATGAGCACTAGACACAATCCTGAGTTTTCTCTAATGGAGTTTTATGAAGCTTATGCAGATATGTATACCATGATGCAAAGAGCAGAAGAGATATTTCAGTATGTAGCTGATAAGGTTGTTGGAAGTAGACAATTAGACTACCAAGGTCAAATTATTGATCTTGATGGACCTTGGAAGAGAATGACCATGGTAGAAGCTGTAAAAGAATATACTGGGGTTGATTTTGATTCCTTTACTTTAGATGATGAACAAGCTAGAAGCATTGCAAAAGAAAAGAATGTTAAAATTGAAAAACACTGGAACTGGGGAATGATTTTAAATGCCTTTTTTGAAGAGCATGTAGAAGAAAACCTAATTCAGCCCACCTTTATATATCAATTTCCCATAGAGAACTCTCCTTTAGCAAAAAGAAACAAAGAAAAGCCTCACTTAACAGAGCGTTTTGAATTGTATGTTTTTGCCAGCGAGTTAGGAAATGCCTTTTCTGAGTTAAATGACCCCATAGACCAAAAAGAAAGACTCATAGCTCAAGCTAAGAGTAAGTTTGGGGAGTTTGAATTTTCCATAGATGAGGACTTCATAAATGCTTTAGAAATAGGAATGCCTCCTACTGGAGGAATGGGTATAGGTTTAGAAAGAATGATTATGCTCTTTACCAACTCTGCATCAATTAGAGATGTAATATTCTTCCCAACAATGAAACCAGAAAATTAAAAAAATGAGTGACCAAAGAAAAAAATATTTAGATATTTTGGGTTTAGAACCTAATAGCAATGAAACTGAAATAAATAACAGGTATGCATTGCTATGTAAAAGAGCAAAAGATGACAAGAGTATAGATATAGATGAAGCTACCTTGGCATATGAAAACTTACTTGCCCTAAATATTGAAGAAGAAGGAAGCGAAGAAAGAAAAAAGGTTAGACGTTTATGGGCCAAATATGTTGGGGCTATAAGCATAGCAATTATAATCATTGCAACCCTTTTAATGATTTTTCTTCCTTCTATTGTAAAAAAGAACCCTGATTTAACCATTTCTTACATAGGTAAGTATTATCCTAAGAACAACAAGGATGTCCAAGACTATGTACAAACCCACTATCCAGACATTAAAAACATTCTTCTAGAAGAGATATACATAGATGCTGATGAAAATGATATGGGCTTTAAAGAAGAAAGCTTAAGTGGAAGTGGCCTAGAAAGGCTAAGCCTTCTACTGGTAGCAGGGGATTTAGAGATTATTATCTGTGATGATGTGGTATATAGGTTTATACAGACCTACAACTATCTTTTAGAGTTGGATCCAATTTTTGATGAATTAGGAATTGAGATTAAGGAAAAAGATAAAATCTATGGCATAGACCCCCACTCAGGAGATAAGTACTTTTTTGCTGTGAATATAAAAGAAATTGATGTCCTAGCAGATCATCTTTATTTAAACCATGAAAGACCTATGATCATGTGTGTATTTAATAGACGAGATGAGTTTGAAAACATTAAAAAGGCTATAGATGCTTTTTTTGCAGACTACAAAGATTAGGTGAAAATAGGTGAAAATATATGTTAAATATATTGACACCTATAAATAGTTTATGTTACTATAGCAGTTGCTATTAGGAGGCTCTTTTTTTTTGTGAAAAAGTCCTCAAAATTAAAAAGGCAGGAATGTGAAATGAGAGACAAAATAATACTAGCATGTACAGAGTGTAAACAAAGAAATTATTCAACAAAGAAGAATAAAAAGAATACTCCCGATAGGCTGGAACTAAGTAAATATTGTAAGTTCTGTAAAAAGCATACTCCTCACAGAGAAACAAAATAATTGGTGATATGATATGGCAAAAAAAGAACAAAAGGCTAAAAAATCAAAATTTATAGGATTCTTTAAAGGGATAATAAACGAACTTAAAAAGGTATCCTGGCCTTCAAGGAAACAGCTTTTTAAGAATACCGTTACTGTGTTGGTGGTTTGTGCAATAATCGCCATAATAGTAAGCCTCTTTGACTGGGGAATTTCCTCACTCATTAAGGTACTGGTATTGAGATAGATTGGAGAAATTTCAATGGACGAAAGACTGGACACTGAGTTAACCGAAACAGTTGAAGAAAAGAACCCTGCAAGATGGTATGTAGTTCATACCTATTCTGGTTATGAGAATAAGGTTAAAGCTGACTTGGAAAAAATAGTCGAAAATAGAGAACTGGGTGACTTCATCCAGGAGATCGTTGTTCCCTTGGAAGAAGTTATTGAAGAAAAAAACGGCAAAAGAAAAATCACTTTCAAAAAGATATTTCCCGGTTATGTAATTATTAAAATGATTATGAATGATAAGACCTGGTATGTAGTTAGAAATACCAGAGGTATCACAGGCTTTGTTGGCCCAAGTGCCAGACCTGTACCCTTAACCGAAGAAGAAGTAATTCAAATGAGACTAGAAGGCATGGAAACTATTATAGATTTCTCTGTTGGCGATAACATTAGAGTTATTGAAGGTCCCTTTGAGAACTTTGTGGGAATTATTAAGGAAGTTGACAAAGATAAGAAGAAAGTTAAGGTTCATATTTCAATTTTCGGAAGAGAAACTCCCGTTGAATTGGATTACGAACAAATACAAATAATACTTTAAGCTAAACAAAAACATTGGGAGGTGGAATAAATGGCGAAAAAGATTATAGGATTAGTAAAATTGCAATTGCCAGCAGCAAAAGCAACGCCAGCACCGCCGGTCGGACCAGCACTAGGACAACATGGTGTAAATATTATGGGTTTTGTTAAAGAGTTTAATGAAAGAACCAGAAACGACATAGGACTAATAATACCAATCGTATTAACAGTTTATGCAGACAGGTCATTTTCATTTATCACTAAGACACCCCCGGCGGCAGTACTGTTGAAAAAGGCATGCAACTTAGAAAGTGGTTCAGCAGAACCAAACAAAAGCAAGGTAGTAACTGTATCAAAGGCTGACTTACAAAAGATAGCTGAACAAAAGATGCAAGACCTTAATGCAGCATCTGTAGAAGCTGCTATGAGCATGATTGCAGGAACAGCCCGCAGCATGGGAATCAAGGTTGAATAGGGGAGGGTGTAATAATGAAAAAAAGAGGCAAAAGATATAATGAGAGTTTAGGTTTATTCGAAAAAGCCACACATTATGACCCTGCTAACGCAATTAGATTGGCAAAAGCCACAGCAAGTGCTAAGTTTGATGAAACCATCGAATTGCACGTAAAACTTGGTGTTGACTCCAAACACGCTGACCAACAGGTTAGAGGAGCGGTTGTACTGCCCCACGGAACTGGTAGAGACATGAGAGTTTTAGTTTTTGCTAAGGGAGATAATGTAGCAGCGGCTGAAAAAGCTGGTGCAGACTATGTTGGTGGAGAAGAACTGGCAGACAAAATCAAAAACGAAAACTGGTTTGAATTTGATGTTGCCATTGCAAGCCCTGATATGATGGGAGTTGTAGGTAAGATTGGTAGAATATTAGGACCTAAAGGCCTAATGCCTAACCCAAAAGCTGGAACAGTTACACCTGATGTAGCAAGAGCTGTTACAGAAGCTAAAGCAGGTAAAATTGAGTATAGATTGGATAAAAGTAACATTATTCACTGTCCTATAGGAAAAGCATCCTTTGACGATGATAAACTTTTAGACAACTACAATACCTTAATGACCGCTATTGTTAGAGCAAAACCTGCAGCTGCAAAAGGCCAATATTTAAGATCTGTGACCATGGCATCCACCATGGGACCTGGAATTAAGTTGGTTAACCAGTTTAATGTTGACAGATAATTACTTATAGAGTATTATCTATCAGGAATTTAATATAGTTATATCTGCCACAGACAGCAGGTGCGTAAGCATAAATCCTGCCGAGGAAGATACTTTGAAATGATAATTTATCAAATCCTCGTATTGTGTGCAGCAAACGAGGATTTTTATATAAGGAGGAAACAAGTTAAATGGCAAGTGAAAAGATATTGGAAGTCAAAAAACAACAAATGGCTGATTTAAGAGAAAAACTTTTGTCCATGGAATCTGTTATTCTAGCAGACTACAGAGGCTTAACAGTTGCTCAAGTTACAACCATGCGTGCAGAAATGAGAAAGTCCGATATCGAGTACAAGGTTATTAAAAACAGACTTATCAAAAAGGCTGTTGAAGGTACAAGATATGAATCACTTATACCTCACCTTGTAGGCCCTACTGCTGTTGCTATGAGTAGCGACGAAATTTCAGCAGCGAAAGTGTTATACAAGTTCGCATCCATGAGAGAATATGGAAAACTTGAAATTAAAGTAGGCGTAATCGGTGGTGAATTGGTAGATGCAAGCGAAGTGGAAAGATATGCAAAGATCCCTTCAAAGAACGAACTAATTGCTATGATGATGGGTGGAATGAAAGCCCCTATTACAAAATTAGCATATGTGCTTAAAGCTATTGGCGAACAAAAAGAAGAGCCCGCAGCATAATATATTATTTAATCGGAGGAAAAAATATAATGAGTGAAAAAATTGCAAAATTAATAGAAGAAATCAAAACATTAACAGTACTAGAACTATCTGAAATGGTTAGCGCTCTAGAAGAAGAATTTGGCGTAGTAGCAGCAGCTCCAGTAGCAGCAGGTGGCGCAGCCGCAGCAGGCGGAGCAGCAGCAGCTGATGAAGCTGAAGAGCAAACAGAATTTGACTTAGTTCTTAAAGAAGTTGGAGCTGAAAAAATTAAGGTTATCAAGGTTTGTAGAGAAGTTACAGGTCTTGGACTTAAAGAAGCTAAAGAATTGGTTGATACCGCTCCTTCCACAGTTAAAGAAGGAATCTCTAAACAAGAAGCTGAAGATATTGCAGCTAAGTTTAAAGAAGTTGGAGCTACAATGGAAATTAAGTAAGCTGATTATTCATTTTACTTATAACTAATTAGTTCGTAACTTAATAGTTAATAACAAAACTCCTTTAGGGGAGTTTTTTTATGTATAATTGGTTATGTGTAAATGTTTATGTATATTGTATATAATATTAAAACTAAATATTGATTAGAAAAGTAATATTGGATAAAAAGATTAAGATAAGAAAGAAGGGTGGAAAATGAAAGAATATTTAGAGGTAATGATTGAAAAGCTTTCAGATTTGATAGCTATTAAAAGTGTAAAAGGTGAACCGACCAAAGAGGCTCCTTATGGAAAGGAAACTCTTGAGGCTTTAGAATATGTCCTTGAACTAGGTAAAGAATATGGAATGACAGCTGTTAATGTAGATGGAAGAGCAGGCTATTTAGAGTATGGAGAAGGGGAAAGAATGGTAGGGGTTCTTCTTCATTTAGACGTTGTACCAGAACAAGATGGATGGCTAACAGAACCCTATACCTTAACAAGAAAAGATGGCTACTTGTATGGTAGAGGGACCTCTGATGATAAGGGACCTGCTATAGCAGCCTTTTTTGCCCTAGTTGATTTGATAAATAAGGGTGAGATAGACGGCTATAGGGTAAGGCTCATATTTGGTTTAGATGAAGAAATGGGTTCTTCTTGTATGGCTCATTATGTAAAAAGTCAAGAATTACCCACTTTAGGCTTTGTACCAGATGCAGATTTTCCAGTTATATATGCTGAAAAGGGAATATTGAACCTGGATATAGTGGGACCAGGTTCAGATGCCTTAACCTTAAAAGCAGGGGATAGGCCTAATGTGGTACCTGGAAAATGTTATATCAATAAAGATGGAAAAGACTATGTTTTTGAGGGTAAACCTGCCCATGGAGCAGCACCCTTTGACGGTATTAATGCTGTTAGTGTAGCCCTAGAAGAGGAAGAATCTTTTACAAGTGATCCATTTTTAAACTTCTTTAACCAGCACCTAGCCCATAGACACTATGGGGAAGGCTTAAATATTGAGTACAAGGATGAAACTGGTAAGTTGACAGTAAATCCAGGTCTAGTGGGAATTAATAATGATAAATCATTTGTCACCATTAATATTCGTTATCCAGCTACCATGGATTTTGATTCTCTTGTTAAAAATATCTCAGATATTGCCAGCGAAAATGGCTTTACTATTGAAAATATTGACAACAACCCTCCTTTATACGTGGAAAAGGACTCCTTCTTAGTAAGGACCCTTCTAGAGGTTTATAGGGAGAAGACAGAAGATTACAGCAAACCCTTGGCCATAGGTGGCGGCACCTATGCTAGGACCATGCCTAATCTGGTTGCTTTTGGTATGAACATGCCAGGAGATGCTCAAAATGCTCATCAAGCCAATGAGAGCATAAAAGAAAAGCGGCTATATGAAGCCGCTGAGATCTATAGGGAAAGTATTAAAAGGTTAGGCCAAGGTCTTATTGACCAATAGAGATACTATCTATAAAGTCTAAACTATTAAAATCGTAGGAATATATGGCACTGTCGGATATGCTAAAGAGCAAATTATCTATATACAGTGCCCTTTCTACGTAATAGCCATCAAATACTTCATTAGATTGAGACAAGACATCTAATAATCTAAATTCATTTGCTTCTACATCAATCTTAATAACCGCTAGACCTTGAGAACCTACTCTATAGTTATCTTCCACAATCTGTACAGGAAATAGCATTATTTCTCTGTTTTTATCCAAGACAAAGGCCTTGTGGTCGTATAGAAGTTGTGAATAGGAACCAGTGGAACCTAAACTAATGGTAAAGAGTTGTTTAGGGTCAGTTTTGTCTGAAACATCAAACATAGCCACTTTTATTCCTTTAGAGATAACTCTGCCATCAAAATCTGTGTCCATTCCAAAGCCAATTAAAAGGTCTTCAGAATATTTGTGCAGATAGGTTGAATATCCAGGTATTTTAAGCTCTCCATCCACCTTAGGATTATATGGGTCTGATAAATCCATTACAAAAAGAGGATCCACTTGAACAAAGGTTACCATATAGCCAGTATCTCCTTCAAAACGAACAGAATAGATTCTTTCACCAGGTGCCATACCAATAATCTGACCAACTTCTTCTAAGCTGGAATCAAAGATATGTACATTGTTTATGCTGCCAAATTCATCGTTGGTGGTAACTGCAAGTCTGAAAAAGCCCTTGTATTCATCCATAGCAAATTGATTTATTAAATATCCTGCTACTCTAGTCATAGCTACATGGGTTAATTGGTCCTTATCTACCTGGAATTTATGAATAACAGTTTCTTCTCTGCCCCAAAGTATGTCAGGAGCGATTGCCAAACTAGGTTCATTGCTGGTTTCAGTCTTGTTTGCTACATATTCAGGGTAGGTAATGTATAGGCTATCTAAAGACATATATACTGTTGCACCATAGCCAAGATAGCTTTCTAGGTTTAGACCCTTTGTTAAATCTTCTAGGTCAATAGTTGCTACCATTAGGTATTGACTATATGAGCTGTCATCAAAGTAGAAAATATCTTCTACCTTTTGATAAATGGCTTGGTTTCCTTCTATGTAACAGGGTAGTAGGTCAGTGTCTTTAACATAGTCATATGTGGGATAATAGTTTGCTATGATGTATAAAGACTGGTCTATTTTTCTAGAGGTTGATAAGTAGCCTTTAATTAAATAGTCCTTTACAAGTTCAAGATTATTAATATCTTGTTTGTTGTAAATATATATACCTGTATATTGAGTATAGGTGGAATCTTCATACATGGTACCCAAAACAATTAAGAAGTTTTGGTCCACATAAAGATCGGTTGGTGAAAAGTTCCTAGCAAAGTCATTAATTTGGAAGGTCTTTTCTAGCTTTCCATCTGATTTTACTTCCACAATGGAAATAATTGAGTTTCTGCTTAAGGTATATATGTATTTGCCATCTGTCTTAACTAAATCTGATTCGTCTACACCTTCTACTTGTACATTGGTGTCAGAATAGTCAGAAGAACCAGTAGCCTCATTCACGCCTGTTTCTGGCATAGCCATCATGTCTGTGGCTTTCATCGATTGTCCAAAGAGACGAAAGCCCATAAAGTAGTAGCTTGATTCACGTCCAATAGATAGCATTTGCTTTAAATGGGCCATGCTACTTACTGTGTATAGATTTTCAGAATATTTCTTGCCTTCTAATGGTTTTGAATCCTTATTAATGTTACAGGCTCCCATTATTCCTACAAGTAATATAATGATTAGTAAAAAGGGAATTGTTTTTTTCATTGCTTTGCACCTCTTAGATTTGTACCTATTAGACTATTGAGATTATATAAAAGTTCCATTTATCCAAATATTTTTCAAAAATCCCATAAAACCTTATTATAGACAAAGAAATAAATGCCCATAAAGGCTTCATTGCACTAGATATATATATATAATAATATATGAGTTAGTTAAGTAAAAGAAAATCTAAGGGGAAAACAAAAAAGTAATTCTGCGTAAAAAACACTTAACATCAAAGAGTAATAAATATTTATTTGAAAGGGATTTATATGGATATTGCACTTTTACAAGAGAATGTAGTAAAGAATAATATGGGCTTTTATTATGTAGATAATAAAAAAGAAGCTAAAGATTTGGTAGAGAGTCTTTTGCTTAAGGACTCTAATATAGTGTTTGGTGGCTCTATGACACTAAAAGAAGCTGGTATTACAGATATGGTAAACCAAGGGCCATATAAGGTGGTTAGTAGAGATGACTATGAAAAAATGTTTACAGCAGACTATATCTTAACCTCTACCAATGCAATAACCCAAGATGGCCTTTTATATAATGTAGATGGTTTATCCAACAGGGTAGCCTGTATAAGTCATGGTCCTAAAAAGGTTATTGTGGTAACCGGAAAGAACAAGCTTTGTAAAGATATATCTGAGGCTATATTAAGGGTAAAGCATGTAGCTGCCCCTTTAAATGCTAAAAGGCTGAAGAAAGATACCCATTGTGCTAAACAAGGTAAGTGTATATCAGATGATATAAATAAGGGGTGTTCTAGTCCTGAAAGACTTTGTGCTTCTTTTTTAATATCAGGTATGCAAAGAATTAAGAATAGAATAACTGTAATCTTAGTAAATGAGGATTTGGGATATTGAGTGATAAAACAAAAGAAGCTTTTAAAAGGCTTTTACAGGACTTAAAGCTGGCATTTATTCCACTTTTAGCCTATTTAACCTATGCCATACTAATGAGCATTTTTGTAGGCCAGGTTTGTCCTTCAAAAATACTTTTTGGTCTGCCTTGTGCAGGCTGTGGCATGATAAGGGCTTTTATACTTTTTATAACCTTCAACTTTAAAGAAGCTTTTATTATGCATCCAGGCATATATATTGTTGTTCCAGGCTTTTTAATCTTTATAGTATTAAGGTATATATTAAATGCAGATAAAAAAAAGATAAGGCTTCTTTTAATTATTATTTTTAGTCTTTTAATACTTTTATTTGTTTTTAGAATTTTTACTCAATTTGGTAAAGAGCCTATTGCTTTTTATGATAAAGCCCTAATATTTCAGTTTTTAAGGGCTAAATAATGGGAAAATAGGGTACAATAGTAAAATAGAAAGCAAAAATTATTTTAAAAGTAAAATTGACAAGATTGATATTGGTCATTTGTCTTATATCTAGAAAAAGATTTAAAGGAGATTTTTTAATGGACATGGAAAATTTGAATAATCAAGAAAATGCTGGAACTCCACCACCTTTACCACCACAAGAAGAACCAGCTCCTTATGTGGTAAGTGATAATAGAAATGTTCCACCACCACCAGGACCTGGTAGTTTTAATAGTGGATATACTCCCTATAAGGATGAGACAGTTACTATAGGAGATTGGATTTTAACCATGTTGGTAATGGCAATACCTTGTGTAAATGTGATAATGCTTTTTGTATATGCTTTTACAGGAGATAAAGAGAGTAAGAAAAACTTTTTTAAGGCACAACTAATAATTGCTGCAGTAAGCATAATTTTAAGCATAATCCTCTACATTGTTTTAGCAGCAGTATTTGTAGACAAAATAGGTGATTTTACCGATTGGTTTAACCAAATGTCTCCAGGTTTTGATTTTTAAAATGACTTAAAAAAAGAATAAGCCTTGATTTTATCTATATACTTGGCAGATAGTGGTTTTGCTATCTGCTTTTCTTGACATCTTGTATGCTATACAATAAAATCGGTAAAAGAAATAAGAAAGAGAGATAGTTTTTATGGAATATAGTCCCAAGCAAATAGAAAAGAAATGGCAGGCAAAATGGGATGAATTAGAACCTTTTAGAGCCAAAAATGATTTTACTTTACCAAAGTACTATGCCTTGGTAGAGTTTCCTTATCCTTCAGGAGATGGCTTGCATGTTGGTCATCCAAGACCTTATACAGCCATGGATATAGTAGCTAGAAAAAGAAGAATGCAAGGCTATAATGTCCTCTTTCCCATGGGTTGGGATGCCTTTGGCCTACCCACAGAAAACTATGCTATGAAGAATAAAATGCACCCAGCCACAATAACAAAAAACAATGTGGCCCGTTTTAAAAGCCAGTTAAAGTCTATTGGTTATTCTTTTGACTGGGATAGAGAAGTTAATACTACAGATCCCCATTACTATAAATGGACCCAATGGATCTTTTTAAAATTCTTTAATGAAGGCCTAGCATATAAAGCTGAAATGAGCATTAACTACTGTACCTCTTGTAAAGTTGGTCTTGCCAATGAAGAGGTAGTTGATGGGGTTTGTGAAAGATGTGGAGCAGAAGTTGTTAAGATGATGAAAAATCAATGGATGCTTAAAATAACTGAATATGCAGATAAATTAATTGAGGGTTTAAGCCATGTAGATTATCTAGAAAGCATTAAGGCCCAACAAATTAACTGGATTGGAAAGTCCAGTGGTGCAGATGTGGACTTTGGCTTAAAAGGCTTAGAAGATAAATTAAGAGTCTATACTACAAGACCAGACACCCTATATGGAGTTACCTATATGGTTTTATCTCCTGAGCATCCCTACTTAGAAAAATATGCTTCTTTAATAGAAAACTTAGATGAGATTAAGTATTATCAAAGAGAAAGTAGCAAAAAGAGTGATTTTGAAAGAGCTCAATTAGCTAAGGAAAAGACTGGAGTAGAAATTAAGGGAATTAGGGCTATTAATCCTGTAAACAATGAAGAGATCCCCATTTGGATATCCGACTATGTTTTAATGACCTATGGAACAGGGGCCATTATGGCAGTACCTGGTCATGACCAAAGAGACTATGAGTTTGCTAAAAAGTTTAATCTTCCCATTATTGAAGTTGTAGCAGGTGGGGACATTGAAAAAGAAGCCTATACCGATATTGAAAAAGGTACCATGATTAACTCTGGCATTATAAACGGACTAGAAGTTGAAAAGGCTAAGAAAAAAATAATTAATTATTTAACAGATAAGGGTATTGCCCAAGCTAAAGATAATTTTAAGTTAAGAGACTGGGTCTTTTCCAGACAAAGATATTGGGGAGAGCCAATTCCCTTGGTTCATTGTGATGATTGTGGATGGGTTGCCTTAGATGAATCTGAATTACCCTTAGTGTTGCCTGATTTAGAGGTATACGAAACAGCTGATGATGGAGAATCTCCCTTATCTAAATTAGAAGGTTGGGTAAATACTACTTGTCCAAAATGTAAGGGACCTGCAAAAAGAGAAACAGATACCATGCCCAACTGGGCAGGGTCCTCTTGGTATTTTTTAAGATACCTAGATCCTCATAACGATAAGGCCTTTGCAGATAGAGAAAAGATTGATTATTGGATGCCAGTAGATTGGTATAACGGGGGAATGGAACATGTTACCTTGCATTTACTTTATTCTAGATTTTGGCATAAGTTCTTATACGACCTAGGTTATGTAAGTACATCTGAGCCCTATGCTAAAAGAACAGCTCATGGAATGATTCTTGGTGAAAACAATGAAAAGATGAGTAAATCCAGGGGTAATGTAGTTAACCCAGATAAGGTTATAGATGAGTATGGAGCAGACACCTTAAGAATGTATGAAATGTTCATAGGTGACTTTGAAAAAGCTGCCCCTTGGTCAGAAAGTGGTGTAAAGGGCTGTAGAAGATTTATTGATAGGGCCTTTAAGATGATGGGCTTTATGAATGATGAAGAGGGTTACTCTAAAGATTTAGAAACCTTAATGCACAAAACCATTAAGAAGGTTTCTAATGACTTTGAAACCTTGAAGTTTAATACAGCCATAGCCCAATTAATGGCCTTTACCAATGCTGTCTACCACAAAAACTCTATTACTAGAGGAGAAATGAGAGACTTCTTAATTTTACTTAACCCTGTTTCACCCCATATAACTGAAGAGATGTGGGAGCTTTGTGGTTTTGAAGGTTATTTACACCAAGCTAAATGGCCAGAGTTTATTGAAGCTAAAACAGTGGAAGACCAAGTAGAAATAGTTATTCAGATAAATGGTAAGATTAAGGCTAAAGTAATGGTAGATTCTTCCTACACTAAAGAAGAGTTAGAAGAATTTGCTAAAAAGGACCCAGAGATTTTAGACTTACTAGAAGGACAAGTTGCAAAGAAGATTATTGCTGTTCCTAAGAGACTTATAAATATAGTTGTATAGAAAGGATGAGGAGGAGCTGTGAAAGATATTAAGTGTTTTGTATTGGATATGGATGGAACCATTTATTTAGGAGATGAGCTTTTTTCCTATACTAAGGACTTTTTAAAAAAGGCAGAAGCCTTAGGCTTAGATATTTGGTTTTATACTAATAACTCCTCTAAGAACCCTGAATTCTACATTGAAAAGCTGAAAAAAATGGGAATTGACTGGCCTTTAGAAAAGATGCTCATATCTAATCAAGTCATTATTAAGTATCTTTTAGATAACCACAAAGATTCCAAGGTCTATTTAAGTGGAACCTCCTATCTCCATGAGGATTTCAAAAAAGCTGGTATTAATCTTTCTGATAAGGACTGTGATGTGGTAGTAATGGGTTTTGATACTAGCTTAACCTATGAAAAACTAGTTATTGCCAGTGACTTTGTTAGATATGGGGCAAAATTCTATGGGGTTAATATGGACTACAACTGCCCTACAGAGACAGGCTTTATTCCAGACTGTGGTTCTATCTGTAAGTTAATTGAAGCTTCAACGGGGGTAGCTGCTGAGTTTTTTGGAAAACCATCTTCTCATACAGCTAACTACATCCTTGATAGAACAGGCTACTCTAAAGACCAAATAGCCATAGTAGGAGACAGACTATATACAGACATTGCCCTTGGGGTAAACAATGGAATTAAGTCCTTTTTAGTTATGTCTGGAGAGGCCAAAGAAGAAGACCTTAAAACCAGTGAGTTTAAACCTGACTATATCTTTAAAAACCTAGAAGAATTAGGTAAAGCTCTAGAGGATTTGGAGAGATAAGTATTTAAGAATATATTTAAATCTGTACAAAGGTTTGGATATGATAATCTTCTTTAATATCCATAGTGTATTCAGGTTCACATATGAGAGAGAACTTATCTGTTTTGAATCTATTTTTCTCATTTTTGTATCTAACCTTCATCTCTGAAACAACTATAGAAGAGAGCATATCTTTAGGGATATTAATAAGCACTTCACAAGCTTCACCAGGGCTTAAAGAGAAAAGTCTTTTAGAGTAATTGTCCTTTACCTTGTATTTACCAAAAGAGAGGACTTGAATATCTATTGCAGGGTTTAGTCCATAATTTTTTAGTACTACTAAGGCTAAGGGAAGATTTTGGCTTCCAGATTTAGGATCTCTACCTTGGTCAATATTTAAGATATTACCCTTATATATGGGGCTGTAGGTAGATATTTTCTCTAAGTGTCTAATTATGATTTGAGGATCTTTTATAGGCCTTATAACCCCATAAGATTTTTTATCCAAAAGTATTAAAAGCAGGAAAAAGAAAATAAGACTAACTCCCATAACCATGGCAGCGGTTACCAAAAAGCCTAAGCCTAAAAGTTCAGATTGTTCAATTAACTCAAATAGTTTATTCATTTTTAATCCCTCAAAAACATTATACCTTAAATTTCTTGTTTTTAATAATCTTCATCATCTTCTTCTTGATAATCTTCATCATCATAAAATTCATCTTCATGGTCAAAGGGTAAATCATCATATTCATCATAAGAAGCTCTTAAAGAATCATCATTATCAGGTCCTTGCTTGTTTGCATGTAATGCTAATCTATTCTTTCTACCTATTCTAGCAATGTTAAAGTAGAAAAGGATAATAATTACAAAAACTAAAATGCTTATGGATAAAACAACAAAAAATTCAGTTGAATATATGGAGTAGGCTTTTTCATCTTTAAAGACAATTGTCTTTTCATTATCACTTGATGAAAGACCAGGGGACTTGGTAGATGCAGGATTTTTGCTATCTTCAACAAGCTTCAAGGAACTAGCTGCAACCATAATAGAGTCCCCAATATGCCTATTATTACTGTAATATGAGATATATCCTAAAACATCTCCTACTTCCACCTTATCATAATCTATATCAGATTTAAAAACTTCCTTTTTTTCAATTGACCATAAATCCTTACTTGCAGGCATTAAGTAGTCAATTCTATTGGCATTGGCCAGTTGTATACCTTGATGACTTCCAATAATCTCTCCCGCCTTTGCGATAGATTGTACAAAAAAGTCATCATAGGATCTTTTAAAAAGGTCCAAAGTCATTTGAGCAGCATCTTCTCTTTCTTCCACACCAGACAAGACTGATATTACCTCTCTACCTGTGTAATCAATGGCTAAGGCTACTAAAAGGTTCTTGGCTTTAGAAGTGTAGCCAGTTTTACCAGCAGTAACCACAAAGTCATAACCTGGATTGGTTCCTAGGGCTAAGTTAGTATTCTTAAGAGGCTTAAAGGACTCTGTCATATTGGTTGCTGGTAATTGATACTCTCTTTTTGAGCATATGGTGGTAAGGGTAAAGTTGGAAAAGGCAGCTTTTGCAATTATTCCTAAATCCTCTACTGTAGAGTAGTGGTCATCATCATGCAGGCCATGTGGGGCTACAAAATGGGTGTTTAAAGCTCCCAGCTCCTGTGCCTTTTGATTCATCATTTCCACAAAAGCCTCTTCTGAACCTGCCACGTTTTCAGCTATGACCAAGGCTACATCGTTGTAACTTCTAATTAAAAGGGCATGTAAAAGGGAATAGAAGTCCATGATTTCACCAGCCTTTAAATCTAGTTCAGTAGAGCCTTCTTCTAAAAAGCGGGTAGCATGTTCTGAAACAGTAAAGACACTATCTAAAGGGCAGTTTTCAATGGCAACAAGGGCTGTCATCAATTTTGTAGTAGAAGCTGGAAAGATTCTAAGATTGGGGTTATATGAGTGGAGTACTATACCACTTTTTAAGTCTAAACTAGAATAGGCAAAGCATTTGTCTGTATCCAAAACAGGTTCTGTAAAGGCCTTACCACTAAAGCTAGGTATATGTGAAAGTAATATAATTACAAGTAAGACTATTAAAAAATTAAATCTTGTTTTCTTCTTCATGGAATATACTATACCTAATTTTTCCTAAAATTTAAACAAAAATACTTAAGTTTCTAAGAGAAAAAAATATAGTCCAATATATTAGGAAAAATACTTTTGTATCTGGCTTCATATGACAAATTATGGTAATAATTTTATATGAAAAAGTATTTACACATCTTCATAATGATAGGAGCTTTTTTGGCCTTAATACCTTTAGTCCTTCTTTTTAGAGGAGAAAGAAAGGTTCATGAGGACATACGAAGTATTGACGACTATTATAAAGAGGAGGTTGAGATTATAAAGATGTATATAGTTGGTGAAGTAATAAATCCTGGTATCTATGAGATAGAAAAAGGCCTTATTCTAGATGATTTAATAAAAATGGCAGGGGGTCTTACAGACAAGGCAGGGGAGGATATAAATTTAGTTTATCTTCTTGAAAAGAATGAAACTATTTATATAAAGTCTAAGGAAGATTCTGGGGGTATGGAGATATCAAAAGGAGATGACTGGATTGCTCAAGCATCAGATGAACCAGTATTTGTTAATGATAAGATAAATATAAATACAGCTGATGAAAAAACTCTTTGTCAGCTAGATGGAATTGGTCCTAAAACTGCTAATGATATAATTGAATACAGAAACAAGTATGGACCCTTTGAAAGTATTGAAGATATTATGAAGGTTCCAGGTATAAAAAACGCTAAATTTGAAAAAATAAAAAAGTTCATAATTACATCTGATTAATGTTGACAAAGTAAATATCTTAAATTATACTCATTAATGTTGCGGATGTGGCGGAACTGGCAGACGCGCTAGACTTAGGATCTAGTGGAAACGTGCAGGTTCGATTCCTGTCATCCGCACCAAACAAATACCATCTGTTGATAAAGGATTATCGATAGGTGGTTTTTTTATACTAAAACAAATGATTTAAAGCACTCCTTTATCCTCATAATATTCAATTGCTTCATTCACTAGCTTTTCAAATCTTTCCTGATACTCTGGTACAAGAGAAATGCCTTCTAGGCTTTCTCCGTTACGGTAATAATAGGAGCTGATTGCTTCTGTAATACCCTGCATATCTAAGATTGCTTCATTTGCAAGTGCGTCAGCTATGGTTCTATTAAAATTGGTAAATTGCAGTCCATTCTTTTCTTTAACACTGTATGAACTTATATTATTTCCAAGTACAACTACACCGTTAAATCGGGATAGTGAATCATCACCGTAAATCCACACAATATACTCATCACTTCGTCCTCCAAAGTAGCCTTGACACATGAGAGCTTCATCCAAGGCAAAAACAAGAGATTCACCAATACAATCACGAACTGCCTTTAGCCAAGAAATAGCGCCAACATAATCACTTCTCTTTGGAAGGTTTTCCTTTTGCTCATTATACTTTGGCAATGTGGTTGTCCTTCGGTTAACAAGGTCTCTTTGTACACGGTCTTTTAACAGATTCATAATATATTCAGGTGGCTTGCGTACACCTGTTTCCCAATTCTGAATTGTGCGAAAGGGTATTCCATATCTCATTGCAAAGTCGCTTTGTGTTTCACCCAGTCGTGTTCTCATTTCACGTATATTCATTTTTATCACCTCATAAATAGAATACACTCACTGGGTGTATTTGTCAATAATGCCACTAATTCTAAGCAGAATTTGTCATACATTTTCTACTAACATCTGGATAATAACTTGCCTATATATGGATGTCAGTTGAAAAGAGGAAGGCAACAATCTTCCTTTTTAGTACAGCCTATTAATATGGGATAGAAGTGGTCATATATTATTAGTTTTCGATTATAACCCTAAAAACTATTTATTTTTACTAAGTTTTTCGGTATACAATTTGTATGGAGGTAAAAAGATGGTCTGGAATGAACTTGAATACGGATGGCAAATGGCTTTTAGCAAGGCATGGGAGGCTTTTTGTTCTGGAACAATCCCTGTTGGAGCAGCAATTATAAATGAAAGAGGGGAGCTTGTTTCATCAGGACAAAATATGATATATGTTGAAGAGACAGATTCTTCTGTAATCTTTGGCAGTAGTCTTGCCCATGCTGAAATAAATGCTATTGTGAAGCTAAAGCGCAAAGAGCATCCAAATATACGTTCTTACACCCTGTATATTGTGCTTTGGTGCAATTGTTATGGGAAATATCCGTCATTTTAAATACGCTGCACGAGATGGATATGCAGGTGCAGCTCAATACAATGAGCACAGTGATTATGTGAAATCTAAAAACATAATAATTGAGGGTCCTCATAAACAATTGGAAGCAGTGCAGATAACATTATCTACATATTATGAGCTTCAAAATGCACTTTCTAATCATGAAAATATTATCTCAAAGATGGCTCAAGATTGTCCGCAAGGTGTGAGTGCTGGAAGAGAATTTTTTGCCAAAGGTGAACTAGGGCTATTTGTTGAAAATGGCAGTTCTGTAGCTGATGTATTTAATACTATTTGCATGAAGTTTAAGTTTTGATTCAAAAGGTAATCCATATTGTCTAAGGATAATTACCACAGCAACAAGGAGTTACTTCTCTCTTTATTATCCCAACATTATTATGGTTTTAAAGGATGGTGAGGTGAATGGGACAAACTATCTTCTTGGTAATCAATTACCTAGTAACCTATGATATAACGAAACTTTAAGCCTTATTGCTTGTTGAGTTAAAGATAGAAGGCGTGAGCTATTCACTAATGGAGACTTGATGTTTTGTTAAGTCTTCTTGGTATAACTAATGGCATTTGTAGGACAAACCTGTTGACAATTTGTGCATTGAAAGCATAAAGCAGTGGTTATCTCAGCCTTTTTATTCTCAGAAGAAACTACAATAGCATGTGAGGGGCAGTCTCTTTCACATAGCTTACAGCCAATACAGGCATTTTTATCTACCTTTTCAGAAAATCTAGCAAAGCGTCCAAAAATCCTTTGTAAAGAGCCAAAAGGGCAAAGGAGATTGTGGAAAACCTCTGGTTTATACCTAAGTGTAACCAGTATGGATATAGCCAGCCAGAAGGGCAGAACCGGCACATTTATTTGCAATAATATTCTAGATAAGGCCATAACCGCTACGCTGACACCTAGGGCTATCCATGTAAAATATCCGTTTTTCAACCACTTAGGAGCTTTTGATGTTTGGAGTTTCAGTTTTTTTGATAGCCAGGCAGTAGGCAGCATCAAAGTGTTCATTGGACAGACATATCCGCAATAAACCCTGCCAAATATCAGTGCTACAAGTAAACTTAGGCCGTACAATATCAGCCACAGCATAACTTTCCCCTTCACAAGCAAAAATATGAAAAGTGCTAGAAAAAATACACGGATGCCATTTATGATGTATTTCATATTAAATTTTCCTCCTATTGATTTGTATTAATTATAATGTTAATATACAAAAAAAAGTGTTACCGATGTAACTAATATGGGATAATTGTGAAAAAACATTTGGAATTGATAAAAAGCATAGACCTCATAAAATCAATAGATTCTCAAGATATTGATTCATATTTGGTTGAAGGCCATTTCAGAATAAGCCAGTATAGGAAAAATAATATTGTTCATTTTGCAGGAGAAGTTTGCACGACACTTGACATAATCCTTTCTGGTAAAGTAGTTATCGAGCATATCGATGAGTCTGGTAATCTTATGACAATAGCCGAGTCTTTTGCTGGTGATCTTCTTGGGGGCAATTTAATGTTTTCAAAAAACCCACGTTACCCAATGACTGTCACAGCTAAAGATACAACTATAATTTTAGAAATAAACAAAGATTTGCTTTTATTTATATTTTCGAAAAATCAAGATTTTCTAAAAAACTATCTTGGATATGTTGCTGACCATGTAGTTATTCTTGGAGATAGGATTAAGCACTATGTAAATAGAACAATCCGTGAAAGCTTAATAAGTTATCTAAATTATGAATATAAAAGGCAAAATTCGAAAATAATTCAGCTTACTATGACAAAAAAGGCCTTAGCAGAGAGAATCGGCGTTCAAAGAACATCCTTATCCAGAGAGCTGACTAAGATGAGAGAGGACGGACTTATTAAATACGATTCAAGGACGATTGAACTACTGCAAATTTATATATTGGAACAAGGATTACAATAATGATATTTCTTGGGATAGATTATTCTGTATCCAAACTAATCTACAATTAATGTTGAAAGATTGATAGCGGTTAAGAATCGCTTTTTTAAACTAAGAATTGTCTGATAAATACCATTAAAGTTGCTAGAAATGTTATTGTAGATGAGAGTCAGATTTATTTATAACCAAGGAAAACTCACAGCCTTTATCCTGTCTGTTTTTAACTCCTAAAATGATATTGTGTCTTTCAGCAATCTGCTTAACGATAGAAAGGCCAAGTCCAGTGCCACTTTTATTTTCTTCCGAACGTTGCTTGTAAAATCGTTCAAAAATATGTGGTAGATCCTCTAGTGGTATACCAGGACCTTGGTCACGGATAGCCAATGTGATTGTGCTTTGGTCAGAAGTGAGAAAAATATCTACCTTTCCTTTATTTGGTGAAAACTTAACGGCATTATCTAATAGGATGACTAAGATCTGCCGCAACCTGCCATAATCTCCAAGTATAACAAAACCTGTACCCTCATAAGAAAGCTGAATTTCAACCTCTTTTCCGTCAGCTATGCGTTGGATACTTCGTACGGCATCTTTCGTGGTTTCTAATAGGTTAACCTCGGTCATATCCATTATGAAGTCAGGATTTTGTAGTCGTGTAAGTTCTAAAAGGTCGGAGACTAGCCGCTCTAAATGGGCACTTTCCAAGAGCATTTGCCTGTGATATTCCTCGACCATATGGGGCTCTGTTACTACGCCATCGCTGAGAGCTTCTAATGAGCTACGAATAACCGTTACAGGTGTGCGAAGTTCGTGGGAGATGTTTGCCACAAAGCCCCGACGTAGTGCTTCAAGTTTGGCACTCTCTTTTGATGCCAAATCTAGCTTGGTTGCCATGTCGTCAAGGGCCCCAGCAAGCTCTCCGATTTCATCTCTTTGCCAAACACCGGTCTTAGTAATATAGTCTCCTTGGCTAATTTTTGTAGCAGCGGTTTTCATTTGAGATAGAGGCTTTGTAAAATGTTTGGCTAATGCACCTGCAAGAAAAAATGAAAAGACAATGGCAGTACCCATACTAAGCAGCAAAATGGCAAGGCCACTATCAGTAGCACCCCGAATTTTATTCATTTGCTCATGTAGAAGAACAGCACCTGCAATTTCACCATTTGATTGTTTTATCGGCGCGGCTACCGTTATAGAAGGTGCTCCTAAAAAGGCACCAAAACTTTCACTAAATGTGGTGCTACCTTCCAGTGCTGCCATGATAACTTCCTCTGCACCAGGTGGCAAATCTTTGTATTCTAGAACTTCCTGTCCGCGCCCACGGGTAATCTGTTTCAGATTACGGTTAACAACCCAAACGTCAGTCATTGCAATATCATCGAGAAAACGGAGATATGCACCATAACCCATACTCTGATTCGTAATTCCGTGACCTTGGCCCTGTTCTGGACTTCCAATCCAGAAATCAGCCAGTGTCTGGGCAATATTTACAGCACGTTTTTCTAATTCAGCTTTATGGACATCCTTGTTGTGTCGGGAAAAAAGCATGGAAAAAATAAGGCCTATAATGAGTGAAAAGATTATTAAAGAACCTGAAAAATATAGTAAAAGACGAGTATGTATTTTTATTTTCATACCATTACCTCAAACTTATAGCCGACACCCCAAATGGTTTTGATTTCCCAGCCATCATGGGGAACCTCGTCCAACTTGGCGCGCAATCGTTTAATATGGGAATCTACTGTGCGAGTATCACCATAGTAGTCGAATCCCCACAAACTATTGAGTAGGTTGTCTCGGGAAAATACCTTGTTTTTATTTGTAGCCAGTGTCCATAAAATTTCTGTTTCTTTTTTAGTTAAAGAAATACGAACATCTCCAATCTTGGTGGTGTATTCATCAAGATTAATCATCAAGCTTTCATAAGTAAAAACCTGCGTTTTTGTATTGTCTTCTCCCTGAATGCGACGCAAAATGGCACGGATGCGTGCCATTACTTCTCCTGGAGAGAAGGGTTTGACAATATAATCATCTGCTCCTATGTCCAAGCCCATGATACGTTCAAAATCTTCACCACGAGCTGTTATCATAATGATGGGCACGTTACTCTGTCTGCGAATTTCTCGGCAGACCTCAAAGCCGTCCATACCAGGCATCATTACATCGAGCAAAATCATATCAAAGACAGAAGAACGCGCCAAATCTAGGGCAGTTGGTCCGTCAAAAGCTGTTGTGACGGAAAAGCCTTCCTTCTTAGCGTATTCTTCCAGTACAGATACAATCTGTCTGTTGTCGTCAGCAATCAAAATACGCAGCATGACTATCGCTCCTTCCTTTATACAGAATTATAGTAGTGAAATGTGTTTTTTTTATGGCTTCCAAAGTCATTTTATCACAAGAAAAGAAATATAAAAACACACTTTCGCCATAACTGAAATTTATAATATAAGTAGAAGAGCAGAAATTGCTGAAAATAAAAACAAGGAGGTTATCATTATGAAAACAAAAAAGAAGTTAGTTTTAGTGGGTGTAGCGGTTCTCTTGTTAACTATAGGGACAGCTACAGCATTTGCCACCTCTAAGTATACAAGTCCCGATGAAGCCATTGCTGGGCTTACAGAACGTGATTTACAATCTATTATCCAAGAAAGTAATGAAACAGGTAAAAGTTATGGAACCATCGCAAAAGAAGCTGGCTTATTCGATGAATTCAAGGCTGAAATGCTGGCAATAAAAAAGGACAAATTGGACGCCCAAGTTGAAGATGGAAAAATTTCACAAGAACAAGCAGACGCTATACTTACAAGAATGGAAGTGAATCAGGCTAATTGCGACGGTAGTGGAACCGGTTACGGCATGAAGGGTGCTGGATTTGGTAAAGGTAAGGGTCAAGGCCAAGGCCAAGGCGGACATGGTATGGGTAAAGGTTTACGCAATGGATTGCGCTTAAAACCCTAAGACTTATGAAAGTACAGCTATGGGATTAAACAAATCTCGATAGTCATTGTTATTTTTATTTTGCAAAAACCATCTATTGATAAAAGGATTGTCAGTAGGTGGTTTTTTACTAATTGTTTAATCAGATGCAATATGAAAATTATTATAATAAAACAACAAAAAACATAAGTGAATAATAATACTTACCATTGAAGGGTATAAAGACCTGTGTTATCTTGTAAACAGTAAATACTTCTTTTTGTGAGGTTTAAAATGGATAATATGTGTTTTTCATTACGGGTAGCTATAAGACCGGATAAACATACTAAAGAGGATGTAGAGGCAGTTGTTGAATATGCAGTGCTCAGTGGTATGGATGACGTATGTATGTTTATAGCGGGAGAAGAAGCAAATGATGGCTTTTATACCAAAGAAGAATTGGAACCCTGGCTTGAGGCAGGCCGTATGCTCAAAAAAGCTACTTTGGAGGCAGGGCTGACCTTCAGTGTCAATCCTTGGAATACATTACTTCACGGAGACAGGGGAAGAGAACTCAAACCAGGTCAGAACTTCACAAAGATGGTAGATTTTCATGGCAAACAAGCTAGTGCTGTAAGCTGTCCAATGTGTCCTGAATTTCGAAAATGGTTAATCTGGAATTATTCCACCATAGCAAAAGAATTAGACCCCCATATACTGTGGGTAGAAGATGATTTTAGAATACACAATCACAGTCCTTTGGATTGGGGTGGATGTTTTTGCAAACTACACATGGATAAGTATCAGACCCTAGCAGGAGAAAAATTCTCCAGATCCGACTTCTATAACTCCATGCTAAAACCAGGTGTTCCTCATAAATACAGAAAAGTATGGCTTGATGTCCACAGAGAAACCATGGTGGGATTAGCAAATATGCTAGGTTTAGCGGTCCATGAAGTAAATCCTAGTATACAAGTGGCCTTGATGAGTTCTACTCCAAATTCTCACAATGCAGAAGGCAGAGATTGGGAAGGAATTCTTAGGGGACTTTCTGGAAAGAAAAATACAGCTATTAACAGAATACATTTACCTGCCTATTCAGATACTGCTCCAGGTACCTATCAGAAAAACTTCAATGCTGTTTCCATGTTGGTAAGGGCTTTGATTCCTAAAGATACGCTTGTAATGCCTGAATTGGAGAACTTCACTTTTTCTCGTTTCATAAAATCAGATACATTCATGAGATTTCAGATTGTAGGGGCAGCTCCCTTAAGACTTACTGGGATGACATTTGACCTTTTTGATGTAGGTGGAGGAGGAATTTTCATTGATGAACACAATCCTCAAGTACTAAAGGATGTTAGAAATAGGGTTATTAGTTTGAATAGGACTGGAGTATTGGAAGCACCACCTAAAGGAGTACAGGTGCTTAGTAGTAGTAAAGCTGCAGGGTATATTCATACTTTAGAAGGACGCAGGATAACAGAGCTCTATCCTGATGAGGCCTTTTGGAGCGGACTATTTGGAATAATGGGCATACCCTTTGTGCATAAAGTGGATATAATTCCTGATTCAGGAGTTTGTGCAATATCTGGACAGTTTTTCAGGTCCTGTAAAGTAGATGAAATTAAAAAACTTTTTGATAACTGCAAGCTTCTTATGACAGGGGATGCTGTAGATACCCTTGTGGATATGGGACTTGGATATCTAGTAGGTATAAAGAGTATAGAGAAGATTGAAATGAATACTGCTATCGCTTCTTATGAAGAAGTATCAGACAATACAGTTGTATCTGGAGTTCAAAAGGCTCATTGTAGTGCACAAGTAAATTCAGGAGACTGGTACAGGATAGAGTATGAAGATGACATAAGAATTTATTCACAAGTCTACAATGCAAAAAATCAAGTTCAGGGAAGTGGAATGACCCTTAGTGCAAATGATAGATGTGCTATACTTCCTTATGGAAACTTTCAAGCAAATGTAACTTCTCATTATCACCCAGTAAGACAAGCTCTATTACAAAATGCCCTTAAGGACCTTGGTCAAGCAATATATGTCAAGAATGCTCGCAACATGTCCATATATAACTACCAGCTAGCAAATGACAGAATTGGACTGTATGTAGTCAATGCATCCCTTGATGGCTGTGAAAAACTGGATATGTATCTTGGAGATTGTGAAATATTAAAAGCGGAACAATTGGTAGAGGACTCTTTTGAGATTATTAATCATGACCAAAATATTATATATGCAAATATACCGCCTTTAGATGCAAAACTACTTGTAATACAACTTAAATGTTAAGAAAAGAGGTTATAAATGAATGATAAATGGATGCACCTATCTGGTATAGGTGGAAAACAAAGCAAACTAAGGCCTGCAACTTGGCCCTACGACAAATATCCTCAAATGGAGCAATTAAAAGCTAAGACTAAGATTACAATCTTGGATGAAGAAGGGCCAGGAGTTATTTCATGCATACATTCCACTACCTATTATGGAAGCAAAAAAGGAATACTAAAAGATGATAGAGATTCTTCCAGCTTAATTATCCGAATTTGGTACGATGGGAATGATAAGCCTGATATAGAAATGCCATTTATGGATTTTCTAGGGGATGTGGAGTCATCCTGTAATTTTTTTAGTACCCTATACTTTTCAAAGACACCCCATGCCCATAATTTTCGTCTTCCCATACCTTTTAAAAAGCATATTAAAATAGAAGTAGAAAACGTTTCAGATGAAAACCTAACTGGATATATGGATATTCAATGGGAAAAGCTGGATGTTTTCCCTGAAAACTGCGGCTATCTCTATGCAGACTACAGAGCATCAGAGGTTAACACTGCTAAGGGTCATATGGAGCTTTGTAATGTAGATTCCACTGGAGCTATTGTAGCTCATTGGCTACAAATACAAGCTGATGATGAACTTTGTGAAAAAGGCGAGCTTTTATGTGAGGCTAATAATGAGATATACATAGATGGAGAGGAAGAGCCCTCTATGGAATATTTGGGAACAGAAGATTATTACGGTTATTCTTGGGGCTTTTATCAGTTACACTCTGATTTTTATACTGCAATTACCAAGCTTGAAGAGTTACCAAAAGGTGGCAGTCTTGTTGCTATGCTACGTTGTAGAGATTTAGATAGGATTTGTTTTAATAAGTCTTGTCGTGTAGTTATGAATTATGAGCATGAGAGAAATTGGAGGGTAGAAAAGGCCAGAGAAAAAGGTGGTATCATTGCCAAATATGTAAGCTGCTATTACTATTATAAGTAACCTATATGTATCAAAATTGGGTCTGGTAAACCTTGTAATGTCTAGTTTAAAAGCCTTTGTGCCTAAGATTTTTACTGGTATAATTAAGAAAATACAAATGCATAAATGATATAAATTGGCTGATTTAATATTAGCTGATTAAATTTCGATTTATTTGAAAAAGAAAGGAATATGTATATGCCCTTTTCCATTGTTCGTCAAGACATAAGTAAAATGAAGGTTGATGCCATTGTAAATGCTGCAAACTCTGACCTTAAGATGGGTGGGGGAGTAAGTGGAGCAATATTTAGGGCTGCAGGAGAAAAAGAGCTGCAAGCTGCCTGTGATAAGCTTGCACCCATAGGTATTGGTGAAGCGGTAATTACACCTGGCTTTAACCTACCTGCCAAGTTCATAATTCACACAGTAGGTCCTATCTATTTAGATTGGACTAGTTTACAAAGTGAACACTATCTACGTTTAGCCTATAGAAACTCTTTAAAAGTAGCTCTAGAAAATGATTGTGAAAGTATTGCTTTTCCCTTGATATCCAGTGGAATATATGGTTATCCTAAAGAAGAAGCCCTTAAGGTTGCAAGATCAGAAATACAGAATTTTCTAAAAGAAGATGACTTGGATATAACTTTGGTAGTTTATGACAAGGAATCCTTTGCCATAAGTAGCAAACTTCTAGGAGCTGTTTCTAGTTATATTGATGAGCACTATGTGAAAAGGCATGAAACAAGAAGAAGACAATCCTCTAATATAGGTGAGAGTGTATTATTTAGAGCTGATTTGGAAGTGGCTTCTTTTGAGGAGATGCCTGCTCCTAGTCTAGTGTCTAGTTCTCTTGATAGGTTAGTGGGAAATCTTGATGAACCTTTTTCTCAAATGCTCCTAAAACTTATAGATGCTAAGAATATGACAGATGTACAAGTGTATAAAAGAGCCAATTTAGATCGTAAACTATTTTCCAAGATTAGAAGTAAAAAGGGTTATATGCCCAGTAAACGAACTGCCATAGCCCTTGCTTTTGCCCTAGAATTAACCTTATCTGAAACTGAAGACTTTTTAAAAAGAGCGGGATATGCCCTTTCTCATGCTGTTAAGTTTGATGTTATAGTTGAATATTTTATTACAAGAAGTAGATATGATGTCTTTGAGATAAATGAAGTACTCTTTGAGTATGACCAACCCCTGTTAGGTGGGTAAGAAGTTTAAATACTTGTATATAGATTTTTCAATTTGTCGCCTCTAGAGCGACCTTTCTTTTTGCTTAAATTGTTATCCTTTAATCACAATAAAAAAACAAAAAAGAAGTTTGGGAGGATATGACAATGAAAAAAGGATTAACAGAATTAGTTTTCATACTGGATAAAAGCGGGTCAATGGCAGGGTTAGAAGCAGATACTATTGGAGGTTACAACTCTATGCTTACTAAACAAAAAGAGGTAGATGGAGAGTGTTTAATAACAACAGTCTTGTTTGATAATGACTACCAGTTACTTCATGACCGTATAGATCTAAAGGGGGTAAGTGCTATTACATCTAAAGAGTATTATGTAGGGGGCTCAACAGCACTTATTGATGCAATGGGTAGAACAATCCACAAGATTAAAAATGCCCAAAAGAATACCTTAGAAGACTATCGTGCTGAAAAGGTTATGTTTGTTATTATCACAGATGGAGAAGAGAATGCTTCTAGAGAATACTCTTCAGACAAGGTAAAGGACCTAATTGAAAAGCAAAAGAGTAAATATGGCTGGGAGTTCATATTCCTAGGAGCTAACATTGATGCTGTTAAGACAGCAGGACGCTTTGGAATAGGGGCTGATAGGGCCGTAGACTACCTAGCTGACAAACAAGGTACAGCACTAAATTACAGGGTTATGGCTAGGACTGTGACAGAATTTCGTGAAAAGGGTAACGTAGATGAAGCTTGCTTTGAAGAGATTCGTAAGGATGTAAAGGCTAGAGGAAGTAAGAAGTAGTAAAAAATTTTCTTATTGGAAAAGGGAAAATAGAAAACCTGGAATATAAGTAAATCTTATTTACAGGTTTTTTGTTATAATCTTAATATAATAATTTAATTGTTTGTAATCTTTATGAGTTATTATTTTTTATATGTTTTTGTATCAAAAAATAGGGGGAAGATCTTTGCATTTTGCTATTGAAAAGTTACATGAAAATTCAGATACCATAGTTGTTTTTGTCCATGGCTTAATGGGCTCTCCTTTGCAGTTTAGTGACCTTGTAGAAAGGGTATATGAGAAGGGTTTTTCTGCTGTGGCTTTACTTTTACCAGGTCATGGTGGGTCAGGATTTTGTTTTGCAAAAGCTAAAATTAAGGACTGGGAAGAATACTTAGAAAATCAATTGCGTAAGTATTCGAAGTATAAAAATATATATATTGTAGGTCATTCAATAGGGGGCTTACTGGCTCTAAATGCTTCTTTAGAGTTTGACCTTAAGGGAATTGTTCTTCTTGCAACACCTTTGGTGCTAAATTTATTTAATGTGGCTTTATTGCCTAAAAGGGCTAAACTTTTCTTAGGTAAGGTAGATGAGAAGATTATTAAGTCCTACAAACAATTAAACAGTATTGGTAAACCCTATTACATTTCCATGCCTTTTTGGATAAGGGTATTACTACAACCCTATACCTTAATCAAAAAAACAAAGAAAAATCTTTCAAAAGTATTTACTCCAACTCTTGTTATCCATTCTCAATCAGATGAAACTGCTACTTTAGAGAGCTCATATCTTTTTCATGAGTTATTGGTAAATTCAAAGCATGAAATACTTATACTTAAAGATTCTTGGCATGCATATTACACAGATTACGAAAAAGAAATAATAGCTGCTAAGGTAGACGCCTTTATCTCAGATTAAATTCAGTTTAAATTCAGTTTGATTTTCTAGAAATATATATTTTTAAAAGAAATAATTTGAGATTTGTATTTGAGTTTTACAAAAATTACTTGAAACTCTTTATTTTCCTCAAATAACTGATACAATGTTTCAATAAAGCTGTTTTATGATTAAATTAACAGTTTGGAGGAAATTTAATGAAAACTATATATTCTGATAATACAATTTTTGAATTAAGCCAAAAATATCCTGAGCTTGTTTATCTTTTAGAAGAAGCAGGTTTTAAAGATATTGTTAAGCCAGGAATGCTAAAGACAGCAGGCAGGTTTATGACTTTAGAAAAGGGAGCTGCTTTAAGAAATATTGACTTTTTCCAGGTTCAAAGTCTTTTAAAAGCTAAAGGCTTTGAATATGTAACTAAGGAACAAAGAGAGTACAAGGAAAAGGAAGTTCATGAAAGAAGAAAGACAGTCCTAAAAGACATTATTATGAAACTACATCAAGGCCATAGTGTAGATGAAGTAAAAGACTTGTTTGATAGTGAGTTCAAAAATGTATCTGCCATGGAAATATCCAATGTGGAAAGAACTCTTTTAGAAGAAGGAATTAAGGTAGAAGAGATTCAAAGTCTTTGTGATGTTCATGCAGCTGTATTTAAAGGCTCAATTGAAGAGATTCATTCTCAAGATGGAGATGAATTTAATCCTGGTCACCCTATATATGTTCTTAAAAAGGAAAACAATGTAATTAAGCATATTATTCAAAGCATGATAAATCCTTTCTTAAACGATAAAAAGGCTTCTGTAAAGAGTTTGGCTTTGGGTATTGAACAATTATTAAGCATAGATATCCACTATTCTAAAAAGGAAAATCTCTTTTTCCCCTTTATGGAAAAATATGATATCACAGCACCACCTAAGGTTATGTGGGGTGTTGATGATGAAATTAGAGCAGAATTAAAAGATATTAAACAAAAGCTAAGCAAGACCGATACCTTAGATATCACCTTTATAACTGAGATAAAAGCATCTTTAGAAAAGGTTTTAGAAATGATATATAAAGAAGAGAATATTATGTTACCTATGCTTTTGGAGAATCTTACCAAAGAAGAGTGGAAGGTTATTGCTGATGAATCCTATGAGATTGGCTTTTTGTATGATGATGTGCCTAAGTGGGATGTGGATTTTGGTAAAGATGGAAATAAAGAAGAAACTTTTAGTCCAGCTCTAGATAAAGAGGGTGAATTAAAATTAACCTCAGGTTCTTTTAATGGAGAAGAGTTAGAAAATCTTCTTAATAGTTTACCTCTTGATATTACTTTTGTAGATAAAAATGACAGAGTTAAGTATTTTTCTCAAAGTAGTGAAAGAATCTTTCCTAGAACCTTGACTGTTATAGGTAGAGAGGTTGCAAATTGTCATCCACCTGCCAGTGTTCACATTGTAGAGTCCATAATAGATGATTTTAAATCTGGTAAAAAGGACAGTGAAAGTTTTTGGATAAAACTAGGAGATAAATACGTATACATTAGATATTTTGCTGTAAGAAATAATGAGGGAAAATATCTAGGAGTTGTAGAAGTCTCTCAAGATATTAAGCCTATAAAAGCCATTGAAGGCGAAAAAAGGCTAATGGATTAAGGATACAAACTTTAATAAGCCCAGTCATGGGGGTGACTGGGCCTGTTGAATTTAAAAATAAAGTTGGTATAATATTTAAATTAAAGGGTTGGGGGAAATGAGGTCATTACGTAACACAACACAAAGAAACATTGTTTTAGAAGCCATCTTAAAAATGGATAATCATCCATCAGCAGACCAGGTTTTTGAAAAAATTAAGGAGACAAATCCTAAAATTAGCAGGGCTACTGTTTACAGGAATTTAGAGGTTTTATCCAAGTTGGGTAAAATTCTAAGACTCAAAATGCCATCAGGAGCAGATTGTTATGACTATAACATTGAAGACCATCAGCACATTAGATGTGATGATTGCAAAAATGTATATGACATAGACATACCTGATGTTCCTAAAATCGAGTTTGAAGAGGATGTGGATGGATTTGTAGTTAGGGAATATACTATTGCTTTTGGTGGCACTTGTCCCCAATGCAATAGTGGGAAATAGAAAATATATCATAAAAGGAGAAAAATATGAAAGACATTAAGGGAACAAAAACTGAAGCTAATTTGCATGAAGCTTTTGCTGGTGAGTCAATGGCTCGTAACAAGTATACTTATTTTGCTTCTAAGGCAAAAAAAGACGGTTATGTTCAAATATCTAAAATATTTGAAGAAACTGCAAACAATGAGAAAGAACATGCCAAAATTTGGTTTAAACTATTAGACGGAATTGGTGATACATCTCAAAACCTTTTAAATGCTGCTGAAGGTGAACACTATGAGTGGACCGACATGTACAAGAGATTTGCTGAAGACGCAAGAGCTGAAGGCTTTAAAGACATCGCTGTTCTTTTTGAACAAGTTGCTAAAATAGAAAAAGATCATGAAGCTAGATACAGAAAACTTCTTCAAAACGTAGAAGAAGAAGTAGTATTTTCTCGTGATGGAGAAACTGTATGGCAATGCATTAATTGTGGCCACGTTGTAGTAGGAAAGAAAGCTCCTCAAATGTGCCCAGTATGTGACCATCCAAAGGCATACTTTGAAATTAAGGCAGAAAACTATTAGTAGCTATAAGCTTTAGATTTTTATAGGCAATTGAAAAGACGGGATAACCGTCTTTTTCATAATATATTTATTATTTTATTATTTTATATTTTTTATATTTTTTATATTTTTTTATTTTTATTTTTATTTTTATTATGTTTAATTTTTATTATATATTAATAGCTACCAACTCTTTTGACAGTTTCAACTATCTTTTTGAAGTTATCTAGGCTAACAGTGTTGGGAATAGAGTGGTCAGAAGAAAAGATGTAGCCTCCATTTTCTTTCAACTTAGGTATATTTTCTTCTATAGCCTGTATTACAGCCTTAGAATCATCCCAAAGAACAGCGTTTAGACCACCGTGTAAGAGAAGTTTATCCTTATACTTTTCTTTTAAGAATATGGGGTCCATTCCAGCCTTTATTTCCAAAGGATTAAGGCCATCTAAGCCAATATTTACTAGGTCATCAACAAAGGGCATAATGTTTCCACAAGAATGAAGGTGGGCATAAATTCCTTTATTGTGGGCCCAATCAATAGCTTTTTTATGAAAGGGTTTAACCACTTCACGGTAAGTTTCTAGTGAAAAGAAGGTATTATTTTTATAGCCCATGTCGTCATACCAAAAGATTGAATCAAAGCGGTATCCCTTATCCCAAAGTATATCAAAATGTTTAATACAGGAATTTAAGTAGGTATCAAACATATCCATAACCCATTCAGGTTCTTCTAAAAGGGCAATAAGGATGGTTTCTGTTCCAGACATCCAAGAATGTGTCACATCAAAGCCAAACCAAAAACCAGCTTGAATCCAATAACCTTCTTTTTGCCAAAGGGGGTAGTTTTCTTCTATCCGCTTCCAGTTGATCCTATTTTCACCTTCTAGCATTCTTTTTTTAGTTTCTTCAAACCATATTTTAGAATTGTCCACAGTGTAATCTAAAAATTCTGGGCTTGAATCTTCTTCTTTTAGTTTTCTTAAGGTAACTCCATAGCTAGTGGTATAGGTGATTTGTTTATCATCTTCTTCAAGTACAAGAGATTGGTATCTTGGGGAGGTATCTATATCAAATTTTGCTACCTTATCAATACCAAAATAGTCTCTCCAATCTATATCTTTGGGCATTCCTTCTCTTTGCCATCTTCTTATGGTTCCTGCCCAAGGATCATCTATAATTGGGATTCTGTCTGCTTCTTGATGAAGAAACATTCTTTGAAATCTTTCTTTAGATGTTAGTTTTTCCACTCTTTTTTCTCCTTAACTTTGCTTACTTGTAAGTATACTATACTTTTACAGGAGTACACATAATCAATATTTTTTCTTTTTTTATGGTTATAGTGTTTTTGGGTAAGCTAAATTCATATTTGATTGTCAAATATTTATTTAATGCTATAATAGGTTACTGTATCGAATATTAGGTAGCAAGGTAGGACGGTAGTATATGGTTATAACCAAAATATTGGAAGAAAATGCAGAAAAATTCCCCAATGATATAGCTTTGGTGGAAATCAATCCAGAAGCAGAAGAAAATAGAGAAAAAACATGGAGGGAATTCTCCCTTATTGAAACTAATCCAGATGCCTCATACCAAAAAGAGATATCCTGGAAAAAGTTTGATGATACAGCTAATCGGGTAGCTAATTTTCTTATGGATAAGGGCATTAAAAAGGGGGATAAAATTGCAATTCTTTTAATGAACTGCATTGAGTGGCTACCCATATATTTTGGAATCTTAAAAGCTGGGGCTCTAGCAGTTCCTTTAAATTACAGATATACATCAGATGAAATACTCTATTGTTTAAATAAGTCAGACTCAATTGCTCTAATCTATGGTAGAGAATTTGTTAGTAGAATTGAAAAAATATGTGATGAGATAAAGAAATTTTCTCCTTTAATTTATGTGGGAGAGGATTGTCCTAGTTTTGCAACTAGTTATGATGATGAAGTGCTAAAGGCATCTTGTGAAAGGGTAGATATTTCTTTATCCTATGAAGACGATGCAGCCCTATACTTTTCTTCTGGAACCACAGGTTTTCCTAAGGCCATTTTGCACAGTCATCATGCCCTTTATTGGTCTTGTGTAACAGAAAATGAACATCATAAGCAGACAAAGGAAGATAACTTCTTATGTATTCCACCTCTTTATCATACTGGGGCAAAAATGCACTGGTTTGGAAGTTTTTTAGTGGGTAGTAAGGCAGTCTTGTTAAAAGGAGTAAAACCTAAGTGGATTTTAGAGGCTGTGTCCAAAGAGATGATTACCATTGTTTGGCTTTTGGTTCCTTGGGCTCAAGATATCTTAGATGCAATTGAAGGGGGAGAGATTAATCTTAAAGATTATTCTTTAGACCAATGGAGGCTTATGCATATAGGGGCTCAGCCAGTACCTCCAAGTCTTATTCAAAGATGGAAGAAGGTTTTTCCTGACCACGACTATGATACTAACTATGGCTTAAGCGAATCTATAGGGCCAGGATGTGTTCATTTAGGTATGGAAAACATTCATAAGGTAGGGGCTATAGGAATTCCAGGATATGGTTGGCAGACCAAGATTGTGGATGAGTTTAATGAAGAGGTTCTTCTAGGTCAAGTGGGGGAGCTGGCTGTTAAAGGACCTGGCCTTATGAAGTGCTATTACAAGGATGAAGCAGCTACTAAAGAGGTCTTAAAAGATGGTTGGTTACACACAGGGGATATGGCTATGCAAGATGAAGATGGCTTTATCTTTTTAGTGGATAGAAAAAAGGATGTAATTATTACTGGTGGAGAAAATATCTATCCAGTTCAAATAGAAGATTTTATGAGAGGCCATGAGTCCATTAAGGATGTGGCTGTAATAGGGTTACCAGATAAAAGAGTAGGAGAGATTGCAGCTGCAATTGTTGAAGTAAAGACTGGTCATTTTGTAACAGACCAAGATATGGAAGAGTTTTGTAATGGGTTGCCTCGTTACAAGCGACCCAAGGTCTTTATCTTTGATAAGGTCCCAAGAAATCCTACTGGGAAAATTGAAAAGCCAAAGATTCGAGAAAAATATTGTGAAATGGGCCTAGTTAGACAACAAATTTCCAACTAGGTCGGTCTAGTATTTTGGTAATATTTGTATATACAGCACTTTTAAAGAATTGTATAATAATACATGTATTTTGGTATATAATGAGATAAGAGATTATTTTCATATAAAATTAAGGTAAAGGTAGCTTTAGGGACCATGTTTAGAATAGATTGGTTTGAGCAAATTAAATATTTTAAATTAGAAATGACTAGCCCCTTAACGGTTATATCCGCTATTTTGGATATTGCCATTGTTACCTATCTGATTTATAGGTTAATTGTCTTTGTTAAAGAAATTAGGGCTTGGAGTCTTTTAAAGGGGATTCTAATTATCTTTATTGTCGCTATAATCAGTAACTTTTTAGGTCTGCAAATTATGACCTATCTATTTAACAATATTTTAGCTTTTACAGCCTTATCCATGGTTGTACTATTTCAACCTGAAATAAGAAAGGTTTTAGAAAGGTTGGGGACCAGTGAATTCACCCAGTTTTTCTCCTCTATGGGAGATGAAGAAGCTGTTAAAACCTCAGCTGTAATAGAGGAGATTGTAAAGGCTTGTACCAGTCTATCAGAGCAATACATTGGAGCTTTAATTGTTTTAGAAAAAGAAACTAAAATCGGTGAGTTTATGAACACAGGAGTCCAGCTAAATGCAGAGGTATCACAAGAGCTTCTAGAAAACATTTTTGTTCCTAAAACTCCCTTACATGATGGAGCTGTGATTATTAGAAAGGATAAAATAATTGCTGCATCTTGTCTTCTACCCTTAACCGATAATCCTAATTTAGGTACTGAGCTGGGAATGAGACACAGAGGAGGCCTAGGGATTACTGAGGTATCAGACAGTATAGCGGTTATTGTATCTGAAGAAAGTGGAAAAATATCCTATGCCTCTAATGGTGGTTTAGTAAGAAATCTCAATAGTGACTCCTTGAGAAAGGCACTATTGATGAATTTTGTAAAGGATAAGGATGATAAAAAGAATATTAGGAAGATTATAAAGAAGGGGTGGAGAAATGTGGAGTAGAATTAAAGAAAACCTCTTTTTGAAAATATTATCTTTAGTAATAGCAGTCTTTGTTTGGTTTATTGTTACCGTAAACAATAACCCTATAGAAATGAAAAGCATCACCATTCCTGTAAGCATTGTAAATGAAAAGAACCTTAATCTTAGAGGCTTTAAAGTGGTGGATAATCCTGATACCTTTTTAGATATTCAAATTAAGGGTTCATCCAGTGAAATTGATAATGTAAAAGCCCAAGACTTTTCAGCCCTTATAGACTATATGGAAATAATAAGTGAAGATACCAATACAATTAAGGTAAAGTCCCTTGATTACTCTGGAAAGGCAAATATTACCTTTTCCTATGATGAAAAGGATTTAATCAAAGATATTGCTGTGGAAAAGGTAGTTTCTTCTGAATTTCCTGTTGTTCTAAACTTTTCTGGCCAATTGCCTGAGGGTTATGTTCTGGTAGCCTATACAGTAACCCCTAGCATTCAATCCATATCTGATATTACCTCTATTGTTTCCAATATTGGAAGTATTGAGGTGGAGGTGGACTTAGATGATACCTATCAGCCCTTTACCATAAGAAAGGCCTGTAAGGTCTATGATAAAAATGGAAATATTATAAATGAATATTCCAATGCTGTTACTGTGGACGTAAGTGTAATTGTAGGAAAGCAAATAAAGCTTGCTTCAAAACTAAGTGGTACCTCCAAATTGGGTGAAGACCATGTTTACTTAGGAAACACCCTTCACTATACAGACGCTATTTTAGTAGGGGATATTAGTGTAATTGATGAGATTGATACCATTTATACTGAAACTCTAGATATATCTGGTAAAACAGAGTCCTTTTCAACAGAGGTTAGCCTTCTTACCCCTGCATCTACCAATATATACACTATGTCAAATGACATAAACTTAAGTAACAAGATAAAGATTAATGTAAACATTGAAGAGTTAAGCACAAAAAGGTTTGATTATGACATAAGTGAATTGGAAACAAGAAACAAAAGCTTATTAAAAGAATATGGTATTAATCAAAACGACTTTTATATCGTAATAAAGGGTAGAGGGTCAGTACTTAATCTTTTAACTAAAAAAGACCTCTTACCTTATGTTGATTTATTAGGTTTAAGCGATGGACAGAGGTCTCTTGCCATTAGGTTATCTCCTTTGGCTGCTAATGTAACCCTTGTAGAAGCCTCTACTGTAAATATATATGTAGAGACTATTGCCTCATTTTCTATCAATAGAGATAGGGTGGTTTTAGCCAACACTTCTTATTCATACAACTATGATATAGATAATGATATCATTGTTATGAGACTAGTTGGATTGAATAAGGATTTAGAGGGAGTGGATGTTTCAGAGTTAAAGATCTTTGTTGATGTAGCTGATTTAGCAGAAGGAGTTCATTTAATCGATGCCTTGGTAAAGGATGAGAACCTACCTGATAACGTTAGACTTTATGAAGAAATTAAGATTCCAATTTTAGTATCAAATAAGTAAATAAGGATTACAGATGACCAAGTTTTTGTACGAGGGTATAAATGTGCCCATTGAAGAAGCCCATAAGACAGATTTATTAGAAGTTGTCGAAAAAAAAGCAAGAAAGCTTCTTAAGAATAATAATATTAAGATTTCCTTTTTACAAAGAAAATCTCTAGATGCTAGAAAAAAGAAGAACATTAAGTATGTCATAAGTGCTGTCTTTGAAGCAGATGATAAGTTTATTAATAAAATGAATCTAAAAGTTTATGAGCCCTTTGTTTTAGAGCCTATTAAACAAGGAAATATTCCCTGCAAAAATCCTTTAATAGTGGGAGCTGGACCAGCAGGGCTTTTTGCAGCCTATCTTTTGGCAAAAGAAGGCTATAAACCCTATGTAATAGAAAGAGGTAAAAAGGTAGAAAAAAGAGAAGAAGATATCTTTTCTTTTATGGATAGTGGACAGCTTAATACCAATTCCAATATTCAATTTGGAGAAGGAGGAGCTGGAACCTTTTCAGATGGAAAACTTTTTACAAGAATAAAAGATCCAGCCTCTTTTTGGGTATTGTCCCTTTTACATGAAATGGGAGCAGATGCCTCTATTCTTTATGAGGCTAAACCCCATATTGGTTCAGATGTCCTTAAAAAGATTATACCCAACCTAAGAAATGCAATTATACAAGCTGGAGGTGTTTTCTTGTTTGAATCTCAACTAACAGACCTAAAGGTAGATAAGAATAATAAAGTCAAACAAGTATATATAAATGATAAAGAAAAAATGGATGTGGATGTCTTAGTCCTAGCTACAGGCCACAGTGCCAGAGATACCTATGAAATGCTTTTTCATAGGGGATTGCCTTTAGAATCTAAGGCTTTTTCTGTTGGTTACAGAATTGAGCATTTACAAGAAGATATTGATGAGTGTATGTATGGCCAAGGAAAGAAATATATTGATTTAGCAGCTGAGTATTCCCTAAGCCACAGGGCTTTATCCGGAAGGTCTGTATATACCTTTTGTATGTGTCCAGGAGGCTATGTGGTAAATGCCTCTTCTGAGGAAAATCTTTTAGTTACCAATGGTATGAGTCTATCTAAAAGAGATGGTATTAATGCTAACAGTGCCTTGGTAGCCTCTGTAGACCAAAAGGATTTTGGAAGTAAGCATCCCTTAGCAGGAATGGTTTTTCAAAGAGAAATAGAAAAAAGGGCCTTTATAAAAGGTGGAGGAACCTATGTAGCGGGAGTCTCTAGTGTAAATGGCTTTTTAAATCAAGAGATGGAAAGGTCTAACAGAGTAAAGCCAAGCATAAGGCCAGGCTATATGTTTACAGATATAAGTGATATTTATGACAAAAACATTTATAATGATATTAGCCAAGCTATTTATGGAATGGAAAAGAAAATCCCTTGTTTTACAAAAGGGGTTTTAACAGCTTGTGAAACTAGGACTTCATCACCTATACGAATCTTAAGAGATGAAAAAAGAGTAGCTCTAGGATTTGAAGGTTTTTATCCTTGTGGTGAAGGGGCAGGTTATGCAGGTGGTATTATGTCTGCTGCCATTGATGGCATTAAAACAGCTCAGGCTATTATTGAAAAATATAAGTTAAAAGGAGATGCATGATAAGTCACTGACTGGATTATGCAAAATTTGTATGGGAAAACTATTTGGTACTGATGGAGTAAGAGGTCTAGCTAATATTGATATAACTGCTAATTTTGCCTTTAATTTGGCAAAGGCAGGGGCCAGGGTTTTAGCAGGTAAGAACTGTCATAAGCCCAAGGTCTTAATTGGTGCTGATACTAGAATCTCGTCAGACATGTTGGTTTCAGCCATGGAGGCAGGACTTTGTGCCATGGGTGCTGAAGTTATAAGGGCAAATACCATAACAACTCCAGCTGTAGCCTACTTGACCAAATATTATGACTGCGACGCAGGCATATCCATTTCAGCTTCCCATAATTCATATGAATACAATGGTATTAAGTTTTTTGATAAAGATGGCTATAAATTAGACGATGAAATAGAAAATGAAATTGAAGCTCTTTTAGAAAGCGGAAATTATATCAATTTAAAAACTCATGACTCTATTGGTAGCATTATAAAAGATTTAGACTGTAAGGGACAATATATTTCCTTTTTAAAAGATAAAGTAAAAGTGGATATAAGTAAGATTAAGGTTTTATTAGACTGTGCCAATGGAGCTGCCAGTCATATTGCTCCAGAGGTCTTTAGACAATTGGGCTGTCAGGTAGAGGTTATTAATAATAAACCCAATGGAATTAATATAAATGACCAATGTGGCTCTACATATATAAAGGCTTTATCTCAAGAAATTAAAAAGGGAGACTTTGATATAGGTTTTGCCTATGATGGAGATGCCGATAGGGTAATAGGAGTAGATAGTCTAGGTAGAGAGTTAAATGGAGATGTTTTAATGGCTCTACTTGCCCTTTACTATAATAGATTAGGGCTTTTAAATAAAAATACTTTGGTGGTAACCAGTCTAAGTAATTTAGCTATGGACCTATTTGCAAAAAAAGAGGGGATTAGTTTAGTAAAGACCAATGTGGGAGATAGGTATGTAGCTGAAAAAATGATTGAAGAAGGTTTTACCTTAGGTGGAGAACAGTCAGGCCATATTATATCTATGCCACCTTCTACCACTGGAGATGGAATCTTAGCTTCTTTAATTATTTGTCAGGCTTTAATTGAAATGGATCTTAAATCTAAGGATATTTTTGAAATAATAAATCCCTTTCCCCAGCTTATGATTAATGTGGAAATAGATGAAACTCTTAAAAAAGAGATTTGTTCTAAAGAAGATATTTGTATCCTCCTACAAAGCATTCAAGCAGATTTAGGAGAAAAAGGTAGGATTATTCTAAGAGTCTCTGGGACAGAGCCTGTTATTAGGGTTATGGTTGAAGGGGAAGATGAAGACCATGTCAAAGAGTCAGCCAATAAAATGGCAGATTTAATCAAATCATATAAGTAACAAGCATATAAATGAAAAATTGAAAAATCCATGAAGATTGCGGTCAAATGTGTCTAAATTGTGAAATCTAGGTGGTAAAATTCGTTGACACTTGTAAGTGACCATGATATTATGTTTAAAACTTTAACTACAAGGTATTTATTTGAGGAGGTAAATTATGAAATTTAAAACAAAGAGTATACTCAGCATTGTGCTTGTAGTAATTCTCTTGGTAGCAGTGATGTCTGCTTGTGCGCCTAAACCAAAAAAGGGCGAAGCCACAATTATGACTCCACTAGTTATCGGATATGACCCTTTCAGTGGAAAATTCAGCCCCTTCTTCGCAGACACTGCTTATGACGTTGACGTTTATGGCATGACTCAAGTTGGACTTATGACTACTGATAGAGTTGGAGGAGTTATTTACAACGCAATAAAGGGTGAAACAGTTAACTTTAACGGTACCGATTATCTTTATACCGGTATGGCTGATTTATCAGTTGACTATGACGAAAAAGCGGACATAACCACTTATCGTGCAACTATAAGAAAAGATGTTGCTTTCTCCGATGGGAAGTTAATGACCATTGATGACCTAATATTCACTTATTATGTGTATTGTGATCCTTCTTATGTTGGTTCCACAACACTTTCTTCTTATAACATCTTAGGTCTTAAGAACTATCAAACCCAAACAACAGACGAAGTTTATGACAAATACGTTGCAATCGTAGATGCCATTTATGCTGCTGGGGAAGATCATGATTGGAGTGCATCTGATACTTGGACAAAAGAACAACAAGATGGTTTCTGGAGACTTCTAAATGAAGAGTGGGTAAATGACGTTGGTGCAATTGTAAGTTATGTATTTAATAACTACTTAGCATATGCTGACGATGGTTGGTTCCCATACTCCAGTGCAGAAATTGCTGCAAGTGAAGGAATGCAAATCGGCTTTGGTATGAGAATGTGGGGCTTTGCTTACACAGAAGATACTACCCTAATCGGTGCAGTAACAGGAAAAACCTTTGATATGGCTAAAGGCGAATTCCCAACCCTAGAAGACTATATGTTAGAAACAAAAGAAGCTTATGATGGCGATCCAGAAGAATACTGGGATACTGAAGCAGCTGATGATACTGACGTATTAAATACTGCTAAGTCTAAGTTTATCTTTGAATTCGGTTCAAAAGACGAAGCAATGGGTGCAGATGGAATTAAGAGCATTACTGGTATTACAAGAGTTAACAACTACACAGTTGAAGTTAAAACTCAAGGATACGAAGCTTCTGCTATTTATGCTATTTTAGGCCAAAGCATTACACCATTACACTATTATGGTGATGAAAATCTTTATGATTACAAAAATGGTCAATATGGATTCCCATTTGGAGATCTTTCCATTGTTGAATCTAAAACATCCAATCCTATGGGTGCTGGACCATACAAATTTGTAAAATATGAAGACAAGGTAGTTTATTTCGAAGCAAACGAATATTACTACAAAGGAACACCTAAGGTTAAATACATCCAATTCAAAGAAGTTGGTGAAAGTGATAAGATCACAGCCTTAGCATCTGGAACAATTGACGTTTCCAATCCTTCTGGTTCAAAACTTAAATTCCAACAAATCCGTGACTTTAACTCTAATGGCCAGTTAGATGGAAATATAATTACCACAAGTTCAGTTGACAACCTTGGATATGGCTATGTTGGCTTAAATGCTGACACAGTAAGAGTAGGAACAGATTCTCAATCTAAAGAATCTAAGAACTTAAGAACAGCTATTGCTACAATATTAGCAGTATATCGTGATGTTGCTATTGACAGCTACTATGGCGATGCAGCTTCAGTTATTAACTATCCTATTTCTAACACATCTTGGGCAGCTCCACAAAAATCTGATGCTGACTACAAGGTAGCATTCTCAACTGATGTTAATGGCAATCCTATTTACACATCAGATATGGATGCACAAGCTAAATATGATGCAGCTCTAAATGCAGCTGTAGACTACTTCAAGGCTGCAGGCTATACCTGGGATGATTCTGCTAAGAAATTTACAGCAGCACCCGCAGGCGCAAGCTTAACCTATGAAGCTCTAATTCCTGGTGATGGAGCTGGGGACCACCCCAACTTCCAAGTTCTAACCAACTCTTCTGAAGCTTTAAAGAAAATCGGTATTACTCTAGAAGTTAACGATTTATCTGACTCTTCAGTTCTTTGGGACAGACTAGATGCAGGAACACAAGAATTATGGACAGCAGCATGGGGTTCAACAATTGATCCTGATATGTATCAGGTATACCATAGCTCAGGAATCGTTGGTAGAGGCGGATCTGATTCTAACCACTATCACATCGCAGATTCTGAACTAGACAATCTAATCGTTGAAGCTCGTAAGTCTGATGATCAAGGCTACAGAAAATCTGTTTACAAAGCCTGCTTAGACATCATCATTGACTGGGCTGTTGAAGTACCTTCATATCAAAGACAAAATATTATCATCTTCAGCACAGAAAGAGTTAACGTTGATACAGTTACACCTGATATCACTACTTTCTGGGGATGGATGAATGATATCGAATTGCTAGAAGTTTACGAAAAGTAATAAAAAACAAACTAAAAAGGAAAGCCCGCTGTTGACGGTGGGCTTTCCTTATGTGTATAATAAATTTTAAACTATGATAAAACTAAAATATATGTCATAGTAAATCAGTAAGGAGCATAATTAATGTGGAAGTTTCTAGTTAGACGTATATTATTGAGTATAGTAATACTGTTTTTTGTGTCGCTTATAATATACTTGATAATGCGCGCTCTTCCCACCTCATATGTTGAAGCCATTGCCAGAGAAAGAGCATCTTTGCCTGGCGGAAAAAGTTATACAGAATGGCTAGAACAATTGAATAAGGTATATCATCTTGACGGGAACGTTATTAAAGGATTTTTTGGCTGGTTAAAAGATTCACTTTTTAAGGGTAACTTTGGTGATTCTTGGGCCTATAATATGCCAGTAGTAGAAAAATTTAAAATAGTTATTTGGGACTCTTTTATCCTAGGTTCAGTATCTTTGGTTTTAGAGCTCATAATTGCAATTCCTTTAGGGATTATTGCAGCAAGAAAACAGTATAGTCGTTTGGACTATTCCATAAGTGTTTTTGCACTAATTGGGATATCCTTACCATCTTTTTTCTTTGCTACTCTCTTAAAGCTAGGTTTTGCCTATAAGTTGGGCTGGTTTGAACCCATAGGTAAGGTAAGTAGATATCATGACCAGTTAACCTCTTTTGGTAAGATTATTGATATTGCATCTCATAATGTCCTGCCTATTTTAACTTTAACCATTGTAAGCATTGGATTTTTAATGAGGTACACCCGCACCAACATGTTAGAAGTTCTGAATTCTGATTACATAAGAACCGCAAGAGCCAAGGGCTTGTCTGAAAGCAAGGTTATAAACAAGCATGCTTTTAGAAACACCCTAATACCTATTGTAACCATAGTCGGAGGAACTCTTCCTGGACTATTTGCAGGTGCTATGATAACCGAAACATTATTTGATATTCCAGGAATTGGGCTAACCGCCTATACTGCTATGATTAGAGGAGATATTCCTTTTTCCATGTTCTACATGACCTTCTTAGCAGCCTTAACCTTAATAGGTACCCTGATTTCTGACATATTGTATGCAGTAGTTGACCCTAGGGTCAGAATTAACTAAGAAGGAGGATAAAAATGAGCGAAAAAAATAATCAAAAATTTTCAGATGATCCAAAAGAAGTAGTTGATTTAGAAAATGAACATGTTAGCTCTTCCACCTCTTTAGATGATGAACAAAGGGTTAAAATGTTATCGCCAGCCATGCTGGTTGCAAAAAGATTTATTAGAAATAGATTGGCCATTGCAGGTCTAATCATTATATTAGTCATGTTTCTCTTTTCTTTTGTAGGTGGAGCCTTACACCCTTATTCTGAAACCAAGATCTTCTATAAAAAAGAGATTACTTCATCGATTTATGCAAGTGCTACCATAAATGAAAATTTCTATGAGGACATTAAAGATGGTAAAACCTTTACATCTTTGAATAAGGCTGCCTTTGCCCTAGCCCTAAAGGACAAGCAAACCAGCTTTACAACACCAATAGATGGAGTGGATACTATTTTTACCATTGAAACTATTTCTGCGGACACTCATTTAATTTATGGTTCTCAAAGAATAGGGAAGGTTGATATTATCCTAGATTCCTATTTCTTTGTAAATGAAAGCGATAATGCATTTTCAGCCAGCTTTGAAAAGATGGTAATTGAAACCATTGAAAAGAAGGGAACCTTCTTTGAATATGAAGATGAAGAATACTTCATAGATTTAAAAAGAAGAGAATGTATTATTTATGAAGGTGAAGAGTATGGTATCTTGTCCAAGAACATATATAGTTTTTACAATCAAAATGACGAGCAAGGCTATGATTTTAAAGCCCTTTCTGAAAGAGCTATAAATAAAGGCGAGACTGGCTTTGTATACCAGGATACCCAGTACAACATTGAGTATGAAGACAATATCAAGACAATTCACAAGGTTGAAAATGGACAAAGCTCACCTTATGTCAATATAGCTAATATAATTATTACACCAGTTTCTTCTGACATTTTCTTATCTATTGACTTTAGATACGCTATAGAAGAGGCTATGCTTCAAGGAGACAAATCTTTTATGTTCCAAGATAAAGATGGAAACGATGTAGAGTACCTTGTTGAAAGAAAAGACCGGGAATATGTAATAAGGACAGACAAGATGACAGACCTTATTGACACCTATGCCTCTCCTAGTAAGGAACATCCCCTAGGAACAGATGGTTCTGGTATGGATTTACTGGTTCGTTTAATGTATGGTGGCAGAGTTTCTTTAACTATAGGTTTTGTTGTTGTTTTAATTGAAATGGTTATAGGTATTGTATTAGGTGGTTTATCTGGTTACTTTGGTGGTTGGATAGATACACTTCTAATGAGGTTGGTTGAGATATTTAACTGTATTCCTACCATGCCTCTTTACATTATTTTAGGTGCTGCCTTGGATACAATGAAACTAGAGCCGGCGGTGCGAATATACCTGCTCATGGTTATCCTAGGTGTTACTGGTTGGCCAGGTATTGCTAGGGTGGTTCGTGGCCAGATTTTATCCTTGCGTGAGCAAGAATTTATGGTAGCCAATGAAGCTACAGGCTTATCGGTTACTAGAAGAATATTTAAGCATTTAGTACCAAATGTCATTCCCCAACTTATTGTTTTTGCAACCATGAGCCTAGGTGGAATTATATTGACAGAGGCAACCTTGAGCTTCTTAAACCTGGGAGTTAAGTATCCCTATGCTTCTTGGGGTAACATAGTTAACTCGGTTAACGACTCCTATGTGCTTCAAAACTACTGGTTTGTATGGATACCAGCAGGTATGCTTATTCTAATAACCGTTTTGGGCTTTAACTTTGTGGGTGACGGACTAAGGGATGCTTTTGACCCCAAAATGAAAAGATAGGTAGAAAGAATGAATTTTAAGAATAAAAGTGAAAAGAAAATAAAGGACTTAAACTATCTTACAGCTAAGGAATCTAGGGCTATTTCCAGAGAAAATAGACGGATTACCGATAGACTAGAAAAGATTAAGAATAGGAAGAATGTTCCTGTAGAAGAATATACTACTACCATGAGAGATCCTAAGAATGTATTAGAGGTTGATAACCTTCATACCTACTTCTTTACAGACCTAGGAACTGTTAAGGCGGTAGCAGGAGCCTCTTTTGATGTGGAAAAGGGAAAAACCATAGGTATTGTTGGTGAGTCTGGTTGTGGAAAATCTATTACCAGTCTTTCTATTATGCAATTGGTTCAAAGACCCCAAGGCCAAATAGTTGAAGGTGAGATTAGGTTTAACAGTGGTGAAGGAGTTTATGATATTGCTAAAGCTCCCACAGAGTTTATGCAAAATCTTCGTGGGAATATGATTTCCATGATTTTCCAAGAACCCATGACCAGCCTAAATCCCGTTTTTAGAATTGGTGAGCAAGTTGATGAAGTAATTCAACTTCACAATCCTAAAATGACATCTGAACAAATAAAGTCAAGAACCATTGAGATGCTAGATTTAGTAGGAATTGCAAACACTGAAGGTGTATACAAGATGTATCCCCATGAGTTATCAGGTGGAATGAGACAAAGAGTCATGATAGCCATGGCCTTATCCTGTAATCCTTCCTTGATTATTGCAGATGAACCTACAACAGCCTTGGATGTAACCATTCAAGCTCAAATATTAGACCTTTTAAGAAACTTAAAAGATAAGATAAATAGTTCCATTATGTTAATAACCCATGACCTAGGAGTTATTGCAGAAATGGCTGATATAGTTGTAGTAATGTATGCAGGTAAAGTTGTAGAAAAGGGAACTGCTGATGATATATTCAATAGAGCAAAACACCCTTACACTGTTGGATTAATGGAAAGTAAACCAGTTGTTAACAGAAAGGTTGATCGCCTATACAGTATATCTGGTAATGTACCCAACCCTATAAACATGCCTAACTATTGCTACTTCAAGGACCGTTGCTCCAAGGCTTTTGAAGCCTGTGAAGGTCCCTACCCCAGAGAGATTAAACTATCAGACACCCATTATGTCTCTTGTTATCTCTATTATGACCAGGAGGTAAAATAAATGGCGGCAAAAAAGACAAGTAAAAGCTTTAAGCCCATAACACCAGATAAAGAATATTTGCTCCAAGTAAATGCTCTAAAGACCTATTATCCAATTAAAACTGGAGTCTTTTCCAGAGTAACAAATTATGTTAAAGCAGTGGATGGAATTTCTTTTAATATTAAAAAAGGCCAAACCATGGGTTTGGTAGGAGAGTCAGGCTGTGGTAAAACTACGGTTGGTAGAACTCTTTTACGTTTAACACCTCACACAGATGGCGAAGTCTTTTTTGAAGGACAATCAGTTTTTGATTTACCTAAAAAAGAAATGGATGCTATGAGACCTAAGATGCAAATCATCTTCCAAGATCCCTATTCCTCCTTATCTCCCAGATTACCCATAGGGGAGATTATTGGAGAAGCTGTTAGAGAGCATAAAATTGTTCCTGAAGACCAGTATGATGACTATATAAATAAAATTATGCAGTCTTGTGGCCTACAGCCCTATCACAAAGATAGATATCCCCATGAATTTTCAGGTGGACAAAGACAAAGAATCTGTATAGCTAGAGCACTTGCTCTTAATCCAGAGTTTGTTGTTTGTGATGAGCCTGTTTCAGCATTGGACGTTTCAATACAGGCCCAAATTATTAATCTTTTAATGGATTTACAAGAAGAATTTGACCTTACATACCTCTTTATTTCCCATGACTTATCGGTTGTAGAACATATATCCGATACCATCGGAGTTATGTATTTAGGTTCTCTTGTAGAAACAGGGGATAAGGTGCAGATTTTTAAAGATCCTCTACACCCCTACACACAGGCCTTGTTTAGTGCAATTCCTGTACCCGATCCAGGTCATAAGATGAACAGAATCATATTGGAAGGCTCGATACCTTCACCAGCTAATCCACCATCAGGATGCAAATTCCATACCCGATGCAGATATGTATTTGACAGATGCAAGGTAGAAGATCCAGCTCCTAAGGATATGGGTAATGGTCATGTGGTCTGTTGCCATTTATATGATAAGTAATGAAAAAGAAGAAAAAATTTGAAGATGATGGAAGAGTAGTAGCCCCCATGAATGTGGAGGGTATGCCTTGGTACCAAGATGGTCTTGGTAACCCAGCTTCTCAAGATTCAAATAGGCAGCCCTTAAGCAGAAAAGAAACTATAAGAGTGAGCTTTTACTCGGTTTTAGCAGGCTTAAGTGTTGCTTTGATTTTTATACTTGGTTTACTTCTCTTTATTTTGTTTAGTATTCATGTTTGGTTTAGGTAAATAGATAGATATGAAATATTTGATGTGGACTATATTAATATTGTTTGTTGCTGCCCTTGTTTTTTTAGGGTTTTTGGTAAATACCAGGATAGATTATTTTAGATATGAAAAGCAGGTGGTCACCTTTATAAATGCAGGTATACAAGACCAGGCTAGGGCAAAGACAGATGACTATTATGTCCAACTCAACCGCTATAACTTCGAAGTTATGTGCAGTAGACTTTTAACAATAACAGAAAGAAAAAGAATATATTTACCTCTTAAAAATGGTAAAGAGTTATTATTAAAAGTTGAAGTAAATGATGACAATTATTTTGAGATAATTAAAGCTAACCCAAATAATATGGATATATACTTAGTAACTCGTTTTGATGGTACAAAGAGGGTCTTTTTAATATCGGAGAAATATAGGGTTTATGAAAGAGCCTTAGAATATGTAGATCCAGATGGATTTTATGGACCAAATGATATAATAGAGGAGAATGATTCTTAAATAAGGAGTAATTATGAGTGTTTTGATAATTGGAATTGCTGGAGGTACAGGAAGCGGAAAGACAACCTTAACCAATAGGTTAAAGGAAAAGTTTCCCTACAGTATTAGTGTAGTAACCCATGACAATTACTACAAGAATCAAGACCATATGCCATTTGATGAAAGAATTAAAACCAACTATGACCATCCAGACTCCTTTGATACTGACCTTTTAATTGAGCATATAAAAATGCTAAAAGAGGGTAAAAGTATTGAATGTCCTGTCTATTCCTACACTGAACATACTAGAACAAAAGAAACTAGAACTATAAAATCTGCTCCTGTGATTATAATTGAAGGGATTTTAGTTTTTCATGATACAGAGCTTCTAGACTTGATGGATATAAGGATATATGTAGATACAGATCCAGATGTCCGTATCTTAAGAAGAATCCTAAGAGATGTAAAAGAAAGAGCCAGAGACTTAGATTCTGTAATAACCCAGTATCTTTCCACAGTAAAGCCCATGCATGAGGCCTTTGTGGAGCCCTCTAAAAGAAAGGCTGATATAATTGTCCTAGAAGGAGGCCACAACTTAGTAGCCCTAGATATGATAATACAAAGAGTACAAAACCATCTGGTAGAAAAGGAAAATAATTATGACTAATACTAATACTATGAGTACCATGAATAATACTAATAATATGAATAATATAAAATACATTTATTCGAAAAGTGGAGAAAAACTCTATTTAGAAGTAGCAAAGGATTTACCAATTATTGATTACCACTGCCATTTAAGTCCTAAAGAGATTTATGAGGATTTGCCTTTTGATAATATTGGTCAAATGTGGCTAGATGGAGACCACTATAAGTGGAGACTTATGAGAGCCAATAATATAGATGAAAAATATATTACAGGTAAGGCCAGTCATAAGGAGAAATTTTTAGAATATGCAAAAGCTATAGAAAACTCACCAGGTAATCCTCTTTATCATTGGTCTCATATGGAATTAAAGCAATTTTTCCATATAGATTTGGAATTAAACCAAGAAAACGCAGATCTTATCTGGGAAAAAGCCAATGACTATATAAAAAGAGAAAAGCTTAGTCCTAGAAAGTTAATTGAACAAGCCAAGGTTACATATATTGGAACCACCGATGATATTATAGATGACTTAAAATACCATAGGCTTTTAAAAGAAGATAAGTCTTTTAAAACTTTAGTTATGCCCACCTTTAGAACAGACAATGTAATGCTCATAAGAAACAAGGGCTATAAAGAATATATTGAAAAATTAAGTAAGGTTAGTGAGATTGAGATAAGTGACCTAGATAGTCTTTCTCAAGCCTTAGTAAATAGAATGGATTTCTTTGCAGAAAGTGGAGCCACCATGTCGGATGTAGGTATACAGTATTTTCCAGATGCTGATTTTACCTATGATATAGCTAACAAGGTCTTTAAAGATACTTTAGCAGGTAAAGATGTGGAAGATAAAAACTACTTTAAGTTTTTAGGCTACCTATATGTCTTTTTATCAAAAGAATATAAAAAAAGAGATATTACCCAACAAATTCACACTGGGGTCCTTAGAAATGCCAATACTAGAATGTTTGAAGAAATTGGTCCAGATGCTGGCTTTGATGTAAGTGCTAATGGCTTAGATGCAAGAGCTTTAGCTAATCTTCTAGACAAGATGGACCAAGATGATAATTTAGCACCAAGCATTCTATACATCTTAAATCCTTCTTCCTACTACCAAGCCCTAACTGTAGCAGGTGCCTTTAGAAAGGTCCTATTTGGAGCTGCCTGGTGGCACATGGACCATTTAGATGGTATAGAGGAGAACCTGAGAAAGGTGGCTTCTTTAACTTCCTTAGGAATGACCCTAGGTATGCTAACTGATTCTAGAAGTTTCTTGTCCTATGCTAGACATGACTACTTTAGAAGAATACTTTCTTCTGTTTTAGGTAAGTGGGTTGACCAAGGTGAATATTCTTATGAGGCTGCAAAAAAGGTTGTGTATAACCTGTCTTATGGCAATGTGGTAAAGAAGGTAAAAATCTCCTAGGATATTGACAGGCAGATTGGAAGAAAAAAATGAGTGAAAATAAAGTGAAGAAAAAAGTATTGGTTGGCATGTCTGGAGGGGTAGATTCAGCTGTAACAAGTTACCTCTTAAAATTACAAGGCTATGATGTATATGGCATAACCTTTGTCCTTTCTGATAACCAAATAGAAGCAGCTAAAGAAGCTCAAAAGATTTGTGATAAATTAGAAATACCCTTGTTTGTTGAGAATCTTACTAAGGAATTCAACAATGATGTTACCTCATATTTTGTGGACTCTTATCTAAAAGGAGAGATTCCCAATCCTTGTGTTCTTTGTAACCAGATTTTTAAGTTTAAAAACCTAATTGATAAGGCAGATAAGGAAAAAATTGACTTTGTAGCCACAGGTCATTATTCTCAAGTCCTTTATGATAATAAAAGTGATAGGTATATATTAAAAAAGGCTAAAGATTTAAACAAGGATCAATCCTATTTTCTCTATAGACTGACCCAAAAACAATTATCTAGAATAATTTTGCCCCTATGGAATGTGGAAAAAGAAGAGGTTAGAAGCATTGCCAAGGATTTAGGCTTGGAGGTCTCAGAAAAAAAAGATTCTCAAGACATCTGTTTCATAAAAGAAATGGACTATACAGACTTTATAAAAAGAACCCAAAAGGATGTTTTTGACCACTGTACCTTTGAAGATATGCAAGGTAATCCACTGGGCCAGGGAAGCCATCACATTCACTACACACCAGGCCAAAGAAGAGGACTGGGTAAGGGCTTTAATAAAAGGATGTATGTAATAAAAAAGGATGCAAAAAAGAACAAGGTAATTTTAGGTGATGAACAAGACCTATTTACATCTAGTATCTTGGTGGATAAAGTCAACTTAATAATGGTAGATGATTTAGATTCTCCCACACCTGTTAAGGTTAAAATACGTAATACAATGAAAGAAACCGATGCTATAATATACAAACAAGCTGATAAAATAAAGGTGGACTTTTTATCCCCTGTAAGAGCAGCTGTAAATGGACAGTCGGCTGTCTTTTATCAAGAAGATTCTTTATTAGGCGGAGGTATAATACATGACAGTTTATAATCACATTTTAGAACTCATAGGGAAGACTCCCTTGGTTGAACTAAAGGCTATAGAAGAAAAATACAATCTTAAAGCAAGACTATTTGCTAAAATAGAAAGCTTCAACCCTGCAGGTTCTGTAAAGGACAGAACCGCCTATTCTTTAGTAGAGAGCCTGAAACAAGATGAAAGATATATAAGATATCTTGAAGAGGGTAGAAAGATAAGCATAGTTGAAGCAACCAGTGGCAATACTGGAATAGCCTTAGCCATGATTTGTGCCAGACTAGATTATGAACTAATTATTTGTATGCCTGAAAGCGTTAGTAAAGAAAGAGTAATGATACTAGAAGCCTTTGGAGCAAAGGTTATTCTAACCGAAGGCTCAAGAGGTATGAAGGGCTCCATAGAAAAGGCCATGGAATTTGAAGATGCCTTTAAAGTATGGCAGTTTGAAAATCCCTACAATCCCTTAATCCATGAAAACACCACAGGTAAAGAAATATTTGAAGATATGGAAGGGGATTTAGATATCTTTGTTGCAGGGGTTGGAACCGGTGGTACCATTACAGGCTGTGCTAGATATTTTAAGAAAATGGGAAAAGATGTAGAAATAGTTGCAGTGGAACCCTTTGAATCCCAGGTTCTTTCAGGTCATGAACCTTCTAAACACGGCATAGCAGGCATAGGAGCAGGCTTTATACCCAATATTATGGACTTAAGCCTAGTAAATAGGATATTAGCTATAAAAACAGAAGACGCCTATAAATGGGCCAATATAGGGGCTAGGACAGAGGGCATTTTGTGTGGTGTTTCATCAGGAGCTGCTATTTGTGCTGCTGTAGAGCTGGCTAAAAAAGAAGAAAACAAGGATAAAAAGATTGTCCTTATTCTTCCTGATACAGGTGAGAGGTATTTATCTACCCCCTTGTTTGAGAAGAAGGATCAATAGAGCATATGTGAATGTAATTGATCATTAAAGAAAACTCACCAACAATTTATACCAATAGACTGGTCTTAAGAAAATTTGAGCATTCAGATGCTTTAGCCTTATTTGAATTATTGAAAGATACAGAGGTAAATACTTATCTGCCTTGGTTTGTCCTTAAAAACTTAGATGAAGCAAAAGTCTTTTTAAAAGAAAAGTTTACTGATACTTACAAAAATCTATCTGGCTATCGATATGCACTTTGTCTAAAGCAAGATAATATAGCTATTGGATATATTTGGCTTTCTAATGATGATAGTAATGATTTTGGATATGCTCTTAAAAAAGAGTATTGGAATCAAAAGATTATTAGTGAAGCTGCAAAAGCTCTAGTTGAGAGGATTAAAAATGCAGGTTATCCATACATTACAGCTACCCATGATATAAACAATCCCCAAAGTGGTGCAATAATGAAAAAGCTAGGTATGGAGTATAAATACTCCTATATTGAGCTATGGCAACCTAAAAATATACCTGTTACTTTTAGAATGTACCAATTGAATTTTGATGGTAAAGATAGGACCTATTTGAAATATTGGAATAAATATGACCAGCATTTTATAGAGGATAATGTTTAGAAAAAATCAGCATTGTAAATTAGTTTTATAATTAGTTAAATCCAAATCAAAAGACATGCTTTATACATATCTTTGCAAGTATGATATGATTTAGTAGGAAGGAAAATCCAATTACCTTGTAAGTTTCTTGGATTATGTGTGTTTCAATGAAAAAAAATAATATTGTCTTTATAATTATCTTACTATTTGTCTTGCTTATTCCTAGTATAGGTTTAGCAAATATGGCAGCACCTAAAGAAGCTGATGTGGGCTCTTCCATAACCTTTGAACAAAATGACACAATATCTGTTATTTCAGAAGTATTAGACATTACTGTAAAAGGATCTAAAGCAGATATAGTTGCTAGCTACAGGATGAAGAATACGAGCAATGAGAGTGTTTCCACACAATCCATGTTTTTATCTCCTAATATTGATAATAGTGGGGTTACAGTAAGGGCTAAGGATAAGAATCTTTCCTTTTTAGTCGAGAGTTATGCCTTGAATTATGAAACTCAAATAGAGAAAAAAGACTGGCAATATGCTGTACTTTCCAATGATGACATTGGAAGTATTTATGAGAAGCAAACTGTTGATACAATAAGTTTTAAAATGGATTTTGGTCCCAATGAAGAATATGATGTAGTAGTTTCATATACCTACAGCCTTGGAGGCTATCCTGATTATGATTTCAATGCAAAAGTTGGCCGCATAGAATATTATCTTCTACCTGCTAACATGTGGAAAGGTTTTGAAAATCTAACCATTAATTTGTATCTTGATAATGATATGCCAATTGTAAAGAAGAGTAATTTAAACTTTAAAAAGCTAGGTAAACAAACCTACCAATATGTTTCAGATACCTTACCTAAAGAAGATTTATTTATAACTATTGATGAAAACTGGTTTCAAAATATCTTTAGCACCTTTAGAAGCCCCTATCTTCTTATGACTCTTTTAATGTTTTCTCCCTTTATCCTCATAATTCTAGTAATACTATTTCTAATAATCTTTTTTGTTAGAAGAAGGAAAAAGAAGAAAGTAGTTTAGTAGTTAATGGAGTGGCAAGTAGAATAGCAAAAGAATAGTAACAAGAATAGTAAAAAGAATAGTAAAAAGAATAGTAAAAAATAGTAATATAATAAAGTTAAATAAAGAATAGAAGAAGAAATAAGCTTAAGCTATATCCCTATATCTATTATGGTATGGGGTTTTTCTGTTAGGGATGCTTTTATCTTAAAGAGGTTTTACTGAAAAATTAAAGAATTTAAGGGAAATAGTTATTATTTTAAATATAATCAGATTATGAAATGAAAACAGCTAACAACTTACTCTAATAGGTAGAAGGAAGTAAAGGTTTGAAATTTAGGTTTTATGAAGCCTAGACCTTAGATTAATCTAGAAAGAGTGAAAAAAGGGAATGTATGAACAATGTAAAAATTAAAAAGGATGAATATTTGGAATTTGTATCTGGTAACAAGGAAATGCTCTATAGGATTGCTTTTGGATACCTTCATGATTCAGTTACTTCACTGGACGCAGTGGATGAGGCTATTTATCTAGGATTTATACATTTGAAAAGTTTAAAAGAGAAAAAATACTTAAAAACCTGGTTGGTAAGAATACTAATCAATGAATGCTTAAAGATTCTTAGAAGAAAGAAAAGGGAAATTGTTTTTGATGTCATACCAGAAGAAGGTGAAGACTTTGAAGATGACTCAATTCATTTAAAAATAGCAATTGATAGGCTGGATGAAGATTTGAAAAAAGTTATTGTCTTAAGGTATTTCGGAGGTTTTACTATTTCACAAACAGCCCAAATTCTGGATATTCCCCCAGGTACAGTATCTACACGAACCAAAAGAGCCTTAGATGAATTAAAGGTTGAACTGTCTTTAGAAGAAGGAGTTAGCTATGATGAATAATAATGAAAAATGGATGAAATTAATAAAAGAATCTACAGATTATCCTAAAGGACTTGGGGATATTGAAATGAATTTGAGCAAAAGAGTTGCATGGCAAAGAAGGAAAAAAGGAGCCTTTGCTAGTGGTCTTGCTCTTGTTGCTGCATCTTTTTTGTTTGTTCTATTTGTAAACATAAATGTTTCTTTTGCTAATACAGTTATGGATTTGCCACTTATAGGTAAGTTAGCAGAATTTGTAAGATTTGATAAAAGCTTAAGCCTAGCAATTAAAAACGACTATGTACAAGAGGTGAATTTACTAGCTAAAGATGGAGATAATAGCTTATATCTACCATATTTAATAGCAGACCAAAGAAATTTAGTATTATTCTTCCAAGTAGAAGAGGACCTTTTGGAGAATTTTGATGAATGGATTGATATTTGGCTTAATAGCATTAAGGATCCTAAGACAGGAGAGACTATTTTAGGCTATTTCTATAAATCCCAACCCATATACCTTAATGAGATAGAAGAAAACTATGGGTTTGTAAAATGTCACTACCAGTTTGTAGATATTAGCCTACCTAAGTCTATGGATATGGAGTTTCAACTGAATATAGGGGATAAGCAAGCTGGGATTTTTGAGTTTTCCTTGGAATTAGAAGACTTTGCAGATCCTAAGGTGTATGAAATAGATGAGATCTTTAATCTTTTGGGTCAAGAAATTGTTTTAGATAATATGTATGTATATCCCAGTGGAATAGAAGTGAATTTTTCTTTTCCTGAAGAAAACTCAGCCTTAATAAAGGGGTTTGAAATGAGTCTTTTGGAAGATGGAGAAGAAAAAGATGTATATGAATTTAATAAAAGAGGAACAGCTTTTACTGATTCTAAAATGACAGTATATATTGAGTCAAATTACTTTTCCAAGCCCAAAGAGCAAATATTGCAGATTTCAGGCCTTTCTCTGTTGAATAAGGATGAGGAATATATAAGTGTTAATTTGGATAAAAAGACTATGAATCCACTTGTAGAAGGACTAGACCTTATTTCTGTTGTAAAAGATGAAGATAAGGCTATATTGACTTTTTCAAGCCTGTTGGTAGATAAGGGTATGGGTAGTAGCTTTGACTTTAGGTACTCTGATAGTATTGGTAATCACTATAGTTTGGATAATATTGAGATGCATACTAAAGAAGATTTGGTAATAACCAACATTTCAACGGTTTATCCAGAAAGTGGGATTATTATACTTAAAAGAGATTTACCATCAACTACATATCTAGTGGAACCATTAAGGATTAAATTGGTAGAGGGCAATTGATTATATTACTTATAGTGATAAGAATCATTAACCCTATCTTGTAGATATATGTTGGAAAACCTTCCTATAGCTTCATTCTTGTACCTTTCATATCCTTCATCTATACAGGACTGGCAGGCCTTTCTAGGTATGGTAAGGGCTAAGACATGGTAGCCATTACTGCTTTTAGAAGTAATTACTTCCAGTCCTGGACATTTTTTACAAAGATTATAACTTCTTTTTTGCCTATCTAGTATGTTATCTGTGTCATAGTAGATTTGTCTTTCTTCAACAAGTTGAGTTAGCCCCTTAAATTCTTTTTGAGCTAGTTCATCTCTATTTTCCCACTTGTTATATACCAAGCTTGAGATTCTTTTAATGTAGTCAGTAATTTCTTGGGGCTGCTTCAGGTTTTTAGGATTATAGTCAGGTTCTTTCACCTGAGAGTAGTCTAGACCTGCCATAGCTAGGATAATTCCTAAATTAACATAGGGAAGGGCACCTTCTATGGAGTAGCCTCCTTCTAAAACAGCTATATCTGGTTTTAATATTTCGTTAAGTTTGGCATAACCTTGGGTAGTAAATCTCATATTGGTTATGGGATCACTATAGTGGTTATCTTGACCTGCTGAATTTATTATTAAATCTGGCTTGTACTGATCTAAAATTGGCATAACTACATTATTTAGCACATAAAGGATACCTTCATCTCCTGTTTCTGGAGGAAGGGGAATATTAATGTTATAGCCATAGGCTGAAGGTCCACCGAATTCATCAATTGAGCCAGTACCAGGATAAAGGGTTCTTCCATCTTGGTGAAAAGAGATAAATAGGGTGTCTTTATCATTCCAGTAAATGTCTTGTGTTCCATCTCCATGGTGACAATCTGAATCAATTATTACTACTTTAAGATCCCCATAAACTTGTCTTAATCTTTCAACCATTATGGCTTCCATATTAACTATACAAAAGCCCCTATCCCCGTATACCATCTTATGGGCATGGTGTCCTGGAGGTCTAATAAGGGCAAAGGATCTATCAACTTCCTTTTCCATTAGGGCTTCCATAGCCCTAACAGCACCACCAACAGATACTAAATGAGATTGGGTAACTAAATCTTTTACAGTGGGTACACAAAAATGTACTCTTTCCACATCCTTTATTTCAGCTATTTTAGGCTTATACAGCTTAATACCTTCAATGTCTTGTATACCTTCTTCAAAGATTTGATCTTGAGTGTAGAGGAGTCTTTCTTCTCTTTCAGGATGGCTTGGACTTATGGCCCAGTCATAGGCTGGGAAAAAGACTAAACCTAATTTGTTTTTTGCCTTAATCACTAAAATCATCCTCCAATCTACTTATGAGTTTTGGCATTATTTGAGCCTTAACCCTAATATTCTTACCGGTAGTATAAAAGCCACGGACCATATTAAAGCTATTAGCCTCAATTATTTGATAGTCTAAATCTTCATCAACTCCCATATCTTTAGCAACTTCTTTTAAACTTTCTAAAGCAATTTTCTTAGCTTCTTCTAAATTAAATCGTGAAGAAATATTCTTTCTTATACCCATTTCAGGTATTTGCAAAAAGCCTTGAGCACTATCAGCTAAAAGATTCAGTTCTTTAGTAACTTGAGATAAGCCAGCTCCTATGGCGTTTGCTACAGCATAGGTTTTAGGGTAGTGGCATTTTAAGCTAAAGGCCTCTTCTAGGTAGGGTGCCATTACCTTAGCGGGACCTCCAATCATGTAGATCTTTTTAGGTATAACCTTTTTATCTTCTAAGACTTCTTTTACAGTGTATACAGGTTGACTATTTATGTGGTCTAGGGCTTGGTCTACAGTATCTTTAATACTTTTAGCCATATCTTCTAAGATTCTAATTGATACTTCTTTTGGGGTTAAATCAACTTCTTGTCCGATTTTCTTCATAGCCTCACTTGCTCTATCCATATTTCCTTCCATTAAGCCCAAATAAATCATTGCATCTGTAGGCGTAGGTGAGGGGCCATTAAAAGCATAGGCAGGGCCTAGTCTTTGTGGTCCAATTTTAAGCTTATTATCTTTAACCTGAACTACACTATCTCCACCTAAGCCTATAGATTTAGAATAAAGAGCCCTTATTTGTGTCTTGTAGTCTCCAATATCTATACCCTGAGGCTGAAAAAGAGGTTGTCCATCAGCTAAAAAGAAGATATCTGTTGTGGTACCACCAATGTCAATATAGAGACAATCTTCATCTTCTTCTTCAAAGTGGGCCTTTATTCCCATAAAAGAGGCAGCAGGGCCTGATAAAATGCTTTCTACTGGAAGATTTTTAGCAGATTTTAAATCCATAGTCCCACCATCTGCTTTTAGGATATATATAGGGGCTTTAATATTTTTACTTTTTATAGCTTTTTCAATACTATCTGCAAAGTCTTTAAAACTTTTATAAACAGCTGAGTTTAAATAACTGGTCCATACTCTTCTAGGATAGTTTAAGTTACCTGACATCCTATGGCCTAAAGACATGTATTTAACATTAGTATGATTTAGAAGTTTTTGAATCTCTTCTTCATGTTGAGGATTTCTAGTAGAGAACTTTCCAACTATTCCATAGTATTTATGGCCCTTTTCTTCTAGGTCTTTTCCTATGGCTTTTAATTCCTTTGTATCTAAGCCCTCAACCTCATGGCCTCTGTGGTCAATGTAGCCACTTATAAAGAAGTTTTCTTGCCCACAGGCTAAAAAAGAAGAATCTAGGCCAGGGCCTGATTCTAGAACCATGGCTACCTTTTCTAGCTTATCTTCTACAATTGCATTGGTAGATATGGTAGTACTTAAATTTATTCTTTTTATCTCTTTTATGGGTAAATCAAAAAGAAGATCTTCTAAACACTGCCAAATAGATAAGAAGCGGTCTTTAGTATCAATAGGTTTTTTAACTATTTTTATGAGTTTGTAATCTTTTAGTACTACACCATCAATATGGGTCCCACCCATATCTATACCTATAATCAATGTTAACACCTTCTTTTTTTTTCTTTCTCTTTAATTATATCATAGCTAAGGATATGGTCTTGTTTAGTATATTGAGATGAAAAAGAAGAAAGAGAGAAAAGAGGAAAGAGAAAAGAGATAGAGAAAAGGGAAAAGAGAAAAGGGAAGAGAGAAAAGAGGAAAGAGATAGAGAAAAAAAAGAAGGACTTAATCGGTAGTGTTAATTAGTTTGTGTTTCAGCCCATCCAAGCTAAGGATTTTGAT
>CAZLVL010000004.1:0-149595 GCA_964563155.1 uncultured Clostridiaceae bacterium | reverse complement strand
ATCTTGCATTTATGTTATTGTATTAATACTGGAATTTACTTTTGCAATTTACCATTATTTTTTAACCTTTCTAATGTCTCTTCAAAAAAATCTCTTATCTCTTCTTCTATCTTTGCTTGTCTCTCCTTCAAATCTAAAGAGTTTATTTGATTAACATCTTTTTCTTTTAAATATGAATGTTCCATTGGAATTGCTAGACTAGAAATAGGTATTATAGATTTTTTACTCAAGATGTAGGCTGCTTGGTCTATTCCATAGCCTTTTGCTACCTTACCATAGGTACTTATAAAGGAAGCATTTTTGCAGTTAATGCTTAATTTTTTTAAATAATCTCTCATTAGATTTGGAATTTGTAAGTTGTATATGGGAAAAGCAAAAAAAGCCAAATCATATTCCATATATTCAGCAACTAATTTTTTAAAGATTATTTCCTTTTTATCTATTATTTCTATACAATCTGAGAGGTTAAAAATATCTACTTCATAACCTCTAGCCTTTATAATATCTATTAGGTGATTTGAAATCTTTCTTGTATTGCCAGTTGGGGAAAAGTACACAAGAAGAAATCTCATATCCTATCCCCTTCAAATTCATTAACATTAAAAAGTTTTTTTAGTTTATCATATTCTTTTTCAGCATTTTTCTTGTCTTCTAATACTGATTGATTATTTATCTTATCTTTTAAGACAGCTCTTATTAGAACGTTCTTCATGGTATGTTCAATAGATGCAAACTCTAAAAGGTCAACTTGATAAGCGTTTTTCTTAAGAGCTAAGACCCTTAAAGAGTTGGTTAGCATTTCGGTGAATCTATCCTTTTGAAGACCAAAATCTAAAATAGACTTAAGGTCAGTATTTTGAATTTGAGAAAACAATTGGTGCTGACAACAAGGAACAGAGATAATCAACTTAGCCCTATTTTTTACTCCATTTGTTAAAAATATGTCTGTTGCAATATCACAAGCATGAAGACCAATAGCAATATCCACTGGCTCATCCACTTGTTTTATATCCTTATGAAGAAAGTTAATATCTTTTAGCTCTAATTCTTTAACCATTTTGTTTAAATCATTTATTACATCCTCTTTAAGATCAACCCCTAAAACTTCAGCCTTTAGATTTTTAATATCTTTTAGGTAATGATATACAGCCATTGTTAAATAGCCCTTACCACAACAATAATCTATAACCTTTATTTTCTTGTTTTCAAACTCAATTTTATCTATACTTTGGTCAAGTATCTGTAAAAAGTTATTAATTTGTACAAACTTTTTTTGCCCCTTATCATAAATCCTGCCATTTTCATCCGAGATACCTAGGTAATATAGGAACTTATATTGTTCAGGATTGCTTAAAAGATAGTTTTTATACCTATTATGCTCTTTATTAGGCTTAGTTTTACTGCTTTTATGAAGTTTGCTCTTTATGATATTTTTACTATTTCTAAAATAGTGAATATCATTTTCTTTTGTATATACAACACAGTCTTTAAAATATTCTTTAATATATTCTTGAATACGTGAAATGGTTTCTTCAAAGCTCATATTCTTATGGTAGGCCTTTTTATCCATAAAATATTCCAATTGGAAGTAGTCTTTTACAGGTCTTATTCTAGCTTTATCAATTTTGTTACTAGGTTTTCCAAAGGTGACTAGATATATATCTTCTTTTTTAAGCTTGTTTAAATTTTCCATATTAAAATTATAGCACTTTAATTTACAAAAACATATTATGATAAATTTTGATATATAATCTAAGCATATAAAGAAATAATTATTAGTTGAGGTTAGATAAATGAGTAAAAAAGTTATAAGTGTTGATAATTGTCCTAAAGCAGTTGGCCCCTACTCTCAAGCAGTTGAGGTTGGAAATTTTATCTTTGTTTCTGGAAATCTTCCCATAGATCCAAAAACTGAACAAATTGTTGGAACTAATGCAAAAGATCAGACAAAACAGGTAATGGAGAATATTAAGACTCTCTTAGCAGCTAAAAAACTATCCATGGATAAGATAGTAAAAACAACCATCTTTTTACAAAACATGGATGATTTTTCTGTAGTTAATGAAGTTTATGCTTCATACTTTACAAAAGACTATCCAGCTCGGTCCACTGTAGAGGTTGCTAGACTGCCTAAATCTGCTCTAGTAGAAATAGAATGTATTGTTACCTATTAATATATCTTTGTTAATATAATCTCTGTTATTGTAACCTAAAGATTAATTAGTTTTACAACTCAAAACATGAGCCACCAATAAACTCCCTTAATATGGAACTAGGGGGTATTGCTGATGAATCAATCTTTTCAAAGGCTGATAAAATATCTAAAAGTCTTTGGGCCTCAAAGTAGGCTTTATCATTTTTATTAACCTTTCTTAATATGGGTTCTGCAACATTACGCAAAACTCCATGCTCGTAAAGAAGAGCTGAATTGAATATAACATCAGATTGTTCTTGGAAAGGGAAAATATATCTATCCTCTCCTGACCTTACAGATTCCCACATGTTAATAGTTCTAGATGCACTGGCATTTCTATGATAAAAATCTCTGGCCAACCTTCTAATTAATCTTGTATCTGTTGTAGCAAACCTATTGTGGTTATCTATGTTTATAGTGGTTAAGGCACTTATATATATCTTGTATACTTGTCCATCATCTATATTTTCAGTAGTTAAAGGATTAAGTCCATGAATTCCTTCTACAATCAAAACTTCATCTTCTTTTAATTCTAAAGGTAATAAATCAGGATATCGGGTCGCTGTAAAGAAATCAAAGACAGGTACTAAGGTTGATTTGCCTTGGGATAAATCTATCATATTCTTTCTAAAGAAATCTATATCTAGGGCTTCTATTGCTTCTAGGTCCACCTTTCCATCTTCATCTGCTACCATGTCTGCCCTATTAATATAGTAGTTGTCCATTGATAAGATTTTTGCATTAATACCGTTTACAATTAAATGAATTCTAAGCCTGTTGGCAAAGGTAGTCTTACCACTACTAGAAGGACCTGCAATCATTATAAATTTGTTTTTTTGCTTAGCAATTTGCCTAGCAATCTCACCAAGCTTCAAGTCTTGTAAGGCTTCTCCTGCTAGTATGAAGTCATTAATAGAGCCTTCAGCAACCTTTTTGTTCAGACTGGCAACATCAGTTATTTGTAAAACTTCACCCCACTTATTAGATTCATCAAAAACAGCTTGGAGTTTTTTCTGTTCAGTCATTTCAGGTAATTTTTCCGGGTTATGTCTAGTAGGATAATAAAAGATAAATCCCTTATTATGTTTTTTAATGTCAAATAAATCTATAATTCCAGTGGATGTATATAATTCAGAATAAAAAACACTATAAAATCCTTCTAACTCATAAATAGTTAGTTTATCCTTGTCCACATATGGAAGGCTGTTTAAATAAACATCATTGGAATTATTCTTTAGAAGTTCCATAGCTTCTTGCTTGGTAACTTTATACTTTTTTATAGGTAGATCCTTTTTGGCATAATGATTTACTCTACTTTTAATAGCAGTAATATGATGGTCTTGGATTTCTACACCCTCAACATTACAAAAACAACCCTTGTTTATGGAATATTCTATTTTAGCCTTTTTATCTGGAAACATATCATAAAGGACTTTTAATAAAACAAACTGAAGTGTATTTCTATATATTCGTACTCCTGGTATAGTTCTAAGATCAATATTGTGCTTCTTTATTGTCATTTTTCCACCTTTTTATTCTTTTATTCTTTTTTACACCAAATATAATAACAAAGAAAGCTAAAAATAACAAACCAGTATAGGCTGCCACATAAATACACAGGCTGACAAAGAATTCTAAGGGCATAATATTAATTAATAAGTCAGTTTCAGGATACATAATATAAAGGTCATTAGTAAAAATTAACTCATGAAAGAGATTCCAAAAACTATAAAAGTCAATAAAAATATATGCTAATACAAGTAAGAGAAAAGCTAAAATAAGTAAAAAAGTACCAAAAGCAAAAGAAGAAAAACTTTTTTTAAAAGTCTTAAAATCTAAAAGCATGGGTAAAAGAAGAAGTAAAAAAAGCAGTACAATTAGAATAACGTTTGCCTTTTCCATCTTTCTAAAAAGGATTTGAACATCTCTCATATGCTCTTTTTCTCTAAAGTTAAATAATTCTTTTTTAGTATTTTCATTGTTTTCATTATTCTTACCATAAGTATCATATATCTTCATTTCTAAATCATTTGATTTTAGATAATCTATAATCTTAGAAGTTATATCATCTAAACTATCTTGGGCCATATCATTGTATGCTGAAATATGATGCTTAATCTGAATATGCCTATAAATATCCTTATTAAAAGCAAAATAATCTATTGCACTAATTAGAACAAGAAAAAACAATATAAAAGTGAAAAGCACTATACAGATTTTTGTTATTAGTTTCATATCAATCCCTAGTTAAGGCCTGGTACAAAATCATATCTAAAGCAGGATTTACCCCTATCCTTCCTCTTAAATTAAGAGAAGTGAAATAACCATCCTGATTTTTCATAAATACTGATCTTTTCTCTTTTTTACCAAAGGCACTCTCTGTAAACAATGGTTTTTTGTATGAAAAGACATACTGCTCATAGGGTTGGCATTGCTTATCTTCAGTACCATCTACTTGTTCAAAATCAACGAAGTATTCAGCAGTAAAGTTAATCTTGTCTTCTTTTTGGTCATACAAGAAAGATAGGTCATCCCATAAATGGTCTTTAAAAATACTTAAATTAATTGGTGAATAAGTAGCCTTCCACATTCTTTTATCACTTAGAGTGTATGAATTATTGCCAATCTTTAAAGTATCTAAATCCTGGTTCATAACATAGAGGATTTTCTTTTTGTTTAAACTATCTTTATTGCCAGGACTACCATCTAAGTAGTTCATATACCCTTTAACATTATTATTAAATTCATTAAAGCCATTAAAGTCATTAAGCTCATCACAGTCAGACACCATAATAAGTTGACTTGAATCTAAGTCTGCCTTTTCAAAGATGCTTGTTTCACTTACCAACTCTTTTGCAAGATTGCCTATGGGGTAAACTTTAATACTGTTTTTTGGTCTTTCATATAAATCAATCTTAAAAGAATCTTCATCTAATAGGTCTTTACCATCAAAAATCTTACCTACTAAATATATTTCTTGTCTTTTTTTATTCTCAAAAACTTTACTTTCAATTTTTATATCTGCAAAAGAAAAAGAACTTGTACTTTTTGAAGAAAATCTACTTTCATATTCTGCAAATACCCTACCCTCACTATCACAAAGAGTAGCTACAAATCCTAAATTAGTATAATCCTTTCTTGTATCATTTAAACACCAAGCCTCAACAGATATCTCTTCATTTCTATAGGCTGACCATCTATCCGACCTAAAGTTAAGCTTTAGAGGCTTTAGAGCGTCTTTAAAGGCAAAATAAGAGGGTTTTGGCCTTCTGTCAACACCTACTAGGGTCTTCATCCAACCTGCTGGATAAGCGTCTATAAGAAGGTGCATGGCTGTTTGAATAATATAGTCAGATCTTCTTCTCATGGCTAAAGTCATCAAAGAGATTGATTTTCTTTGATGGGCTTGTCCAAACTTTATCCAATCTACTATATTGTCCTGTTCATAAAACCAATCACCATGCATAGAATTGGTTTGTGCTCTAGCAATACTATCAGGGGTCCAAAAATCATAATCATTTTTAGGAAGCCATTCTTTTGGATAATACTTTTTCATCAAGTCTAGATTATCTAAACCCTCTACTCCATACTCGCCACATGAAGTTTTCCAGTCCTTTTTAATAGGAGGCAAAAATCCTTTGTAAAGATTTCCAATAGATATTGCATGGTTGGTATACCACATGTTGTAACAATGGAAATCAGACATTCCTTTTATTGTAGGTGGATCATAATCTCCTTCTACTCTTTTGATGACTCTTTGAGGATTTTCTTGTTTAACAAAGGTATCAGCTATGTTAAACCAATTTTCTAGCTCTTTTCTGTCTAGATTGTAGTGGGTGGTGTTAGACTTAATCTGGTCTGTTGGCTCATTGATATAACTTACCATTATTACACAAGGATGTCTTCTTATGTGTCTTTCCATCTCCCCTACTTGTCTTGCGGCTTCATAGATCTGGCTTTTTGGTAATTGACCAAATAAGGGAAAATCAGTTTGTACCATCATACCCAACATATCACAGTATTCATATATTTCTCTTTGCACTGGTCTTTGAGTGATTCTAAAATAATTCATATTAGAATATTTGGCAATTAAAATATCTTCTATCAATTGGTCAAAATCATTTCTAATTACACAAAGCTGCAAATGACCCATTTCATTGGCCCCTCTTAAAATGATTTCTTGGTTATTCAGATAAAGGGTACCATAGGGTATATTTTTCGTGTCTTGCTCAAATTTTCTCATGCCAAAGTTAAACTCATATTGGTCACAATCTTCTTCTTGGCATATGAAAATCTTTGTTGTGTATAAATAAGGGGTTTGGCTATCCCAAATCTTAGGATCATCCATCTTTATATCAAAGGAATAATAGTTTAAGCCATTGTTTGCTACTAGGGGAAATTCTTTTTCAAGTTTTTTATTATCATCAAAGTTGAAAGCCTCTATAACTACTTTAGCCTTAAGGTTTGATACACCTTGGTCTGCTTTTTGAAGAACAAGATTTAAATTAGCAATGCATTTGTCTATATCAGGTAAAATATATGCATCAAATAAATGGCTTTCATTTCTTTCTTCTAAATAGACCTTGTCAAATATCCCACCACCTGGAGGACAATGATGCCAGCCACTACCTGGTTCATCCCAGCCAATTCCTGTTGCAGCATAAAGTTTCTTTCCAAAGACCTTATTCTCTCCCAAGGCAGTAATATGATTCTCTACTTTAATAAGAAGAACATTATCTTTTTTGTGGAGATAGTCTCCAATGTTTTCTTCAAAAGAAGCAAAAAAGCCTTCATGACTAACAAGGTGTCTTCCATTTATATAGACATCTGTTATGTAGTCAGAACCTTTTAAAACTAAATATACCTTTTTATCAGATAATTCATAATCAAATTTACATCTGTAGTAACTTACCCAATGACCTGTAGGACCATGATAATGGGGTATTTTTAGAGCTTCCCACTTGCCTTCTCCATTTAAGAGTCTAGAAAAATCTTCTTTATCTTCTTTTTCTTCAAACCTAAAATCAAAGTTTTCTAAGTAAAGTCTTTTTCTACCTTCTAAAGGTTTATTCCTTCTTTTTAAAAAAGGTTTATAGTAATCTTTTAAAAGCTCTATTCCCTCATAATAGTCTTTTATACTTTTGTCATAATCAAAAAAAGGAAGGTCTATATTTTCACCTTGCTCCTCTTTTTCATATATCTTATTTGCATTTAAAACTGGACCTTTATCCTTAGGAGCTTGTATTTCATGCATAAAATCCTTTCTTTTTTCAATAACCGTGTTTGCTATTTCAGCAAAGAAATCTGTATTTTGCATAAATTCCCCTTAATTTATTTTTTATTTTCTTGAACTAAAGCCAACCTATTTCTAGCATGAACAACCAATTCTGATTGAGGATACTCTTCTATAACCCTCATGAATAATTTTTCAGCCATATCCCAGTCTTCTAAACCTGCATAGGCCTTGGCGCTGTGATAAATGATACCAGACATATTCATGTTAGAAAACTCTGTATTACTCTTTTCAACAAAGCCATAACCTGCAACAGCTTGGTCATATTCTTTTATTTCAAAGGCACATTTAGCCATTTTAAAAACAGAGTCATAAACTAAATTTGTATATTCTACTTCATCCTTCCAGTCAAGGACAGAATTATATGTTGGGTAAAAATCCCAGATATCCTTAAAGTTATCATAAGCTTCTTTGTACTTTAAATCTTGGTACAATTTGTTTCCTGAGTTGTATATAGAAATGGCTAACTGCATTTTAGTATATTTTAAGCAAGCATCGTATAGGGCTTGGTCTTCTTCTGAAAAACCCGCATTTATCACATCTATATCTATAAGAAGATTGTAAGCTTGTTTGTATTCTCCTTCTAATTCCAGCTTTTTAGCTAAATAGAGGTCCCTTTGTGCGCTAAGACCATCAATTATTAAGTCAACTTTACTTTGGTCTAGATTTTTTTTATCTAGTTGTTTTTCATATTCAGTTATTTTTTCTTGATATCCCCTAACTGCCGCCTCATATTCTAAGCTTAAATCATTATGTTCTTTTTCTAAAGTTTCTAAAGCACCTACTAAATCAGGTTGGTCTTTAACAAAGGTATTAAACTTAATTCTCATATCAAAAATGAAAATTAAAAGGGCAATTATGATAAGGACCAAAGCAATAATGATTACCATTTGTATTTTCATAAAGGTAAATGGAGATAATTTAGCCTTGTTTTGACTTGCTGGATAAATCTTTTGAGCTTTAAGGGTGCTTGTCTCTCTGGGTGGAGTTTCTCTTATGGTAGATTGCTCTTTTGGGGTTAGATTAAAGTTAAAGAGTCTATGCTTTTTACCCTCTTTTTCTTCTTTTGCATAAAGAGCTTCTTCCATTTTATCCCCTAGAGATTTATTTTCTTGGATTTCACTAATTTTACCCAATAAAGCCGCAGCTTTTTCAAAGGTAGGATCTAGCTTTACCACTCTATTTAATTTAATCTTTGCAACATCTAAATTGTTTTGTTTAATATTATCAATAGCAGAATTATATAACTCCCCAACATAAGCATCGTCTTCACTTAGCTTAATATTTTTTTTACGAAGCTCATTAAAATCAATTTTTTCAAGATTGTTTTGCAAGGTTTCTAAATCCATTTAAACCCTCTTTTGAAAATATTTTTTCACATCTGCAATATAATAAAGAGAACCGAATGTGCAAATAATTGTGTTCTCATCTGCTTGTGATACTACAAAGTCTAAACCTTCTTCTATCTTATCAAAAGTAAAGGTATTTGCGCAATACTTGCTAATAGTGTCTACTAGAATATCTCGCTCTAAGGCTCTTTCATAGTCAGGTCTTAGGGCTACAGCCATATCTGCATAAGGAAATATTTCTTCAATCATATGGTCATAATCCTTGTTTCTCATGACAGCCATAACAAATATTTTTCTTTTATCAGGAAAATACTTTAAGATAGTTTCTTTTAAACTTCTAATTCCTTGAATATTGTGGGCTCCATCAGTAAGGACAAAGGGATCTTTTGAGACAATTTCTAGTCTGCCAGGCCATTTAGCTCTTTCTAGTCCCTTTTTAATATGGTCTATTGTAATATTATATGCTTTTAATTTTTCTACTGCTTTAATTGCAGTACAGGCATTTTTAATTTGATATTCTCCAAATATGTTAATCTTTAAGTCTTTATACTTTTCAAAATCAAAGGTATAAGAAAAATCTTCATATCTAACATTACTTATCTTGGAAAAATCCACTCTTTCAGAAGGTGCATTTTTTTCTTTAGCCTGCTCTTCAATAACTTCATATGCCACTTGTGGATTGTCCCCATATATTACTAAAGGTACCAGTGGCTTTATAATACCTGCCTTTTCAAAGGCAATTTGCTCTATGGTGTCACCTAAAACACCAATGTGATCTATATCAATGGTACATATTACTGAAACTAAAGGAGTGTTGATTACATTGGTAGAATCCATTCTTCCACCTAGACCTACCTCTAAAACCACTAGATCACAGGCCTTTTGCTGGAAATATAGCATACCTAAGGCTGTATTTACCTCAAATTCAGTAGGATGATTATAGCCTTGGTCTAGCATAATCTGAATTTTTTCTTGGATTAATTCAACATTTTTAACCAAACAATCTTCTTCAATATTTTGAAAGTCAACCTGAATTCTTTCGGTAAACTTTTCAATATAGGGGGAAATGAAAAATCCAACCCTGTAACCTGCTTGATACAAGATATTTGCAATATAATTGGAGGTTGAACCCTTACCATTGGTTCCACCTACATGGACAAATTTTAACTTATCATGGGGATTTCCCAATAAATCTAATAACTTTGTTATATTGGTCAATCCTAATTTTGAACCAAATTTTGAGATTGAGTGTATATATTCAACTGCTTGTTCATAATTCATATATTAAGCTCCGCAACATTTCTTATATTTCTTACCACTTCCACAAGAACAAGGGTCATTTCGTCCAGGCTTTTGATTTACTACCTTGGGACTTTTTCTAACCTCTTCATCTGATCCATGGGAGGTGGTTATTATATTTACTTTACTTTCAGGTTTTTCAACCTCAGTTTGTTTACTAATGGAAAATATTCTTAAAAGAGCATCTTCTTGAATGCTGTTTGTCATGGTCTCAAACATGGTATAGCCTTCAAACTTATACTCTAAGACTGGATCTTTTTGCCCAATAGCTCTTAAACCTATACCAGAACGTAACTGGTCCATAGCATCTATATGGTCCATCCAGTGCATATCAACCATTCTCAAAAGAATCATTCTTTCAATTTCTCTCATGAGCTCAAAGCCCAATTCTTCTTCTTTTTCTAAATACTTTTCTTCAAAATACTTATATAGATAAGTATAAAAGGATTCTTTGTTATAGGAGTTTAAGTCTGTATCCTTGGTTAAGGGATTATAGCGAGAAGGAAAAAGCTCATTTAGCCTTTCTTCCATTGCTAAAAGATTCCATTCCGATGATTTTTGTGAAGAGCAGTAATCTTCTGTAAATCTTTCTAAGATGGATTCAAGCATTTTCAAATAGCTCATTTTCATGTCTCTTCCATCTAAGACCTGTCTTCTTTGCTCGTATATAAGGTTTCTTTGAGCATTCATTACGTCATCGTATTGGATAACAGTTTTTCTTCTTTGGAAGTTAATGCTTTCTATTCTTCTTTGGGCTGTTTCTATGGTATTTGTTATCATTTTTGCTTCAATGGGTACATCATCAGGTACCTTTAACATATCCATCATGTTGGACAATCTGTCTTGAGCAAAAAGTCTCATTAAATCATCTTCTACTGATAAGTAAAATCTACTAGCACCTGGATCTCCTTGACGGCCTGACCTTCCTCTAAGCTGATTATCAATTCTTCTTGATTCATGTCTTTCGGTAGCAAGAATATAAAGGCCTCCCTTTTCTATAACAAATTGTTTATCTTTTTCTATATCCTTTTTAAACTCAGATTCATATTTTGTATAGAGTTCTCTTGCTCTTAATACTTCTTGGTTATCTGTTTCATTAAAACTATCAGCTTGTAGTAACACTTCTTCATCAAAAATCTCTTTTTTCAGCTTTTGCATAGCCATAAAAGCAGCATTTCCACCTAGAACAATGTCGGTTCCTCTACCAGCCATGTTTGTAGCAATGGTAACAGAACCAGGCTTTCCTGCTTGGGCAACAATTTCTGCTTCTCTTTCATGGTATTTAGCATTTAGAACTTCATGCTTAATGCCTCTTCTTTTTAGTAAAAGACTAAGCTCTTCCGATTTTTCTATAGAAATTGTTCCAATTAAAACTGGTTGTTGTCTTTGGGAACACTCATATATGTCATCAACAATAGCCTTTAGTTTTGCTGGCACAGTCTTATATACTATGTCAGGAAAATCTTCCCTTATAACTGGCCTATTAGTTGGAATTACAATGACATCCAGTTTATATATCTCTATAAACTCTTCTTCTTCTGTAAGAGCTGTTCCTGTCATTCCAGAGAGTTTTTTATACATTCTAAAGTAGTTTTGGAAGGTTATAGTAGCTAGAGTCTTATTTTCTCTTTCTACTTTAACATTTTCTTTTGCTTCAATAGCCTGGTGCAAGCCTTCAGAATACCTTCTTCCAAACATCATTCTACCTGTAAATTCATCAATAATAATTATTTGATTGTCTTTAACAATGTAGTCCACATCCTTTTGCATTAAAGATCTTGCTTTAATAGCATTATTTATATGGTGTAAAAGGGTTGTATTCTCATAAGAGGTCAGGCTTTCTACATTAAAGTATTTTTCAGCCTTATCCACTCCCTTTGGAGTCAATGAAGCGGTTCTATTCTTTTCATCTACAATATAATCAGGTTTGTCCTCAGCATACTCATCTTCTTCTTGGGCTGCTAAATCCATAATTCTTTGAATTTTTCCACCACTATCTTCTTCAATAATAACCTTCTTTTTTAGGCCTCTAGCAAAAAAGTCAGCTGCCTTATATAAAGGAGAAGATTCCTCACCTGCCCCAGAAATAATTAATGGGGTTCTGGCCTCGTCTACCAAGATGCTATCCACCTCGTCCACTATAGCAAAGGCCAATTCTCTTTGTACTAAATCTTCCTTTTGAGTTACCATATTGTCTCTTAGGTAGTCAAAACCTAACTCGTTGTTTGTACAATAGGTTATATCGCTATTATAGGCGTCTTGTTTTTCTTGTTTGGTCATTCCATAGGCAATTAATCCTACTGACAAGCCTAAAAAGTTATATAGTTTTCCCATCCATTCACTGTCTCTTTTAGCCAAGTAATCATTGACAGTAACTACATGGACACCTCTGCCACTTAAAGCGTTTAAATATACAGGTAAGGTTGCAACTAAGGTTTTACCCTCTCCTGTTTTCATTTCTGCTATACGACCTTGGTGAAGAACAATTCCACCTATTAATTGGACCCTGTAGGGGGTCATATGAAGAACTCTAGTAGAGGCTTCTCTACATACTGCAAAGGCTTCTACCAAAATATCGTCTAGGTCTTGTCCTTCTTTTATTCTCTTTTTAAATATATTTGTATATTCTTTTAACTCTTCATCGGTTTTTCTACCCATTTCGTCGGCTAAAGCTTCAATAGCATCCACCATTGGGATTATTTTCTTAATCTCTTTTTCACTGTATGTTCCAAATATTCTGTCTAAGAGTTTACCCATTATTCTCTCCCAATCTATCTAAAATTAATCTATAACCTTCAGCCCCATAAAAAAGGCTTTTAGCAACACGACTTATAGTTGCTGCAGAGGCTCCAGTAGCTAATGAAATCTCACTATAGGTTTTTTCTTGGTCTAGCATTTTTGCTACAGCCAGCCTTTGGGCCATAGCCTTTATTTCAGCAATAGTGCAGATATCTTCAAAGAAACTATAACACTCATCTGTATTGTCCAAGGTTAAAATGGCCTTAAACAAAAAATCAGTTTCCTTGTTTTTTAGTTTTTCCTTCATGGAGTCACCTCTTTTTGCTTCTAAATTTCCAAGCTGTATCTATAATATCATATATATTTGTATACCTTGGCATCCAGCCAAGTTCCTTTTTTATTTTCTCACTAGAAGCAATTAATATGGGAGGATCCCCTGGCCTTCTATCTGTTTCTTCTGTATTTATCTCAATTTTTGTAACCTCTTTTACAGAGTCAACTATTTGAAAAACTGAATAGCCTTTTTCGCTTCCCAAATTATATGTAAGTTGTAGAGGTTTATCCCCATTATTATTTTGCATCTTTTCTAAGGCTAAAAGGTGGGCAGATACTAAATCACAAACATGGATATAGTCTCTAATACAAGTTCCATCAGGGGTCTCATAATCTGTTCCAAAGACCATCAACTTATCAATTTTTCCCAAAGCAACATCCAAAGCTATGGGTATTAGGTGGGTTTCAACCTTTCTAACCTCTCCAATAATTCCACTTTCATGGCTACCAGCAGCATTAAAATATCTTAAAGCTGCATAGTTAAGACCTCTAGCATTTGATTGCCATTTTAACATTTTTTCAATAGCTAACTTGGTCTCTCCGTAGGGGTTGGTTGGATTTGTTTGATCTTCTTCTTTTAGGGGGCTGTTTTTTTCTCCATAAACTGCAGCTGTAGAGGAAAAAACAAGATTCTTCACATTATGAGCTTCCATGGCCTTAAGAAGATTCATTGTTCCAAAAATATTATTGTAATAATATTTTAGAGGCTCTTTAATGCTTTCTCCTACTAAGGAACTGGCTGCAAAATGAATTACACCAGATATTTCATTATTAGCAAAAACCTTTTCTAAAGCTTCATAATTACAGATATCTACTTCATAAAACTTATTAGCTAGTACTGCATTTTTGTTTCCTGTAGAAAGATTGTCCACTACTAAAACATCATAGTTTTTTTCTAAAAGATGCAATACCATATGAGAACCGATATAGCCTGCTCCACCTGTAACAAGAATTGTCATTATATCTCCTTTACCCCGTCAGCTAACTTACAAACATAAAAAGAGGCTTCATACTCCATTATGTCCAAATAGCTTTTGGAAACGTTTTGTATAAATTCATCTATATAGTCTTTTTCAATAATAGTAACAGTACAACCACCAAATCCTGCACCAGTCATACGTGACCCTAGCACTCCTTTTTGTAGCCAAGTATTTTCAACTAAAAAATCCAATTCTTTACTTGATACTTCATAAAGGTCTCTTAGAGAAATATGGGAAAGATTTAAATACTTACAAAAGGAAAGTAAGTCCTTTTTCTTTAAGGCTTTTACACTGTCTAAAACCCTAGTGTTTTCACATACTGCATGTTCTGCTCTTTTTTTGGCAGTGGGATCTTTAATATCTTCACTGACACTTAAAAACTCCTTATAGGTAAAATCACATAGATATTTCTTTTCAGGATGTTGCTTTTGCATATCTTTTAGGGCTGATTCACATTCTTCTCTTCTTTTGTTGTAGGCTGAGTCCCCTAAGGACCTCTTTTTATTTGTGTTTGTAATCAAGATTGCATAGTCATCAATATTTATGGGAACATATTCATATTCCATGGTATTTGTATTTAATAGCATGGCCTTGTTTTCTTTTCCCATAGCAGAGGCAAATTGGTCCATAATTCCACATTTTACCCCAACATACTCATGCTCTGCTTTTTGAGCTATCTTTGCCAACTCAATTTTTTCTGTATCATAACCATAAATCCTAGTCATTGCAAAGGCTGTAACCACTTCAATTGCTGCGGATGAAGATAGGCCTGCTCCTAAGGGCACCTTGTCATCAAATATGAACTCAGCTCCTCCAAGTTCAAAACCATTTTTTAATAATTGGTCAACCACTCCTAATTGATAATTTCCCCATTTAAGGTCCATGTATTTTTCCAAATTGTCCATATCAGCTTCTACCACATACTTTAAATCTGTAGCATAAAGCTTAATTATTCTATCATTTCTTTTTCTAACTGCTACAGTTGAAAACATATCAATAGCTGCTGGAAAGACATGTCCCCCATTATAGTCTATGTGCTCACCAATAAGGTTAACTCTACCAGGAGCCTGAAAGTAGCGGACTTGTTCATCATTTTTTCCATAAATATCCTGTAAAAGGTTAAATAATACTTTTCTATTCATAAATCACCTAATTGTTTTAATATATTTTTTGTAAGCTGCTTTTAATTCAAGAGCTTTTTCTTCTGGAGATGTGGGATTACAATGAGCCCAAACTCCTGTTTCGCTAGAAGCATTATACTTTATCCTATCATGAGAGCGCATGGGCGGGAAAAATTCTACATGAAAATGATAGAATGAATAATCTTTTCCATCATTAACTGGAGCTTGATGCATGCACATCATATATGGAAATTGAAAGTCAAAAAGACTATCCAACATACCCACACTCTCTTTAATGGTTCTAGCAAAATCCACTTTTTCTTGGTCAGTAAATTCTGTAATATATTGAAAATGCCTTTTTGAAGAAATATATATCCCATAGGGATATTCTGTGAAAAAAGGAAGATAGACAATAAAACTATCATTCTCAAAAATAACTCTTTTTTCAAAAGATTTTTCTTCTTGGTTCATTTTACATATCAAACACTGGCCTTTTTCTTCCATGTATTCTTTAGTAGATTCTATTTCTAATTCTATCTTTTTGGGAATAAAAGGATATCCATAAATCTGACCATGGGGGTGAGGCATGGTTACTCCAACCGCTTCTCCCCTATTTTCAAATATGAAAACATACTTAATCAAGTCATCAGATGATAAATCACTCATTCTTTCTTGCCAAAGTTCTACAAGCTTTACCATATGGTCATCATCTAAAAGAGGTAATGAACCATGGTGGTCTTTGGAATAAAGGATTACTTCACATTTACCATAGGTAATGTCTGTTTTATAAAAGTCAGTTGCCACATCATCTGGTCTGGGTGGATTTTGGGATAAGACTGGAAAGTCATTATCATACTTTAAAACCACATAGTCTTGGTTTACCTTAGCATTATCTTTGCTTACACAAAAAGGACACCAGTCCTTTGGCATTTGTGGTCTATTTTGTCTTTGGGAGACCACCATAACCCAATCTTTTATTAATGGATGCCATCTAAGTTCGGCCATTTTTATTTCTTACTCCCTAAATTATTATATATTTTTGAATGTGGGGGAACCGATTGCATCAGCCATACTGACGCACCAATAATAGAGTTGTGGCCTATTACAGTATCCCCACCTAGTATGGTTGCATGTGAATATATTATTACATTATCTTCAATATTGGGATGTCTCTTTGTTCCTTTAATGGGATTTCCTTGATCATCCAATTCAAAACTTCTAGCACCCAAGGTAACCCCTTGGTAAATCTTAACATTGTTGCCTATAACTGCGGTTTCCCCTATAACTATACCGGTACCATGGTCCATAAAAAAGTACTCACCTATGGAGGCACCAGGATGGATATCAATACCAGTAACTCTATGACCATATTCATTCATCATTCTAGGTACTAAAGGAATATCCAGTTTATATAATTCATTGGCTATTCTATGAATGCTCATCATCTCCAAAGAAGGATAGCTTAACATAATTTCTTCATGACTTTTAGCAGCAGGGTCTCCCAAATAGGCTGCTTCAATATCAGTTTGGAGTTTTCTTCTAATATCTGGTAATGTCTTTAAAAAATCAATAACTAATTGGTCTGGATCAATAGGACATTGATCACATTCTTTATTATTACAACAATATCTAAAAGCCTGCTTAATAATCTCTCTTAATTCCATAGCAGCTTCTCTTATATTATTTCCTATATATAAATCTAAGTTATTCTTGTTTATGGTACATTTTTCATAGATACCTGGGAAAAGTGCAGATCTAAAATGAAAAAGTATCTTCTTTACCCTTTCTTTTCCAGAAAATGAGATTGTATAATCTTGAAGATAAGAAGCATCATTCATCTTCTCTAACTTAGATGAAATCTGAGGGAGTTCACTATTTATCCAATTACCAAGTTTTTTAGAATCTTTTTCCATTTGTCCTTGTATGATGTAGCATAAGACTAATCATACCCCTTTCTTCTTTATTTATTCATATTATACAATAAAAAAATGATAAAAAAAATTTAAATGAGTTTGAGCAAAATTATTAGACAAGAGATCCTCACAATTTCATATGAAATGAGAATATAGAATTAACTCATTAAAAAATGAGTTAATCAACAAAAAATATATTAATCTTTACTTATTTTTCTAGGTAAGTTTCTGTAACTACTAAATCCCCTTCATAAAGGCCATCAATAACAACAAAGGAAGCGTTTTGAATTTGTCTACCTAATTTTATATATCTAATGGATTTAATATCATTTTGTAGTACATAGACATAGTTTTCATTAGCTTCATTGGTCAGGATTAAATCCTTTTTAAGGCTAATAACTTGACTAAGTTCTTCTATAATTAAGGGATAGTAAAGTGGACTTTTAATGACTTGTGAATAATCTATACTAGAATCTTTTACAAATTCCAAAGACACAAGAATAGATTTGAGCCAAGTACCTTGTCTATAGTTAAAAGATATATTTGTTTCCACATCCACAACCTTAGCCTTGTACTCTATATCTTGGTTATCATAAATTTTCAAAATATCATCAAATCCAAATACATCCTTTAATAAGGCATCCACTATTTCATTGTTTGCAGAAGAAATAGATAAGAAAATACTATCTTGAATAATTGAAAAAGTAACTACTGTGGTTTTGATTTGGTTGCCAAACTCATCTTTTTCAAATTTATAGCTTTCACTTACTTTGTCCAAGTAGCCACTTACAGGTGATGTGATTTTTAGATGACTATAGCTTTCTTTAACTTTATTTAAATTAAATCTTGCTTCTTCTACATCCAAAAGGGCCAGTTGCATACTATAGTAGCCTTCATTACTTTCAGAATAGGCCTTAAAAAGATCTTCATACAAAAGTTCTTTAAGCTCAAGATCCTCCTCTTTTAACCTTAATTCTCTTTCCATTTCGAAAGATGTAACCTCTGCTAAAACTTGATCCTTTTCAATTCTTGAACCTGCTTGGATTAATTGGAAACCATAACCCTCATTTTCCTTATATTCAAAAGTAAACCTGTGCAACTTATTTGTCTCTACATTTACCTTTAGATCTTCCTTAACCAAAATATCTTCTCTTTCTACTAAGATAGTTTTGTGTTTTTCTTTCATAATATCAAATACAGGAATTTGATATTTATCTTCCACCATCTTGCAGGAAGGCAGAAAAGTTAAAAGTATAACAATCAATATTAAAAATGCACAACTTTTTATATATCTCATCTTATTAATACCTTATCTCCTTCCTTAAGTCCTTCTATTATCTGGTAGAAGTTTCTATCTTCTTCACCTATTGTGACATATTGTTGGTCCATATTATTGTCGTCTGTAACTTTATAGACATAGGACCTTCCCTCTGAATCGGTTTCCAAAGCATCTTTAGGTAGTAACAATACATCTCTTATCTCTTTATTTATTAAAGAAACAACAAAGGTTTGTTGGAAATTTAAATCATTTTTAATCTCTTGGTTTTCAAACTCTAAAACCATATAAATCATGTTTTCCCCAAAAAAGGAATCTGGATACTCAGAATATTCTCTAAGAAAGGTAGAATTGGTCATTTGCACTAAGGCGTCTTGATCAAAAGTTTCTTCCTTGTTTGTAACCCTAGTCTTTGCTCCTTCTCTAAAAACATAAAAGGGATAAGCTGCATTTTCATTGGATTTAGCGGCAAAGAGCAATAAGAATCCATCTTCTTTATTACTAATTTGAAAGCCCACATTTTGCTTTACTTCAGAGGCTGTTGAATAGTCTTGAATATTTGCTATATAGCCTTCTGCAGGTGCTCTTAGGGTATGTTTACTTTCTAAGGCCTTAAAATCATCCCACTTTTCCTTGGCCTTCAGATAATCATTTTTGAAAAAGTCCATTTCTTCTCTTTTTATAAAGCCCTTATTAAATTGCTCTACAGAGTTTTCATACTTTAAAAGGGCCCTTCTCATACTCAAATCTAACAAAAACTCAGTATCTTCATCCACATCATATTGATACTGTATGAGAATATCACCTTCTTTTACGTAATCTCCCAAAGCTACATATATCTTTTCAACCAAGGCATCTTCAATATCTGCTTTAGCATAAGAAGTTTTCTTAGGATCATTTACAAAAAAGCAAACAGAGGATTCATCTTGGCCAATAGTATAGCCTTCAAAGATATCTCCTTTGTGGAGGGTTAAATAGTTTAGTTTTAAGTTTTTTTGTTGTAAAAGTTCTATTTCATTTCCTTTTTTATTGACAGGATAGAAATATGAGCAACTTGTTAGAAACATCATAATAAGGATTAACAATATTAAAAATGAAAACTTTCTACTTCTTTTAATCATGTTCCACTTCCTTAGGATAAATAACTATCTTGTCATCTTCTACCTTTAAATGCACCTTACTATTGTTGGATATCTTAGCTAATTCTAGATACTCTTCAGGAATTTTTAATCGACCCTGTCTATCTACAACAATCATCTCTTCGTGGGTTTCCGATTCTTCCACACCTGTAAATCTATCCATTTCTAAGATTTGCTCTTTATAGGTTTTCTTTCTTATATACTCACTACCTGTTCTGCCATCTACAATGGTTACTACCCTATCTACATTCTTAGACACTGCCCTATCATGGGTAACTATGATAATGGTCACCTTGTATTCTGCATTTAATCTTCTAAAGGTGTTGTATATTAAGGCAGCTGTCTTTGTGTCCACCGCCCCTGTAGGTTCGTCAGCCAATAAAATAGTAGGATTATTAGCCATGGCAATAGCAATAGCTACCCTTTGCTGTTCGCCCCCAGATAGTTCAGAAAGACGATTATGCATCCTATTTTTTAAGCCCATTATATCTAGTAATTCTTCTGCTCTTTTTTTTGCGTCTTTTCGTCCTGCTAAAATCATTGGTAGTTCCACATTATGCACTGCAGGTAAATATGGTATAAGGTTTCTTGCATTGTTTTGCCAGACAAAACCAACCTTTGTTTTTTTATAATCTAAAAGCTCAGAATCTTTCATCCTTAAAAGGTTTTTTCCATCAACGATAAGGGTACCAGCTGATGGTCTATCTAAGCCACCTAAAAGGTTTAAAAGTGTAGATTTGCCAGAACCACTATTTCCAATAATGGCCATCATCTCTCCCTTTTTTACCTCTAACTCCAGTCCTTGTAAGGCTACAACCTCCGTATCCTTAGTTTTGTAAATCTTAACAAGGCCATCGCAAAATATTGCATGATCATCTGTGTAACCTTGAATATCTTCAAGATCCACTCTTTCATCGCTTATGCTATTTACAAAAGTTTTAAGTTTTTTGCTTTTTTTAATAACTGGTTTCTTATTCATCTTTTTCATTTTACAAGCCTCCCATCTTCAAGTTGGATAACTTGATCAGCTAGTTCTAGCATGTTAGGGTCATGGGTGGTCATAATTATTGTTAAATTTTCATTATCTACTAAGTATCTAAAGAGGTTTACTATTTTTAAACCTGTTTTTAAGTCTAATTCAGCGGTTGGTTCATCAGCAAATATTATTCTAGGCTTAGATACAATTGCCCTAGCAATTGCCACTCTTTGCTGTTCTCCTCCTGAGAGTTGATGGGGTTTATGGTTAATTCGTTTTTCCAAACCAACATGCTTTAGGGACTCTTTTACTCTTTCATCCCAACTAAGTGAATTTGTTTGAGCTAGGCGCAAACCAAATTCCACATTTTCATAGGCATTTAGCACAGATATGAGGGCAACAGATTGGAAGATAAAGCCCATATTATTTCGCCTTAAATAGTCTCTAGACTTATCATTTAGGTTGGTTATTTCCTTGTCTTCAAAATAAATTTTTCCTTCACTTGGTCTATCTAAGGCACCCATAAGATTTATAAGGGTGGTTTTACCAGAGCCTGATCTACCAGCCAACATAACAAGACTACCCTCTTTTAATGAAATATTAATATCATCCAAGGCTGTTATTGTAAGACTGCCTTGTGTAAATTCTCTTTTTAAATTTTCAGTTCTTAAAATAGTAGTCATTAATCTTCTCCTAACTTTAAGGCCTGGTCAATTTTTAGTCTAGATATGAATCTTAGTAATATATAAAGTCCTAGGGCTAAAGTGATGCCTGTAACAGAATAAATCCTTATATAATCTATACCATCTTGGTATGTGCTAAAGGGAATATGTATTTCTCCAATAGTGGACATTCTTTCAAACAAAGGTACAAAGAGCTGACTAGAAAGGCCTCCAATAATAATACCAGCTACTATTGAAACCAAAGATATCATGATTTGTTCATAGAAAATCATCCGATATAATTCATTTGAAGTCATTCCCATGGCCCTAAAAATACCAAATTGTAATACTCTTTGTCTAACAGATATTATCCAAAAGATTATAAATCCTACAAAACAAACAATCATGGAAATAAGAAAATCTAAGGTTAGAATTCCGTTTATACCATTTAATACAGAGCTCTTTTTAGCATTTGTCAAAATGAAGTCTGTAAAGGCACTTTTGGGTAAATATTCATTATCATTTAAATAAGTGTTAATGTCATTAACAAGCATTGTATCTGATGTGTTATTCTTCTTATCAATTAAAAGAGTTCCAGTCATAGGAAAGTTTTTCATGGTACTGTAATTGTCTTGGGTAATAACAACAAAGTCCTTATTTATTATACCAGGCCAGTAATCCACTAATCCCAGTACAAGAACATTTTGAACCATTACCTGTTCTCCTAGACTTTGGTAGGTGTAAGTAAGATAATCACCTTCTTTTACATCATAAACTTGTCCAAGATTTGATGAAAGTAAAACGCCTTGAGGGTATGTAGCTAAAAGGTTTAGAAAATACTTAATATCAATTCCTTTATTTAAATCATCTCTTAAATCAATGACTTGACCATATTCATAGGGACTTATACCTAAAAAGCTAGCACTTTCTTTTGTAGCGGTTAGAGATACTGTAGTTGAATAAACCAAGGCCATGTTTTCAATATATGGGGATTGTTTTATTCTTTCACCAAATCTTCTTATATCTCTTCCTGTATAACTTTTTAATTCAATTCCACCAGAATCTCCATAATATTCAATATAGCCTGGGGTAATAGCAGCATCAGCACCAACCTCATATTTAATATTATCCTTTATGTTTTCATTTAGGGTTCTTCCTGTATTTGCATTAAAAATACCTATGCTAATGGTTAATACTAAAAAGAGCATTATAAATTGCTTATAACTTCCACCTCTTGCCACATGGGTAAAGGCTGTATAAAGAGCAGGTTTCCAACGCTTTTTACCAATAACAAAAATTAGTTTTATTAAATATGGGAACAACCTTATAAACAAAAGACCAAGACCTGTTATAAAAAAGGTTACTGCAATAAATAAGGTAAAATCTATAGCTAAAGACTCTACATTTTCTAAATACTGCATTAAGGTCTTGTAGTTGTATAAAAAGTAGGTTGATATGGCTAATACTATAAAATCTAAATAAATAATCTGCCAAAAGGGTTTTTTAGAAATATCAGATAAGCTTTGCTTATACTCTACAATGGAAAACTTTGATGCCTTGTAGGCTGGTAGCAAGATCATAACAAGATAAATTAAGGCACATACTAGGGCATATATTAGGGCACTTGCATTAAAATGAACATCTATCTTAGTTCTATTTACAAACTCCATAAAGCCATTGGAAGCTCCTAATAGGTGACAAATTCCTCTAGCTAACAAAAGACCAGCTATTAAGGAAATTACTAATAATATTAGGGCTTGGCCTAAATAAATTTGGAAGATTTGTCCTCTTCCTGCTCCCCTACTTTCCAAAGAAGCTATCTCCACCTTTTCTCTATCCATCATAAGTTTGGATATCATAACCACATATATGGCAATCATTAAAATGATTGGGATAATTAAAAGTATAAAAACCTTTTGCATTGATTGGGTATCATGCTTATACTTGGCTAAAGTTTCTAGATAATTATTACTAGTAGAAACTAGGCCTCCACTACCTTCATTTTCATCTTGCAACAGCATATGGGTAAGATTTTCTATCTTTTCAATATCCTGCATTTTTAAACTTGTATAATCAAAGGCTGCAAACCAGCTAGCTTGTTGCAAACTTAAATCTAAAGATTCAATTTTGTCTATCATTTGGTCATAGTCCATAAAGAGAACTCTATCAGACATATTAAAAAAGGAAGTAGCTGATTCAACTGTCTTAATAATTCCAACTATTTCTACAGTATTTACGGGATCATCATCTGTAAGACGATTATAGCCATAGTAGGTGTCACCAACAGATAATCTATAACGAGCAGCACAAGACTGTGAAACAAGAACCTCTATTACCCCATCATTTCTATTCTTATCAAAGAGCCTTCCTCCAATGATTTCGACCATATCATCAATTTTGGAAAGAGACCCAAAGGGCAAATCTTCTTTTTTTGCTATTTGTCCAATATTTAGTTTTATTCCTTCTTTTAGGGCATCTAACTTTTTGTTTTGGTTCAATTCATCTATAAAAACATAGAACTTTGTAGACATATAATTGTAATCAAAAATTTGGTCTAAGGGCATTTCTTCTACATAGTTACCATAAAAATTATTATTCAAATATGTATAAGATTCTTTTGAGGCCATACTTTCTAGACCAAAAAAGGTAACAGAATAATTAGCTCTAAAGGGAAAGGTGTTTTCAGCTTCTTGTTTTTGTTTAAACTCATTGGAAAGTAAGACATTGTAAAGCCCTGAGGTATACATGGGTATGGCCGCACCAATGGCTATTGCAAAGGTACAACCAATAATAAGGCTTATTACCAACCATTTATTATTTATTATCTTCCTTAAGATTAAACGTAACACCTAATATGATCCTCCAATAATTAAGGTCTCTTCATCTATGCCTTGACCAGGTAATACTTCTATTTCTGTATCTGTAACAAGACCAAACTTCAAGTTAAGAGTTACTGGCACCTTGTCTTTTAAAATTCTTACAGAGCCAGAATCTGTTGAGGTCATGGCAACTACATTTTTAGGAATAACAAGAACATCCACTAGTTTTTCTAAGACAATATATAGTTGAACTATGTCGCCAGTCTTTAAAAATGGCATTTGATCTGACTTTATTTCCAAGGTAGTTCCCTCAATTTTTGCCACGTAACCATCGTATTCAGTATCATCAAAAATCAGTATTACCTTGCTTCTTAAATTAATAAGTTTTAAAGTAGCCGTTGTTAAAGAAGCTTCAATCTTTAAATCAATATCATCAGCTATAGAACATAGATCAATTGTATAACCTATAGGGGTATCTTCCTTTAAAGCAAGAACATTGATAACATAACCTGATTTACTGGCATATAGGTTAAGAGACTTCATGTAATCGTCTAATAGGTCATAGGCTTCCTTAGCATGTTCATACTGAATTTCAGCATATCTAAACTCATACTTGGTAGCTTGTTGATTTAGGTACCTGTCTTGAGCATCTAAAAATCTATTAAGAGTCTCGTTATAGGTATACTCAACTTCATTTTTGTTTTTTGGTTCTTTTAAGGTAGCTAGAAGCTGTCCTTCTTCTACGATTTCTCCCTCTTCAACAAATATTTCATCTATATAGCCGTTTACTTTAAAATTCTGCTTTTCAATATTTGTATAGTCGAAGCCTACAACTCCAAAAGATGTAAACTTCTTTTCTAAAGTCTTTCTTTCTGCTTGAATAGTCCTATAATCTCTTACTGTATATGAAGGCATAGGAATAGGTAGCATTTCATCTTCTTGAGGTAATAGAGAAAAACATCCACTTAAGATAAAAGCCACCAAAGAAACTAGCGATATTAATAAAATAATTTTGTTAAAGGTTTTCACGTTTAAATGATACATCATATTTTTTAAAAACATATATTTTTCAATAATTTATTAAAATAATCCTATAAAGTATTAGAATTGTATGGGATAACTTTCAAGAATAAGAGCCAAATTTGTGTTTTTAAATTGGCTTTTAGCCCTTTCTAATAACAAGGTTCTATCAGAATTTGGAAGAAAATGAGTTAACAAAAGCTGATGAACTTTTGCTTCTTTTGCCAAGATGCCACATTCATTAGCTGTCAAATGGACAGGTTTTTCAATCTTGTCCTTATCTAAATATGCAGAATCAGCTAATAGAAGCTTACATTCTTTAGCGAACTCTACTAGAGGCTCCCATTTGGCTAAATCAGCTGTATAAACAAAACAGTTATTGACCTTTATAGCATAAGTTTCCACTGGGTGTTCAGTCCTTTTAAACAAGAGACTAAAACCGTCTCTTTCAATTTTGTAATCTTCATCTATGAAATGAAGATTAAACTCATCACATTTTAGAAGCTCTACTACTTCCTTGGGACTTTTGGGTAAATAAATATCCATTTTTCTTTTTAAGACCTGAAGACCATATCTTAAGGGTAAGATGTCTGACATATGGTCAAAATGCAAATGGCTTAAGACTACAAAAGAAATCTGATCTAGGTTTTTAAATTTTAATAGGTTAGATAAAACGCCACTTCCACAATCCATTAAAAAGGCAGAGTTTTCTTTTTCAATAAGATAGCCAGAACAAGCTTGTCCAGCCTCTGGATATGGTCCATTATTTCCTAATACTCTTAACTTCATCATATAACTCCATATACTCTTTAAATACCCTGACACTGGCATCTTTAATGCCTAAAGCATAAGCTCTTTGAGACAAATCCATCAAAGCATCTGGGTTTGAAATCATCTTCTTAATCTTATCATATAGTTTTTGGGCCGTAAAAGTTTCATCATCATATATAATTTCGCAGGCCTTTTTTTCATATATAAATTCTGCATTTCTCTCTTGTGCCCTATCTGGAACAAAGGGAGATGGAATTATAATTGCAGGTTTTCCCATGGCTAAAACCTCACTAATTGAGATTGCTCCCCCTCTAGTAATCATGAGATCCGCCTTTTTATACGTTTTTTCTCTTTCATAGATGTAATCCTTGATTAAAACATTGGGTAAATCCTTAACCAAATCCCTTTTAATGGTAGACATAACCAAATCATAATGTTTTTTACCTGGTGCAAAAATAAGACTAAAATCATCTTTTTTTATAAATTCATTAATCATTTGGGCCACTACCCTATTAATGGTCATAGCACCTTGGCTGCCACCAATAATAACTATATTTTTCAAACCAGAAGATACACTATATGTTTCCATATTTTCAAAGGCAGTATCTATCAAATTACCAGTTACTACTATTTTTTTAGCCCTTTTAAAATGCTCCTTTGTAGATTCATAGGCAGATAATGAAATGTCACTTATTCTACTTAAAAGTCTGTTTGTAATTCCAGGAAAGGTATTTTGCTCATGAATCATAATCTTGCTTTTTTTCAAATATGCAGCTAAAAGAACAGGTCCAGAAACAAAACCTCCTGTACCTATAGAAATATCAGGTTTAAATTGCTTTACAATTTTTCTAGCCTGGAAAAAGCCCTTTATCATAATAAAAAATGTTTTTATGGTGTCAAAAGATAAGGATCTCTTAAAACCCTTTATTTGAATAAACTTAATATCAAAGCCTTCAAGGGGAACCAAGTCCTTTTCTAAACCATCAACCGATCCAACAAAGAGTATTTGTGTATCTTCTTGTTTTTTTCTAATCTCTTTTGCTATTGCCAGGGCTGGGTTCACATGACCTGCTGAACCACCACCAGCTATTAATACTCTCATAAGTCTAACTCCTTGTTCTTAACCCTATACTTAGATATATTCAACAAAATACCAATTTGTCCTAGTAACATAATTAAACTGGTGCCCCCATAACTAAAAAATGGTAGGGTTATTCCAGTATTGGGTATTAGTCCTGTAACAACAGAAATATTCAAGAGCATCTGGATAAAAATTAGAGAACTTATACCGGTTGCTAAGAGAGCTCCAAACAAATCCTCTGCCAAAATTGCAATTCTTATTCCCCTCCACAATAGAAGGCCAAATAGAGCTACTATTATCAAGACCCCTATATATCCTAATTCTTCAGCAATAATTGAAAATATAAAATCATTTTGTGGTTCTGGAATATATAGAAACTTTTGAGTACTCTTTCCCAAGCCTACCCCAAAGAGCCCTCCAGATGCTATGGCATATAGTGACTGTACCACCTGATAACCACCTTCTAATTGGTAGTTAAAGGGGTCCTGCCAAGATACAATACGATCTGACATATATCCATATTTTGCAACTCCCAAAACACCTAAAGCCAAAACAGGTACTACTGTTAATAACAAATACTGAATCTTTGCTCCACCTACATATATTACAACAAAGCCTACTAACACAATAATAATAGCAGCACTTAAATGGGGCTGTAAAAAAATAGTAAGAGCTGAAAGCATAACCGCAGATACACATACTATGTAACCTATTAAGGGTTTATTCTTCTTCTTAAAATCAATTATGATTTTTGCTAAAAATATGATTAATGCAACCTTATATATCTCTGATGGTTGAAATTCAATACCTATATTAATCCACCTTCTAGCATCATTGTATGAAACTGAAATACCTGGTACATAAGTAAGAATTAAAAGAATAAAGGAGCCTCCCAGAATTGGATAAGCCAAGGCCTTATACCACCTGTAATTTGCAAAAGAAGCTAGAAATAAGACAACCAGACCAGCTAAGGTATAAAAGACCTGGTCTTTTACAAAGTAAAACATATCATTGAAGGTGCTTTTAGCATAAGGGCCACCTGCACTAAAAATCATCAGGATACCAAAAGAAGTTAGAACTAGGGCTAACATTAAAAGTATAAAATCTGGCCTGTTTCTTCTTTCAGCTTTCAATTTTTCTCCTTACAAAATCAAATAGGAAATAATTCCACCTAATATAGTAACTCCAGAAAAGACAAGTACAATCTTGTTTTCACTCCATTTTTTTAATTCAAAATGATGATGAATTGGAGCCATTAAAAAGACTCTTTTTTTTGTCCTCTTGTAGTGTAAAACCTGTATAACAGAAGACAATATTTCAATAACATATATAAAGCCTACAATAATAATAATCCAAGGGATTTTCAAGCTAATGGATACAGAGCTTACCGCCGCTCCCAAAGCTAAAGAGCCTGTATCTCCCATAAGTAACTTTGCTGGATGAAGATTAAATATTAAGTAACCAATTAGGGCTGCTACAATAATAAAAGAATGATTAGTAAATGATGAATCTTTAAAAATAAAAAATGAAGCTAGTCCAAAAAATATAAATACAAAGGCAGTAACAGATCCACAAAGTCCATCTACCCCATCTGTAAAGTTAACTGCATTTATAAGGGCGTTGTAAAAAAGCATAATAAAGATAACATAAAGCCAAGGGGGTATTGTAAAAACTTGGCTTGCTCTTGTAAAAGGAACGACTATATTACTAGATAACTCAGTAAAATAGGCTATATAAATACCATAAACTAAAGATATTAGGACAAAAAATCCTGTTTTAAACCAAGGCTTTAAACCGTCTTTGTTTTTTCTCTTAATCTTCAAATAGTCGTCAAAAAATCCAACTAAAGAAGAAAAGAATATTAAAAGTATAGAAGCTACAATTAAAGGATTATTTATATCTGTTATTAAACTAAAGAGAATTATTGGAATTATAAAAATAATGCCACCCATTGTAGGGGTACCAGTCTTTTTAAGATGCTCTTTAGGACCATCATCTCTTACAATTTGACCTATTTTAAACTTGGTTAAAAGAGGAATAAATATTTTTCCCAAAATAAAGGTTAATAAAAATGTTAGGGCCAAAATCTTCAACATACTATTATTCTTTCCATCCTTCCAATATTCTTTCCATTTGAGCTCCTCTTGAGCCTTTTATTAATATAACATCAAAAGGTATTAGAAGCTTGTGTAAAGCTTGCTTAGCTTCTTCTATATTAGAAAAAACTAAGACCTTACTTTGGTCCATTCCAGCTTCTAGAGCCCCTTCTTTGTAAAAATCAGCATTATTACCTACAGCTAAAAGTAAGTCAATACTCTTTTTCTTTAAGTATGCTCCTACCTTTTTGTGATAATCCTTTTCAAAGCTTCCTAGCTCTAACATATCTCCCAATACAGCTATTTTTCTTTGCTTGTAGTTGGCTAAAATATCAATTGAAGCTTTCATTGAGTCATAATTAGCATTGTAGGCATCATTAATAACTATATTATCGCCAATTTTACAAATTTGACTTCTCATATGATATCCTTCAAACTTTTCTATAGCATCAATAGCTTTTTTAAGGTCTAAATCTAATATCTTCACCAATGCTAATCCATTTAGAGCATTGTAGACATTGTGTATTCCTGGTAAGGCTAAGGTAATGTCAAAACCTTCATATTTAAAAGAATAGGTCATATCTTCATTTAAGACTAAATCTCTTGCCATAACATGAGCCCTTTTTGACTTGATACCAACTCTTACTATTTTTATATTCTTATTCTCATCAATGTCTTCTTCTTCAATCGAAGAAAGAAAAGCATCGTCATCATTTAAGATTAAGAAGCCATCTTTTTTAATACCTTCAATGATTTCCTTTTTTGCTAGAAATATTTCTTGTATGCTTCCCAGTTTACCAATATGTCCACTACCAATATTAGTAATAATCCCAATATCAGGCTCAACCAATCTTGAGAGTTGACTTATCTCTTGTCTCATATTCATTCCCATTTCCACTACCCCAGCTTTCGTTGCTTTAGTAAAGGAAAATATGGTTAAAGGAACTCCAGTTTGGTTATTTAAATTACCTAAGGTATAAGAAACATTATATTTAGTTTGTAGTACACTTTTTACATATTCTTTAGTAGTAGTTTTCCCATTAGAACCTGTTATTCCTACTATGGGAATGTCAAACTTCTTTCTATAGTACCTAGCTAGGTCTGTTAAGGCTTGTCTTGTATCTTCTACATAGATAATTGGATTATTTGCACCTAAATCTAAAGACTTATTAGAAGATACAGCAGCTAGAGCTCCTTTTTCAAAGGCCTTCTTTATAAAATCATGGCCATCAAAATTATCTCCAATAATTGCAAAGTAAATAAAGCCCTCTTTTATGGTTCTACTATCTATTGATACTCCTTTTATCCAAGGATTCTCATCATTAAGATATTCATTTTCCAATAATTCAAATGTTTCTTTTAGATTCAAAATCATTTTATTTTTTCCAAAGCCTCTTTCACAATTTCTCTTTCATCATAGTTGATCTTTTCCCCACCAACGTCCATATAGGTCTCATGGCCTTTACCTGCTAGTATTAGGATATCATCTTTTTTAGCTATAGAAAGCCCATGATAAATAGCCTGGGTCCTGTCCGTAATTCTGATATATTGGCCCTTTGTCTTTTTTATTCCCTCTTCAATCATGGCAATGATATTATCTGGATCTTCTGTTCTAGAATTATCCGATGTAATAATGGTAAAATCTGCATTTAATCCAGATATCTCTCCCATTAAGGGCCTCATATATTTGTCTCTATCTCCTCCACAGCCAAAAAGACATATTACCCTTCCCTTATTATGGGTTTCTTTTACTGCTACTAAAAGCTTTTCAAGGCTATCAGGTGTATGGGCATAGTCTATCATAAGAGTAAAATCTCTCTTAGTTTCCACTTTTTCACATCTTCCCTTAACTTGAACCACCCTAAGAGCTTCTTTTATATATTCAATATCAATATTATTTATTAAAGCAAGACTTGCTGCAAAAAGAGCGTTGTATACATTAAAAAGACCTGGCATATCCACTTCAATTTCAAAGTCTTGACCTAAGCCTACATATCTAAAGGTGCTTTTATGGTTTTCCGATTTAATATCAGATGCATATATATCAGCCTTTGAATCTAGACCTATAGTATGGATTTTCCTCTCACTTTTAAAATTATCTTCCTTTATAAACTCTTCAAGAGCTTTCATTACTAAGTCATCATCCCTGTTAACAAAAACAAGAGGACTTTTTTGGAATATCATTTTTTTAGACTGATAGTAATCATCAAAGGTGGGATGTTCTCTTGGTGTAATATGGGCTTGTGTTAAGTTGGTGTATAAGACAGCTGAAAAATCCAAGCCATATACCCTATCTTGCTTAAGAGCAATTGAAGAAACTTCCATTACACAAGTTTTCACGCCTGCATTTTTAAAGTCTAAGAATAATTTTTGCAAATCATAAGAAGCAGGTGTTGTTGCAGATAAGTCTTTGGTTTTATCCCCATAAACGGCTCCCATGGTTCCTATAATGGCAGTTGCTTTACTTGCCTTGTCAAAAATCTCTTTAATCATGTAGCTAATGGTAGACTTTCCTTTTGTACCTGTAATACCTATTAAGTTTAAACTAGCTGAGGGATTTTCAAAAAACACACTTGAAGCCTGAGCCAAAAATCTCCTAGCATGAAAAACCTCAATAATAGTTAAATTTGGATACAAATCAATATACTTATCAAAATCTTTACTTACAACAAGAGCTCTAGCTCCTTTTTCTACCGCCAGACCTATATACTTATGTCCATCTTGGTCCACCCCATCAATAGCTATAAAAAGGTGATTCTTATCTGTTTTTCTAGAATCATAACTAATATCTTCTATTTGAAAATTCTGGTTTCCATAAAGATTTTTGTATTCACATGTTTTTAAAAGATCTTTAATTCTAATCATTTACTAACCATACCCCTAACTATACAATAGTGATTTATTAATCCAAATAATCTGTATATCTAAATGTTATTTTAACAATTGTTCCCTTTTCAACAAGACTACCTGCTGGATATTCCACATCTACACAAATTCCATTTCCATCATCTTGTACATTTAATCCTAAGTCTCTCAAGGTCTTTATAACATAATCCTTGTCTTTTCCTATTAAATAAGGCATTTGTATGGTCTTTTTACTGTCTGGCACATAAGTATACAAGACAACATGACTATCTGAGGATAATATGTCTCCACTTACAGGAAATTGATACATTACTGTTGTATCCTCTTTTGATACATTTCCTTCTATTTCATAGGTAAGTCCAAGAGACTTTAGCTTTTCAGCTGCCTTTTTAATATTATACCCTGTAAGAGAAGGTATTGTAATTTTTGCCTTTTGCTTTGATTCACTACTTTGTCTTACTCCCAATTCTTCTAAGGCTCTTTGAAATACAATTTTTGCATAGGGTGCAGCTACCTGGCTTCCATAATAGGATTCACCTTGGGGATTAAAAACTATGAAAAGCACTGTTATAGCTGGATTGTCAGCTGGTGCAAACCCTATAAAAGAAGAAACATATACATCATCTATGGTTGTTTCACTGGTACCGGTCTTTCCAGCAATTTTATAGCCTTCTACATAGGCATTCTTTCCTCCACCTTCAGAAACGACTCCTTCTAAGACCTCTCTAAGTTGGTCTGAGCTTTCTTTGGAAATAACTTGTCTTAATTCAGTGGGCTCAAACTCCATAATAGTATTATTATTCTGGTCAGTAATCTTTTCAATCAGATAGGGCTTTTTAAGATATCCCCCATTGGCTATTGCATTATATGCACTTACCATTTGCATGGGAGTAACTTGGAATCTTTGACCAAAAGAAGCAACAGACATATCTAACTTAGTTGGATTTTCATGAAAAATACTTTCACCTTCACCATAAAGCTCAATTCCTGAACTATTTCTAAAACCAAAGTTTCTAATATAGTCATAAAATATGTCTACCCCAATTAAATGGGATATTTTTACAAAGACTGGATTACAAGAGTTGTATATAGCTTGTAAGAAGGTTTCTTCACCGTGAGGATACTCCTTTGACCAACAATGTATTGTTGCACCAGATACTGTCACTGGAAAGTCTGTTACTAGGGTATCTAGAGTAATCTTACTCTCTTCTAAGGCTATTGCTGTGGTTATAGCCTTAAAGGTAGAGCCTGGTTCATAGGTATCCATAAGGGCCTTGTTTCTCCATACTGTGCTGTATAAAAGGTCCACATCAGAAGCTCTCATACCGGTCCAACCTTCAATGTTGTAGCCTTCAGGGAGGGCTCTTGGGTCATTTAAATCAAAACCAGGTTCTGATACCATAGCCAAAACTTTTCCACTTTTACTATCAGAAACAATACAGACAGCCCCATCTTGTGATTTATTATCTACAATTGCCATATTAACTACTTCTTCAGCAATTTTTTGAATATCTATGTTGATTGTTGTTACCACGTTATAGCCGTCAGTTGCTTCAATTTTACCTTGTTCAGAAAAAGGCAATTGGGTACCTTTAACATCCAAATCACTTAAAATCTTGCCATCAATGCCCCTTAAATAGGAGTCTGCAGCTAGTTCTAAGCCTAAGAGGCCTTGATTGTCATCTCCAGCAAAACCTATGACATGGGCACACATGTCGCCATAGGGGTAATAGCGCTTTGTATCTTTTTGAATATATATGCCATCAATCTTAAACTCATCAAGATACTCTTTTACTTCTTGGCTCAATTCTTTTTCTACTTTAAAAGCAATTTGCTGGTATTGGGTTTTGTTATCTAGTTTTTTTAAGAGACTATCATAATCTAAATCTAAAATTTCACTTAATCTTTTTGTGACTTCAGCTACGGTTACATTGGTATTAGTTCCTAATATGGCGGGACTAGCAGTAATAGTATCCACACTTATGGATATTGCTAAGGGATTTCCTAGACTATCATAGATATTTCCCCTTTGAGCCTTAATGGTTCTATCCCTATTTTGCATTTCACTAGCCATTACCCTTAATTCTTTTGCCCAAAGTAATTGAACATAACCAGTATAGCCTGCTACAACCATAGCAAAGATGATAAAAAAGCTGGTTAATACTAACAATCTTTTTCTTGCAAGATTATTATTTATATTATCCTTTTCACTTTTCAATCTGTCTTCTTTCTTCTCTTTTTTCTTCATGTTTATCATAATCACTATATTATATTAGAAAATCTTAAAATCCTTGAACATAATTTTTATAGAATCAAAAGTATTTTGAATTATATCTAAAACCCTTAGGTACTTAGACCTTAGATCCTCTGTTTCATTAGCAACATATTTATCCTCTATATCCACATTAATATATATAATCTGGTCTTTATGGGGCTTCGCCATATTAAGCCTGTTAGTAGCAATATCATTAATTTTTGTAATATTTAATTGTTTGTCTAACTTAGCAGATAGGTATGAGTTATCAGCCTTAATATCATTTAACTTATTGGTCATCATATTTATGTCATAATTCTTGTTTATCATATCTACATATCTAAAGATGATTAAAAATAAGGCCGTGAATACAAACAAGAGTATTATCACGGCTTTGAAATAGTAGAAAACATTATATACTTTTCCTTCAGTCTTTTTGTTTTCTTTCTTATTACCTTTAGTTACTTCTTCTTTTCTAATCTTTCCCATTAAAATCCACTTCTTCAAACAATCTTATATGTATATTTTATAACTATGTACAGTTTATTTATGTAGCTATATATAGTTTATTGTATATAGGTAAATATACTTTTTGTATATTGTTAATTATAGCAAAATATCTTATCTTCTATAAATTAGAAGTATATTAAAAAAATTATTTTCCCGAAACCTCTTTATACTTACGTATACTTTTTCATTTCATAAGGAAGAAAAAAGCCCTAGATAGATTTTTGCCGGTTATAAAAGGGGGAATTTTTTATAACCGGCTGTCTTCTAGTGTTTTCTTTAGTGTTTTAATCTTTCTTTAGTGTTTTCCATTACATGTAGTAAGAATGTGTCATGCCTTTGTCATATAAAATGACCTTTTGTAATGTTTTATCTTTAGTTTATATTTTTTCCAAAACTCTAAGTTTTGAGCTTCTGGCACGATAATTCCTTTCCATCTCTTCTTCATTGGGAAGAAGTGGCTTTCTTAGGACTAATTTATGTTCTGCAACCTTTCCACATACACATACAGGAAAAGAAGGAGGACATGTACAAGGGTTAACCAGTTCATTAAATATATTCTTAACTATTCTGTCTTCCAAGGAATGAAAGGTCAAAACCACTAATCTTCCATTTTTATTTAGTGCTTTTGCCGCCTTTGGTAAGGCTTCTTTCAAAACCTCCAGCTCCTGATTAACCTCTATCCTAATAGCTTGAAAGGATTTTCTGGCAGGATGTTTGCCCCGAAATTTTTCTTTAGCAGGATATGCTTGCTTAATAATCTCTGCTAATTCTAAAGTGGTGGTAATGGGCCTATCTTTTCTTTTGTGCACTATAGCATCTGCTATTCTTCTTGAGTGTTTTTCTTCTCCGTATTCAAATAGAATTCGAGCTAAATCTTCTTTTGTATACCTATTGACTATGTCATAGGCGCTTTTATCTTTGGTATTATCCATTCTCATGTCTAAAGGTCCATCATGATGGTAGGAAAATCCTCGATCTTTAGTATCTAATTGATAAGAAGATACTCCTAAATCCATCAATATCCCATCCACTCCCTTGGGACAATTATCTTCTATTATTTTGTCAATGTTCACAAAGTTATCATTTACAACCTTGAATTGAGCTTTTCCTTTGTACTTTGTTAGCTTATCTTTAGTAACAGTACAGGCTTCTAAGTCTTGGTCACAGGCGACTAAGAGCCCATCTTCATTTAATCTTTTGTATATTCTTAGTGAGTGTCCGCCACCTCCGGCAGTACAGTCTACATAAATTCCGCTTTTGTCAATATTCAAATATTTTATACATTCCTCGGCCATTACCGATTCATGTGAATATTCATTCATTATAATGCTGCTATCTCTTCAAGTAAGGCTGCTACGTTGTCTGCATTTTCTTGAGACTCTTCAATTGTTGTAGTTTCAGGTATATAGTGTTCATAAGCTTGTTTATTCCACAATTCTACCCGATTACCCAATCCAAGAAGTACAACCTCTTTTTCAATCTTTGCAAAATTTCTAAGTTCAATAGGGATAAGGACCCTGTTTTGGTTATCTAATTCTGTATCTTTTCCACTGGCAGATAGTTGTCTTACAAATGGAGCTTTACTTCTATCTTTAGCTGCTATTTTTGCACCAGCTTCAATAATGTTTTCCCAATCAGATCTTGTGTATAAATAAAGGATGTTTAGCGTTGTGTCTGAGCTTTTAGCAATTACGAATTTTTCACCTAAGATTTCTCTCATAGATACTGGAAGTATTACTCTCCCCTTGTCATCCACTCGATGCGTAAATTCTCCATACATTGCCATCTTATGCCTCACACTTACTTGCCATTATGTCACCACTTTGTCACCACTTGATTATATTTTACAGCCACCTCAAGCCCATGTCAATAGGTTTTCCTTAAATATTTTGCAAAAATTCCTAAAAACACTAAAAAAAACACCAATAAAGGTGTCTTGTTTACCACTTGACTAAAAATAGCAATTTATGTTCTTTTTACTTGATCTCTTCTTATAGAAGCAGATATAACAATGCCTATCATGGCAAAGCTTCCCAATAGATTTGTCCCCCCAGCTGAGATAAAAGGTAAAGGAATTCCAGTCACTGGCATTAGACCTATATTCATTCCTATATTTTCAATAAAGTGAAAGGCTAAAATTGCTGTTATACCTATAACTGTATACTGACCATAGTAGCTAGCACACTTAGAAGCTATATGTATTCCCTTTAAAACTAGAGCCAAACCTAGTATTACAATTACAAGACAACCAATAAAACCTAGCTCTTCCCCTATAGCTGAAAAAATGAAGTCTGATTCTCTAACAGGTATACCTCCCCCTTGGGTTTGTATCCCGTTATACAGACCTGAACCTCTTAAGCCTCCACTTCCAAGAGCAATTATGGATTTACTCATCTGATAACCAGCACCTTCTGGGTCATAGTTGGGATTTAGAAAGACCCTTATCCTATTTCTTCTCCATTCAGATAGAAACACCCAAATAATTGGCAAGGATATAGCAAAACCTACTATAGATACGATTATGTACCTATACTTAATCCCATATACAAATATAATAACCATTAAAGCAAAAGCAAAAACAATAGCAGTTCCCATATCTGATTGTAATAAAATTAAAAATATGGGAAGAGTGCTTGATATTCCTGTTATTAGTAAACGCTTAAAGGAAAACTCTTCTTTTAGTAGTTCAAATTGGGCAGGAACAAACATCATATAGGCCACTTTCATAAGCTCTGAAGGCTGAAAGCTAAACCTATTAAAAAGAATAATCCAGCTATTTGAACCTATATTAGGGTCATCTCTTCCATAACCAAAAGGAATTACATATATTAGCATTAAGATTCCAATAGCATAAAAAAGAACCCCCCAATATCTAAAAAAGGAATAGTCTAAGATAGATAAGACTAAACAAACAATCACACCTAGAGCAACTACAAAAATCTGGGTTTTTACAATGCTAGGTCCTGAATTCATAGTATTTACTACACTGGGTAAGACATAAAGGCCTATGCCCGCTAGGGACAAGGCCAAGCCAAAAAAGATATAATCAAACTTTGCAAAAAATGCTTTGATACTTATTTTGTTAAACATTTAATCTTTTCCTCAGCCTAATTATAATACAGGTCCTACCCTTACTCAACCAATTCAACTTCTGATCTTAGCCTCAAGTTTATCTTCCAGGTTTTTGATAATATTATCAATGGCCTTGTTAACTTCCTCTTCTTGTAAGGTTTTTTCTAAGGATCTAAAGGTTAATGAATAGGATAAACTCTTATAACCTTTTTCTATCTGTGAACCAGTATACATATCAAACAAGTTAATACTTTCTAAAATTCCCAAGGAAGACTCTAGAGCTATATTTGTTATTTCTAAAGAGCTAATATCTTTTTTTACCACTAAAGATAAATCTCTTTGAGAGTGTGGAAATCTAGGAAGGGCCACAAATTTTTTATCAAAGCTAGTATTTTTAACTAAAGCTTCAACTTCTAAGGTCAAAGCATAGGAATCTTTAGGGCTGTCAAAGGCATCACTAACTTCATATTTAACCTGGCCTATTTCTCCCACTTTGTCTTTTCCAATAAAGATATCTGCACATCTTCCAAGATGATAAAGAGGATTTTCCTTATTGGTCCTAAACTCATAATCACTAATATTTAAAGCATCAAATAGATTTTCACTAATTCCCTTAAGAACATAAAAATCAAAGTCTCCATAGGCCCCTATAACAAGGGTTTCAATTTCAAGATCCTCTTTATCAGATTCTTTTTTGGGATGATAGGTCTTTGCCATCTCAAAAAATCTTCCCTTCTCTACATTTCTATTAAAGTTATGGGATATAACCTTTAGCATTGAAGGTAAGGTTGTGGTTCTCATAACTGAAAAATCTTCTCCAAGAGGATTCTTAATGGTCAAGTAGTTTCTCAATTCACTATCATTAGATAGACCTAATCTATCATATACTTTAGGGCTTATAAATGAGTAGGTCATTATTTCACTAAGCCCTGAGGCTACCATAACCTTTCTAATTTCGCTTCTTACCATTTGCCTATGACTTAAACGGCCTTGAGTTACAGATTTACCTAGGTTTAAAGAAGGAACAATGTTGTTATAGTCATAAAATCTAGCAACCTCTTCTGCTAAATCAGCCATAATCCTTACATCACCCCTATAACTTGGTATAGTAACAAGATTATTGCTATCTACTTTAAATCCAGCAGCACTTAAAAGTTCTACCATTTTTTCTTCACTTATTTGAGTTCCTAAAAGCCTATTAATAGCTTGATAATCAAATTCTATTTCTCTAATTTCAGGCAAGTCTTGTTTAACATCAATAACTCCCTTTACCACCTTACCTGCTCCTAAAAGCTCTACTAACTCACAAGCCCTATTTATGGCATCCAAGGCATTATAGGGGTCTAAACCCTTTTCAAACAAGCCAGAAGAATCAGTTCTCATACCCAATTTTTTAGCAGTAAGCCTGACACTGGTGGAATTAAAGTTAGCAGACTCAAAAAGCACAGTCTTAGTTGATTGCTTAACTTCACTGTTCATTGCTCCCATAACCCCAGCTACCGCAACAGTTTTATTCTTATCTGCAATAACCAACATAGAAGAATCTAGTGCTCTTTCCTTTTCATCTATTGTAACAACCTTTTCATTTTCAAAAGCTCTTCTAACATTGATATGAGCACCTTCTAAATAATTTAAATCAAAGGCATGCATGGGTTGGCCCATTTCTAAAAGCACATAATTAGTTATATCTACTATATTATTAATTGGCCTAATACCTGAATTTCTAAGTCTTTCTCTCATCCAATCTGGAGAAGGCTGTATTAAAACATCTGTTATTATTCTTCCACAATATCTAGGACAAAGGTCAAAGTCAGAAATTTCCACACTGGCATAGTCCTCTACTTTTTTTGCACCTTCTTTTTTTAATGAATATTCAGCTTTCTTTATTGGAGATCTTAAGACTCCAGAGGCTTCATTTATAATACCTCTTACAGAATAGCAGTCTGGCCTATTTGGTGTTATTTCAAACTCAATAACATAGTCATCCAGCCCAGCATATTCTCTAATGTCTTTACCTAATGAAGTATCAGGTTCTAAAACCCATATTCCATTTTTACTAGCATCTGGGTAGTCATTGCTTGTTAAGTCCAGTTCATCTATAGAACACAGCATTCCTTCAGACATAACACCTCTTAGTTTACTCTTTTTAATATTCAGCCCTTTAGGCAATCTGGCTCCATCAAGAGCCACTGGAACAACTTGTCCTTGTTCAACATTAGGAGCACCGGTTACTATTTGGACAGTCTTGTCCCCTACATCAACTTGGGCAATCAAAAGATGGTCTGAATCTTCATGTTTTTTTAAGCTTGTGATTTTTCCAGTAACAACACCTTCAATGTTTTCACCCAAATAGTTAAAGCCTTCTACCTTGGTTCCACTTAAGGTCATAATCTCACAAAATTCCCTTATATCAACATCAATATCTACAAATTCTTTTATCCATTTAAATGGGACTTTCATGTTTCCTCCTAAAATTGAGACAAAAATCTCATATCATTTTCATATAATAGTCTTAAATCATTTATTCCGTAAACTGCCATAGCTGTTCTTTCAACTCCTAGACCAAAGGCAAATCCACTGTATACCTCTGGTTCTATGCCACAGTTTCTTAAAACATTAGGATGAACCATACCAGCCCCTAATATTTCAACAAAACCTTCATTTTTGCATACTGAACAACCCACCCCTTTACATACCCAGCAAGAAACATCCACCTCTGCACTAGGTTCTGTAAATGGAAAGTAATGGGGTCTAAGACGAATCTCAGTATCCTCTCCAAAAAGCTCTTTAGCAAATAACTTTAAGGTAGCTACTAGATTAGCCATAGTAATCCCCTCATCCACTACTAATACTTCGATCTGATGAAAGACTGGTGAGTGGGTAGCATCCACAGCATCTGACCTATATACTCTTCCAGGACATATTATTCTAATGGGGGGTTTTGATCTTTCCATAACCCTAGCTTGTACTGGAGATGTCTGGGTCCGGAGCAACTTTTCAGCATTAAAGTAGAAGGTATCTTGTTCATCCTTAGAAGGATGACCTTCAGGTGTATTTAATTGGTCGAAATTGTAATGAACAGTTTCTATCTCTGGACCTTCTTCTATGGTGTATCCTAGTCCCAAAAAGACATTTTGAATTCTTTCAATTATTGAGGTAAAAGGATGAAGATGACCTAATTTAGTTCTTTTCCCTGGCATAGTTACATCCAAGGTCTCTTCTTCAATCTTTTCATTGAGTAAAACTTTTTCAATTCTATCTTTAGCATCTTCTAACATAGACTCAATGCTTTCTCTGGCTTCATTGGCAGCCTTTCCTGCCAGGGGCCTTTCTTCTGGTGACAAAGAGGACATACCTCTAAGCACTTGGGTGATTTCTCCCTTTTTACCCAAGTATTTAATCCTAAGGTCTTCTAGGTCCTTAAGATTTTTGGCTACTTCCACCTCATCTTTTGCTCTTTTAATTAGATCATCCAATTGCAACATAATATTCCTCCAAAATAAAAGCTTTCATCCCAATAGGGTGAAAGCTGATTCAAACCATGAGACTACACATCAAACAATGTAAGGAACTTTTAACGGTATTCTTCCGATTCAAACTACTATTAGTTCATCTGAACTACTCCAAAAGGAACTTCGCTTATCTTCTCTTTTACAATACTTCCAGCCAAGGTATTGTTTCTCTAATAAAAGTCCAATAAGTTACTTTCTTTCTTCACAGTATTTATATAAGTTTATCATATTTTTGATAACATGCAATATTAATTGCTTTAACTACTCAATTGGTATCAACTTTCCAAAAACTACAAATCTTGCATTGGAAAAGTCATAAGCGCAGGTACTAAGAGCCATAACCTGGTCATTTGGTTCAATCTTTACTGAGCTTGTAAAGGTAGATAATGAATACAAAGAGTCTATGTAGTCCAAAAAGTCTAAATCATCTAAAAAATCAAATCTAATAAACTCATATTTACCATCAGCTAAAAAGCCACTAAATAGCTCTATTACAAAATCACCTCTAGGTGTTATTAAATAAATACGGGGGTGTTTCTCATAAAAGTCTTGAGACTTGTATTTCATAAGTTGGGCAAACATTGTACCATTTTTCATATTATGCCCATATATTACTGCTGCCTTATCAGAAAAATCCTCACTATTTCGAAAATCCAAGAATATTGACCCTGAACTATTTGTCTCTTTTGTAAAAAGACGGTCTAGATAATAGTAGTTATCCTCTCCTTTTACAAGAGGATAATCTATCACTCCATCTTCAGAGCATATCCAAGCTACAACCTGAGGATTTATTTCTTTTAACAAATCAAAATCAATCTTTGGTATTTTAAAGGGTTTGGCCTCTACGAAAGGATCTTCTTTTAAATCAGGAACTTCTTCCTTCTTGCTATTATCCTCAGTATTAATGTCTTTTTCACTATCTTGATTCTTGTCTTCATCTGGCAAAGAGACTTGTGGATTATCTAATACAACTTGGCTTCTAATGCTTTTATACAAATCGTCAGCAATTAGATATTGCTTCTTATCAAAATGGAATAAAAGTGCAAAAATAATAAAAGCTATGGCCAAAATAACCATAATTACTATAAGAACAATATTAATTTTCTTTCTACTACTCAATATTTTCAACATCCCACTTATAACTTAATAATCTGTATTTATAACAACCATATAATTGATAAAATCTCCAGTGCTTTTTAAGGCACTGGAGTTTTTAGCTTATCTAAATCCTCTTCTTTTATTGTTATAGAAGAATATGAAAGCGAATATTACTAATAAGGAACCTGAGGCAATAAGACCTATGGTATAAAGGGTTTTTTGACTTAAGTCAGCAGTTTGTGGAATGCCACTTCTAGTATTTATGAACTCGCATACAAGCTCTTCATCCTCAATAATTCCAACGCTATTAATTTTTTGAGTTATATAACCTTCTTTTCCATCTTCTTTTTCTACAATTTCATATTCTGTGTCATAAGGCAAGCCCTCAATGGTTATGAATTCATTGTGTTTAAGTTTTACTGATTGACCACTTACTATTGTTCCAGATTTACTACCTGAATATGAATACTCCTTAGAATCTGAGAATGTAATAATAAAGGTAAAGTCTCGGTTTGTTTCACCAAATTCTCCTTTTACAGTCTTTTTAAGGGTTAGATTTCCTTTATCTTCCTTTTCTGCTAAATCAAATATGTAGTGAGTATTTATGAAATCTGCACTTATTACCTCTCCATCTTCAATAACTCCAACAGCGTTTTCACTTTCAACAGTATAGTTTATACCAGCATAATCGTCCTCTATAACCTGATATTTTGTGCCTGCAGGTATCCCTTCGATTAATATACTTTGACCATGAGAAAGTCCTATTCTGTCGCCACTTCTTATGTTTCCATCAGCTACCCCACTTCCTATATAACTATAGGTCTCATCATTATCAAAGAGTATGGTAAACATAAATTCATAGTCTGGGTCTGCTTCTTCACCTTTTACTGTCTTAGTAATATTAAGGCTTCCAAAATTCTTTCCAATTGGTTTTGCAAACACATCTTTTGTATTTTCAAAAGCAGCAGTTACCGTGGTATCCGCAATTATTTTGCCTGTATCTCCAGTCATGCTTGTAACGTATCCAGCTGCAGAGTAATCATCTTCTGTTACTGAATATGAAATACCTACTGGCAGACCTAATATAGTTATGCTTTGTCCATGGGCAAGACTTATCTTATCACCACTACTTATTTTACCTCCACTTACGCCAACACCTGTGTAATAGTATGGTGTTGGTGAATCAAAGGTAATAGTGAAGTCAAATTTCTTGTTCTTATCAGCTGTAGCTCCTAAGGTAGTCTTTGTAACACTTAGGTTTCCATTTATACCACCAAGATATATATTGTTAGTATTTGTAAATGCAGCAGTCTTAACTTCACCTGCTACAATATTTCCACTTGCTTCAGTAGAAGTTGTAACATATCCTAGCCAGCTATAGTTTGTTTCAATGACCTCATAACTAGTATTGTGAATTACTCTATAAATTGTAAAAGTCTGACCATGAGATAAATATATCTTATCACCACTGGTAATTGTTCCAGTATTACCTTGTGAATCTTCCCAGTCATAGGGGCCTGGAGTGCTCAAATTAACTGCAAATTCAAACATCATGGTTTTACTACCTGATATACCACCAACAGTTTTTGATATGACCAAATCTCCTGAGTATAGGTTTGCAAATGCAGCAGTGGAAACCAAGCCAGTTGCAATTACACCAGTTTCATCGATACTAGATGTAACATATCCTTCAATGAAATAATCATCCTCTGTTACTTTATAGGTAGTGCCACTAGGAAGTTCTTTAATTAAAGCCTTTTGTCCATGGGCCAAGTGGAAGCTTCCTCCACTTGCTATTTGTCCAGCATATACACCATCAATATAGTAGTCATACAAGAAGTTTGCACCCACAAAATCTACAGTAAACTTAAATAGCTTTGCAGACACACCTATTACTGTTTTAGTTACTTCTAAATCACCTATGTTTCTTGTATTAGTAAATCTAGCTTCTGATGTATTAGCTAAAGATATTGTTCCTACATCATCTACCCTTGTTGTAAAATAGCCATCCATTACGTAATCATTCTCAATAATGGTATAACCAAGACCAGCAGGTAGATCTTCAAAAAGGATACTCTCTCCATGAGCTAAATCAATAGTTGTTCCACTAGCAAGAACACCATCAGCTACCCCACTTCCTTTGTATGGATAAGTTTTTCCATCACTAAAGGTAATGGTAAAGGTAAATTTCTTAGTTAAGTCGCCTCCGTTACCAGCAACAAATTTTTCAAGTTTCAAATATCCTATGGCTTTATTGGTAAACAAGAAGTAATCTTTTGTATTGATATCAATTTCACCAGTTCTTGTTGCTGCATCTACTAGATATCCTCTAGCATAACTATCTGTCTCAGTAATACTGTACTTAGTACCTGGAGGTAATTCTCTGATGTTTATAACATCTCCATGTTTAAGCTCTACAGTTGCACTACCTAAAGCATCCAAAGTTATGGACTTGTCAAATACACCTGCATTTAAGTTATACCAATATGTACCAACCAAAGGTACATCCGCTGAATCAGTCATGGTAATTGTAAATTCAAAGTCATCATTGGCATTTGCAAAATTGACATCATCAATAAATTTTTCAAACTCTAAATGTCCTATTGTCTGATTTGTAAAGCTTGCATCAGCTTTTTCACCTAACTTAATAACTCCAGTATCACCAACTACTAGAACTTGTTTATATCCATCTTTGTAGTGATCACTTTCTGTTACGATAAATGAAGCATCACTTGGTAAATGATGAATAACTATATATTGACCATTTTTAAGCTTAATAGTATCTGACTCACCTAGAGCATTAAAGTTTATGTTTCCATTATTAAATAATGTATTGTCATTATTAAATATTTCATAAGCAAAAGTCTTGCTTGCGGCATCCAACATAGTAATTTTAAATTCGAAATCAAAATTATTATCACCTTTTTCTCCTACCAGCTCTTTTCGAATTTCAAGTTTACCTAACATGGTATTTACATACTCAGCTCTATCAGTGATGCCTAAACTAATATTACCAGTAAATACTCTTGTTGTAGGATCAGTGTAATAACCATCAACAAAGTAATCATTCTCAGTTACAGTATATTTAACACCTACAGGTAGATCTCCAAAACGTATACCTTGACCATGTTTCAACACAAATGTTCCAGTGCTTGCTATTGTTCCAGAGGGACCTCCATTTAAGCCAGTATAATCATGAGGAGCTGTATCATCAAAGTCTATTGTAAAGGTAAAAGACTTATTGGGGTCTGATCCAAAACCATCAACTTCTTTTGTGATTTCTAGATAACCAACATCCTTGGTATTTGTAAATGTTTCTACCTTAGCATTAGCTTCATTAGCTTTAACAATAGTTCCTGAAGCTATTAAGCTTGGGCTGGTTATGTAACCATCATTAATATAGTCAGTTTCTGTGATTTTGTATTTTACTCCTGTGGGAAGCTTAGTAATGAGGATACTTTCAGCTCCCTTTAGTTTAAAGGTATCACCGTTACCAATATCAACTGGATTTTTATTACCATCTTTATCATAGTTTTCATACTTGCCAACATGGGGTGTGTCATCTGAATTAAGTAATTCTAAAACAAATTCAAAGTCTTTTGTTAAATCTCCAGCATTACCTGCTACAATCTTTTCTACTTTTAAGTGTCCTACAGTATTGTTTGTAAACAAGAGTTTAGTTGTAGTATTTATATTTATTACACCTGTTTTAGGCGTTAAATCTATTAAGTATCCTCTATTATAGGGGTCTGTTTCAGTAATTGTATATTTGGTCCCTGGTGGTAGATCTATTAGATTGATTACATCATTATGTTTAAGTTCTATAGTATCACTACCGAAAGCATCCAAGGTTATGGAATTATTATATAAACCTCCATTAATGTTATACCAATAGGTACCAGCCAAAGGTACATCCGCTGAATCTGTCATAGTAATTGTAAATTCAAAGATATCATTTACATCTCCATATGCTATATCATCAACAAGCTTTTCAATCTCTAGATGTCCCACAGTCTTGTTCGTAAAGGTTGCAGTCTTTATTTCTCCACGCACAATATTTCCTACATCACCAGTTTTTTCTACCAGTTTATATCCATCATTGTAATGATCAGTTTCCACTACAGTAAATGCTTCACTACAGGGTAGATGGTGAATTATGATGTATTGACCAGCTTTAAGTTTAATACCTTCCAAAATTCCTGCATTATCAAAAGTAATATTCCCACTTGAAACTAAGTCATGATTCGCTTTATGTATATCAAATCCATAAGATTTATTCTCTACACCTGTCATAGTGACCTTAAACTCAAACTCATAATCAATATTACCTTGGTCACCTTCAAGGATTTTTTCAATCTTAAGCTTACCAATGGTACTATTTAAATAGTTAATTTCATCCGTATTACCTAGAGTTATAGAGCCAGTTGTTACCCGTTGGAAAGAAGGACACATATAACCATCTGCGACATAATCATGCTCTTCAATTCTGTAATTTAAAGCTGCTGGTAGATTCGCAAATTCAATTCCTTGTCCATCACTTAGTTCTATAGTACCAGATGTTGTAATAGTACCTGATGGACCACCATTTATACTAGTATAAGCATGAGGTAAAGCATCATCAAATTCTATATCAAATTTGAATTTTTTATTTAAATCTGCAAAAATTCCACTGACTGTTTTTGTTAAAACAAGATGACCAATTGTAGTATTAGTAAAGGTTACAGATTTTTCCACACCTCTTACAATTACATCTTGATGCTCTTTGCTTACAGGATCTACTAAGAAAGCAGTACCATCTACATCGTATTCTTCTACAGTAACAAGCACACCAACATCAACTTCTTCAAGAACAATATGTTGATCACCTTTTAATTCAATAGTTCCTCCACTAGCAATAGTGCCTGTAGTTCCATCACTTTTTGTATATGGATATGTTCCATTATCAGAAAAAATAACTCTGAATTTAAAATCCCTATTGTCGTAACTCAAACCACTAATTTTCTTTTCAAACTTAAAGGTACCAAAAGTACGGTTCACAAAGTCAGCATTTTTCACAACACCCGCACTATCAACATATTCAATTGTTCCATTATGGGTTCCGTTTGAAGGATTAGGTTTGTATCCTTGTGCATAGTAGTCAGTTTCTACGACTGTATATTTAACATTTTTAGGAATTGCTTCAATTAAAGCATATTGTCCATCTTCAAGTTCTATTGTGTTTGCACCAACAGAATTAACTGTATGAGGTCCACCTATTTTCACACCATCACTAGTTCTGTAAATATTATATTCATAAGTTTTAGCAGGCAGTGGGACATCAGTAAAGCTAATTGTGAATGCAAATTTCTTATTTACTTCTCCACCTAGTCCTGTTACTAACTTACTAACTTTTAAATCTCCCACTTCTCTTAAGTTTGCAAATTTTACTGTTTGGTCTAAGTCTTTATTTGTACTACCAGTTGCACTACGAGAAGCTTCATTTTTCGACATATTTGCTGCATCATTAACATCTATACCGCTTACCCTATACCCATCAACAACATAGCTATATTCCACAACAGAATATTTCGCATTAACAGGTAAGTCATAAATCTCAATTTTATCACCTTCTTTAAGCTTGAAGGTTCCTCCATTTGCTATAGTACCATTAGAAGTTGTTGAATCAGCATATGTTATAAGGTAATTAAAAGTACCTGAGATAGGTTGATTTGCAGATGTTCTTAATGAAAAGCTATATGTAAACTCTTTATTTGATTCTGGTCTGTAACTGTCTACATCCAACACTTTAGATATTTCAAGATGACCAACATTTCTAGTATTAGTGTAAGTTGCATGTTTTATTCCATCACCATTTGTCTGCCCTGTTACACTTGCTCCATTACTTGACATTCCAGAGCCTAAGGTAACAATACCAGTCAATTCATAACCCCACAGAGTATAATCTTTTTCTGTCACCTTATATACTGCATCATAGGGAATATCTTTAATTACAATAGACTGATTATTCTCAAGTACAAAAGTATCATTATGCTTTATTATACCTGATGATAAAACAACACTAGTATCTGTTTGAATAATGTCATAATGGAAAAGACCTTCAATTGCTACTATTGGTGCATCTTTTGTTGTCAAACTAAAAGTATACTCAAACTCTTCTAGGATTGATGCATTACCAGGACGATTTCTAACAGTTGCTTTAGATATTTTTATATTACCAACATTTCTCTTGTTACTAAAAGAAGCTTCTTGTACTTGCCCAGAATTAGTATTACCTGTAACAGAGAAGTTATTTATATCTCCAGATATAGAGCCACCGTTTGTTGTAAGGCTATCTAGACTATAGCCCCATATTCTATAGTCAGTCTCAGTAATTGTAAATGTGGCATTCACTGGAATGTTTAAAATAATTATTTTTTGATCTTTTTCAAGTTCAAAAGTGTTTCCTGCTGCATTTCCACTTTCAATAGTCCCGCTACTAACCAAAGAGTTATCACCAGTCTTCCTAATTTCATAAGCATAAATACCTACTAAATGACTCCCTCCGACTCTTAAGTTAACAGTGAACTTGAATTTATTTAGTATATCTATATGTCCATCTTCATTTCTTACTGTCAATTTAGTTATTTCAATATTACCAACATCTCTGTTGTTGTTGAAGTTATCGACTATAGGCCCTCCATTACCTATTACGCCTTCAATAGGGGCAGGTATTGGATCATATCCATTAATTGAATAATTATTTTCTACAAATTTATATTTTGATATAACTGGAATTCCATCTATCTTAATGTTTGCACCAGCTTCTAATCTAAACTTCTCACCACTTTTAATTACACCACCTGCAGGACCAGAGCCTCCACCTGTAATTGTATAATGAAAACTTCCTACAACATCAACAGGGCTTGCTGTATCTGTTTTCAATGTAAAAGTATATTCAAACTCATTTATAGCGCCATTTGTTCCTGCACCATTTCCGCTTATAGTCTTGTTTATAGTAATGCTATCAACTTCTCTTTTGTTCTTATACTGTATTTCTCGTGTTGCAGCAGCTACTTCTCCGCTTACAACACTGCCAACTACAGAATCAGGTGCAGTTATATCCTCTATGTCGTAACCGTATTTTAGATAGTCAATTTCTTCAATCTCATATCTCATGCCCTGCTCAAGACCAAGGATAACTACCCATTGACCTTCTTCAAGTTCAATAATACCACCAGTTGCTATAACACCACCGTGAGCACCACCATAACCTAAATAGTTAAAGACATTAGAAGAGGAGATTATATTTCCACCAGAATCTCTAAAGGTTATTTTAAACCTATGCTTATGATTTACTCCAAAGGATGTTCCTAATCCCATAACTTTTTCAAGTTTAATACTTCCAGGTAGGTTCTTATAGTTTTTAATGTTTATTTGAGGCAAAACTTCAAAATGTTCTCGACCATCAACTTTTGTTCTTACCTCTCCTCCACCCATATATACAACTTCCAAAGTGTGCATTGTAGGATCAGCTACAAAACCAACTGGAGCAGCTGTTTCTTGAAAGTAGTATGTTCCTGGAGGAATAGACATAAATACAATTTCACCACTGGCATTTGTCTGTCCAACTCTATATAGTATATAATTTACACCAACTTTTCTAAAAATTGTAAATTCAGTATCTGGTAGTGGATCTGTCGAAAGTCCATCTTGTTTACGTATTAAAATATTACCATTTTTCTTCATTGTTGCAGATGAATCTGCTTCAAGAATAATATAGTCAACAGGATCTCCACTAAAAGAAATATCATCACCAGAAAGTATAACACTGTTTTGCACCACTCCAGGATCTCCAGTAATGTCAGTAATATATGAAATTCTGTAACCTATATCGTCCTTTGGAACTACAATTGTCAAAATTCTTTGTACAGGGTCGTAGCTTACAACGCCTGGATCATTTGCTACATCTAAACCTTCCGTACTTGTGCCATCTAGATTCAATGCTCTTTCAACAACCTCGATGTTTCCACCAATTATAAGATTTCCAGAGCTATCTCTTCTTAACTCCAAACCAACTGGTATAGTGTCTTCTATTTTAAGATTTGGATGCTGAATATCATAGGGTTGATACTCTACTGTCCATTCAATTACACCATTCCCTTTGTGGGTATAATACTTATCCAATATATTACTCTTGAAATCAACAATGGTTTTTTCTTCGGCACCTTTGGGCCACTTTTCAGCAACTAGGTTAACTTCGTTTGTTATGGAATATTCTCCATTTTTTTCAAAATACTCTTTAATTTTTGCAGCTATAGGTCTTGCTTTTACAAGAATTATATACTTTTTATCAAGTCCTTCAAATTCAAAAGTTGCCTCATTGCCAGCAATTAAAGAGCTCTTTAAAGGAGGGTTTCCAACAGGAGAAGGATACATATTTGTAGCTGTGATTGACGAACCATTACTCACACTACCATCAAAAATGAGAAACTTATCCCCTGATGGAAAATCAACAAATTCCCAATCTACTGGTAAAGTATCTTTAACAGTTACATTTCCTAACTGTTCATTATTCTCATTAACCCGATTTGAAATATCTACCCCGTCTGCATTAACATTAAGAACAAATATCACGGATTTATCTTTATAGTTAAATCCTTTATTTGCATCATTTGTTCTATCATTCTTGTAAATATCTGGAACATCAAAGTCAGTACCATTCTTAACTTCGATCATTTCTTTTTCCAGAATATTGCTAGAATAACTTGTCGCTGCACTTGCATTATCCAAGTAAATGTTATTACCAAACAAGCTTGCAGTATTTTGTATAGTGCTTTGGCCATTGTTTAATATAATATCTGGGTTTGTTATGTATGTATCAAAAGAAAAGGAATATTCCGTATCATTTGTTGTCATTCCTTCAATTACCAACAAATCTCCTACCACATTATTTGAGCTATCTTTAACATCGTGTCTAGTTATTGTTAGCCCAGCTCCTACAAAAGATAGATCCACATATTTTTGATCGAATCTAGGTGTCAATTTGGTCAAATCTATTGGCACTGCATGATCTATTGTCCAACCTGGGTCTAGTGAAGCTCCATGAATTAAAAGATCATAGACTGTTAAGGGCATAGGCATATTAATCTGCTTTTTAGCATCCACAACAAATGACCACTTAATAGTACCTTCAGGCTTTTTTAAACTACTAGTTTTTATAATTGCAGGATATCCGATAGGAACACCAATTGAACCAGAGCCAACACCAGAGTAAGCAAGTCCGTCCCAAGTTATAAAGGCTTCATTATAAAACTCATCAATATGTGTAACATAACTATCGTCATCGACCTTAGCTGTAATTATCAGTCTAATCTGGTCATCTATATCACCAATTACATACTCATTAGAGGGCGGTTGAGCCAGGTCACTTTGTTTGATATATGTTGAGGTTATATCATCCCAATAACCCCATTCTGCGGCTTCCCATGTCAACCCAGCTGCTAGCATGTCTGTAATAATAACGTTTTCTAAAGTCTTTTTTTGCTGATTGGCTGTTATTGTCCATGTTATGGTTCTATTTGTAGGATCATATTCAGCAGCTCCTGGATCATCATTTGTTGTACCAGTCTTTTCAATCCACTTATCTGGAAATAACTTAACCTCAGCAGGATCTTTTGTCATCTCTTTTCCGTCATAAAAAATTGCTGCTTCATTTGGTATTGTTTGCTCTACACTAGCAACGGCATAAAATTTATCGTCAGGTATTCTTGTACTAAAAACAACAGTTTGAGGGCTAATAGTTGAATCTGGAAAAGTATAGGATAAAATATCCCCAGCATACACTGGATCCACATGATTAACAGGTGCCCCATATCCAAATGATCCATCTATGTAATCACCAACACTGCTCAAATCATCCCTAAAAGTAAAACCCTTCAAATCAATTGGAATATTGCTAGGACCAAAAGTTCCTCCAACTTCTATAGACCAGTCTACCTTTTGATTTTTCTTATCTACAGTTCCAGTTTTTGTTATAGTATAATCTGCATTGTCTGCATCAATTATAATTTTAAACTGCTTGTCTAATATTTTTATAATCGTTTCACCAATAGAAACGCTTTTTGAATTAGGATCAAATTCTAGATATCCATTAAAAGCACATTCAACACTTGAGTATCCACCATTAAATACATCATCATCCCCACTAAAAACTATATCTACCAAAGATCCACTTGGATCATTTTTAAACTCAACTGTGCCCACATCAACCCCACTAAAGGTCAAAGGTAAAACACTTCCTCCTAATACAGTAAATGCACTTGAAAGATTGAAATTTGCAGTATCACCTTTTTCAACATAGGTACTAGGATCCGCATTATAATCATCACCTTTAACAGGCACTTTCATACTCATTCGAACTACAATAGGTTTTAAAGAATCTAATTCCCCATTATCATTTATTAGTACCCCATCTTGCCATATTTCCATAACAAGATTTGGCTCAAGTAGACTTGTCACATCTTTAACGGCAAACACTTTATTAGTCAGTGTAATATTTCCAAGTAATATTAACAAAACTAATATCCAACTTGTTATTTGTCTAGAAGACCTTCTAAATTTTATTTTCATCACTAACCCTCATCAGCTTTACTTTTCATAATCAATTCTTAATACATAGGTTTCTATAATTTTATAAAACATAGGGAAAGCTTGCTTGAAATTAAAGGAAAGGTAACTCCTGCAATTTTCCAATATTGGAAATTAATCTGTTAATAATTTCCGTTTTTAGCTATTCATCTTGATTTTTCATTACAGACTTGTAAAAATTAAATCCTTATCGTAAAATGCTATACTAATAGTAAGACTTGATATCAATAAGGAGTTTTTATGCCAGCTGCTTTGCTGTACAACCAATTACTTTCCCTTACAGGGACTACAAAGACAGACTTTGCCCAGTGTATGTATCTTACACCTAGTGCTTTTAGCAAACTGATGAGTGAAGATAAGTTATATACATACAAGGACAAGAGTACCTTTGTTTCAAATTCAGCTGCATATTTTGCTAAGAAAATTTATAGTCCTGGATGCTACTTAAAACTTAAGGAAATTTTTCCCGTGATTTACGACTTTCCTAACATCTTAGAACTTGAAATTTTTATTAGACAAAGTATTGAATATACCTTAAATAAAAGCGCAGTTATAGCAAAATCAAATACATCAGAGTCTTTTTTGACTTTTCTTGGCTACAGAAATATCACAAACATGATATGTATTGTTATGTCAGATTATCTTATGAACTCAAAAATTGATGTACTTGAGTACTACGAAACCTTGCTGTGGTCAAATGAGATTAATACAAAAATCTTTAAAGATATTAAGTTTATGCCTGCATCTTCAAAAGCAAAAATGAAGTCAAATCATATTTTCACCATATCAAGTCTTGAAGCATCCCTTGATTTACAAAATGTATCTTTTTTTGAAAGACTATATGGTATGTTCCATTATTCAGATATGGATTTTTGGATGACAAATAATCCTATTGAGCCAGCCTTTATCCTACTTAAAGGCGAACTTATTATGTATTTATCATGCTTACATGATAATACCCCATGTATGACCATTATTGATGACAAGGCACAGATTACAAGACTTTTTCAATCAATCTTTAATCATAAAATTGAAAAGGTATCTTTCAATAAAAAAGAAGTAATTGACTTGGTTAATAATGATGCTTATACAAGAGAATTTTTTAGTATGCATAGAATCTTGGGCACATTCTCTTTTGTTCCTCTTGGCTACTTAGTAAACAAAGAAGAGCTTGATAAAATGGAAGGCAATCAAATAATGAAAGACATGTTACTTTCTTTAAATGATAGAATTATGAATGATAAAAACATCTTTGCAAGTGCCTCTTTAATTGTAGATTACTTCAAAATTTATGGTAAGCTCCACCTTCCTTTTATTGGAATAATAAATTTTCCTCCAAACAAAAGAAAAGAATATTTGAAAAGATATGACCATTATGTAGAAAATGATGTTCCAGAGAATATTCGTTTTATTCACCTATCAGTTGGACTTACCACCTTTGTTTGTTTTGAGAAAGTAGCACTTGTCTATATGACAAATGAAGAGCAAACTATAGAAAAACTTTATTACCTAAGAACAGATAAGGTTTTTGACATTTTAAACAAAGCAACCCAATATAATATTGCAACTCAATATCTAACTTCCACCTTTTGGAATCAATTGAGTAGTGATAACAATCAATAATCAGAAATAAGATATTTTATAAATTGCAGATAAAATTTTAATAGATAAAACTTGAATAATAATTATTAGACAAGACTAAAAAACAAGGTTTCCCTTGTTTTTATATTTTAATATTTATATTTTCTTTATTTTCACTCTATGTTTTGCTAAACATCTCGCTAATTTTTTATAATTAATCAATTAATAATGTTTATCCCAACAATGATATCAATACTCCAGCAGCAATAGCTGAACCTATAACACCAGCTACATTAGGGCCCATCGCATGCATCAACAGGAACATAGAAGGATTTTCTTCTTGTGCTACCTTCTGAGAAATTCTAGCAGCCATTGGTACAGCAGAAACACCAGCTGAACCGATAAGAGGATTTATTTTCTTCTTGCTGAATAGGTTCATGAACTTTGCAAATAAAACGCCACCAATTGTTCCGAAGATAAAGGCTAAAACGCCAAGGCCTAAAATTTTCAAAGTTTCAGTTTTTAGGAAGTTTTCTGCAGTAGCAGTTGCACCTACTGCTAAACCTAAACAAATGGTAACAATATTGATAAATTCATTTTGTAAGGTTTTAGAAAGTCTTTCAGTAACTCCACTTTCACTGAGCAGATTACCTACCATTAATGAAGCTACAAGAACTGTTGCACTAGGAATTAAAAAGGCAACTACTAATGTAACTAGAATGGGGAAAATTACTTTTTCTGTTTTTGAAACAGGACGCAATTGTTCCATTACGATACTTCTTTCAGCCTTTGTAGTAAGAAGTTTCATAAATGGTGGTTGTATGACTGGCACTAAGGCCATGTATGAATAAGCTGCAACCGCTATTGCACCTAGCAGATGCGGAGCTAATATTGAAGCAGTAAAAATCGCAGTTGGACCGTCAGCTCCTCCAATAATACCAATTGCTCCAGCTTCAGCACCTGTAAAGCCTAAAATCGCGGCTAAAAAGAATGCAGAAAATATTCCAAGTTGTGCAGAAGCTCCCAATAAAAAACTCTTTGGATTTGCAATAAGAGGTCCAAAGTCAGTCATAGCACCAATTCCCATAAATATTAATGGTGGGAAAAGACCAGATTTAATCCCAATATATAGTAAGTCAAGTAGACCACCTTCTTGTAGAACTCTTACATAATCTACCTTATCCATATTTGACCACAATTCAGGATGATAGACATTGGATCCAGGTAGATTTGTTGCTAACATACCAAAAGCGATGGGAACCAAGAGCAAGGGTTCAAACTTCTTAACTATTCCTAAGTACAGCAAAACCAAGGAAACTACAATTAAAATGCCTTGTTGCCATGTTACATTGGAAAATCCTGATTCATTTACTAAATCTTTTAAAATTTCAATTAACATTAATACACCTACCCCTAAACCTTTTCAACTCTTGCTTTTTTGAAACCTACTTGATTCCAAGTATTATTCCAACCTGTACGAACCAAGGGTTTTACAGATATCTTATAGGTATCTTTTAAATCTTCTTGTTCGATATAAGCGTAAACCGAAGCCAATATAGCAGCAACAATCTCTTCTTCATCACTTTCGATTTGGATTTCTGCTAAGACTTTATTTTCTTTTTCAACTTCTACAACTTGAACATCTTTTTTCTTATCTTTCTTATTATTATTTGCCATTATTTTGGAAAATAATATGATAATTCCAGTTAGTAGAAACATTCCTAATACTACAACTATAAATCCTGTAACTGCCTGATTAATAGCTTCTGCCATTACACACCTCCAACTTGCTATCTCGCTAAATATATAACAATTAATATTTCAAGTCAATCAAATAAGCTTAAGAAAGTATAGATAAACCTTAATAGTTAAAAAGAGCTTATTAAATCTCTTTGTATTGAATTTTATTATTATCAAAAGAATAAGTTATGCTTTCATTCATGTAATATCTTTCTATAAAAACTAGCTGATCTTTTTCAAAAATGCAAAAATCTCCATATTTCAAAAGCTCACTATTTGATCTTTTTTCTAAAGCCTTTTTATATATCTCCATTACCTCTTCATTTATCTTATCCCAAGGAAAGGTCTTTCTATTAAAAGGGTCTTTAAGTCCCTCTAGTCCTGCTTCATCTCCATAATAGATACTAACAATTCCAGGCAATAATACTAGAAGATTCAAAATGAAGTCTAGCCTCTTTAAGGCCTTCTCATATTCCTCTTTGTTTAGTTTTACTTTCCCTTGTTTTTTACGAGGATAGCCTTCTAGTTTCCACTGACCACCTAAAAGAGTTAGTATTCTAGATACATCATGGGTTCCTAGCATATTCATTAGAACCTCAAAGACTTCTTTAGGATAATTTTCTTTAATTATCATTATTTGCCTACAAAAGGTTTTTCCGTCAATATGTCCAAGGCTGTAGTCTATGAGGACTTTTCTAAAGGGATAATTCATTACTGAATCTAATTCATAACCAAAAAGATACTCTCTTTTTACTCCATAGCTCTCTTTATTGCTGGCATCTTCCCATACTTCACCAATTAAGATTGATTCAGGGTCAATATCCTTTATCTTCCTTCTAATTGCCTTTATCAAATCATCTGGTAATTCATCAGCAACATCCAAGCGAAAGCCTTTTACACCTAGATCCATCCACATCTCTAATGAATCTAGAATATGTTTTATAAAAGTGGGATTAGTCTCATCTACATTGGGTAAAGTATCTATTCCCCACCAGGATTCATATTTCCCATGAGGCAAAAAGGTATACCAAGACCTATAGGGAGAGTCTTTATGCTTATATGCTCCTAGGCTTTCAAAGGTATTTTTTTTGTTGAAATAAATACTATCGCTTCCTGTATGGGAAAAAACCATATCCAAGATAATATGGATTCCCCTTTTTTTAGCCTTGTCACAAAGCTCCTTTAAATCATCCTTTGTGCCTAAGCTATCATCAATACTCATATAATCTGCTAAATCATATCTGTGATTCGAATAGGCTCTATAAATTGGGTTTAGATAAATAATGCCCACACCTAGACCTTGTATGTAGTCTAGCTTATTTATAATTCCTCTTAAGTTTCCACCAAAAAAATCTGAATTTTCCATGGTTTTACTGGGAAAGTCTCCTTCTATAAAGGGAAGATCATCCCAGTTCTCATGAAAATATCTATCCCAAAAGGGGCTTTTTAGTATTTCTTCTTTGTAAAATCGGTCTGGAAAGATTTGATACATAATCTTACCTTTTGCCCATTTAGGCACAGTAAAATCATCATAAACGGTTATCTGGTAATCTATGGGTGAAATATCATACTTTTTGCCAATGGCTTGGAGTCTGTCAGAATTGTTTCCATAAAAAACCCTATGATAAGGGGTTTCTATTACAAAATGATAGTAAACAAGGCCTGGTTCTTGGGGAACGTTATAGGTGTATTCAAAGGTATAAAAATGACCATCAAGACTTGCTCTTTTCATTTCTATCAATTGCTTATTAAAGCTCATAAAAGCCTTAACATCCACATCACATTCCACATCTAAGCGAAAATTTGCTAAACTAGAGCTTTTTAGGGCACCAAAAGGAGATTTGTATTTTAAATCCTGACTATTGTAAAAAATTTCTAACATTATTTAAGTTTCCAAATATATTTGTTGTAATTTGCAATACTATTATCAGAAGAAAATCTGCCACCATTAGCAATATTTATAACTGCTTTTTCATTCCAAGCATCTCTATCTTCATAAAGGTCCATCATTTTTTGATGAGTATTTTTATAGGATTCAAAATCTCCCATAAGTAAGTAAGTATCGCATTTTTCATTTATTAAGCAGCCTACCAGTGAATCATATATCTCTCTATACAGATTGATTCTCTCACTATTAATGCTGCCATCAATTAGCATATCTAGGGCTCTTTTCAAAACAGGGTCTTTTTCTACAAATTCATGAGGATTATAATTACCTGTCCTATAAATTTCATGAACCTCTTCAGAAGAATAACCAAATATGAATATATTATCTTTACCAACACTTTCAAAGATTTCCACATTGGCACCATCCATTGTACCCAAGGTCAATGCTCCATTTAACATAAATTTCATATTGCCAGTCCCACTAGCTTCTTTGGAAGCAGTAGAGATCTGCTGAGAAATATCACTGGCAGGAAAAATAATTTGGGCTAAAGAAACAGAATAATTTTCCAAGAAGACCACTTTTAACTTATCCATTACCCTGGGGTCATTGTTAATCTTATGGGCAACATCATTTATCAACTTTATAATTACCTTTGCCCTGTTGTATCCTGGTGCTGCTTTAGCTCCAAAAATATAGGTTAAAGGACGAGCATCCTTGTATTTTTCTGGATTATCTAAAATACTAATATAGTTGTAGATTATTCTTAAAATATTAAGAAGCTGTCTCTTGTATTCATGCAATCTTTTTACATGGACATCAAAGACAGACTCAGGATCTATTTCAATTCCATTGTTTTCTAGAATGTATTTAGCTAAGACCTTTTTATTATTCAACTTTACTTTTTCAATTTCTTTTAAGAACTTTTTATCCTTGGCAAATTTCTCTAACTCCTTCAACTTCATAGGTTCTCTTATCCAATCTTCTCCTATTTTAGAAGAGATAAGTTGAGTTAATTGAGGATTGGACAACATTAGCCATCTTCTATGAGTTACACCGTTGGTAACATTGGTAAACTTGTCCTTAAAAATATAGTTGTAGTCTGAAAAAGTCTCATTTTTCAAAATGGCTGAATGGAGCATGGAAACACCATTTACAGAGTATGACCCAGCAATACAAAGAGGGGCCATTGCAATTTGACCATATGAAATAATGGCCATTTTGGATATGTCATTTCTTTTTTCAGGAAAATCATCAAAGATCATCTTACAAAATCTTTCATTAATTTCCTTGGTTATGCTGTAAACTCTAGGCATTATTTGCTTTATTAAATCTTCAGGCCATTTTTCTAAGGCTTCCACCATTATAGTGTGGTTGGTATAAGCGAACATTCTTTTTGTAATATTCCAAGAACTATCCCAATCCAAACCTTTTTCATCCATTAGTATTCTCATTAATTCAGGAATAGCTAGGGCTGGATGGGTATCATTTATATGTATAGTGGCCTTGTTAGGCAATTCTTCTATGGGCAGATTCAGCTTATCAAATCTTCTAACAATTGTTTGAATGGTGGCAGATACAAAGAAATACTGTTGTTTTAATCTTAGGGATTTTCCTTCATAATGGCGATCTTCTGGATAAAGAATGTGAGAAAGAACCTCTGCCATCTCTTTTTCTTCCACCGCCTTTAGATATTCTCCCCTATTAAAGCTGGTCATATCCAATCTTGTGGGAGAAAGAGCCTTCCACAGTCTTAAAGAATTGACCCTATCATTTTCATAGCCAACAATGGGCATATCATAGGGTACAGCAATAACTGTAGTATAGTCACTATGTACAAATCTCAGCTTATTTCCTTCCCATGACTCGGTTATATGACCACCAAAGTGAACTTCAACCTTCTCTTCAGGTCTTTCTACTTCCCAGACATTACCATCTTCTAGCCAGGTATCAGGATACTCAACCTGAGAGCCATCAATAATTTTTTGTCTAAAAAGTCCATATTCATAACGAATACCACAACCTTGCGCAGGTAAATCCAAGGTGGCCAAAGAGTCAATAAAACAAGCTGCCAAACGACCTAAGCCTCCATTTCCTAAACCTGCATCTGGTTCTGACGAGGCTATTTCATCAAAGTCCAAACCTAATTGTTCACAGGCCTGTCTATACTCATCACCAAGACCTATATTTAAAATATTATTAGACAAGGCCCTTCCCATTAGAAACTCAATTGACAAGTAATATAGTTGCTTATCTTGTGGATTTCCATTGGCTTTAGACCATTTATCCATTATCTTTTCTCTTACTGTTATGGCTAATGCTTTATATAATTGCTTCTTGCTAGCAGTCTGTATGGATACACCAAAGTTTCTGCTTAAAGTATCTTTTATTCTATTTACGACCAAATTTTCACTACTGTATGATTTTTTCAAGTACACATACTCCTATTTTTCCATTATTATACATTTTTTATAAAAAAAGACAAACTCTCTATTTGATAAAAACCTCTCTTAAAAACCTGACAGATTCTTTTGCCTGTTGGTCCATCATTTCTTCACTTGCATTGTTGGATAAATCTCTCCATACCTTAATATCGCTTCCAACCTTGCCACCCATTAAAATAAAGGGCTCCATTACAACTGCTCCCTTGTAATCAATAGCTTTTAGAGATTTTGCAATCAAATCCCAATCAATTAGTTTTCCTTGACCAGGAAGGCGTCTATTGTTTTCTCCCACATGAAAGTGACCTAAATAGCCCTTGGAATTTAAAATAGCATCTTCAATACTATCTTCTTCCATATTCATATGGTAGGTATCCAACATAACTTTAACATTCTTTCTTTCTGTCTCTTTTACAAATTCAATACATTCATCTGCTGTATTAATTAAAAATCCTTCATGCCTATTTAAGGCTTCCATACAAAGATTTATTCCATAATCTATGGCCATATCAGCCAAGATCTTGACACCATTTACAGCCCTTTCCCAGTCTCCTTTTTTGTCTACAGGAAGAGAAAAGTCTACAGGCCAGTAGTAGTAAAGACCGCCACCAACCGTGTCAATATCCAATTTATATAGAACCTTAAAAACCTTGTCCCAGAACCTTATGGCATTGTCCACTATGGACTTATCAGCAGATGCAATGTTTTCACTGGCCTTAGGTCCATAACCTGCTGTCAATTTAATACCGTAGCTATTGGCTGCAGCCTTAAGACTCCTTATATCTCCATCTCTCATATCAGGTAAGGAAGCACAAGAAATCTCTAAAATATCAAAACCTAAATTTGCAGCTTTTTTAGCATACAAAGAATAATCTGCTCCCCATTGTTTTTCCCAGAAAGCGTAATAAATTCCAAATTTCATTTAGTTCAATATCCTTTCATAAACTTCAATATATCTTTTTGCAGCCTTCTCCCAAGAAAAACTTGTGCCCATAGCTCTTCTAACAATCTTGTTCCAGTTTTCCTTGTCTTTAAAGGTTTGGGTCGCTAAATATATGGTATGGGCCATTTCATGGGCATTATAGTTTTGGAATAGATATCCAGTTCCCACATTTTTTTGTGGCTCATATTGAATAACTGTATCCCTTAATCCCCCTACAGCTCTTACTACAGGAATGGTTCCATATCTCATAGCAATTAGTTGACTTATTCCACAAGGCTCAGATAAAGAAGGCATTAGGAATATATCAGAGGCTGCATATATCTTTCTAGCTGTTTCTTCATCGAATTTTATAAGAGCTGCTACCCTTCCAGGATATTTACTCTGCATTTCGCTAAAGAAATTTTCATATTTCTCATCACCAGTTCCCAATATAACAAACTGAATGTTAAAGGCCATTAAGTCGTCAAATACATGGGATATTAGGTCTAGACCCTTTATTGCGTCTAAACGGGTTATCATGGACACCATAGGAGCATCCTCATTAACCTCCAAGCCTAGATTTCTTTGAAGCATGACCTTATTTTCTGTCTTTTTAGCTAAACTTCTGGTTCCAAAGTTAACATATATATTTGAATCAGATTTTGGGTCATATTCTTGGTCATCTAAACCATTTATTATGCCATAAAGGTCATCTTTTCTCACATTAAGAACACCATCTAGGTTTTCTCCAAAGAATGGATTACAAATCTCATCCTTATAGGTATTACTTACAGTGGTAATCTTATCAGCATAAATCAATCCCGCTTTCATAAAGTTTACCCTACCATAAAACTCAATCTTTTCCATTACAGCATAATCCATTGATAAACCAAACAAATCTGGCAAAACAGATGAATCAAAAATTCCTTGATATTTCAAATTATGAATGGTAAAGACTGTCTTGATGGAATCATAAAAGCCATTATGTTCAGGCTTATAGGCGTATTGATCTCTTAATAAAAGAGCTATCATGGATGTTTGCCAATCATTAAGGTGTAAGATATCAAAGTTTAGATTTAAAACCTTCAATGACTCTAATACAGCCCTATTGAAAAAAGCAATTCTTTCTGCCTCATTATTGCCATATCCATATATTCTTTCACTTCCAAAATAGAATTCATTGTCTATAAAATAGACTGTTATTCCCTTGTACTCTAGGCTCATTATACCTGCATATTGCTTTCTCCAGCCTACTGATACCACTGTGCTTGTTATATACTTAACTTCATATTTCCACTTATCTCTTATGGTCTTGTAGTAGGGCAAAATAATAGCTGTTTCAAAGCCCTCTTTAGCAACTGCATAGGGTAAGGCCCCTATGACATCTGCCAGACCTCCCGCTTTAACAAAAGGGGTTCCTTCTGTTGCTACATATAGTATTTTCCTCATACAATCGCTCCTTTGTTAATTAACACTAAATATGACTCTTGGCCGGTTAGCCTTATGTCATGTCTGATTATTACTTCCTTGTCTAGTATTACATGTTCCAAAATTCCATTTTCTCTAATCTCTGCATCTTGCATTATTATGGAATTTTTAATTACTGCTCCTTTTTCTATTCTAACTCCTCTAAATATGATACTGTTTTCTACATATCCATTAATTATGCAACCATCTGCAATTAAGGAGTTTTTAACTACTGCTGACTCTAAATACTTAGAAGGAGCCTCGTCTTTTACTTTAGTAAAAATGAGACCTGGGTTAAAAAAGAGTTTTTCCCTAATATCTTTTTCTAATAACATCATATTAGCTTGATAGTAGGTTTTAATTGAATCTATTCTAGCCACAATATCCTTGGCTTCATAACCCTTTACTCTTATATGATTTAACCTTCTAGATATGACCTCAGCAAACATTCCCCTTTCTAGGGAGGCTAGACCATCTCTTATGAGATAGATAAGGTATTCCTTGTTTATAATATATATATCCAAGGATATCTTGTTACTCTCATTGGTAGAAGAGTAGGCCTTTATTTCTTTAATTCTTTCACTCTCATCTGTATCTATAAAAAATCTGTTCTTTAATCCACTTATTTCACTTTTTGGCTCAAGTTTTTGATAAAGAATAGTTATAAGGGCATTTGAGTTTTTATGCTCTTCAAAAGCATCATTAAAGTTTAAGTTACCTATTAAATGGCTTTTGGACAAAAGAACATACTTCTGGGGTGACTTTTCCAAAAAGTCTAAGGCTCCAGCCAGTTCTGACAGTTCGCCTTTTTCACTTGTTAATCCTTCACTGTAGGAAAATGGTGGAATTAAAAGTAGTCCACCAATTTTTCTATTTAGATCCCATTCCTTTCCTGCTCCTAAATGGTCCATTAAAGATTTATAATTTTTCTGGGTTATTATTCCCACATTTGTTATTCCTGAATTAACCATGGAAGAGAGAATAAAATCAATAATTCTATATCTAGATGCAATGGGAACTGCTGCTAAGGATCTTTTTGAAGTCAGAGTTCCTAAACCTGCATCTGTGCCTTCTTCAAATATTATTCCTAATGTATCTTTCATATTTTTACTCCACCATTACATTTTTTGCTATACTGCTTTTTGCTTTAATCACTTGATCTGAACCAATTAACACTATATCGTCTGAACACATTTTTGAAACTGCCTGGTTATCCACAAAATCATCCACTCCAACCTTGCAATCATCCTCAATAATGGTTCTTTCTCCTATTATAGCCTTTTTTACAAGACAATTATCACCTATTATTGCACCAGGGAAAATTACTGAGTTTTCCACATGGGTATTCTTACCTATTTTAACCCCACTTGAAATGATTGAGTTTTCCACCTTTCCAAACACTACACTTCCTTCTGTAATCATACTGTTTACAATTTCTGATTCACTTGAGGCATAATGAGGCGGCTGTATTGGATTTTTAGAATAGATCCTCCAGCTTTTATCAAAAAGATTCATTAAGGGCTTTGTACCTAAAAGCTCCATATTAGCTTCCCATAAAGAAAAGACTGTTCCTACATCCTTCCAATAGCCAGAAAACTTATAGGCAAACATTTTTTGTTTGTCATGAAGCATTTTGGGTATAATGTTTTTTCCAAAATCATTGGATGAATCTGGGTCCTTTTCATCATTGGTAAGATATTTTTTTAAAACTTCCCATTTGAAAATATATATTCCCATAGATGCCATATCACTAACTGGATTTGCAGGCTTTTCATAAAACTCTTTAATCCGCATATCCTCATCTGTTTCCATTATTCCAAATCTGCTGGCCTCTTCCCAAGGTACCCTTATACAAGAGATGGTAGCATCTGCATCATTCTTCTTATGAAATTCCAACATTTTTGCATAATTCATCTTGTAAATATGGTCACCAGATAAAATAAGAACATTTTTAGGGTTAAACATCTGAATAAAATTAATATTCTGATAAATGGCATTGGCAGTCCCTTTATACCAGGTTCCTTCTTCTGCCTTCATATATGGGGGCAGTAAATATACTCCTCCAAAGCTTCTGTCCAAATCCCAAGGCTGACCACTACCAATATAGGAGTTTAACTCCAAAGGTTGGTATTGGGTTAAAACACCCACGATATCAATGTTGGAGTTGGTACAGTTACTTAAGGGAAAATCTATAATCCTATACTTTCCACCAAAGTTAACTGCAGGCTTTGCTACACTTTTGGTTAAAGCTCCCAGCCTACTGCCTTGGCCTCCAGCTAAAATAAGTGCAATAAGTTCTTTTTTTTGCATACAAACCTCCTAATACTTTTTTATATATAAAGCGGTAAGTCCTTTTAAATCAACAAGAATGCTGTGTTTAAATCCATCATGTTCAATGTCTTGTGTATCAAATACCTGGTTTATGGGTCTTTCATAAGTAGAATATTTTTCATCAGATGAATTCAATAAAATCCTATACCTTCCCTTGTAGGGCACTCCTACCCTGTAATTATCCCTATCCACTGGGGTAAAGTTAATTAGTACTAAAACATCATTTTTCCCCTTCTTATCCCTTCTAATGTAGGATAAAATGCTCTCTTTATCTGCATTGGGATTAATCCACTTAAAACCGGTCCAATCTCTTTCTTGCTCATAAAAAGCCTTATGTCGTTTGTAAAAGCGATTTAAGTCCTGAACATAAGATTGAAACTTTCTATGAGATTCATAGTCCAATAAAAACCAATCCAATCCTGTATGGTATTGCCATTCAATAAAGTGGGCAAATTCACCACCCATAAACATTAATTTTTTCCCTGGATGAGACATGTAGTAGGCTAAATATATCTTGTAGTTGTTAAACTTATCTTCGTAGCTTCCAGGCATCTTATCTAATAAGGACTTTTTACCATGGACAACCTCGTCATGGGATAAAGGTAGAATATAGTTTTCAGAAAAAGCATAAACCATAGAAAAGGTAAGTTTATGATGGTCATGCTTTCTAAAAAGAGGATCTTTTGACATATATGAAAGGGTGTCATTCATCCAACCCATATTCCATTTAAAGTTAAAGCCCAAACCTCCGGACCAAACAGGAGATGTAACACTGGGCCAAGCAGTAGATTCTTCTGCAGCTAAGATAACATTGGGAAAGTCCCTAAAAAGACATTCAGACAAGATCCTTAAAAACCTAACCGCTTCTAAGTTTTCTCTACCGCCTTTTACATTGGGAGTCCATTGTCCTTCTTCTCTGCCATAATCTAAATATAGCATAGAAGAAACAGCATCTACCCTAAGGCCATCAAAGTGAAATTCTCTTAACCAAAAAGAAGCTGAAGATAATAAAAAGCTACAAACTTCATTTTTCCCATAATCAAAGACCAAGGTTCCCCACTGGTCATGGGTAGCCTTTTGAGGGTCGCAGTACTCATACAAACAAGTTCCATCAAACTGGGCTAAGCCATGTTCATCTTTAGGAAAATGAGCAGGTACCCAATCTAAAATAACTCCAATGTTTTCTTGATGACATTTATCAATAAAGTATTTTAACTGGTCTGGTGAACCATACCTACTATTAGCTGCAAAATAGCCTAAACACTGATAACCCCAAGACATATCAAAGGGATATTCCATAATGGGCATCAGCTCTATGTGGGTATAGCCCATGTTTTTCACATAGGGTATTAGCTCTTCTACATATTGCTCATAGGTATAAAAGCTATTGTCAGGATTTCTCTTCCAAGAACCCATATGCATTTCATAAATATTTACTGGTTTATCGTAAAGAGGAGTTTCTCCCCTGTTTTCTATCCATTCTTGGTCATTCCAAACATAATTATCTGTTTCAACCACCTTAGATGCAGTACCTGGCATGTGCTCAGCATAAAAAGCATAAGGATCAGCCTTGTACATAACCCTGTCATCTTTTCCGATAATTCTATACTTGTATTTATCCCATTGTTTTACATGGGGAATAAAAACAGAAAAGATACCCTCGGTATCCTTCTCCATTTCATTTTCATGGGCAGTCCAATGGTTAAAATCACCTACAACCGAAATGGACTTAGCATTAGGTGCATAAACACTAAACTGACATCCACCTTTTTTCAAATGCGCGCCAAACATCCTGTATGCTTGGCAATGCTTACCTTCACGGAATAAATGCATGTCAAAATTGGAAATAATTTTCATGTTTACCTCTTGAATTCATTTTAACATAATCATATGTTTTTTTCACTTACTAAAACTATGATTATTAACATTAAATTTAATGCCATACAATATATGTAATTTTATTTTACTAGCTCTTTAAGATTTCTATATCCGTTTTCTATGGCTAAAAAGGCATCTTCAATACCTTCAAATTCTATGGACAAGGTCCCTCTATAACCTCCACTTTTTAAGACATTTATAGAGGTTTTTAAATCTACATCACCATGACCAATAATAGAACCTCTTAAATAGTTTCCATGAAGGGTATAAAACCAACCTGAACCAGGATGCATATTGTTACCAGACTTCATATGAAAATCCTTAGCATGAACATGAAAAGCATAGGGTATTAAATCTGCAACTCCCTCTACTGGATCTTGGTCAACACATAAAAAATTACCGATATCTATTAGGATACCAAAATTGTCATGGTCCACCGCTTCATATATCTTTAAAAGATCCTTACTATGCTGACAATACTTGCCATGATTTTCCACCATAGTCTTTATACCTAAATCTTGACCATACTGGGTTAAAATCCTAGCTCCTTTAGCAATTCTTTCCACATAGTAATCTAAGGGTCTAGCATTTTTTTCTCCTGGTCCAAAACCAAAAGATGCATCATGGCGCATTTTGTCAACTCCCAGTGTGGCAGCTATATCAATCTCTTTTTTAATCCTATCAGTTTCTTTTATTAAGTCTTGCCCAGAACCTTTAATCAAATCTGCTCCAGTTGAATAATTTTCAATTACTAAGCCTACATCTTCACAGGCTTCTTTTACTTGCTTAGCTAGCTTCATTTTTTCAACATAATCATCTTTAGGTAAGCCTGAAAACTCAATAGCATCAAAACCATACTCTTTTGTCTTTTTAATTATGCCAAAAATATCTATTTGGCCTTTTCTAACAATCTGTTCATATGAATAAGAACTAATACCAATTTTCATAAATCTACCTATATCAACTTTCTTAGAAAATCTACTGCTAGACCAATGTCTTTAATTGGATTGTCTCCAACTTCTCTTTCTATGGTTAAAAATCCACTAAATCCTACTTCCTTTAAGGTCTTTAAGTATGAAACAAACTCCACATCTCCTTGTCCAAGAGGTAACTCTAACCATTTTTGTTTTTTAGCCAGCTCTGAATATCTGGGGTCATCAGCATATTTACTCAACATAATTCCATCTTTTGCATGGGTATGAACGATGTAGGGAGCTAAAATCTTGGTAGCTTGTCTAGCATCATCTCCAATCACCATGGTTAAATTGGCAGGGTCCATATTAACCGCTATTCCCTCACAGTCTAGGTCATCTAAAAACTCTCTAAGAATTTCAGCACTTTCTGGACCAGTCTCAATTGCAAACTTAGCACCTCTTTTTTGAGCATAAGAACCTATATCATAACAGGCTTCAAAAATAGTTTTGTAGCTTTCATCTTGTTTATCAGAAGACAAGACTCCAATATGGGTTGTAATAATGGAAGTTTCCATCTGAACAGCTAAGTCCACAATCCTTTTAGCTTCTTTTACTCTTTCAACATTCACCTCTTTATTGTCATATGCTCCAATATCACCACAAAGGGCTGACAAGACAAGACCACTGTCTCTTAAGTGTTTTTTTATGGCTTGGATTTCAGAGCTTGACATATCTGTGGACAATTCCTTACCTGTCGCATAGATTTGAACCCCATCCACCTCTAGTGATGCTGCCTTTTCAATGGCATCATAAAGGGGAATTCTGAAAGAATCTGTTATTAAACCGATTTTAAAAGTCATAAAATACCTCCTTCTACTTTACGCCGTAGCTTTGTGCTATCTTAATTGCCTCCTTGGCTTGTTTTTCATCTTCCACTCTCATCTGTAAGTAAAGGCCTTTTGTAGAGATGTTTTTCAAAATATTTTCTAAAGAATTAAAGGGAACCCCTACTAAAACTAAACCTTTACCAGCTGATAGAATTTTGTTATACATATCAAAATGAGATTCATCCTCAGTTTGTGGTTTTCCATCTCCAGGACTCCATTGTATACCATCTAACCTAGGTATATCCAAAAGATCATCCAAATGCTTAACTGCATCAGGTCCGTCTAGATGATATATGGAATGCTCTAAAAACTCAGTTTGTGATACTAAATATGGCTTTACAAAGGTCTTAAACATATCAGGAGATATCATGGCACAAAAGTCACACTGCAAGGTGTAATAGCTTTTTTCACACCATAAAGGTACCCAAGTACTAACTCCTTTTTGATATTTTCTCAATATTTTATATAATTCACTATAAATTTCCTTCCATATTACATCAATCTGATCATGGAGTTTTAATACCTCTTCAGGATGATCCATTAAATCATATAAAAGGGTTTCACTTCCTCTTAATGAAGCTAAAATATCTAAAGAACCACCAATATCTGATACAGAAGCACAATAAAGTCCATTTGATGCTTTTGCAGCTTTTTCTGTTAAGGTAGCCATAAGTTTCCACATGGAACTTTCTTTATCAAATACTAATTCAGGAACATCCTTCCAGTCCTTTATTAAGGGGTCTGTATCAAACCATACTGTATTTCTATGAAATACATAATTGCCTCCAACACAAGGGGCCATACTTCCAGGACCAAAGTTTACAAAAAATGAGGGAAATCCTTCAGCATAATAATCAAAATTTGTGTAAGTTTCCATTGCCAGCTGAACTCTTCTGTCCATGTCTGTCCATCTTTCTTCTATTGTGGCATCATCCATAATATTAGAAGATCCTCTTCTAGTTGCAATGTATAAAATACATCTTTCAAAGGAATCCCTGTCCCAAAAGGCTTGATATCTTTTTCTTGCTTCATTACTAAACATATACTACTCCCAATTATTTATATTTTCTTTATATTTTTTTCTTTATTTAATCATTATTAATCTCTCTCAAATGATATATGGTTTCTAGAACATTTTCTATATTTTTCACCTTTAAAGGTACACAAAGATAAAGATCCTTGTAGGTATTTAAGTACTCTTCATTTATATAGCTTTTATCCATCTTTATTGCAAAAGGTATTTGATAAAAAGAAATGTAGTTAAAGTCTTTTTTATTAAATTCTTCATTAGCGTCTCCAAAGAATTCATATAGGTCTAATATTAAAAAATCATTAATGTCTGCTGTTAAAAAACTGAGTGCTTCATAATCACAAATGAGTAAATCAAAATCTCCTGCTAACAAAGAAAAGATTAAGGATTGGGTAGAATTATATGAAAATTCTCCGTCACCTCCCATGGTTAAATAAATATTGCCAATATTAGTCTTGTTTAAAGATACATCAGGTCTAATAAGTTCTTTTAAAGCGTCTCTGTCTTCAACAAAAACCTCTCCAACAAAACAAATTCTCAAATCAATATTCTTTCTTTTTATGGCTGATAGGCTGACAAAAAAGACAATAACAATAACTAGAAGGCCTGCAACATAGAAAATACGATTTTCAGTAAACCTCATTCTCTTTTGCCTTTTTATCTTTTCTTCTTCACTTATTTCTGGTAACTCTTTTAAGTCTAATAGATTAGAGTATGCTTGGTTAACCCTATCTACATCAAAACTAGGATCGTATTTTGCCTTCTTTAGCATAATGGAATAGGCATATTCTAAATCCTTCCGATTAAATCCTTCTTTTAACCCCAATATGTCTAGATCTTCTTTTCTATACATAATGTTATCCAACTCTATTCTAGATTAAAGACCTTTTCAATGGTTTTAATCTCATCTTGACTAATAGCTACCACATCTCCCAATACATATGAATCTATAAGAGCCTTAGCACTAAATTCAGCAACTTCCAATCTATCAAAAGCCTGTAGTAAAGTCTCACCGGTTGCAATAACACAATCATTTTCTACTAAAACAACCGGTGTTTTTTTATCAAAAACATTTGCAAACATTTCAGGCTGTAAAAAACTAGAGCCATATGGCATTTTGGGTACATCTCTAAGCAAGATATAGCTTTCAGGGATTGTGTGAGCATTAAAGTTTTCTTTTGTCACAGCAAAAGCCATCATATTAGGTGGATGAGAAATAATGATTGACTTAATATGAGGATGCATCTTGTAGATGTACTTATGAAGGCTGACAGACCTAGAAGGGTTTTTGCCAGCTTCAGCATACTTACCATTATCTATTCTAACCAAGTCCTCAGGGGTAATATACTTTCTATCAATCCCATATGGTGTAATTACAAAAGAGTTATCGTCTAGTTTTACTGAAAAAGTTCCTTGAGTACTGGTAAATAGTTGTTGATCATAGGACCTATGAATTAACTGACACATTTCTGCCCGAACTGCCCTTTCTTCTGATGAATAGCCGGCAGGATGAAATTGCTCCATAGGTTCCCCTTTTTTCTTTAAGGAAATGTCTATGTGCTTTTTAGATAAAGGTCTTATCTCTCCTAGGTGTCTAGCACGAATCTCCAGTTTTGCACACATATCTATGGTTTCAAATTTCATAAAGGCATCAAAGAGATTGGCACCTACCACAATAACACCATGGTTTTCCATCATTAGGGTATCGTAGCCTTCTTCAAAAGCCTTAGCAATATTTTCCCCTAATTCGTTACTTCCAGGTACAGCATACTTTGCCATGCCAACTTCTCCGCAAATCCTATTTATATTAGGAACTAAATATACATTTGGAATTTTTCTAACAATAGAAAAAGCTACACTAGCTGGAGGATGGGCATGGATAACAGCCTTTACATCTGGTCTTTTTTTGTAAATTTCCATATGAAAGGGCAACTCAACAGAGGGCTTATGAATGCCAATCTGGGTGCCATCTGGTTTTATTCGCATTATGTCATTGGATTTAAGATTACCCTTGTCCACACCAGATGGAGTTATCCAGACATCTCCATTATCATCTAAGACTGAAAGATTTCCTCCACTGGTTGTGGTCATACCATATTTATATATTCTTTCCATCAACATAATAATCTGTGAAGCTGGGTGTAGCAAACTAAAATTAATCATCCTTCTTATCAATCCTTATCTCTAAGTGTTTAACAACAATTCTTCTACCTCTAGTCCCTATCTCTATAACATTTGTGTCATTTAAAATACTAGAGTCCCTTATATCCATTACATAAATATCATTTTTAATATAGTGATCTTCTTCTTTTGAATGTTTTAGGCCCCTTTGCTCTACACTATTTACATATATAACTATTTGGTCGTCATTAATTCTAGAGTTATCATCACTTTCCATACCTAAAACAAGATAAGCCTTAGAATCAGAAAGGACTTTGCCGGTTCTAATCCTGAAAAATGTAGTTGCACCATTGTCATACTTTAATTCTGCAGGTACAAAGTATTCAGTTTTATTCCAATCAGGCAGAAGGTCTCTAAAGGTAATAAAGTGGCGTCTTGTGGCTTTTGCGGTAGTTTCCAAACTTCCACATTCATTCAATATTTCATTATATTCACTATACAATCTTCTAAAATCATCATTTACATCTGGTGTGTAAAAGAAATTAGGAACATACATGTAGTTGAACATATAGAATCTATCTGCACCAGCACTATATATATTTGTTGCATTGGCAGCTATGGTCGGTCTGCTATTTAAGGTCATTACATTAGACCTGTTTTGTCTTAAAATAACCTCAATACCACCTGCAACTAAAACATTGTAAGGTTCTAAGAATCTCTTCCACAACTCAATAGGTAAATCTGTATCAGTAGTAGACCATCTTGGAGAAACAACCACTAGGTTTATGAGGCCTTCTTTAGCCCAATTAATTACATCAAAGCCCAAATTAAAGGCTACTTCAATGCTTGCAGGCATTCTAACTGAAATGTCAATTTTGTGACCCCTAATTTTTTCATACTTTTCTACCAACTTTTTAACATCTCTCATAAAGTTAGTCATAATTTCTAGGCCCTTGTATTCTTCCCCTGGTTTAAAACAAAAGATTTCTCTTAACCAATCTAACTCCAAGCCATCTGAATCATATCTTTCTAAGGTTTCATCAATATAATCTAGGTATCTCTTCCTTATTTCCGCATGAGAATAATCAAAAATTGAATCAAAGGTAACTCTTGGTTTTCTATGAAGAACCCTTCTAAATTGAGGGTTTTCATAAAAGAAATGTGGTGCCAAAATTGATGTATCTGATAAGGTTTCATGAGCATCATTCATTCTTACAGAAAGCCACCTTTTTACACCTATCTTTTTTAGTTCATCTAACCAAATTTGGAAAAAATCCAAGCCATACACTTCAAAGAGCCTATGATAAGAACTTATCCAAGTATTAGTAAAATCAATATCTATCCCATTTTGCTTCTTGCTATGATACAAGTCTCCATAATGTTCTATGGTCTTTGAAGGATAAGATGAAACTCTTCCATTAACACACATTACAAAGTCTGTAACTCCAGTATTTGCATATTGCTGTATTACATCCACAGTTTTTTGATAAGCTTCTTCTTTTGTAGCTGACTTGTCTAAATAACCACCATGTATAAAAACATAATATGCACTATCATCCCAGTTTATCATTATACCGCTCATAATTTTCACCTCTCTTGGAGCAATTATATCATGAATATAATTGGGCTTCCTATCAAGATGCAATAAATATATTAAAGTAGAAAAGTAAAAGAAAAAAGAAAAGAAAAAATAATAAAGAGGAATAAATAAAGTATAAAATGAAATAGTGCTATATTATCTCTAGAAAGTATGTATAATATCTTTTATGGATAAAAAAGAAAACAAAAAAATATTAAAACTTCTAATATCAGTCGGACTTCCCATAGCAATTCAAAATCTCTTAGGAAATGGTGTAAACCTTTTAGACAATTTTATGGTTGCAAACATTTCAGAAGATGCCCTTAGTGCTGTAAGTATGGCCAACAAGTCCTACTTCATATTTGCACTTTTACTATTTGGCTTAATTAGTGGTATTGGAATATTCTCAGCTCAATACTTTGGGAACAAGGAATATGATAAAATTCATTCTCTTGTGGGTTTAGGACTGATACTTGCCACTTCTTTTGCATTACTAACCACAATAACAATATTTATCTTTCCAAGTCAGACTGTTAGAATTTTTATGAAGGATGAGAAAATAGTTCAAATGGGAGCAGACTACCTGAAAATAGCTGTGTTTTCCTTTATCCCAACAGCTATTTCCATTGTCTATCAGGTAAATTTAAGAAGTATAAGGATGACAAAGATTCCTATGCTAACCTCAGCTATTGCGGTCTTCATAAATGGATTTTTTAATTATGTCTTAATATTTGGAAAATTAGGCCTACCTGCAATGGGTATTAAAGGAGCAGCTCTTGCCACAGTTATAGCTAGGTATGCAGAACTTATTATTGTACTTTCATTTATATATAAAGGAAAAGATAACCCTCTAAAGGCGAAATTTAAGGACTACTTTAATTTCAATAAAGATATGATTAGCTCAGTTCTAACTAGAAGCCTTCCAGTTATCCTACAAGAAGGTCTTTGGGCCATTGGTACCTCTGTCTACTTTGTAGCCTATGGTAAATTAAGCTCTTCTTCAGTTGCAGCTGTTCAGATTTCTTTGACCACTATGGATATATTTATATCCCTCTTCATTGGCTTAGGTGCAGGAGCTGGTGTATTAATTGGAAACCTTTTAGGTGAAAAGAAGGTGGAAAAGGCCTGGTACTATTCAAAACGGATTATATTCTACCAAATTATTTTATCTTTACCTATTACCCTTCTATATGTTTTGCTTGCCTCTAAAATGCTACCCTTTTTAAACTTTACTGATGAATCAACTGACTTAACCTTAAAAACAATTTACACCCTTGGTGCCTATTTACCTATTAAGTGTATGAACTTTCTTTTCATAGTAGGTATCTTAAGAGGTGGTGGTGATACAAAGTTTAATATGTTAATTGAAACCTTATCTGTCTGGCTCATTGGAGTACCTATGGCCTTTTTCTCTGTTATAGTTTTACAGCTACCTGTATACTATTGCTTAGCCTTGGTCAGCCTTGAGGAAGTTGCAAAGTTAACGCTTTCTATTTTAAGATATAGGAGTAGAAAATGGATTAATGTCCTTGTTTAGCAATATTGATATATGAAGGAGAAATGATTTGTACAAGTTACTTGCAATAGATATGGATGGAACCCTTTTAGATGATTATAGTCTAATGCCAGAAAATACATATGCAGCTGTAGAATATTTAAAGAAAAATAAGATTGAATTTGTATTAGCAACAGGAAGACCTCTTTTAGGAGTTTTAAGTTTTTATGATGATCTAAAGCTTAACTCTCCAATAATTACAAACAACGGAGCCATGGTTTATAAAAGTAAAGAGGGTCCCCTCATTTTCAATAATACAATGGCTATTTCTGATGCCCTAAAGGTTATAGAATTAAATGATAGATATAACTGTACTATCTGTATGTGGCATGACCAAAAACTCTATGTAAATAACTTTAATCAATATGCCTTTGACTATGCAAAAATTACTGGAATTACTCCTTTAGATCTAAAAGACTTAGATCTAAAGAATAGTCACATTGGCCCCACTAAATTTGTATTTAGAGAAGAATTATCAAGAATTGAAGAAATAAAAGATGAAGTTGCAAGTCATGTACCACAAGGTGTTACAGCTTTAACAACAAGAGCAGATTTTTTAGAGATTTTTTCTAGTGATAACTCCAAAGGCATAGCTCTAAGGGTACTAGGAGAGCACCTAAACATTGACCCAAAAGAAATGATTGCTGTTGGCGATGGATATAATGACATCGAAATGATTAGATATGCAGGACTATCAGTAGTAGTAGACAATGCACCTTCCTATGTAAAATCTTTTGCAGATTATATTGGATGCTCTAACAATGAAGGTATTGTAGACCATATAGTTGAGAATTTATTAAAGAAATAAGGGGAAATCTCCCCTTATTTATATCATTTTTATATTTGTCCTATTTTTTCTAGTCCCCTACTCTTTCATCTAAGACAACTTAAAGGTCTTAATCTCATAAGGCATTATTGTAAACTTTAAAAGACCATCTTCAATTTTCATGTCTTGAATATCATTTTCCATTAGGTCACATTCTTTGATAGAAAAAACATCGAAGTTTAGTTTAATTTCACATTGAGTCCTACGGTTAAAGCATTCATAGACCCTTATTATAGTCTCTCCCCCATCTAGGGATTTTTTAACAGTATCTACAACCACATTTTCATTGACACATTCTAGATATGACTTGTAGTCTTGTACATCTCCTTGGCCTTCTTCTACATAGTAGGCATAGGGCTTGTGATTTAATTTATATGCCATATCCACAGTGTGAGCTTTTTTAAAGTCACCACTGTGAGGATATATGGAGTAGGTAAAGTTATGAAGACCTCTGTCAGCTTCTGGGAAGGGATCTACTCCAGATTTAAGCAAGGTTAGCCTCATTACAGAGCCCTTTATATCATGACCATATTTGCAATCATTTAAAAGGCTTACCCCATAATTATCTTCTGAAAGATCAGCCCATTTATGGGCACAAACTTCAAATCTTGCATAATCCCAACTGGTATTCCAGTGAGTTGGCCTTTTCACATTTCCAAACTGTATTTCATAAGTTGCTTCACTGGCATGTACATCCACAGGGAAGGCTGTTTTTAATAAAAGGTCATCATCATTACACTCAACTCTTGTTTTGAAGTCTAACTTTTTAGAAGATTTTTCTAAATAAATATATTGGACTATTGAGCTATTTCTAAATTCTCTTTCGACTCTAATAGCCTTTCTTACCGGTCCATCTTCTACAACCTTTGCAGAGATCACATTATCTATATGGTAGGGTTTGTCATTGTAGTAAATTTCCACATCCCAAGCCTGCCATCTCAAAGGCTTATCTTCAAAGGCTGTTAATCTATTTCCTACCTGACCTTCAAGTAGGACTTCTCTATCTTCATTTTTATCATAAAGAGATGAAATATTCATATTCTCATCAAAACTTACTCTTAAGTAAGAGTTTTCTAAAAGATGAGTGTCAACCTTAAAGTCTTTATCTTTATTTGCACAATAATCTTTTGATAGTTTGAAGACAGTATAACCCATTGCACAAAGCCTAGCTTCAAAGATAAAGTACTTTCTATTGTCTTCTTCTACCATTTGGCCAGGTATCATATCTCCTTTATGATCATAAACGCAAGTATAGTCCTTGTCTGTTGCCATTTTTACTAAATCAATTCGTTTAAAGGCTAACTGATTAAAGACTACACATAAGTCTTGTCCTTTTACTGTTTTAGTAAAGGCAGACAAGGCCCCATGTAAAAGAGATTTTGCATCTTTTAAGACAGTTTTATAGTCTCTATCACTATCATCATAAACTTCTTTTATGGAAGTACCAGGTAAAATGTCGTGGAATTGATGAAGTAGAACCTTCTCCCAAGAATCAAAAAATCTCTTTTTATCGTAACTAAGCATTTTAAATCTATCGGCTAAAGAATTAAACAGTTCTCCATCTCTTAAAATTTGTTCTGATTGTCTATTAAATTTCTTATTCTTTGCCATAGATGTATAGGTACCTCTATGATATTCCAAATAGAGCTCTCCTACCCATTTAGGCAGTCTCTTATTATCCTTAACCTCATTATATAGCTGGTCAAAGTATTCCATAATGGGAGCATTTGTAACCTTAGGCATACCTTTTATACCCTTAGAAAACCTCTTTAATTGCTCTAGATTATCTCTGCTTGGGCCACCTCCCCCATCTCCTAGGCCAAAGGTCATAAGGGGTTTTTTTGCAAGGCTCTTATCTCTATAGTTATTCCAGGTTCCCATAACATTTTCTGCTGTAACTTGGGCAGTATAGTTAACTCTAGGTTTACCATTCTTGTCCACACCTGCACCACCAACAATGAAGTTAGTAAATACTTCAGTCCCATCTATTCCTTCCCACATAAAGGTGTTGTAGGGCACTGTGTTAAACTCATTCCAAGAAATTTTTGAAGTTGTAAAGTAGTCTACTCCAGACTTTCTCAAAACCTGAGGCAAAGCTGCACTGTAACCAAAAACATCTGGTAAGAATAGTAGCCTACTATCTACATTAAACTTATCTTTAAAATACTTTTTACCATGCATGATTTGTCTTACTAAAGACTCCCCACTAATAAGGTTACAGTCTGCCTCTAACCACATGGCACCTTCTGCTTCCCATCTCCCATCTTCAACAGCCTTCTTTATTCTGTCTAGAAGGTCTGGATATTCTTCCTCAATAAACTTATATAGTTGGGGTTGACTAGCTAAAAAATGAAAATGCTCATAGTCTTCAATATTCTTAAGCTGAGATGTAAAAGACCTTACAGTCTTTTGTCTTGTTTCTTTTAGAGGCCAAAGCCAGGCTACATCTATGTGGGTGTGTCCTACTGTTGCTACATTTACTTGAGAAGTGTCATCATCACAATACTTTCCATAGTATTCTTCTTCTAAATATGCAGAAGCCTTTTCTAGGCTATCATAATAATCCTTGGAGTATGGTTGTCTAAAGTCAACCATATTAATTGCCTTTACCAGGTAGTTTTGTGTATCCCTTTTTATAGCTTCACTTTCAATATATTCAATTGATTCAAAAGGACTTAAGACATCGTAATATATCTTATCTGTTTTTAGATCCATTGTAGACATTTTTAAGGTAAGTTGTAGGGGGCCCTTTCGCATTCCACCAAAGCTAAACAAGAAACAATCATATTCTTCATAGGCCTTAGCGTTGTTGGTGATAATACATTCTCTATGGGCTGTATCAAAGGCTTGTAGAGGTTGTCCGTTTACAAAAAGTAAAAAGTTAGGATTTTTGTAATCATGCCAATCTACCCCAAAACCAGTTATACATTTTAGCACAAAAGGCTTGTTATCATACTTTGCAGGAACCCTTAATTTGAATTTAAACATATGATACTTATTACTTTCTGTCTCATAAATTGAACCAGGCTCATAAGGGGTCATTTGAGATATTGGATAGTCTTTCAAGGTATTTAGATCAATTTTCCCGGTGACTTCCCTTATGAAGATACCTGATACATCCTCAAAATCCAGAAACCTCATAGCAAGGGTGTCTCTTAAAAACTTCATAATGTGATTTTGGTCTTTGTACATTGCGCTACTCCTTTTCTCGTCTCTACTTCTTGTCTGTCTAGTACTATCCACTTTAAAACAAGAACTGAACTACTTTACGCCATCAAAGTTTTTGTATTTACTAATATCTTTTACTTGGGCGCTTTCATCTAAAAGCCTGTTTTCTTCAAAGGCCTTTAATATATCTTCATATAAATTTTCTACATAAACTAAATTAGTAGTGTTATCCTCTACCAGCATAGTCTTTATCTTATCTTTGGGTATATCTTGGATATTATAGAATTCACTTATGGCATTTATGGTTTTTAATTGAGGAAGGGCTGCCTTAATGGGACAGAAATTAGCATCTTCCCCTTTTATTGTTTTCATGCAATCAAAGATTTTTTTCATTTCATGTTCAAAAGGATTACCATACTTAATAATTTTATCTCCAATTTGACCATATATGCATTTTTCCTTATCAAAATCAGCATAAATTCTACCATTTTCAAATTCAAAATCTAAAAAAGGCTCATGACTTTTTACGGTTGAATGGCTGGCATAATAAAGCATTTCCACATCACACTCTGTAACAACCCTTGCTATACAGGTATCATAGTTTTCTATTTCATTTGCCCTATAAATATTTGCTTGAATTGTTTTAGGTTGAGCTGAGCTTTTCAAACTATCTCCCAAAACAAAAAACATATTATGAATGTAATGGGCAGTTGCATTGTTAGCAACTGAATCTAAAATCCAATAACCTTGATCATTTTTAATTCTTCCAGCCCAGTTGTTTCTAGTAAAGTATCTTTGAGTCCTTGGCCATAGAACTAGAGTTTTTAATCTTTTAGGTTTTCCATACATACCAGAAAGGATATCTCTTTTTAAATCTAAAATAGCATTCGAAAAGGACCATTGATAACCTATGGCTACAAAGGCATCAGAATTTTTCTCTGCCTCAATCATTTTGTAGGCATCTTGAACCGTTCCAGCTATGGGCTTTTCACACATAACTGCTATATTTCTTTCTAAACTCATAATGGTTTGTGGAATGTGAAATTCTATAGGACTTGTAATTACAGCTAAGTCCACATTATTCTCTGCATAAAAATCCTCTAAAGACAAGTAAGCCTTTGCTCCCATCTCTTCTAATCTTTTGGTGTACTCATTATTTTTAGGTCTTGGAGCAATATATCCTGTAATTTCAAAATCCATATTGTCTGGATTAAGAAAAAGTCCATCTAAAATCTTTTCTCCATAACCACCTATTCCAACTACAACTATTTTCATATTTTTACCTCTTTTGCCTTTTCATTGGCCCTTATTACTACTCTTAGAGGATGCAATTCATCTTCCAAACTAATGGGAAAGGCTTTTCCAAAAAGAATCTCGTCTATAAAAAAATCAAAGTAATCTATACTAGAAAACTTACTTTCCACTGGACCATCATAATCAGCTGTAACCAACCTAGTTTTAGAAAGCCCATCAGTGGTTTCAATAAAGCCCTTACTTCCCCAAATTCTTAAGTGCTCATTACCCCAGGTTGGAAAAGTGTTTTGATTTAAATAATTGGCTACTATACTACCTACTGCTCCATTATCCAAAGAAAAGGATAAACTAGCTGCCATTTTCAGATTACCATCTTTTACTGGATTTCCAAATCTTGTTTGAACAGCATCAATATCTTTTATCTTTAAGCCTGTTGTATGTTCAATAAATCGAACAGCATGAACACCAATCCATCTTATGAGGCCACCATCTGTATCATCATCTTGGGGTCTACCAGCAGATGTTTTGAAAGGATAAGATTTTTGAGCAAATACCTGTATAACCTCTCCAATGCGGCCAGATGTAATTACATCCTTTATACTTAAAAAAGGCTCTTCAAAAGCTGAGCCTGCCATTTCATGAAACAAACTCCCAGTTTCTTTAGAAACCCTTAAAATTTCATCTAAATCTTCTTCACTATATGCAGCAGGCTTTTCGCTATATACATGCTTTTTAGCCTTCAATGCTTGAATGGTTAAATCCTTTTGATCCACTCTCTTAGGGGCACAAATGGATACCACATCAAGATCTGGGTCCATAATTAAAGAAGAAAAATCGTCATAGAATTTAACATCATCATTTATTAAAGCCTGGGGCAATTTATCTTTATCTATATTTGAGATTGCAACCACCTGAGCTTTTTCGTGGTTCACCATTTGGTTGTGAATTTGGTGACCGTTTATACCATATAATCCAACTCGTACTTTTTTCATTTTAGATAGGGTTTTTACCCTTACCCCCTTTTTCAATTTACAATTCAATGCTACTGCAAAGCTAGCCTTTTTTCAACATCAAGTGCTTAAAAATCTCTAGCTAAAGTCTCCCTCAAGGCTACTACCATATCCCTGTAACGGGCTGCATTTTCATACTCTTGAAGCTTTGCATACCTTTTCATTTGTCTTTCATATAAATCAATTAACCTAATAATTTCCACTTCGGTTTCTGGAATTTCTAAATTATATACAGAGCGCTTAGCACTTTTGTCCTCTACCCTAAAGTGGATATTATCTCTAATTTCTTTTACAATGCTGGTTGGAGTAATATTGTTAACTTTATTGTATTCTTCTTGTATACTTCTTCTTCTTAAAGTTTCATCAATAGACCTTTGCATACTATCAGTTACTGTATCAGCATACATTATTACCCTACCATCAATATTTCTAGCTGCCCTACCTGCTGTTTGAATTAAGGACCTGGTGCTCCTTAAAAAGCCCTCTTTATCAGCATCTAGAATAGCTACTAACTCTACCTCAGGTAAATCAATTCCCTCTCTTAAAAGGTTTATACCTATTAAGACATCAAAGGTACCATCTCTTAGCTCTTTTAAAATCTTAATTCTTTCCAAGGTTTCAACATCAGAGTGGAGATACTGAACCTTAACATCTAGGCTTTCATAGTATTGGGTTAACTTTTCAGCCATTCTCTTTGTTAGTGTTGTTACTAGGACCCTGTGTCCTCTTTCTACTGTTTCTCTAATTTCAGCCAACAAATCATCTACCTGCCCTTTAACAGGTCTAACCTCAATTGTTGGGTCAATCAAGCCAGTAGGCCTAATAATTTGCTCCACAACCTGCGATGATAAATTCACTTCATAATCACCAGGAGTTGCAGATACATATATACACTGGTTTTGTCTTTCTCTAAATTCATCAAATGTCAAAGGTCTATTGTCATAGGCAGAGGGTAATCTAAAGCCATAATTAATTAAATTGGTCTTTCTTGAATGGTCTCCTCTTTGCATTCCTCCAATTTGAGGAATAGTTACATGAGACTCATCTATAAACATTAAGTAGTCATCTGGGAAAAAGGATAATAGGGTGGCTGGTGGTTCTCCAGCCTCTCTTCCGTCAATATGTCTAGAATAGTTTTCAATACCAGCACAAAATCCAATATTTCTTATCATTTCCAAATCATACCTAGTCCTTTGATTAAGTCTGTAGGCTTCAACAATTTTCCCTGCCTCTTCAAAGGCTATAACTTCCTTTTCTAATTCCAGTTCAATATTTTCCAAGGCTCTATTTAGCTTTTCTTCTTTAGATACAAAGTGACTGGCTGGGAATATTGCTAGGTGTTGAATTTGCCCTGTAAGCTCACCTGTAATTGGATTAAATTGAGTTATTCTTTCAATTTCATCTCCAAAAAAACTAATTCTATATGCTGTATCAGAGGCATTTGAAGGAGCTACCTCTAAAACATCTCCCTTAGCCCTAAAAGATCCTCTCTTAAGTTCGATCTCATTTCGACTATATTGAATCTCAACCAATTTTCTAATAATCTCGTCTCTATCTTTTATCATTCCAAGACCTACATAAAGCATCAAATCCTTATAGTCTGCAGGATCCCCTAATCCATATATACAAGAGACTGATGCCACAATGATAACATCCTTTCTTTCTAACAAGGCAGACGTAGCAGCATGGCGTAACTGGTCTATTTCATCATTTATAGCTAGGTCCTTTTCAATGTAAGTATCGGTAGAGGGAATATATGCCTCTGGTTGAAAGTAGTCATAATAGGAAACAAAGTATTCTACAGCATTATCAGGGAAAAACTCCTTAAACTCAGAACATAATTGTGCTGCCAAGGTCTTGTTATGGGCAATAACAAGAGTAGGTTTTTGGACTTCTTGAATTATGTTAGCCATGGTAAAAGTCTTACCAGAGCCGGTAACTCCTAAAAGAGTTTGGTCTTTAATTCCTTTTTTTATACCATCAGATAATTTTGCTATAGCCTCTGGTTGATCCCCTGTGGGTTTATATTCAGATTTAAGTACAAATTCATTCATAGGACCATTTTAGCACATTGAATTTTAATATACAGTAGGTTTTTTGACCATTTAAAGGTATAATAGGAGATGGAACAATTTTAAGAGGTGCCTATGGAGAAGAAGAAAAAATCCTTATTTTGGATATTTATTAAAAGTTTTACAGATACAAACTCATATAAATTCTTTTTATCAAAGAATTTTTTGAGACCTTTTCTTTTTAGCCTTCTCATATCTTTACTTTTATCAGCAGGCTTGTCTACCTTTTATGTCCTTTCTTTAAATCCCTATGCAGATGACATAACTCAGCAATTTAAAGAAAACACTCCCCATTTTGTAATACAAGATGGCCAACTAATATCAGAGGCTTTAGATGGAACAATATTGGTTGAAACCCAAGACAAGGGTACCTTGGTAATAATTGATAGGGAGTATAATGGCTCTTTTTCCCAGTATGAAGAATATGATACTGTCATTGTACTTGCTATAGACCAGATTTATCTTTCCAATCCAAATATAAGGTATACGGTTAATTATGAAGCCTTTTCTACCGGTCCTGTAGCCCTTGATTCAGATTTTTTAATTGACTTTTTAGACAATGGTAAAACCATAGCCTTTGTTTCCTTATACATATTCATTTTTGCATTTACTATTTTCAACTATTACCTATATGCACTAATGATTGCATTGACAGTAAATATTGTGAGAAGATTTAGAAGACAAGCTGTACATTTTAATATATCCATGCAATTGTCCATTTACGCTATATCTTTTCCAGCTATTTTATATACCTTTTGGATAGGCTTATCTAGCTTTGGATTAGCCTTTGTAGACTTCCTGTTCTTAGCTTTAGCCTTCATTATTGCACTTAAAGGCATAAATGCCTTTTATGCAAAAGATGGAGATGATTCCCAGACTAAAGAGATAACAAAGAGCTAAAATACCAAAGTATTTGTTGACAAAAACATTTTTAACCTATAGAATCTAAAAGGATTTAGACCTAATGACAGAAGGGTGGTGAAAACATGGCAGAAGTAAGACTTAAAGAAAATGAAACTCTAGAAAGTGCATTAAAACGTTTTAAAAGACAATGTGCAAAAGCTGGAGTATTAGCTGAAGTCAGAAAAAGAGAACACTACGAAAAACCCAGTGTCAAAAGGAAGAAAAAATCTGAAGCAGCAAGGAAGAGAAAGAAAAAGTAATATTAAACAAGAAACTAAAAATGGGAGAATATCCCATTTTTTTTAGCCTTTTTTTAACTTGTAAAACATCCTTACCTGCTAGCCTAACTTCTCACCTAAATCCTTACCACCTAAAAGATGAATATGAATATGTTTTACTGTTTGGTGAGCATCTTTACCAGAATTGTTAATTAGCCTAACTCCACTTTCAGAAATCCCTAGCTTATCACTTACCTTTTTAGCGGTTAGAAACATTTTACCTATGATGTAGCTGTTATCTTCATTTACATCATCTAAAGAAGATAAAATATGTTCTTTGGGAATAATCAAAACATGATGAGGAGCTTGAGGATTAATGTCCTCAAAGGCCAAGGTCTCTTTATCTTCATAAACAAGTTTGGCAGGTATATCACCTTTTACTATTTTACAAAAAATACAATCAGTCATTTTTCAAAGCCTCCTTTACTAGTTGGATAGCCTTATCTAAGGCCTTATCCACATTCTTTGAATCTTTTCCACCAGCTTGAGCCATATCAGGACGTCCTCCTCCAGAACCGCCAATTAAGCTAGCTGCTTCTTTAATTATCTCATTTGCAAGAATACCCTTCTTTACTGCTCCTTTGCTAGCTGCTATTAAAAGAGCAGGTTTTTCACCATCACTAGCAAATACAGCAACAGCATCTTCATACCTATCTTTCATTTTATCAGCCAACTCTCTTAATTGTGGTATTCCAGCATCCTTTATAATTGCATTAATTACCTTAACACCATTAAGCTCTTCATATTCTGACAAAATATCCTTAACATCAGTTGAGGTTAACTTGTTTTTAAGGTCTTTATTTTCTTTTTTCAATTCTCTTAATTCATCTAAAAGACCATTAATCCTATCTTTAAGATTTTGAGTTTTAAGCAATCTTGTAACCCTATTTACTAGCTTGTCTTTTTCTTCATAGTATTCATAAGCCCTGTATCCTGTTAGAGCTTCTATTCTTCTAACACCTGAAGCAACTCCACCTTCACTTACTATTTTGAAAACTCCAGTTTGGCCAGTTGAGTCTAAATGGGTTCCGCCACACAATTCCTTGCTATATGGAACAATAGATACTACCCTAACCTTTTCACTATACTTTTCACCAAAAAGAGCAATAGCTCCTGCCTGTTTAGCTTCTTCCATACTCATAATCTCTTTTTTAACAGGTAGATCCTTTAAAATCATATCATTTACTATTGTTTGGACCTTGTCTATCTCTTCATCTGTCATAGCTGAAAAATGGGTAAAGTCAAATCTTAATCTTTCTTCATCTACATATGAACCAGCTTGATGCACATGGGTCCCTAAAGTATTAATTAAGGCATATTGAAGCATGTGGGTAGCTGTGTGATTTCTTTTTGTTGCCATTCTTTTTGTTTTATCTATGGAACAAAGAACCACATCACCTAGGTCAAAATCACCTTCTATAACCTTTCCTTTATGAATGTATATACCATCAAAATTTATACATTCATCAATTTTAACAGAGCCACCTTCTTTACTTATTACTCCCCTGTCAGCCTTTTGTCCACCGCCTTCAGCATAAAAGACTGTTCTGTCAGTAACTATTTCAATTGAGTCATCTCTTTTTGTAAGTCCTATGATTTTTGCTTCTATTTCATTTTTATCATAGCCTTCAAAAATAGTTTTAGGCAACTTGGAATACTCTTCACCTTCACTTTGCCATGCATTATCTCCAGTTTGTTTTTGAGCACTTCTAGCCAACTCTTTTTGAGCCTTCATGTTTTTTTCAAAGCCTTCTTTATCCAAAACAAAGCCTCTTTCTTCAGCAATTTCTTTAGTTAAGTCAAAAGGAAAACCATAAGTATCATGAAGTTTGAAAATGAGATCTCCTGTTAGAACATTAGATTTCTTTTCTTCTGCTTCATCTAAATACTCATTTAATAAGAGCATTCCACTATCTAGGGTCATAATAAATTTGGCTTCTTCGCTTTCTACTACCTTAAATATATAGTCTTTGTTTTCTTCTAATTCTGGATAAGCTCCTTTTGCATTATCTATTACTACATCCACTAATTCTGTTAAAAATGCTTGGTCTTTTCCTAGAAGCCTGCCATGACGTGAAGCTCTTCTTAAGAGTCTTCTTAGAACATAGCCTCTTTGCTCATTAGAAGGTATAACTCCATCAGAAATGAGCATTATGGCGCTTCTGATGTGGTCTGTGATAACTCTAACAGATATATCCTTATTCTTATCTTGGTTATATCTAGTATTGGTTAAAGAACACACCTTATTCAATATCTCTACAATGGTATCCACTTCAAATAAAGAATCTACTCCTTGCATTACACAAGCTAGTCTTTCTAAGCCCATTCCAGTATCAATATTCTTATTCTCTAAAGGAAGATAAGTGCCATCTTCTTGTTTGTCAAATTGAGTAAATACATTGTTCCAAACCTCAACAAATCTATCGCAATCACAACCAACCTTACAGTCTGGGCTACCACAGCCCTTTTCTTCTCCGTGGTCATAATATATTTCTGAGCTGGGGCCACAAGGTCCAGTACCATGTTCCCAGAAATTATCTTCTTTACCCATTTTTACTATATGGTCTTCTTCCAGCCCAATAATATTTTTCCAAATATCATAAGCTTCATCATCTTCAAAATATACTGAGGCATATAGAGAATTTTTAGGAATATTTAGCCAGTCTGTTAAAAACTCCCAAGACCATTCAATAGCTTCTTTTTTAAAATAGTCACCAAAGGAAAAATTACCTAGCATTTCAAAAAAGGTTCCATGTCTTGTGGTAATTCCCACTCTTTCTATATCCAAAGTTCTAATACACTTTTGACAAGTTGCTATTCTTTTAGAAGGAGGCTGCTTTGCTCCTGTAAAATATGCTTTCATAGGAGTCATTCCTGCGTTTACAAGCAAGATTGAAGGATCATCTTCTGGTACTAAAGAAAAACTCTTCAGCCTTAAATGATCTTTACTTTCAAAAAACCTTAAAAACTCTTCTCTTAAAACATTTAATGATAACTTTTCCATCTCTAATCCTCTACTATAATTTAATATAAAAAAACCCTCATCACAAAGGGACGAGAGTAATCACGCGGTACCACCCAAATTCTTTTTTTTAAAAAAGCACTCAAACCCTATAACGCAGGCAACGTTCTGTTTTCACAGAAAGCATCAAAGGTTAGCTTTCATATCTATTTTACCAAGGGCTCTCACCTTTTCCCTCTCTCTTTAGATTAAAATCGATATTACTCTTCCTTCTCAATCGCTATTTCGCACAGATTATATCATCTATTAATTTAGCATGTCAACAAAAGCAAATCTAATAGTCTTTTCTAGATTCTTTTTATTTCTTCTTCTTACCCTTTTTTACTTTCTTATCCTTTTTCTTACCCTTTTCGTCTTTTATCTCAAGCTGTTCTTTAACTTCTTCTGTTTCTTCTACCTCATTTAGCTCTTCTTGTTCATCTTCTAGTTCTGTTTCTTCATCTATAACTATACTATCTTCTATCTTATACTCTGTTTTTTCTTCTTCGACTTCAATAATACTCTCTATTTTATTCTCTACTCTCTTTACTGTCTTAGTGTTTGTATTACTTCCCAATTTAAAGTATTCAGGAAGCCTTAAAAATGATTTTGCAGTTTCAATAACAACAAGGTCATATGCCCCTAGTTGGTCTTTCTTTTTATCTAACCATTCCATTAGATGGTCATGGAAATTAGTGCAATAAAGAGTTAATTTATCTAGGCTTTCAATATATTTCTTCTTTTGTAAATTTTTTGCTGTAGTCAAATTAAGAAGAATCATGGTTTCTTTATATGCCATATAGGAAAAGTATAGGGTTTGAGCTTCCACTAAGAAATCTTCATGGTTTAAGTGTCTTGCATATTTAGCAGCATTGGCTGCATCTTTAATCATTTGTCCTAATTTACTAATCTTTTCAAGTTTTTTAAAGTTAATCATTTCTTGACATACAATTTGCACAAAATTACTTCTTTGCAAAGACCAAGAAGGATAGGTTAGATAATAGAGACAGTTTTCTAAGAAATCGAAATCTAGTTTATGCTTATGACTATAGGCTTTAATAAATTCAACTGTATTTCTTCCCTTTGGATTCCAAAGCCACTCAGCAAAGGCAGTAATATTAAAGTCTGATAATTCATAGGCATATGGTAAATATCCCATTACTTTTTGCAGACCAATTCTTTCAAACTCTGCACATCTGAACTTTATAAATTCAGGGGCTGTCCAAAAGAAGAAGGCCTCTTGGTCAAAGGCTATCATAGGATATATGCCTCTTGTAATTTCTCTTTTAGCGGCTTTTTTAAAATTGGAATCTGTTAATTCTTTTACATCAGTACTGTAGGTTTTTTCTCTATCACAATAGGAAATGCTAAACCCACTTGGGATATTTAGGCCAAAAAGTTTTTCAAAGGTGGTCTTGCTTTTTTCATTAGTTACAATTCCTATCTTTATTCTCTTGTTATCTTTTGAAAATTCATTATATGACTTTATAAGTTGATTGGTCCTTTCCATCAATTGGCTTTCAGTCCAATCTTCATGCATCCAAAAGACAAGATCCTTACTTTTATCATCTTTAGCTGCCTTTTCCATTAAGCTTAAAGGATCTTCCCATTCATAATAGGTCTTAAAAGGCCTTATTCCAGTTTGGTTACACTTATCATAAATAGAGGTATTTGGTATAGAGGCGTCTAGATCAATGGCATTTAGTTTGTAAAAAGAGGCTTCTCTTAATTTTTTTTCATAATTTCCAAGATTAAGTCCCCTGTAATCAATTGAGGGCCAATCATATATGGTGACAAGGGGTATTTCAACCTTTTTAGGAGAAACAGGTAATATGAGTTGATAAAGGCTTGTGCAAGCATAATAAAGGCCTAGGTCTGTGTAGGCTAAAAGTTTTACTCCACTATATTTCTTGTTTTTTATAATCGGCTTAATTATGTAAGCCTGGTCTAAATTTTCACATTTATTCAGGCCCTTTTCAACATAATTTCTGTTTAAGATAGCTAATTCAATTGTAAATTCAGCCTTTATATATCTTTTCTCAGTATACCTTTCTAGTAAAGAAAGACCAGATTCAATAAGAGGATTCAAATCTGTTTTTAGCATTATCATTATTCTGTTCTTGTAGTACTCATACCCACCCTTTGCCTTTATGGACTTGGGTAAGGGAATAATCCTATCTCTTATTTGACTTTTCATTTTACTCCCAGCTCTCAAGATATTTTTTCTGCTCTTTTGTTAGTCTATCTATGGCAATTCCCATGGCCTCAAGCTTAGTGTCAGCAACCAGTTGGTCTATCTCTTTTGGTACATCGTATAGTCTGTTTTCTAGTTTTTTATGATTTTCCAAAAGATAAAGTGCACTAAGAAGTTGAAGAGAAAAGCTCATATCCATAATTTCAGCAGCATGACCATCTGAACATGCTAAATTGACCAATCGTCCCTCTCCTAAAAGATTCAAGGTCCTATTATTTCCTAATACATAACTTGTAATTCCCGCTTTTTTATTTAGTTTATGAAGGGCAATTTCTTCTAAATCTACTACAGAAACCTCACAATCAAAATGTCCAGCATTTGCTAAAACAGCATTATCTTTCATAAGCAAGAAGTGTTCTTTAGTTATAACATCAATATTTCCTGTAGCTGTAATAAAGACATCACCAATCTTAGCAGCCTCTTCCATCGGCATAACTCTATAGCCATCCATGGATGCTTCTAGGGCTTTTACACTATCTACCTCTGTCACTATAATGTTAGCTCCAAAACCCTTGCCTTTTTCAGCTATTCCCCTTCCACACCAGCCATATCCTGCCACTACTATATTCTTTCCAAATAAGGCTAAATTAGTAGCTCTCATAACTCCTTCTAAGGAAGATTGGCCAGTTCCATACCTATTATCAAAAAGATGCTTACAGTCTGCGTCATTAATTGAAAAAACAGGATACTTTAAAACTCCTTGTCTTTCCATGGCCTTTACTCTTACTACACCAGTTGTAGTCTCTTCACAGCCACCATAGACATCTTCCATTAAATCTGGTCTTTCTTTGTATAGGGTGGTTGCTAAATCTGCACCATCATCAATAATTATGTGGGGTTTATGCTCTAAGACTTTAAGTAAGTGTTTCTTATATGTCTTACTATCCACTCCGGTATATGCAAAGACAGGTAAGCCATCATCTACTAGGGCAGCTGCTATTTCGTCCTGTGTTGAAAGAGGGTTGCTACCGGTTACTCTAATATCTGCACCTAGGTTTTTTATAACTTTAGCTAAGTAGGCTGTTTTTGCCTCCAAATGAAGGGCCATGGCAACCTTAATACCCTTAAAAGGTTGGTCTTTCATATATTTCTTTTCTAACATAGAAAGAACAGGCATAAAGTTTTTAACCCATTCAATTTTTTGTTTTCCTATTTCTTTTAAAGATATATCCTTTATCTCATAATCCATCTTAGAGCTCCTTAATAATTTTCTTAATATATTCCACAAATTGTTCTCTAATAGCATTTGCAGTCTTCATTACATCCTCATGGTTTAAAGGTGCATCAAGAACTCCTGCTGCCATGTTTGTTATAACTGAAATGCCCAAGACCTTTAGCCCTGCATGAGCACAGGCTACAACCTCAGGAACTGTAGACATACCAACAGCATCTGCTCCTAGTACTCTGGCAGCACGAATTTCTGCTGGAGTTTCATAGTTTGGTCCAGCAAAAAACATATATACACCTTCTTCAACTTTTAGATTTATTGATTTTGCAACATCTCTTGCAATTTGTAAGATTTCTTTGTTATAGACGGTGGACATGTCAAAGAACCTATCCCCCATCTCTTTAATGTTGGGTCCTCTTAGGGCAGAGGGGGCCATAAAGCCAATGTGGTCATTAATTAACATAATGGCACCTTCTGAAAAGGAAGTGTTAACACCTCCAGCAGCGTTAGTTATTATTACCTTGTCCACACCTAGTAATTTAAAGACCCTTACACCCACTAGAATCTGAGCAGCTTCATAGCCTTCATAATAGTGGAATCTACCAGACATACATACTACATACTTACCGCTTAAGTATCCAAAAACCAACTTGCCTTCATGACCTTCTACAGTTGAAACTGGAAAATGAGGTATCTCATCATAGCTTATTTCAATTTTATCCTCTATTTGAGATGTTAACATACCCAAACCAGATCCTAATACAATAGCTATTGAAGGCTTTTTTGAAATCCTTCCTTTAATAAACTCAACAGACTTATTTAGGTTCTCGTAATAAGCGCTCATATTTTCCCTCCATGTACTTGGTATGTAACAAGTATAGCATAAAGGTTTTTATCTTTCCATAAGCTTAATTTCCCTTAAAAATGATTTCCATTGACGCTTTATCCTTCAAAAAAGAGATGATTATATCTTGAGAAGCTGGTACCTTTAAAGAAATTCCCTTACCTAAATAATCCCCTAAAGGTAAAGACCTTATAACTAAATTGTCTAGAACAAAGCCTAGATCTCTTTCTGGATTATAGGGGATTTTTTCTTCTTTTAGTAATCTTTCTAGCTTAATCCAATCAAGATCTCCCATTTTTTTAGAATCGGGAATTATAAATAAAGAGACCTTATCAAATACCTTAATATCATTAAGGGGAAGTCTTGAATTGTCTAAATGTAAAGATATTATTCTATCTTTATCATCTAGATATTCATTTTGGAAAAAAGAGTTGGACAAGATGCTTCCTTTGGATAGATTTATTGCACTAATGTAATCATCCTTTAATAGAAAATCTGAGTTATAGCCCTTTATACTAATCTTTTCAAAATCTGAATCTCTTAAAAGTTCTCCTCTTTGTATATCTTTAGTTAGAACATATATATGTCCTTCATTCTCATTTTTTAACCTTCCTCCAATAAGAAGCTGAATAAGGCTAAGTATAAGGGCAGATATTACTGCCAAAATGTAAAATTTATATTTTTTCATAAAATTCCTTCTTTTTAATTACTTATGGGAAACTCCATGTGCTTGTGTATTAATACATTTTTACTGCCTAAAAAATTAATCTTAGCAAGTATGTCTGTATAAATCATAAAGTGACTATTTTCAAAACCACAAGAACATGTTGCTTTATTACTAACAAGGACCAAGAAGATGTCTTCAAGATCAACCTTTAGCATTTGAGGATTAATCTCATTTAATCTATAGAATAAATCCATCTTTAAATCATCGGGATCTTTGTTTATGGTTAAATTCTTTTTAGAAAAATCTGTAGTCTCATTTTCTGCAATTAGAGCTATTAAAGACATCTCAATGGTTTGTTCAATCCTATCTTTTTGGTGAATAGCAATACCGTTTTGTACAAGAGCCATAAAAAGAGGTATAAAGATATATATTAAAAGTGACACAAATAAAATTACTTGGAAACTTGCATTTCCCTTTTTTTTAAGGTTCATATGAATATATCCTTCTAGCAATAATCTTTTGTTTAAAATTCATCATATAGCTTTTGTTAACCGGTAAAAGGTTATTGTCCAATTCAGAGTTTGTATAAGTGGCTTTTACGGTAAAATAGAAGCTACTTCCATACATGGCTGAGGTAGGTACTTCAACCTCAACATGGTTGAAGCCCTTACCCAATAGATCATTTCTCAAGTCATTTACATCTACACTAGCTAAACCAGATTTTTGTTCTGCAAGATGCATATAGGCCCTACAGGTATCATAAAAGTCCATATTCTTGGAGATTAAACCTAATATGTTTATTGCAGACACAAAAAGTCCCATTAAAAGCACTATTGTTATAATTGTAATAATAATCTTTTCAGCCATCTTCTTAATTTATGGGGCTCATATTAAAGATTGTGTCAAACTCATCACTAACCCAACCCTTGGTTTTGTCAATAATATCTTTAGATATTTCTTTTAAGCCAGGTATTACAATAGCTGCAGCAATTACTAAAACTGTACCAATCCCGATTATTTCGGATACCCCAAAACCTCTTTTGTTTTCCTTTTGATTAACTATCATTTTTTTCCTCCTATAAAAATATATTTTTTAATCCTTCGGATAATTCATTTACCAAAGGTAGTGCAACCATAAGCATAACTATTAACATAAAGACTAAAACTGCTAAAAAACAATCTCTTTTAACCTTATCAGTCTTTTTTTGATAGTATGAAAAGTACCTATTAAACATCATTTCTTCCATCTTTTCTAAAAAGTTTTCATTGTCTGAATAAAGAAGATCCTCTTCTAGGATCATGCAAAATCTAATTGCATCTAAGCTTTTAATATTGCTTTTTATAACTTCTGCATAGTCTTCCCCTTTTAAGGTAACCGAATAAAGGGCAGATGCTTGAACCAAGACTTTTTCTAGTTTTTTATCTTGAGTAACCTTGTGCATGTTTGTTATAACTTCTTTTGGTTTTACTCCAGCATTAATCTGAGAAACCAAATATCGATACAGTCTATATGCATTTTTTTGAAAAACATCTTCTAGTTTACTCTTATTAATTTTTTTGACTAAAAATATTAAAAAGATTAAAAATGCAAAAAGCAAGAGAAAGTTTAGAAAACTCTTAAAAAGATAGCTCAAGCAAATTATGATTAAAAGAAAAGTGCTAGCAAGTACTGGATTCTTAATAGCTTTTTTAAGCTTATTTAAAAGCCTTGTTCCATAAGATCTATATAGTCCTTGAATTTCTTCATAAAAATTCTTTTGTCTTTGGCTATAGGAAGATATCCTATTAGACAAACGAGTCTTGTTATATGCTAGGGCTATTAGATAACCAAATATTAAGTTTAAGCTATGAAGTAAAAGATTAATGGCCATTTGTCACCTTTTTATAATCCTTCCCATAATTATTACTCCAAGAAAAAAGAGTAAACTAAATAAACCTAGTATAAAGATTCCCCTTTCACTGTTTAGATAATAGTTTTTTGAATAAGGGTTATTTATTACTATGATAATAAAGCTGGCCACAACTAGGGCAACAGAAGAATATAGAGAATAAATATCGTTTGCAGTGGATATTTTTCTTTTGTAAGTTTCTTCATCTATTTTGAAAAACTGACCTTCTAGGTTTTTAAAAATACTATAAAGACTTCCTCCCTTTTCATAGGCATATCTAATGTTTTGAAAGACATATCTCAATTCTTCACTCAAGACTCTTTCTTCTGACATTTTCAAGGTCTCACTTACTCCCATACCACTTTCTAAGCGCAAACAAATATCGTAGACATAGCCTGCTATGGGAGAGGCTAACTGAGATTTTGTGGCTTTTTGAAGACAATAAACTGCATCGTTTTTTACAGCACTCCACTTGGTTAAAATCATTAAAAGTCCTGTAATATTTTTTTGCTCTTTTTGTTTTTGAACACTCTCATATATCTCATAAAGCATAAAAGGTATATAGGCTGGAAAAAGCCCAACACAAAAGGCGGTAAATAGGTATTCAATTTTTCTATTTATTAAATATGTGAATAGGATTAATAGGGTTAAACAAAAAACTAGCACCATTTCTTTTTTATGCTTTTTCAAAAAGCTCTTTAGATTATCCTTATCCACCCTATTGTGACTAAAAAAGGCTATAACTAAGAATATGGGAAGTGTAAGTAAAAAATAGCTCATTGCCCCCCCTTGTACAATAAATCATATTCCAGATCCTGTATTTTGTGATTAAAGCCCTTTACCTCATATATCTCATTTATCTTAAAAGAGTCCATGTGAATTATAAGGTGGATTCCTTCTCCAAACATTGCTAAAAGCATGGCTTCATTGGAGGCTCCATTTACCATCTTTGCTAGGGCTGAAAGCCTTTTACCACAATCTTTTGCACTGGTTGCATGCATGGTTGTTAAAAATCTATGGCCTGAACAAGAGGCATTTAAAAAGGCTAAAGCCTCTTCACCAACTATCTCTCCAATGCAGTAGGTATCTAAGGACATGGTAAGGCCATCTTTAATTAACATATCTAAGCTTATAGGGTTTCCACCTTCATTTTTTCTTTTAACCCTTTGTTCTATACAGTGTTTTTTATCAGGATATAGCTCTGCATCCGACTCGCAAATTAAGACTCTTTCCATTTCTGGCAAGGCATTTATTAAGGCTCTTAAGAGAGTAGTCTTACCAGAGCCCCCTTTACCACACAAAAGAATGGTTTTATTCTTGTATAAATACTCTTTTATAATTTTAAGGCTTTTTTCATCTACCATATTAAGGTCATATAAATCCTTAAGACTATAGCCCTTTTTTCTATGCTTTCTTATAGAAATCGAAGAGCCAGAAATATTTCTTGGAAAAATTGAAATATTTATTCGCAAATGATTCTTTAGGTCTGCTACCCTACAATGATTATCATTTTCATTTAAGATACCACCATTTCTAACAGCAATTAATTTACAGTAGATATCAAAGTCTTCAGCACTTCCAAAATTGATGTCAATGTTTTCTCTTACCCCTTTTCTTATAATAGAAAAGCAAGAATGATTAACCCCGTCAATATCCGATACATCCTCATCATCTATATACTTTTGAAGTTGTCCATATCCAAACATAAAGTCAAAAACACTTTTAATAATCTCTCTTTTGGAACCTGGAGCAAAATAGTCTGATTTTTCCAAAATATTAAGGATGTTTGCTTCTAGTTGAGCCCTTCTCTTTTGGTCGTAATAAGCATTAATAACTAAATCAGGGTTCTCACCTAAGAGATCTTTAGAAATATCTAAAACAAGGTTAGAAAGAGAAAAACTACCCTTTTGGTATCTGATATTATCCTCTTGTCTTGCTAAACCAGATAAGCTTTTAACTATGGCCATCTATTTTCCCTCCAATTAAAGCTATATACTTTTCAACTTGCTTCTGATAGCCCTTTTTACTCTTATCAAAAACCCCCATGTAGTTACCAAGGATTTGGTCTTTAAGGCCATGTTCACTTATTTCTTTTAGTTTTTTATGATGGATAATAAAAGTAATTCTTCTTTTATCTATATTATGATTTTTATGTAAATACTCACTAACCCCTTGGTAGTAGGACATGTCTTTTAGGCTATAGTCTGTTACAAACATTAATTCATCGCAGGTTAAGTATGAACTAATGGTTATAGCATCATATATAAAGTTGGAACATTTTATAAAGACAAGATCTGCCTTATCTAAACAGACATCTAAAATTGTTTCTAAGTGGGAAAATCCAATATTTTCATAATTTTCTATTTCTAAGTAGGAGGAAAAAACAAGAAGAGGTTTTTTCTTTAATTGACCAAGTATTTTCTCAATAAGTAAATCTGGATTATTCCAAAAATCTTGTAGATATAAAAGGTTGGGATAGTCTTCTATACTAAAAGAAGGATGTAAAAGATCTAAATCTAAGATAATTACTTTTTTTAAATTTTCCCTCTCAATTTCTTTTGCTAAATCCTTCAAAAAAGCACTATCACCAGTATAGGCTAGAGTCTTTGCCAGCTTCTTGTGTGAGGACTTTAATTTTTCTAGCAACCTTTTAATTTCATTTATCAGTATGCCAACATCTTCATATCTTTTATGGGGCAAAATTGCCATACAGCCACTAATAATTAAATCTAAGCTATCTTCTTCTTGCTTGTAATAAAAAGGTTTTTTAAGCTGTCCACTTTTAAGATAATATAAAAGCATTCCTAGGCTGTAAATATCTTGGCTTATACTCTTTTCCTGACCTAAAAGAGCCTCAGGTGCTATGTATGGATTTTTTCCTTCTTGGATTTTTTTGTAATTGGTAAGATAAACCTTCTTTTCCTTTATAACTACATTTTCATGATGTATATTCCCATGTATAAAAGCCTTTGGTCTTAAATCATGTAAAAACTTCAAGGCATATAATAGTTCTAAAAAGATACTTAAAGCTTCCTCAAGGTCAATTGGGCCTACTGTATCAATATATTCTTTTAGTGAGCTTCCCTCTATATATTCATAAACCTCACAATAAATCCTGTCACTTACAAAACTCTCACATAAATGGGGTAAGTTTTCATGATGAAACTTATCTTCTTTTGCCAAATCCAAGTCTTGGTCTTTATCTAGGACATATTCAAAGAGGACCTTTTTAACCTTGTCTAGCTCATCAAAAACTAGGTAGGTGGTCATGTGTTTATCCTGGTTTAGGTTTTGTAAAATTTTATATCTTTCGCTTTTTATCATCATTCTCTCCATGTAAGCCTATGATATAAAATTTACATTTATTGTCAATATACAAAACAGCCATCTTGGCTACTTTTCTAAAACTTTTGCAATTGTTATGAAAATTACCTGCTTAGCCTGATTTTTTAATAACTCTTTCTCACATTCTTTTAAGGTGGCACCACTGGTAAATATATCATCAACAAGAATTACTCTTTTACCTGCAACTATCTGATCAAAAGCTATAAAGGCCCCTTGTAGATTAATAGCTCTTAAGCCCTTACTTAAGGATGCTTGATGATGGGTTTTTCTTGTTTTCTTCAAAGCTTTTTTTGTTAATGGAATATTGGTGCTTTTTGAAATCTCTTTTGCCAATAAAAAAGATTGGTTAAAACCTCTTTTGATTTCATCTTTTCTATACATGGGAACAAAGGCTATTAAGTCTGCCTTTAAAGACCTTTCTTTTAAGATTTTTCCCATTTCTTTTCCAATTCGCATAAAGGAATCTGGTTGGCTCATATATTTTGCATACTTTATAATATCAATCAGTATTTCATTGTTTTCCATGAAATAGATGTGATTGTCATAATGAGAAAATTTGAACTTTAACTTTTTAATATCTTCTTCCTTTAAATTAGGAAAAAAATAGTCTTTTAAACTATACACCCTTAATTTTATCTTTGATAAAAAAAATAATGAAGACTATATAATTAAAGTCTTCATTTTAAAGTTAATATTTTAGATTTCTATTCTTAGACTTAAACTAAGTTAAGCTTATCCCTTAATATATCTACCTTGTCTAATCTTTCCCAGCTTAAATCCAAATCGTCTCTTCCAAAGTGTCCATAAGCTGCTGTTTGCTTGTAGATAGGTCTTAATAGGTCTAAGCTTTTAATTATTCCCCCTGGTGTAAGGTCAAAGACTTGGTCAATTAATTTTGTCAAAAGCTGGTCTTCAAATTTGGATGTGCCAAAAGTATCAATCATAATTGAAACGGGTTTTACCACTCCAATAGCATAGGCAATTTGCACTTCACACCTTTTTGCAATGCCAGCTGCAACAATATTCTTAGCCACATATCTTGCAGCATAAGCTGCAGACCTATCCACCTTTGAAGGGTCTTTACCAGAAAAAGCACCACCTCCGTGACGGCCCATTCCACCATAGGTATCTACAATAATCTTTCTGCCTGTAAGACCAGAGTCTCCCATGGGACCTCCTATTACAAATCTTCCAGTGGGATTAATAAAGAATTTTGTATCTTTATCAATCATTTTTCTATCTATTGTAGCAAGAACAACCTCTTCTTTTAGGTACCCTCTTAGCTTATCAATTTCAATATCATCGCTATGCTGTGAGGATAAAACAATTGTGTCAATCCTTTTAGGTATATTGTTTTCATATTCTACTGTAACCTGACTTTTGCCGTCTGGTCTTAAATACTTATGATTACTTTCTTTTCTCACCTTGGCTAAAGCCTTACAAAGATCATGGGCACTTTGTATTGGGTAAGGCATTAATTGAGGGGTCTCATCACAAGCATAACCAAAGACCATTCCTTGGTCCCCTGCTCCTTGTTCTCCTGGCTGGTCATAGGCACTTTTTACACCCATGGCAATATCAGTAGATTGTTCATTTATAGAGGTGATAACCCCACAAGTTTCTCCATCAAAGCCAAACTTTGCTCTCGTGTATCCAACATCTAAAACAATGTCTCTAGCAATTTGAGCTATATCCACATAACATGAGGTAGTTATTTCGCCCATGACATGGATTAAACCAGTGGTAATTGCAGTTTCACAAGCAACTTTAGCATCTTTATCTCTTTTAAAAATCTCATCTAAAATCCCGTCTGAGATTTGATCACATATTTTATCTGGATGTCCCTCAGTAACTGATTCTGATGTGAAAATTTTCTTCATACTCTTTTTTTTATGATCTAGTCTTAGACTAGTCACAAACTCCTTTCTTTTTTCAAAAGAAAAGACCTCTGATAAGGTCTCTTTTGATTACTTTTTCCTTATCTCTTTGGATTTAGCACCTTACCTTAGGTAGGTTGCCGGGCGTCATAGAGCCAATCTCTTAGCCACTCTTGATAAGCAATATTTAAAAACTATTAGGCTAATAAAGCCTCTATCTCAAAAGGATTTTCTCCTTTATAGATCTTTTCAAAATCCTCAGCTTCAATCTTCTCATATTTTAAAAGAGATAGGGCCAGGGTTTCTAAAATAACTTTTTTATCTTCAAGAATTTTCTTAGCTTTCTTGTAGCAAGCATCAATAATTCTCTTAGTTTCTGTATCAATCTTACCTGCAATTTCTTCGGAATAGCCCTTAACCTTAGAAAAGTCTTTTCCAATAAAGACTTCATCATCTTCTTGGTAAACAATGTTAGGTAGACTATCGCTCATTCCATACTTAACAATCATATCTCTAGCAATTTTATTTGCTCTTTGAAGATCATTAGAAGCTCCAGTACTTACCTCTCCTAAAGACATCTCTTCAGCAGCTCTTCCACCTAAAAGAGTAATAATCTCTTCTTCTAGTTGCTGTTTTGTATAGAAGTATTTATCTTCATTTGCCATAGGCATGGTATAGCCACCAGCTTGTCCTACAGGTATAATTGAAACTCTTTGTACAGTTGATGTAGAGGATACTGTTCTCATGGTAATAGCATGGCCAGATTCATGGTAGGCAGTTAGTTTTCTTTCACTATCAGAAACTATACGGCTCTTCTTTTCTGGTCCCATAGCAACCTTGTAAATGGATTCTCTAATTTCTTCCATTCCAATGCTGTCTTTATTCTTTTTAGCAGCAAAGATTGCAGCCTCATTCATTAAGTTTTCAATATCAGCACCGGTAAACATGGGTGTAATTTTAGATATTTCTTCCAAATCTACATCATCAGCTAATTTCTTGTTTCTAGTATGAACCAGTAAAATTTCATGACGGCCCTTGGCATCTGGATAGTTAACATAGACTCTTCTATCAAATCTACCTGGTCTTAAGAGAGCTGGGTCAAGGATATCAGGTCTGTTGGTAGCTGCTAAAATGATTACTCCTTGGTCTATGGTAAAACCATCCATTTCAACTAGCAATTGATTCAAGGTTTGTTCTCTTTCATCATTTCCGCCACCTAAGCCAGCACCTCTGTGACGGCCTACAGCATCTATTTCATCAATAAATATGATACAAGGAGCCTTAGCCTTCGCTTGAACAAAAAGGTCACGAACTCTGGATGCCCCTACACCTACAAACATTTCTACAAAGTCAGAACCACTGATTGTAAAAAAGGGTACTCCAGCTTCTCCTGCAACCGCTCTAGCTAATAAGGTTTTACCTGTTCCTGGAGGTCCTACTATTAGCATACCCTTTGGAATTCTAGCTCCAAGTTTTTTATACTTTTCTGGTTGTTTTAAAAAGTCTACAACCTCTTCTAATTCAGCTTTTTCTTCATCGGCCCCTGCTACATCTAAAAAGGTAACCTTTCTATCAGCTCCTGAATACTCTCTAGCCCTGCTCTTACCAAAGGACATGGCTGAATTATTGGCTCCCGCTTGCTTGTTCATAATTACAAAGAAAATGACAACCATAACAGCAAGAACTAAAATTGAAGGCAGAAGTGAAATCCACCAAGATTTTGTTTCAGGTTTCCAGGTATAATACAAAGAAGCATCCTTTGCTCTTGCATCATTTAAGATGTCTTCAATTTTATCTAAATTTTCAATATTGACAAAAAAGACTTTATTACCATCTTTTATAGGATCTTTTAGGGTAACAGAAAGTGTGGTAGTTCTAATTACCACTTCAGAAACATTTTGTTTTTCCAATTGATTCAAAAACTCAGAATAGCCAAGTTCTTTTACTGTATCCGGGTTTGTGAACAGGGATATCAGTATAATCAATATAAGGAAGGTTACGACATAAAAACTAATATTTTTGTATTTCTTCAAATGCAATCTCCTTATGCTCGATTAGTAATATTAGCACAAAAATCGATTTTTTGCAATAAAATCTGGAAAGATTAGTCTACTATATAGAGTTCCTCTTTAAGTACACATACATCCTTTAAATTTCTATACTTTTCATTAAAGTCCATACCGTAGCCTACTACAAACTTATCTGGTATTTCTTGACCTATATAGTCAACCTTAACCATCTTTTCCCTTCTAGATGGCTTATCTAGTAAACAGCATATCTTTACACTGTTAGGAGATCTTAAAGCAAAGAATCTTTGAAGATAGTTCAAGGTATAGCCTGTGTCAATAAGGTCTTCAACAATGATTAAATCCTTACCTTCTATATCCATATCCAAATCTTGAAGAATTTTCACATGACCATCAGAGGTTGTTCCTTGTCCATAACTAGAAGCTGTTACTATATCAAACTCTACTGGGATGGTAATATTTCTTAAAAGATCCGAAAGGAAAATTAAGCCACCTTTCATAATTCCCACTAAAACCAGTTGCTTTCCTGCATAGTCTTTAGAAATCTGTTCTCCTAGTTGTCGACACAACTCATCTAATCTTTCTTCAGTAACTAGTATTTCGCTGATATCATCATAAAGTGAACCCATATTCAAACTCCAATCTTATTGCTTTTAATCCCTCAATGGGAATAAATCTCTTTCCAATTTCATTGTTCTCAATATACACTATCTCATTATCAACCGCAAGAAGAAAGATACTATCTCTCAAATCCTTATCTATCTTCTTATCTATTAGATATTTTCTTAAAATCCTACTTCCTACCCCCTTGGAAGAAGAAAAGATATCTCCAGCTTTTCTAGTTCTAATAACAAGCCTGTCAGCATTATCAAAGTATCTAATAATAACAACCCTATTACAATCACTGTTCTTATCTACCTTATCTTTTTTATAGGTTATAATCTCGCTTTTTATTAGTAAAGACCTAGACTCTATATAGGTGTTTCCCACTAGTTCAACTTTATGCTCAAATTCTATAGGCCCTAAAGCTTCTCTTTTTTTATAAATTCTTACTCTTTCATTTTGCAAAAGCAAAACCTGAATTTGATCCTTCAAATCAATGCTGGTTCCGCTTTGTCCACTTTTCAAAAACTCAGTCACTAGATTTATGTGCTTTCTTTCTACATCCACTAAATCCCCTTTAACTTGAGAAATTGCCTTTCTTAGCAACTCATCTTTTATAATCTTATCTAAACTATCAAAAGATGAAATATCTAGGGTTAATACTGAATCTATTAGATTTACTCTTTTATTGTATTCTTCTAGCACTTTTTTATCTAAATAATCGTACACATCCTTTAAAATATCAGCTGTAGATAAAAGATTATTTCTTACATCCTTTTGAAACTTTTCATTTAATTGAGGAAAAATTGTATTTCTAATATAGTTTCTAAAATATTCATTTGACTCATTGGTGCTATCTTGAATATATGGGATATTATTTTTCTTGTTATAGTCTAAAATTTCATCTTTGGAAAAATCCAGTAAGGGTCTAACATAATGCTTGACAGCTTTTTCCATACCCAGCATTCCTTTAAGGCCACTTCCTCTTAAAATATTTAGAAAAATAGTCTCTGAGTTGTCATCCTTGTTATGGCCTAGAAAAACTAAATCATCACTATACTCATCAAACATCTGGTACCTTAAATGGCGGGCAGCTTGTTCTATGGTCATTTTGTTTTCTTTAGCATATTTTGGCACATAGACATTATGTAGCTTAAAATCGATTTGATTATTCTCACAAAAGACCCTACAAAAATTCATATCCCTTATGGCTTCTTCTTTTCGGATATTATGGTTTATGTGAATAGCACCAATATTTAAATCTATATTTTCTTGATCTTTAAGATACTTTTTATACGTAACCAAAAGTCCTAAAAGACAGGCTGAATCTGGACCTCCTGAATAGGCCACATACCATTTCTTATCAATATCTAAGTTTTGAAAAATATCTTTGCTAATCATAAATGAATTACTTTTGTAAGGTGTCAAACTTTACAATTTGATCTTGCCAAACCAGTTGGGCATTGCCTATTTGTCCATTTCTGTTTTTTGCAACAACCAAATCTACCAACTGAGTGCTTGCTGCCTTACCCATTTGAGCAGGCCTATACAAAAACATAACAATATCTGCGTCTTGCTCTATAGCACCTGATTCTCTTAAGTCACTCAATTGAGGTTTATTGTCTTTTCTTTTTTCTGCTTCACGAGACAACTGTGAAAGGGCCACAACAGGTATTTTCATATCCTTGGCAAGAATTTTAAGCTGTCTAGAAATTTCTGTAACTTCTTGTTGTCTATTTTCCTTTTTCACAGCACTACCAATTAGTTGTAGGTAGTCTATAAAGACAATATCTAAATTTTCATTATTCTTAAATCTTCTACACTTTGACCTAATGTCTGCAACTGTTACAGAAGATGAGTCATCTATAAATATTTTTGCTTCATGGATGGTACCTGCTGTTGCTGTAACCTTGGACCAATCGCTTTGATCTATCTCACCTTTTTGCAGTTTTGTATTGGATATTCTAGCCTCAGATGCAATTATTCTGTCGGTTAATTGTTCATTAGACATCTCAAGGCTTAGAAAAAGAACATTTTTCTTATTTCTAATAGCCATGTTTTGTGCCATATTCATAGCCAAGGTGGATTTACCTACTGAAGGTCTGGCTGCAATAAGTACAAAGTCACCAGGATTAAAGCCTAGAATAATTCTATCTATATCTGCAAAACCAGTTTCTATCCTGTTAGGAAAGATTTTTTCTTTACTAATAAATCTAAAGTATTTTAACCTATCCAAAACTAGGTCACTAATTTTTTTAACTCCATCAGTATCTTGAGCTTCTGACAAATTAAAAAGTTTTTGTTGAGCTACTTCTAAAACGGCCTTAGCATCAGAATTATCATTATAGGCAGTATCATAAATCTCTCCACTTATACTTATTAAAGAACGTAAAATAAATTTATCAAATATCAAGGATGCATAGTATTCTACAGATGATATGGATACAACCTGGGAGGTTATTTTTGTTAAGTACTCCATACCCCCAGATGAATTTAAGGTTTTATCCTTTTTCATCTGTTCAGACACTGAAATAATATCTACAGGTAAGCCATTCATAAATACAGTTTGAAGGGCTTCAAACACTTGCTTATTGGCCTTGCTATAAAACATTTCAGAGGTTATTAGTTTTTGTACCGGCTCAAAAGCTTCACTGTCCAAAAGCAAACATCCCAAAACATTTTGTTCTGCTTCTTGGCTATATGGAGGAATTCTTCTAGAAGGCTCAGTCATTTTCTTTACTCTCCCTAACATCCAGATTTATATCAAAAGAAACATCTGCTAGTAGCCTAATATTAACCTTTGTAGGACCTAGATTTTTTATAGGGTCTTTTAAAATTATTTTCTTTCTATCTATATCTATTTCATGTTGTTCTTTTATACATTGGGCAATATCCTTAGTGGTAACAGAACCAAACAATCTACCACTTTCTCCTGCCTTGACCTCTAAGACTAGGTCCTTATCTTGCAAGAAATCCTTTATATCTTTAGCATCTGAAAGATTCTTAGCCTTTTTTTGTTTTTCAGCTTCTTTTCTTTCCAGCATAAGATTCATGTTTTTAGCATCTGCAGGTACAGCTAAGCCTTTTTTAAAGAGAAAGTTTTTAGCATAACCATCACTTACATCCACTAAGTCATCTTTTTTCCCTAATTTATTCACATCTTGTGTAAGTATAACCTTCATTTTGCCCTTGTATGAAACAGTCTTTTGTTCATACCCTCCTTTTCTTGCATATCAAAATATATTGAGTTTTAGATTTCTTTGTACTAAAAAAATTGTTGTTAGTAGCATAATAATATCACAAATATTTTCTTAATTTAAGAGAAAATACCTTTAGCCCCATATTTACAAGCAAATTACAATATTTTCATAATCTAAAAGTCTAATCTGTTAAAGCCAAGTACCACTAATCTGTTAACACTTTACTTAAATGATGTTATCAAAGTTAGTATTCCATAGATTAAGGGCTGGTGAAGTAGATAAATCCAAAGAGAGATTTTACCTACCTTGCCTAAAAAACCAAATCTCTTTTTTTCAAAAAATGTTTTAATCTTAGGTTTTTCAATATAGTCGATTAAATAAAAGCCCATAAAGAAAAAGGGCATCCAAGGTAAGACTGGATAATAGTCTGAAGACTGTATAATATTTATTATTTTCAAACCTAATAAATATGATAAGCCTCCATCTAAAACATTTGCGGGAATCTCATAAAAGGTAAAACCCAATAGACCAATTTCTCTTTCATAAATATTCCAGGTAAAAAGAGCTAAAAGAAGTAAAAAGATAAGGGCTGGAATGGCGGGTATCTTTTTTAATAGAGGTCTTAAAAGTTCCATTAAAATAATGGCAAAAGCTAAGTGGTGTAAAATACCAGCATATATTACCATAGTTGGCATGATTAAATTAGTAACCAAGGTCAAAGCTGTTGCAACAGCCAAAAGCTTCATGCCTCTTGAAATATTGTCTTTAGAATACTTAGAAACCATAGACGAAATGAGAATGAATAGTAAAGCTCCAATGTCTGATATAGCTTTTACATACCATGATTGGGTCCAGGGTAAATCCATTTCAAAAATATTGTGCAAATCAAACAAAGTGTGAGATACTACCACCCCTAAAATTAAAAAACCCCTTATTTCATCTAAAAGATGTAATCTTTTTCTTTTTTCCTTTTCCATATTTAAATAATAATCTATTTATTGCTTTTAAAAAAGTCAAAAAGACATTATTAGCAATAATGTCTTTTGGTTACTTATATAAAACTATTAGTTAATAAAAGTTAATTTACTATTTCTAGCTTATCTTACTTGCTTTCGATTTCGCCAGTAGGTTGGCCATCAGAAGAGGAATCATCATCAGCAGTTTCAACATTTCTAACTGCCCATTTTTTAAGTTGTAACTTACTTCTTTCAATAGAAGTTTCGATTACTATATCGTCATCATTAACAACCAAGATTTTTCCTACAACACCGCCTATAGTACAAACAGTATCTCCAGATTTAAGTTCAGAAAGCATTTGTTTTAGCTTCTTATCTTTCTTTCTTTGAGGTATAAGAATAATTGCATACATTACTACAAACACCACAACAATTAAAATTAAGGATGTCCAATTGGTAGTAGGTTCACCTTCTGTTGCTGCTAAGATCAAATTTAACATTATATACTCCTCCGATTATTTTAAATATCCATACTTTTCGTAGAATTCGTTTTTGAAGTCTAAAAGTTTATCTACCTTTATAGATTGCCTTATTTTATCCATTAAGTCAAGCAAAAATTTCAAATTATGTATTGTTGTTAGATAAAGTGCCAGTATTTCATCACTTTTTAACAAATGCCTAATATAGCCTTTTGTAAAGTTTTTACAGGCATAACAATCGCATTCTTCATCCATTGGACTAAAGTCTCTAGCATACTTGGCATCTCTAACTATTAGTCTGCCCTTTGAGGTCATAACAGTTCCATTTCTTCCTATTCTAGTAGGTAAAACAGAATCAAACATGTCTATTCCCCTAATACTTCCTTCAATTAGATAATCAGGGGTCCCAACACCCATAAGATATCTAGGTTTATCAAAGGGTAATAAGGGGGTTACATGCTCTAGCATTTCATACATGAGCTCCCCTGGCTCTCCTACACTTAAACCACCTATGGCATAACCTGGCAGATCGAATGAGGTGATTTCTTTGGCACTTTTTTCTCTTAAGTCTCCATACATACCCCCTTGAACTATTCCAAAAAGGGCTTGATTTTTTGTGTTATGATGGCTCTTGACACATCTTTCTAACCATCTAGTGGTTCTTTCCAAGGAATTGTTAATATATTTTCTATCAGCAGGATAAGGAGCACACTCATCAAAAGCCATTATAATGTCTGAGCCTAAATTAGTCTGAATGTCCATGACCTTTTCCGGAGTAAATAGATGGGTAGAGCCATCTATGTGACTTCTAAAAGTAACCCCTTCTTCTTCAATTTTTCTTAACTTATTCAAGCTAAAAACTTGAAAGCCTCCACTGTCTGTTAAAATTGGACCATCCCAATTCATAAACTTATGTAGTCCTCCAGCCTCTTTAATCAATTGGTCAGAAGGTCTTAAGTAAAGGTGGTAGGTGTTAGATAGAATAATCTTTGCACCCAATTCCTTTAAATCCCTGGGAGAGACTCCTTTTACAGTTGCATTGGTACCAACTGGCATAAACATTGGAGTTTCAAAGGACCCATGAGGGGTATGGACTATACCATGTCTGGCTCCTGATTGTTTACATGTGTGAATATGTTCATAGGTTACTGGATATTTACTCATTTGTATTTTCCTTTATATTATTAACATGGCATCTCCAAAAGAGAAAAACCTGTATTGTCTATCAATAGCTTCTTGGTAAGCCTTTAGTATGGCTTCTCTTCCAGCCATTGCACTTACCAACATAATGAGGGTGGATTCAGGCAAATGGAAGTTGGTTAAAAGTCCATCTGCTACCTTAAAAGTATAGCCTGGATAAATAAAAATATCAGTATAACCTTCTTTTTCACTTAAAAGTCCCAAATCATCAGAGGCTCCTTCTAAAACTCTGATACTGGTAGTACCACAGGCCCAAACCTTTTTACCCTTCTTTTTAGTCTCATTTATTATATTAGCAGTCTCTTGGTTTATATAATAGTATTCAGAGTGCATCTTATGGTCTAGGATGTTTTCACTTTTAACCGGCCTAAAGGTCCCCATTCCAACATGCAAGGTCAACTTAACTATATTAACCCCTTTTTCTTCAAGGGCTGATAAAACATCTTGGGTAAAGTGAAGTCCTGCAGTTGGTGCAGCTGAAGATCCTTCTTTTTTAGCATAAATAGTCTGGTATCTATTTTTATCTTCCAGTTTTTCATGGATATATGGGGGAAGGGGCATAATTCCCACTTGGTCTAAAATTTCCTCAAAAATTCCTTCATAGGAAAACCGCACTACCCTATTGCCAAAGTTAACTATATCTAAGACCTCTGCTTTTAAAAGGCCATCTCCAAAAATCAGCTTTTTACCAATATTAGCCTTTTTACCAGGTCTTACCATTACTTCCCATTCATTTTGGCTTAATCTTTTTAGTAATAAGATCTCCACTATAGATTTACTGTTTTCTGGATTACCTAAAAGCCTAGCAGGTATTACCTTAGTCTCATTTAAAACCAGGCAATCTCCTTTTTGCAAATATTCTAAAATATCTTTAAAATCTCTATGATTTATTAATCCATTTTTTTTATCTAGAACCAAGAGTCTTGACTGGTCTCTTTTTTCAATAGGATGCTGAGCTATTAAGTTTTCAGGTAGGTCATAATAAAAATCACTTTTTTTCATATTAACGTAAGGTTATTGTTTCCAACTCCACCCCTGTATAGAAGTATTTTATAATCCTATCATAAGTATAGCCATCTTCTGCCATATTTATGGCTCCCCATTGGGCCATACCAACTCCATGGCCACTTCCTCTACCAGAAACCACTATCTCATTGGCTTTTCCACTACTTATTAGGGTTATTCTTTCAACAGAACCATTCTTTTGAATATTTACAGAAGAAGAGGTTAATTTACTTGTAGCATAAAGTCCTCTAATTGAAGACCTATCTAATACTTGGGTAACAATATTGCCAAAGGCATCCATAACCTTTACTGTTGTTTGATTACCAAGGATAAACAACTGACTGGGTAAGGAGTTAGGAAAAGCCTCTCTAACATTGGATTTTAAGAAGGTTACGCTTCCTCTTGTTCCTGATATGGTCATAGCTAAAACTCTTCCAGTACTAGAATTAGAGTCCACTACCACCTTTTTAACTTCCCCTATATCATGACCTAAGCTTCTTATATGATTGGTCATCTCGGTTAAGGAGTAGGTATAGGTCCAAGTCCTATTTATATCATAATCGTCCACTACAGCCTTTAAGTAAGGAACTGAAGAAACCCAAACGTTTTCTGAATTTTCAGTATAGCCACCAGAGGAAGAAAAATAATAGGGGGTGACTATAACACCTTTATAGGTAACAACTATACCTGTTGTTCTGTCAGTAGCTTCATTGGTCCTTCTGGATTCTGCACTATAGCCTCCATAAACCTGACAACAGGTGGTGTTACATACATTAATTCCATAATCTGCATGCTTATTTTGACAAAGGGCATAGGTTCTAGCAACTATGGCTTGGGCATTAAGAGCCTCATCATGAACGGTTACGCCAATTTCTAGAGGAACTACCCCATAGACATATTCTTCTAAGGGCAATTCATTAATAGCAGATAACTCATTAGATTTTATAAATTTGAAATTCAAATTTCCTCTATAGGCCTTGTTTTCTAGATAAACATAATTTTGGCTTGGACTGTTTCCTTCCCAAGTTCTTGCTGTAATTGTTCCACTTTTACTAGCTGTTCCAAAAAGAATTTTATCTGAATCTCTTTCTTTTATAATAATTCTACTATCTGAAGGTTTAACTATTTCAGTAAAAATATCTGCATATCCAGCATAAACCTCAGCTACAGCTTGGGTCATACTTTCTTCACTACTGTATTGGCCAATCCAAACCTGCCACCAATCTTGCTGTTTAAATACTACAAAAGAAGATATGCCATTTAACAATAACTCTTCTGTGTATAAAAAAGCTTCTTCATAGGTAAGAAAACCTATGTTAGCTACTATATGATAACCATTACTAGAGGAATCTTTTTCCACTCTTACAGGCCGTCCAACATTAGCAACCTCAATTTCTTCTAGGCCTGTGTTTATGAATAAAGAAAATTTAAAGGGACTTGATAAGACATATGAGCCTTTTGCAGTGGTATCAAAAAAAAGACCTACCTTTATATTTGCAGGAGCATAAAGCGCTGCTTGTGAAATAGAAGCAAAGTTTATACAAAAAACAATAATCAGTATGGGTATAATGATTCTTTTCAATATTTTTCTATTTTTCATGCAACACCTCTTATAGTAGATTTATCTTTAGTATTCTCTATCTTTTCAATCTTAAGTTCTTATCTCTTATATTACTACAAATTTATTAGAAATAAAATCAATAATTATAGTAACATTATATGGGTAAAGACTTAAAAAACAAGATTTTTATACAAAAAGGAGCAGTATTTATCAAAAAGAAGGAAAAGATAGCTATTCTTCTTCCTTACTTCTCATTTCTTTTATCATCATATCTTTAACCTTCATCAAACGAGAAGTGTTTCCTCTTTCGTTTTCTTCTAGCTTCATGGTTATATAGGTTATGGTTTCTTCTAGCTGAGGAATCATAACATATTCTAAGGCATTAACCCTTCTTCTGGTTCTTTCAATTTCTGATGATAAAAGTTGAACAGTTTTTTCTTTTTCTGCCAACCTTATTAAATAAGGTAAAACCTCAGTTATATCATAAAGAGCATTGTCCAATTCAGCTGCTGTACTTAAAATCCCATAGGGATAAATATTTGTATCTTTTTGGGTGTCATCTATATTAGTTATAATTGGGACACTAACCCCCATTATATTTCTTGACCTTACATCCAAGCGAATCTTGTTTTTAGGATACATCAAACTTTCTTCAATAACTAAATCTGATATGGAAGCTCTAGAAAGCAAAAAGTTGCTTTGGGCCTTAGAGAGCATTTTTTCACAAATCTCTCTTAACTCCTTGTTTTCTCTGACAATATTCATAAATTGTTTTACCAGTTCGTCTCTTTTATCCTTTAGGAGTTTATGTCCCCGTCTTGCGGTTAATAATCTCTTTTTAAGGGTATTAAGTTCCATTCTGGTAGGATTTACATTAAGCCTTGCCATCTTCCACTTCCTTGAATTTGTCGTAATATCCTATTAGGTTAGAATCACGGACTCTTTTCATTTCACTTCTAGGTAGGGTTACTAATAACTTCCAACCTAAATCCAAAGACTCTTCAATACTTCTGTTTTGAGTAAAGCTTTGGTTTATATAAATGTTTTCAAAATCTTCAGCAAATTTAGCATACAACTTATCAGTTTCTGTCAAAGCAGCTTCCCCTAAGATGATAGCCAGTTCCCTAACCTCTCTACCTCTTGAATAGGCTGCAAAAAGTTGGTTCATTACGTCAGCATGGTCTTCTCTGGTTTTGCCCTTTCCAATTCCCTTGTCTTTCAATCTAGAAAGTGAAGGCATAACATCCACTGGAGGTAAAATAGACTTTTTATTCAATTCTCTTGAAAGAATTATTTGCCCTTCAGTAATATAGCCTGTTAAGTCAGGTATGGGATGGGTTTTATCATCTTCTGGCATGGAAAGTATAGGTATTAAGGTAATAGAACCTTCACTATCCAATCTTCTTCCAGCTCTTTCATACATGGTTGCTAGGTCGGTATATAGATAACCTGGATATCCTCTTCTTCCAGGAACTTCCTTTTTAGCAGCTGATACTTCTCTAAGAGCATCTGCATAATAGGTTATGTCGGTAAGTATAACTAATACATGCATGTTTTGGTCAAAAGCTAAGTATTCTGCTGCACTTAAAGCCATTCTTGGTGTGGATATTCTTTCAATTGGTGGGTCATTAGCCAAGTTTATAAACATAACTGTCCGGTCTATGGCCCCTGTTTTTGTAAAGTCCCTAATAAAGAAGTCTGATTCTTCAAAGGTTATACCCATAGTAGCAAATACAACAACAAAGTTAGCATCTGTATGTAGAACTTTTGCTTGTCTTGCTATTTGAGCTGCTAGTTCTGGATGTGGTAGACCAGAGCCAGAAAATATGGGAAGCTTTTGCCCTCTTACCAAGGTATTTAGGGTATCTATTGAAGATATTCCAGTTTGAATAAATTCTGAGGGATAATTTCTAGCAGTTGGATTAATAGGCTCACCATTAATGTCCACTCTTTTTTCAGGAATAATTTCTGGCCCATTATCTATGGGATTACCCATACCATCAAATACTCTGCCTAACATGTCTTTTGATACAGGAAGATCCAAGCTCTTACCTAAGAATCTAACCTTACTATCGGTTAGGTTAATTCCTGCTGAACTATCAAAAAGTTGAACTATAGCGTTCTTCTTATCAATTTCTAAGACCTTGCACATTCTTACTTCACCATTGGCAAGTTCTATTTCACCTAGCTCATCATACTTTACATTTTCTACATCTTTTACAATCATCAAAGGACCATATATTTCATTAATTGTCTTATACTCTTTAATCATAATTAAACACCTGCCTGGGTAAGATTCTTAATTTGTTGCTCCATCTCTTCATCAATTCTTCTAAAATGATCATCAATTTCACTCTCTTCGGTTAATCTAGCACGAGAAATTCTTTCTCTTACTGGCAAAGCAAACAAATCTTCAATATCAATATCTCTTTTAATAACTTCTTGGGATTTATAGTAGAAGTCCATAATTCTACTTAACATTTTATAGCGCTTATTTAAACTACAATATGTGTCATGGGGATGCATAGCATCTTGGTAGAGAAAATCTTCTCTAAGTGACCTGGCAACTTCTAAAATTAATCTTTCAGGTTTGGACAAGGAGTCTATTCCTACTAACCTTACAATCTCTTGCAAGTTAGCTTCTTCTTGAAGAAGTCTCATGGCATCTCTTGTTAGTTTGGAGTAATCTTTAGAGATATTCTCATCCGACCACTCATTTAGCACAGTCTCATAAAGAGAATAGGAGTTTAGCCAGTTAATAGCTGGAAAGTGTCTTGCATAGGCTAAAGCAGAGTCCAAAGACCAAAAGACCTTAACAATACGCATGGTAGATTGGGTAACCGGTTCTGACAAATCTCCTCCTGGAGGTGAAACAGCTCCAATAGCGGTTATAGAGCCTAGTCTTTCTTCAGAAGACAAGGTCATTACCCTACCTGCTCTTTCATAGAATTGAGCCAATCTAGAACCTAAGTATGCTGGATATCCTTCTTCTCCTGGCATTTCTTCTAGTCTAGCAGACATCTCTCTTAAGGCTTCCGCCCATCTAGATGTGGAGTCAGCCATAATTGCCACATCATAACCCATATCCCTATAATACTCAGCAATGGTAATACCGGTATAGATAGATGCTTCTCTAGCTGCTACTGGCATGTCTGAGGTATTAGCAATCAAAACTGTTCTTTTCATAAGAGGTTCATTGCTTCTAGGGTCAATCAATTGGGGAAACTCGGTTAAAACGTCGGTCATTTCATTTCCTCTTTCCCCACAGCCAATGTATACTACAATATCTGCATCAGACCATTTAGCTAATTGGTGTTGAACAACTGTTTTACCACTACCAAAAGGTCCTGGAATAGCTGCTATTCCACCTTTTGTTAAAGGAAAGAAGGTGTCAACAGATCTTTGTCCAGTAACCAGTGGTTCTCTTGGAGTAAACTTCATTTTATAGGGGCGCTGTTTTCTAACAGGCCATCTGGTTAACATAGAAAGATCCCTTGTTTCTTTGTCAGAAACTTGAACTTTTGCAATTGTTTCTACTATGTTAAATGAACCTTCACAAATTTCAGTTATTGTTCCATAAACATCGTGAGGTACCATTACCCTGTGCTCTATTAATACAGTTTCTTCAACTGTTCCTAAGATATCTCCAGGCTCAACTTGATCTCCAACTTTTTTCAAAGGCTTGAAGTCCCATTTTTTCTCTCTGTCTAAACTTGGCAAAGATATTCCTCTTTTAATAGTAGAACCTGAAAGTCTTTTCATATCCTCTAGAGGTCTTTGAATACCATCAAAAATTCCTCCAATGATTCCAGGTGCCAATTCAACACTAAGAGGCATGTTGGTTGTTACAACACTTTCTCCAGGGCCCAGTCCTGAGGTTTCTTCATAAACCTGAATACTGGCACTGTCTCCTCTCATTTCGATAATCTCACCTATTAGTTCATGGCTACTAACCTTAACCACGTCAAACATATTTGCTTCTTGCATGTTTTCTGCCACAACCAAGGGGCCTGATACTTTTGTTATGGTACCTTTACTCATATGACTCTCCATTCTAATCATTAGCCAGTATATCTACACCAATTGCACGTTCAGTACTTTTTCGAATATTCCTTATACCGATGCCTGTAGCTCCCTTAATCCCAGGAATAGCTATAAAGGCTGGCAATACACTGTCTGTATATTTATCTATAATATCTGCGTTAAGTTCATAAATATCTTCTATTACAAAAATAACTGCAAAGTTTTGTCTTTCTAATTGCTTAACTAAATCAGCAAAATTATATTCATCCACATCATAGGCAGCTAATCCAACCGCCTTGTAGGCTAAGATATCATCGTGCTTTCCTATTATTGCTGCATTATACATAGGTTAACCTCAATCTTTCTCGGGTTGTTTCCTTGTCTATCTTGTTGGCCTTACCCATTAAAATAATTCTAGCGTTTTTAATCTCAGTTTCCTTACCCATAAGGTATCCAACTATGGCTGCTATACCAATAGGATCATACTTATTACTTCTTAAAAAACTGGTCATGAAATCATCACAGTTTTTCTCTATATCTTTTCCTTCTAGGATTTTTTCATATTCAGTCTTTTTGATATAGGTAAAAAAGCTTTCCAAGTCTTCTAAGAAAAATTCCCTATACTCATCTATTTTTATACTTCCTCCCTCTATTAGGGTCTTATTTATAAATGAGTAGTCTTTAAAAATTCTTTTTATCCTTATAAATGCCTTAATATTTAAAAGATCAGTTTGAAGCCTGGCAAAATCTTTTAAAAACTTATCACCTGATTTGTTTAATATATTGTTGAAGTATTCATAATAGGCTTTATCCATTATCAGGTCTATTAATTGGGGATCTTCACTTTTTGAAAAGGCTTCTATGCTTTCTCTTACAGCTTCTTGTATAAGAGGAGGCAACTTAGAGAAATCTCTTTCTTTTAAGGCGTTTTTCATATCATCTATGGACAAGACCCCTAAATTAGATAAAAAGGCATCATGAGCTTTTTCTAAAAATTCAGATTTTAGTAAAACCTTAATATTATGTAAATCATATTTAAAGAAAAAGGCATCAAAAACCTTCAAGTCTGGCAATATACTTCTAAGATAGCTATAAAGTTCTAAAAGTTGGTTATCTAGCATATCTGTGTAGTTATCAAAATCCTTGTATCTATTTTCAACAAGGAGTCTTTTTGCATCTTTTAGATCCTTAGCATCTAAAAGCCTTAAAAAACTAAGGTTATCCAGCATATAGTTTTCGCTAACGCGTACTCTACCAACAGAGTATGCATATTTTGAAGAATCTATCAATCTGCCTTGCTCCCTTCAAAAAGTATATTCATCACATCCACATCCAGATCGCTTTTTTTGTATTTTAAGAGGGTAGAAAATGTAGAATTGGAATAAATCTTTCCATTTCTAACTATTACTCCCCTATCTTCAGAAATATGTGTAGAAGATAAAAGGACCTTTGCATTTTCTACAGGATTATTGTCAAAATAGGCTAAAATATCTTGACCCATATCTTGCTTATCCTGCTGGCTTAAAATAATTTCGTTCTCTCCTTCATTAAGACATGACTTTATAAGGGAAATATATAGGTCTAAAACCTTTTTCCCCTCTAATTTCATCATCTTCTCATAAGCTTTATCAAAAGCTTGAGATATAAGGTCTTGTTTTACAGAAAGTATTTGCTTTTTACCTTCTAGATTTCTATTAGCCTGAGATCTTCTTAAAATGTTCTCTCCTTCTACTTTGGCAGCTTCCAATTGTTTTTCTTGGTAACTGTCCAATTGTAATTGTTGAGCATTAAAAGATTGGTCTCTTTCTAAAGATGCCTTATCTACAAGAGATTTGCCCTCAGCTTGAGCGTCTTCAATTATCTTTTGGTATATCCTATCAATTCCTGGCATATTAGACTGCACCTATCATTAATATGGAAACTAGAAGACCAAATATGGCAAATAGTTCAACCATTAGAGTTAGAACAACACCTTTAACCATGTCAGCACTTCTTTTAGCAACAATACCAATACCTGCAGCTGCTACTTGACCTTGGAATATTGCTGATATTAAACCAACAATGCCAACTGGTAGGCCAGCAGTAAAGAGACTCATACCTGATTCTAGATTTAAGCCACCTAATTTACCAATAATCATAAAGGCAACTACAAAGCCATATATTCCTTGTGTAGAAGGTAGAGCTTCTAAAATCATAACTGGTACGAATTTGGTAGTATCTTCAGCAACAACACCACTTCCCACCTTACCTGCAGTTGCAACACCCTTAGCAGAACCTGCTGCTGCCAGTAAAAAGCTCAAAGCGGCACCAAAAATTGCTAATACATCACCCAAATTGTTTTCCAAAACATACTTCAACATAAATTATTCCTCCGATTTATAATCCTTAACTATATACTTAGTTTCTTCTCTAAGGGGAGAAAAGGCTTTGCCTCCACCTTCGAAAAATTTATTAAAAAATTCAATATATTGTAACCTACTAGAATGCACATATGCACCTAGGGCATTTATTGCAAAGTTAAATCCATGACCTACTATAAATATTGCTGCAAAAGCCAACAATCCACCAAAGCTAAAGCCTCCACTTGCTCCCATTTGGTTAATAATTGTAGCTATTACTCCTGTAGCTAATCCCATGGCTAAAAGCCTGGAATAGGACAAGACATCTCCCATGAAAGAGATTAAATCATATAAAGAAGCAATGCCTCCAAATAGTTTTCCAAATATTCCTTTGCTTTTTCTACCTTGGGTTAACAGTATCAAAACTATGGAATATGGAAAAAGCTTACTACCCAAGGGGCTAAGCATATTATATATATTTTCTGGCACACTGGGAATAAAGGATGAAACCATAAAGACAGCAGAGGTATAGAAAAAATACCAAGGTATAACATCTAATATAGCATCTAAATACTTTTTCTTTTTAAGACTATTATAGCCTTTCATGCCGTAACCTACATATACATGGACTACTCCTAGAATAAGAGACCATAATAATAATCTATTAGGATCATCAATAGGATCAAACCACAATGCAATTTTCATATCAGGTCTGGATAAGATTGTAGGAATAAAATTACCAAACCAGGACCCATAAAGAGCTCCTACAAGAACAGTAGCTATACCGGATATGAGCATTAGCTTCATAAATCTAGCAGTAGTTTCTTCCATTTTAAACTTCCATAATAAAAAGGCACAAGCCAAAACCATTACTAGACCATAGCCTGCATCAGATAACATCATGCCAAAAAAGAGGGCAAAAAAGATGGCTGTAATAGTATTAGGGTCTGCTTCTTTTGATGAAGGTAAACTAAACATCTCGGTAACCCCAGACACTGCATCTCCTAAAAAGCCATTTTCAAGAAGAACTGGAAACTCCTCTTCTTCATAAGCATCTCTAAGGCCCATATAGCAATGAAATTTATTTTCTAAATCTTCTTTTAATGCTAATGTCTTTTCTTGTGGAGCCCAACCTTCTAAAACAAAGCTATGCTTACCAGATAAAATTGTTTCATCAGTCAATAAAAGAGTCTTTTTAATAGCAAGACTATCGTATAGGGTTTGCAAATCTGGATTGATTAGAGCATAGGTCTTTAGGTTTTCTTTAGCTTTTTCTATTTTATTTTCAAAAGCCTTAATCTCTTTAGATTTTTCACTAACAATGTCTTTAATATAGCCCTTGTAGGGAAAGTCTAAGGGATTAAAGCCTATTGTCTTTAAAAACTGCATGGATAAATCCAGATTATCCTTATGAATAACCACTAAAACATAATTGTTAATTCTATCTGAACTTATGCTTATTAAATCCATAAGTAATTCTTCTTGGTCTGCTTTTAGCTTGTGCTCATCCCACTTTATATACTCTGGAAAGGTACCTAGAAGAATCTCAGTCTTTTTGCTATCCATTTCATCTAGTGAGACATTTAGATTTAGCCAGGGTTGTAAAAAATGAAGTTCACTTTCTAACTTATTAATCTGGTCTTTGTAACTTGAAATAGCTTTAACCACCTCTAAAAGCTCATTTGCTTGCAAAAGTAGTTCTTGGCTCTTGTTTTCTACTTGATCAAAATATTCTTTATCAACGCTTCTTCTTACCTTAAAAAGAGGCTTTTTTGTTAAGTCATAGGGCTCTAAGGCTATAAGGGCCTTATCCAAAAGAGATAATTTTTCATTTATTTCTATTTCTTCTTTTTGGTCATATCCATTTACAAAGATTAAATCTTTGTCATTGTCCACATCAATTTCTTGAATATCCACCAGTTTTTTCTTCATTAAATAGGATAAAAGATCCTTTTTATCCTTTAGAAGACCACTTATGAATACTTTTTGCATTTGAACAACTGCCATTTACTTTATAACCTTCTCAACAATGTAGTCTGCTGCCTTGTCAATATTGGTAGAAGCTTGAGCTTTCAGAGCTTTTGACTCAGCTTCATACTCTTTATCGGCTTTTTCCACCTGAGCTTTTGCAGATTCTCTAGCCTCATTTAGGATTTGGTCATACTTGCTTTGGGTTTTTTCTATAAAGTCTTTTTCCTTTATGGCCATATCCTTTTGGGCTTCATATAAAATGGCATCTGATTTTCTCTTTGAATCTTTAACTATTTTTTGGGCAGTCTCTTCTGCTTCCTTTATTTTATCAAGATATGCTTTTTCCATTTTTTTCGCTAAGTTCTAGTCCATTCTTCATAATTTGAGTAAAAAAATATACTTAAATTTTATAGATTCTTTTTTACTCTACAAAAAGTATTATATCATAAAGGAGTCTTACAATAAACCTAAAGAAAATTGAAATATTTTTAAAATTAGTAAGAAAAATAAGAAAGAAAAGAAAGTATAAAAAATTAGAAAGAATAAGAAAATTAAGTGTTAACAAAAAAAAGATCCGGATATGTACCGAATCTTGGCAGGGAAGACAGGATTTGAACCCGCAACTTACGGTTTTGGAGACCGTCGCTCTACCAATTGAACTACTTCCCTTTGTAGCAAGGCAAATTATACCGACTATTGTGAACAGTGTCAACATAAAAAACTAATAAGTCTAGATATCTTCTTAAATCTTCTTTACATCTTCAAACTCTTTTACCTTCTCAAAGAAGGCATAATTTCTAACAAGATGCTTATGTCCTTTGCTGTCATGTCAGCACCAGTGTTTTCCAAGACCTCATCTTGCAAGGAACTTGTAATGCCAATACACTGCATTTTTGCAGATTTAGCTGCCTTTATACCACTTATGGTATCTTCGCATACTAAACAATAGGCTGGATTTAGTTTTAGTCTTTCAGAAGCTATTAAAAAGAGATCTGGTTCTGGTTTATTCTTAACCACATCATTTCCTGTAACTATGACTTGAAAATCTTTTTCTTCCATACCAATTGCCCTGATATTTGAAGCAACTTTTACGTAGTCAGCTCCTGAGGCTAAAGCTATTTTATAGCCCCTTCTTCTCATCTCTACAATTGTTTCTTTTACTTTAGGAAAAAATATAGCTTCTTCACTTACCAATTCATCATATATCTCATAGGCCCTGTATTTCATTGCATATTGATATTCATGATTATACTTTCTAGCTACATTACCAATGAAACTATTTTCCCCTTGACCCATGTAGGGTATAAAATCATGGGGATAAGCTTCTATTCCAAATTCTGCAAGAGCCAATATTGCGGCCTTGTTCATAACTTGTTCTGAATTGATTAGGACTCCGTCCATATCAAAAATAATTCCTCTAACTGCATTTTGGTTTAAACTCATAATACTCCTTAAAATAACTAATTGCATTATTTACATAATCTGCAACACATAAAAACCCTATATATCTAATAAATAAATTGACTATTGATATGAATTTTTGTTTGATAACAAAAGTAAAAATGCTTTTAAACTTCTTGTCCTTGTTTGCAACCTTAAGTTTTAAACCATTGGGCATTGATTTTACCTTTTCAAAGGCTTTGTGATAAGAGCTCCTATACAGCATTTATACCTTTCCTTTAATTTTCTAATCCTTTTTTATTATAGTAGAATAATCTACAATTGCAAGGATAAAAGTTACATAGAAGAGGAGATATTAAAAATAATTTAAGATTTCTCAATAATTTCCTTTTAATCTTTAGTAATATATACTAAATATTCCACATTTCCCTGGCTTCCTAAAAGTGAAGACTGGATACTTCCTAAAACTGCAAATCCAACTTCTTTAATTTTATCTATTACTTTTTCAAGGCTCTCTTGCCTATCTTTTTCACTTTTTACAAGACCCTTTTTCCCTATTTTTTCTCTTCCCACTTCAAATTGAGGTTTTATTAAAAAAACTCCTCTCCCCTTTGAAGATAAGATATTAAAGATAGGATGTAAAACCTTGGTTATAGAGATAAAAGAAACATCACAGGTGACAAAATCAATCTTATGAGTAAAGAAATCTCTATCAATGGTCCTAATATCCTGGTTTTCTATACTTACAACCTCTTTTCTATTTCTTAAACTCTCATGAAGCTGTTTCTTTCCAACATCCAGAGCATAAACCTTACTAGCTCCCTTTTCTAAAAGAACCTGGGTAAATCCACCTGTAGAAGAACCTACGTCCAAGGCTATACAATTATTGCAATCAATGGAAAAATCAGAAAAAGCTTGCAATAATTTATGGGCACTTCTTGCCACATACTTATCTACATTTAAAACTTCTACCAAGTCATCTTTCGAAACTAAAAATGATGGCTTTTTTACAGGTTTTGAGTTTACTAAAACCTGACCCTTTAAAATATGGTCTTTAGCCTTTTTCCTACTTTCTAAGTATTTATTTTTTTCTAGATAAATATCTAACCTTATCATTTTTCAAGAAACTCATATAATCTTTCTACAGATAGGTTATTGTCATGCAAAATGTCCTTTGCTGACCCTCTCATACAAGAATTACTATTTAAGGTAATAGAAGAAAACTTAAATCGCTTTTCTTTTTTTTCTAACATGAGACTCTGAATTTTTTGAGATAGTGACCCTTCATATATTACATCCTCAGCACAAATTACCTCTTCAAAATCAGCTAAAAGATTAAAAAGCTCATCAGCATCCAAAGGATAGAGTTTTCTAATCTTAACCACTGAAGCTTGACCTTTTAAGCCAGCCTCTAGGGCAACTTCTACCATTCTTCCATAAACTAAGAAGGCTCTTTTTTGCCCCTTGTTATAGATAGCAGGTTTATCATTCTTTAAGTCTAGACTTAGATGCTCTTCAACTTTTTCATTAATCTCATCATAAGGATACCTTATGGCAACTGCATACTTGCTTTCATAAAGAGCTAGATCCATTAGGTTTTTCATATCCTCTACAGAGGCAGGTGCATATATAGTAAGGTTAGGTACTGTGGACAAATAGGCTAAATCATATATACCTTGGTGGGTTTTACCATAAGAGTCGGTAACCCCTGCCCTATCCACACAAATTATTACCTTTTTATCAACTATTCCTACATCATGTATTAATTGGTCATAAGACCTTTGTAAAAAGGAAGAATATATTACACAAAAAGGCTTTTGTCCCTTTTTGGCTAGCCCTGCACTAAAGGTTACAGCATGTTGCTCTGATATACCTACATCAAAGTATCTATCTTTAAATTCATCACTAAAAGCGGATAATCCAGAACCTTCTGTCATTGCTGGACAAACACAGACTATTTTAGAATCTTTTTTGGCCAGTTCCAGTAAATAGTCTCCAAATACTTGATGATACATGGGCCTTTTAACAGCATTTCCATTTTTCAAACTGGAACCTCTGATTCCATGAAACTTTATAGGGTCTTGTTCTGCCAAATCATAGCCTTTACCCTTTTTGGTAATTACATGTAAAAGCTTAGGTCCCTTAATATCTTTAACCTTGTTTAATATGTTTTCCAAAGACTCAATGTCATGGCCATCCACTGGTCCATAATATTTGATGCCCATATCTTCAAAAAGCATTTTTTGCCCTAAAAAAGACTTCATACCACTTTTTATATTATGAATAAAGGGAATAAATCTTTTTCCTTTTCCAGGCAACTTAGAAACCATTGTTTTTACAAGTCTGTTTGTGTCTATGTATGAGGGTTTGAATCTCAGCTTGGATAAATACCTAGATAAGGCACCTACATTTTCACTAATAGACATGGCATTATCATTTAGGATTATCAATATATCTGAGTCCAGTTGAGCTGCATTATTCATAGCCTCATAGACCATTCCACCACCTAAGGCTCCATCTCCAATTAGAGCTACAGCTCTTCCCTTTTTATTATCTAAGTGCATTGACTTTTCCATACCTAAGCCTACTGATATGGAAGTGCTGGCATGACCTGTATTAAAAGCATCAAAGGGACTTTCTTCTTCATCAGGAAAACAGCTCAAACCTCCAACTTGTCCCATGGATTTAAGTTGGTCTTTTCTTCCTGTAAGTATTTTGTGAACATAGCTTTGGTGGCCTACATCAAAGACAATAAAATCTTCATTTAAATCTAGAACCCTATGTAAAGCTAGGGTTAACTCTACCACCCCTAAATTACTGGCTAGGTGGCCTCCATTACTGGTCACAACACCAATTAGAAGCTCCCTTATTTCTTGGCAGAGTTGATTTAAATCTTCTTTTTTTATCTTTTTAACATCCATATGCTCATGAATGCTGTCTAAAAGTTTTGCCATTATTTTTCCCTTACAGCTAATAGGTTGGTAAGTTGTTTTAAGTAGGAAAAATCCTTTCCTTCTTTTTCAAAGTATTCAATAATCTCTAATGCATTTTTTGTATATCTATCAAAAAGTATTTCATTTTCTATAATACCCTTATGAGATATGAAAGTAGACTTTTTGTTTTTCTCATCACTATTTTTAGGTTTACCTGTTGAGGCTATTATGGAGGTTTTATCAATTAGGTCATCTTTTAATTGAAAAGCTAGACCTAAATAAAGGGCAAAGTCACTAAGTTTTTCTCTGTAGTCCATGTTTGCTCCACATAAACTAGCAGCTGATAAAACAGAGGCCTTAAAAAGTGCTCCAGTTTTCAAAGAATACATTTTTAATATTTCTTCTTCTGCTTCTAATTCTCCCATATCCATAACCTGACCGGATATCATACCTTCAAAACCTGAGGCTTTACCAATTACTCTTGCAGCTTCTATGTCTTTTTTATCTTCACAAACTTCTAAAAGAGTTTCAAAAGCTAGATTTAAAAGGGCATCTCCCGCTAAAATTGCATTGGCTTCTCCAAATCTTTTGTGACTGGTAGGCAACCCCCTTCTATAGTCGTCATTGTCCATAGCTGGCAGATCATCATGTATTAAAGAGTAGGTATGAATCATTTCTAAAGCTGCTCCAAAAGCTAGATGCTTATCTTCAATTTCACAACCTAAGGCTTTTAGGGTCAAAAAGAAAAGATTTGGTCTTATGCCTTTTCCTCCAGCCTTTATACTGTATAGCATGGCTTCTTTAATAGCCTCATGGGCAGATGAGCCCTTTATTTTTTCAATAATATAGGAGTTGGTTATATTCTTATTTTCCTGTAAAAGGTCATCAAAAGTCATATTTATCTTTCCTCATTGGATAAATTGGGTTCCACTACAATTTTTTCTCTTGCCTTTTCCAATTTATCATTTAAGTCTTTTACAAGACCATTAGCTTTTTCATAGGTTTTAATTGCTTCTTCTAAGGGTAAATCCCCTTGTTCTAAGAGCATTACCATAGCTTCTAATTCTTTATATAGATCATTAAAGTTCTTGTTTTCTTTACTAGCCATTTATTTTACCTCTTTTACCTTACTTACAATGCTTCCATCTACAAATCTAGTCTCTATTATATCATCTCTATTTATCTCATTTACGCTTTTAACAAGGTGGCCTTGTTCATCCATAGTAATGGTATAGCCCCTAGCTAGCACCTTTAAGGGATTTAACATTTCTAATTTTTGCTTAAGTAGATGACCCTTTCTTTCCATAGTCTCAAAATATACCCTACCAGCCCTAATCATCCTTTGGCTAAGTTTATCCAAGTTAAAGGTTAAAACATTTAAAAAATCCTCAGGCCTTCTTAGCACTGGTCTTTTTTGTAAATTATCCAGTCTTTCTTCATAAGCCCTTATCAATTTGTTAAGAGTATTGTTTAATGAGTTTTGCCTATTTATTAAGTCTAATTTTAAAGCACTTTTTTCTGGCATAACCAGCTGTGCCGCTTGAGTAGGGGTTGCAGCCCTAAGATCAGCTACAAAGTCTAAAATGGTAAAGTCTGTTTCATGACCAATGGCAGAAATTATGGGAATTTTGCTTTTTACCACTGCATAAGCCAACTCTTCTTCATTAAAAGCCCATAAATCCTCTACAGACCCTCCCCCTCTAGCAATAATAATTACATCAGCATCTGTTTTTTCATTTATATACTCAATCCCTTTTATAACTGTCTTATGGGCATTTGCACCTTGGACAGTGGCAGGATAAAGAATAAGTCCATAATTATTAAATCTAGACTCTAATGTGTTTTGTATATCATGTAAAACTGCACCGGTTGAAGAGGTTATTAATCCAATCTTTTCTGGTAGAAAGGGTATTTTTTTCTTTCTACTTTCATCAAAAAGCCCCTCTTTATCTAATTTCTTTTTTAAAGCTTCAAACTTTTCAAAAAGGTCCCCTTTTCCTCCCTTTCTCATAAAGGTAACAGAAATCTGAGTCTGTCCACTTTTTTGGTAAAAGGACAAATAGCCATAAACCCTGACCTTAAGACCATCTTCTGGTTTGAAATCCAGTTTGGAGGCATATGAAGAAAACATAACACACCTAATAGATGCAGATTCATCTTTTATTGAAAAATATACATGACCTGTATAATGGATAGTACAGTTGGAAATTTCTCCTTCAACTTCTAAACTGTCTAAAAAATCATCACTACTTATCAAATTCCCAATATATTCATTTAATTGGGTAACAGTTAGGGCACTTTTCATTATTTTCCCTCTGCTTGTATGTTGGCAAGCACTGCATTAATGTACTTTTCAGCATTATCTCCAGCATAGGCCTTTGCCAACTCCACAGCTTCATTTATGGCAACAGACTTAGGAACATCCTCCATATTTAATATCTCATAGTAGGCAAGTCGCATAATAGCCAGCTCTACCTTGGGGATTCTATCAATTGTCCAGTTTTTTGCTAAAAACTGGGACAAGTCTTGATCTATCTCATCTTTATGCACACTTATATGTCTTAGGGCTTTTTGTACATAGATGCTGGCAGCTTCGGACAAAGAATTTTCTTCAATGTATCTTTGAATTTGTTCTTCTGTCTCTTCATTATTTATTTGTATTTGGTACAACAGCCTAAAAGCATGTTCCCTTGATTTTCTTCTGCTCATAATAAATAGTAATTTTATCCGATAGAACTTATACCGTCAATAAAAACCCTAACATTTTGTAATTGTATGCCCAATGAATTGTATATCTTTTCTTGTATCATAGCTTGAATAGAGGCTGACACCTCTGGCACATTTACAGTGGGTGGTACTTTGGTATATATGTCTAAAGATACCTCATTATCCTTTAAATTTGTATTAACTCTAATATCTGACAATTCATCAAATACAGATAATTCCATTTTTGTCATTGCCTCTAAAGAAGGGGCTGATATGGTAATATCCCCGTTTTTTGCTGGTATAACCACCGTTTTTATAAGGGTCTCTTCCTTTTGTATAAAAGCCCAAATAAAGGCAGCTTCAAACACAAGGAAAAAAACTGCTACTAAAAAAGGAATTAATCTATACCAAGAGAAAAATCCAGCATCCACAAAGTCTTCTAGGGCATCTTCAAAAGTGTAAGGAAAAAGACTGGCATAAATAACAGATATTGCAAAAAGCAAAACAATTATAATGTTAATAGTTAAAAATAAGGTTTTGTATCTTTTTAAGGATTTCAAATTATTACTCCTTACCCTTGAAAATATTTACACCTTGCACGTGAATGTTTACCTCAACAACCTTGCTTCCGGTCATTCTTTCCACCATTTTCTTTACTTTTTCTTGTATACTCCAAGCAACCTCAGGTATTCTAACACCTAACTCTACTATGACATAAATGTCCACATGGATGCCGTCACTACCAGTTTCCACCTTAACTCCCTTGGACAAGTTTTTAATTCCTAGGGCCTGTACTAGCTCTCCAGTGATACCGCCACTCATGGCAAAAACTCCCTCTTCTTCCATAGCAGCAAGTCCTGCTAAGATAGCAATTACATCATTTGTCACCTTTAATTGCCCTAAGGGAGTCTCCAAACCATCAATTTTCAAAACATCATCTGCCATATTTTACCTCACTAACATTATACAGTTCTCATTTCTAATTTACAACAAGTCAAAAAGCATGAGACAAAAGGCAAAATCTTCATCCTCAAAGTTCTTTATACAAACAAAATTCTGTTTCTCATAAAATTTCAATACATTTTCTTGGCTTTGATCTACCAAGGTGGTCACCTGCCTATATCCTCGTATTTTCAAAAACTCAATCATATAACCTATCAAGTCTCTTCCAAATCCCATATTTCTAAATTCTTCTTGTATAAAAAGATAGGACATATAGGCCTTTTTTTTGTAAACCACAGCATCTGGGTCAATTCCCTTAAAGGTCAAAATCAGGTGACCAACAATTTTCTTCTTGTAATATACCAGTAGACAAGAATCCTTCTTTTGTAAAATCCTTAAAAGTTTTAATAAAAAACCTCTATGAATTTTGTTTTTCCTACAAAATACATAAAGGCTAAGTATATTACTGTTACCCAAAGGCATAAATTCTAAATCTTTTTTATCTTTATCCATAAACTCCAAACTAAATAGTAAACAAATCCTTTTTTGAGTGGTTCAAAGAATATGATCCATCCTTTTGTACAACCACAGTGTTCTCTATACGAACTCCTCCTAATTCAGGTACATAGATCCCTGGCTCTACAGTTACAACCATATTCTCTTTTAATATAGTTTGGCTACTTGTAGACAGTCTAGGCTCCTCATGAATTAAGATACCTACTCCATGACCTGTGCTATGACCAAAATAGTCACCATAGCCTTCATCAGCTATAATATCTCTTGCAACCTTATCAGCCTCCCACCCTTCAATTCCTGCTTTAACAAAGGCTTGGGCTTCTTTTTGAGCTCTAAAAACAATATTAAAGATTTTTTCCAGTTGTACATCAGGCTCTCCTACAAAAAAGGTTCTGGTCATATCTGAACAATATCCTTGGTAGTTAGCACCAAAATCTAGGGTTACTATATCTTTTTCTTTTAATTTTACCAGCCCTGGACTTCCATGGGGCATACTGGTTTTTTTACCAAATATGGCAATTGTATCAAAAGGAGGATATGAAGCCCCATTTAATTTCATAGCATACTCTAGCTCTGCAGCAACTTCTAGCTCGGTCATTCCCACCTTTATGGTCTTTAAAAGGTGTGAAAAAGCAATATCCCCTATTTGGGCTGCTTTTGCCAAAAGATCTAATTCACCTTGGTCTTTAACAGACCTAATCTCTAGAAGGTCACTGTAAATATCAACCAAGGTAACTTCAGGTAAAAGTTTACTAATTTCTTGAAAATATGCATAGGACATAACATTTTCCAAGCCCAGTCTAAGGTTTTTCTTTTTAGGCATTCTGTTTAGTAAAACTTCCACTCCCTTTAGGCCTTGGTCCATTCTAATAAATTCATAGCCCTTACTCTCAAGTTTTTTTGCCACTTCCATATATCTAAAGTCTGTAGCAAAACAAGCCTGAGTGGGAGTTATAAGTATCATGCCTGAACTACCAAAAAACTCTGCTAGGTAGGCTCTGTTGTCATTTGTTCCTATTAAAATTCCATCTAGGTCTTTTTTATCTAAAATTTCTCTAACTTTTTCAATTCTTTGCTTAATCATCTGGTTACGTCCTTTTTATCATATTGCTCATAGAGTTTCTTACATCTTAACGCATCTTGAGCCATTTTGTCTGCTGATTCACAAATAATATATGGAGTCATCTCATATTTATATAATATGGGCACTAGATTTTCAAAAAATGGACCATATTCTTGGTCAGAAAAGGTTAGGTGTTTTTTCTCTCCACCTTTTGTGTATTCAATCTGGGAAAAGTGAATATGGATTTTTCTACTTCTTTCTAGACCTATACCATTTATCAAAGTCAAGATGACCTTTTCAAAATCACCACTAGCCTTTAAGCTTCCATAGGTTCTGGCATTTAGATGTCCAAAGTCAATGGTTGGTAATAGCCTTTCATCTTTAGCACACAGATAAATAATCTCTTCTAGATTTCCTAGTTGATTGATTTTACCCATTAACTCAGGACAATAAACAATGGACAAGTCATTTAAATCATCCAAAAAGGATTTTAAGAAACTAGATGCTCTTTTTATAGCACCTTCTCTTGTATCACCTTTAAAGGAACCTGGATGAAAACAAATCCTCTTTGCCCCTATATACTTAGCAGCTAAGTATGATTCATAAAGATATCTTTTAGTGTTTTCTAGTTTTTCAGCTTCTAAACTGGCTGTATTTATATAATATGGGGCATGTAAAGATAGATTTATACCATACTTTTGGGCTTCTTCTTTTATCTTTAGTCCACTTTCTTCTTTTAAGCGGACTCCCCTTCCAGCTTGGTATTCATAGGCATTTAGACCCATGTCACTAAGCCATTTCATTGCTTGATAGGTGTGTCTATTACCCTCATCATAAAAGGAAGATTCATTGCCTGCAGGTCCAAACTTTATCATATGACCTTCAAGTCCTTTTCGTACTTTTGCAAAATAGGTCTTTCAAATAGTCTTTTAAATTTAACAAAGAGATCCTCTTCTTTATTAATTGGCTTGGTAAGAATGGTTAACAAACCCATTTTCCTACCTCCTTTAACATCGGTAAATAGTTGATCCCCAATCATTGCACACTTATTAGAAGGTAAATTCATTTTTTTCAAAGCCTTTTTAAAGCCCCTAGACAAGGGTTTAAAGGCCAAATAAACAAAATCAATTCCCAATTGTTCTCCTATGCTTGTAGTTCTTTTTTTTGAAGCATTGGATAAGATGCAAAGAGAAAACCCCATATCTTTAAGGTTAGATACCCATGAAAATATTTTTTCCTTCATTTCACTTTGATACATACCAATAATGGTGTTATCAATATCCAAACAAAGTCCCTTTATTCCCAGGTCCTTTAATTTTTTATAATCTATCTCAAAAATACTATTTGATATGTAGTCAGGTAAATATTTATACAAGTTAAATCCTTTCATTTCTAATTATTTTTTAATCAATTTTTTAATCAATTTTTGAATCAATCTTTGAATCAATCTTTGAATATAAATTTTGAATTCATTTTTTATTTTTTCTTGCCTTTGATTAAAATTGTAATTGTAAATACATTTTAGTATAATATAATGAAAATAAAATTAAAACAAGGATAGGGATATGAAGATTTCAATACAAAAGACAGATAAACCAAAAGTAAAACCAGATGAGAAAAACTTATCTTTTGGAAAACAGTTTACAGATCATATGTTTCTTATGAACTATGACAAAAGCCAAGGCTGGCATGATGCTAGAATAGTTCCCTATGGACCTTTGTCTATGGATCCTTCTACCAATGTCTTACACTATGGCCAAGGAGTATTTGAAGGCCTAAAGGCATATAGAAGTGACGACAATAGGATTTTACTATTTAGACCAGAAGAAAATGCTAAAAGATTAAGGTCTTCTTGTGAAAGACTTTGCATTCCTCAAATACCAGAAGATGATGTGGTTGAGGCTATTACAAGCTTAGTTAAAGTTGACCAAGACTGGGTGCCATCTGAGCCTGGCACTTCTTTATATATCCGCCCTTTCATAATTTCAATAGATCCCTTCTTAGGAGTTCGTCCTGCTGAAACTTACCTATTTATTATTATCCTAAGCCCTGTTGGCCCCTACTATCCCACAGGCATAAATCCAACTAGTATCTATGTAGAAGACTTCTACAAAAGAGCATCAAAAGGTGGAATGGGTCATGTTAAGACCATGGGTAACTACGCAGCATCTTTAATCGCACAAGAAAAGGCTGTAAATTACAATTGTGTTCAAACTCTTTGGTTAGATGCCATGGAAAACAAGTATGTAGAAGAGGTTGGAGCAATGAATGTCTTTTTCGTAATTGACAAAAAGATTGTAACTCCAGAGTTATCTGGCAGTATTTTACCAGGTATTACTAGAAAATCTGCCCTTTTTCTAGCTAAGGAAATGGGTTATGAAACAATAGAAAAAAAGATTACTGTAGATGAAATTGCTAATGCTATTGATAATAAAGAGTTAACAGAAAGCTTTGGAACAGGTACAGCTGCTGTAATCTCTCCAGTAGGAGAATTAATATATATGGATAAAAAATATATTATTAATGATAATAAGATTGGTCCAGTATCTCAAAAGATATATGATACTTTAACCGGTATTCAATATGGTAAGATACAAGACAAATATGCTTGGACAAGAGAGGTTAAATAACTAATCTTTTCCAATAACCTTAGTTAATTTAGCGGTATATTCCATAACTTTTTTAGTGAGTATACCGCTTTTTAAATACTCTTGGTCATAATCTTCCAAAAAGGCATCCATGTTAGTGTAGCCATAGTGGGACATAAAGTCTTTTAAGCCTTGATTTATTTCTTGTAAATCTAGGTCAATATTTTCTAATCTTGCAATCTCATTTGCAACCATTTCATTTTTGGTATTTTCTTCAACACTTTTTCTATTAATGTTGTCAAATTCTTCTTCTGTATGTCCAAAGGCGTCTAAACAAAATTGATTAAAAGAAATATAACCATAGTAGACCATTTGCATTTCATAGTATTGCCTAATTTCTGCTACCTTCTCATCCACTTGTTTAGGATATTTTTTAACATTTGTATTGGCAATAATATAATCCCAGGTTCTTTCAACAAGGTTGTATTCTTCTATTTCATTTTTCATATATGAGTCTAATTCTAAAGTGGTCTTTTGCTCCAAATTTAAACTCAAAACAAAAGCATCATCATAGTCAGGGTAAATTGTTCTTGTTACCTTATTAACCCTTACATTGAAAACAGCCTCTTTACCAGCTAAGTTAGAGGGCTTATTATCTGCTCCTTTAAAGTCTTCTGGAAAAACCACCTTCATGGTATAACTTTCTTGAGCCTTTTTTCCTATCATCTGATTTTCTAAATCCTCTAAAAATTTACCTTTTCCTATCTCAATATCAATGCCTTTTCCAAGTCCACCTTCAAAAGGTTTATTATTTATGGTTGCATCATAGTCAATGTTTACTAAGTCATCTTGTTTAATATAATCATCTGATATATCTATTTTTTTAGCTTTCATACTTAGCAAAAGGCTTCTTTCATGGTCTAACTCTTCTTCTTTTGCTTCAATCTCCTTGTAATCTAAAGTTACAAGTGTATAGTCATAAAGGTCTAAATACTTAGAGTAGTTCTCTTTTGTATTGCAGGCATTTAATAAAAGTGCTAAGACTAAAATACTTAGCATTACAATGGTTTTTACATATCTAATTTCAAATCTTTTAAGCATCTTTTTCATATATACTACCTTTACTCATCTTGACCAAAAGCATAAAACTCAATAGCATCCCAGATATCTTCCATACCCAACTTATTTATTGATGATGTTAACACAAAGGGTGTATCAGGACTTATATCCATAGAATTAGCTAGCTTGCTAGCCCTTTGATGGACTTGGGACCTGGATAATTTATCCGACTTTGTTATGGCTAAAACAAAGGGAAATTCATGGGATATTAAAAAATCAATCATTTGCAAATCATCTTTACTAGGGTCATGCCTTATATCTATTAACTGGACTACCAATCTAATATTTTCTCTTTTTTCAAAATACTCTTGAGCTAGTTTACTATAGACTCCAGCCTCTGTTTTTGAGGCCTTGGTATAACCATATCCTGGCAAGTCTACAAATCTTAAATTCCCATTAATATCATAAAAGTTTATCATCCTTGTTTTTCCAGGAGTAGAGCCTGCATAAGCCAACTTCTTTCTGTTTGCTAGGGCATTTATGAGACTGGATTTACCCACATTAGATTTACCAGAAAATACTATTTCAGGCAAACCATCTTCAGGCCATTGTTTAGGACTTACTGCACTAATTATGAAATTTGCACTTTTTATAATCAAAACTAACTCCTTTAAATCTTTTCTTGCAATTTGCATCTATTACTTATATTTATTTCTTGTATCTATGCTTGTATCTATTTCATTAAACACCTTAAGTATTATACCTAAAATATGAATTTTTGACAAAACAAAAGACGGTTACCCGTCTTTCATCTCATTCTCTTTTAAGAGAATTTAAACAAAGAAATGTCTAGAAGTAAATTCTTCTATTTATTTTACTTGTATAGGTGTGCTGTATTGTCACAACCTAAAACATTAACAAGCTTATGCTTAACTATGGACTTAATGTTTTCTCTTCCTGGTCCTAAGTATTGTCTAGGGTCGAAATGGTCAGGATGTAGGGCAAAATGTTCTCTTATGGAAGCTGTTAAGGCTAGACGTAGGTCTGAGTCAATATTAATCTTACAAACGGCCATAGAAGCAGCTTTTCTTAACATATCTTCTGGAACACCTTGAGCACCAGGCATTTTACCACCATATTTGTTTATCATTTCAACATACTCTGGAATTACAGAGGAAGCTCCGTGTAATACTATGGGGAAATTTGGTAATCTTGCTTGAATATCTTCTAAGATATCAAATCTTAATTTTGCTTCGCCGGTAAACTTGTAAGCTCCATGGCTGGTGCCAATAGCTATAGCTAAGGAGTCAACATTGGTTCTTTTAACAAATTCTTCAGCTTCTTCTGGGTCTGTATAGGAAGAATCTTCAGCAGATACATTAATAGCATCTTCTATTCCAGCAAGTCTTCCCAATTCAGCTTCTACTACTACACCTCTTTCATGGGCATAGTCTACTACTCTTTTTGTAACTTCCACATTCTCTTCAAAAGGAAGGTGGGATCCGTCAAACATAACAGAGGTAAAACCTCCATCAATACAGGTTTTACAAATTTCGAAACTATCACCATGGTCTAGATGAAGACAAATTGGTAAATCTGTATCTTCTATTGCTGCTTCTACCAATTTCATAAGGTAAGCATGCTTAGCATATTTTCTAGCTCCTGCTGAAACTTGTAAAATCAAAGGAGCACTTACTTCTTTTGCAGCCTCTGTGATTCCTTGAATAATTTCCATGTTATTTACGTTAAAAGCGCCGATAGCATAGCCACCTTTATAGGCGTTTTCGAACATTTTTGTTGATGTAATTAGTGCCATAATATTTTCTTCCTTTCTATTTCTTTACAGCTACTTTTTTAAGTTTTGCAAATCTTGGAAGGCCCTCTTCAAAGGGGACTTCTGAATCGCCCTGAATTAAAGGAAGAGCATAATCGATAAATTCAGATGTCAAGAAGTTTTGACCTTCATTTAGCCACTCTAGAGGAACTGCTTTTTCGGTATTAGCAGCATCTGATAGAGGTACCAAAAAGGTCTTACATGAATATTTTCCATCTTCCATAACTCTCTCAAAACCTACCATATATCCAGTTTTTCCACTTACAGCAGCTTTAACAGCATCTGTTCCTGCCATAAAGGCCTCTTCTATGTCTGTTCTAGAGCCTATATGAGAAGCACAACGTTGCATTAAACTAAATTCAATAGATCTTACCTTGCAGTCAAATTCTTTTTGCACTATATCTCCTAAGATGGTTGCAGCACCGCCTAATTGAGCGTGGCCAAAGGCATCTTTAGAAAGGGTTTGTCCCATTTCAGCAATATATCTGCCTTGGCTATCTTTACAACCTTCAGATACAGCAACAATAACCTTACGGCTGGCTTTTGTTTCATATACTTTTTTAACATCGCTTAAGAACTTTTCAATTGTAAAGGGTACTTCTGGTAGATAGATTAAATCTGGACCTGTTCCCTTGTAAGCTGCTAACATACTTGCAGCTGTTAACCAACCAGCATTTCTTCCCATAATTTCAATTACTGTAATCATAGGTGTGTCATAAACATTTGCGTCGTGATAAACTTCCATGATTGTGGTAGCTACATATTTAGCAGCTGAACCATAGCCAGGACAATGGTCTGTTCCGGTTAAATCGTTATCTATGGTCTTAGGAACTCCAATAACTCTGCATTCATAACCTGCTTTTTCCATGTACTTACTTACTTTATTGCAAGTATCCATAGAGTCATTTCCACCATTATAGAAGAAATACCTTATATTATATTTTTTGAAAACTTCTAATAGTCTTTTGTAATCTTTGTCATCCACACTTGGATCAGCTAACTTGTATCTAACAGAACCTAAAGCTGAAGATGGAGTTGTTTTTAATAAATCTAATTCTTCTTGTGTTTCTTGAGAAATATCATAAAAATCTTCATTCAAGATACCCTTTATTCCATGTGCAGCACCATATACTGCGGTTATGCAATCTTCTTTTAAGGCTTGTTGGAAAACACCGGAAGCACTTGAGTTAATAACCGATGTGGGTCCTCCCGATTGTCCGAAAATTGCAGCTCCTTTTAATTTTGACATTTATAAACCTCCGTAATTTGAATCTCTCGCTATTTTATCATAAGGCCTAAGCCATTACAATATTTTACATTTATTCTAATATATTCTAACTCATATGCTCAGCTTTATTGGATATATAGCCTAAAAATGGCAAAGCCCAAAGCTATAGTTAAAAGTACAATACCAATAATCTCTCTTGTTTTTTGGTTCTTATTTAAATCCTTCTTAAAAAGTAAAATCCCAAGAGATATACATATTCCCACTATGGAAATAGCCAATAAGGTATAGCCTCTAAAGATGGGGTCATCTGAAATGGTTAAAGCTAAAATGTAGGCCAAAATCAAAGCCCAATCCACTATGTTTCTTTTGTTTAAATTATCCTTCATATTAAATACTCTTTCTAAATTTGTATATGCTCCTATATTTCTTACCTAATATTTTCTCCAAACAACCTATCTTTATGCTTTTCTAGTTGAAGCAATAAAAGCATACCTAAACCATAACAAGATATTAATTGGCCTAAGCCTACCGAAACAACCCCTACCCAATAGTCTAGTGAGTAGTAAACATGCAAAACATATGCTACTACAAACATATTAATCACCACAGGAGGAAGAGGTGCTAGCCACTTGTTTTTAATCTTGGATGTTAAAAAAGCAGCTAAAAGACTGGCAAGAGAGCCTAAAACCAAGTCTAAAATACCTGCTCCACCAAAAAGGTTAGCTAAAAAACAGCCTAAAAATATTCCATATATGGCTGATGATGTAAAATATGGTAAAACAGTCAGAGCCTCTGCTACCCTAACTTGTACAGTCCCAAAACTTAAGGGCATAAACATAAATATTAAGGCACAGTAGATGGCTGCTATTAAGGCTGGTATGGCAATATATTTTCTAAACATGGCTCACCTTTATCAAAAATCAGTTTATCACATCTTATTCTAAATAGTGAACTTTTAGCATTATTTCTTCGTCTAACAAACAAATATGGCTTAGCAAATATTGTTAAACTTTTGTAAACAGTCTTTAAATTTAAACTTTTATGTTAAAATAAGCATATTAACAAACAAGGAGAAAATATGAATTACCTAATATCATTGTTTAAATCCATTGAATTATCAGGACAAGCAGTAATTATTTTGATTTTTATCCTCTTTATTCTAGCTTTTGTAGCAAATATTTTAATTAGAATTAAATATTCCAGACTTAGAAAGCAAGTAAATGATAGAGAAAATAGAAGAGCTGGTACTTTCAAGAATGAAATGCTTAATAAGATTGTTCAAGACTACAAGATTGCTGGAGAGGTTAACAGTAACAATGTTAATACCCAAGCTATTATTGAGAAGAACTTTGCTGAGCATGCTGGTTTAAGTCAACTAGGTGAAACTTTTGTCAGAAAGAGTATGGGCATAATGGTAACATTAGGCCTATTGGGAACATTTATTGGTTTGACCATTTCGGTAAGTGAACTTGTAAATGTTCTTCTTCAAGATATTGGTTCTTCCTCCTTGGACTGGAATGAGATTCTTGTCAGACTAGCAGGTGCTGCTAGAGGAATGGGTGCAGCCTTTACAACCAGCCTTGTAGGCTTGTTTGGCTCGGTTATTCTAAACCTAACCCTTATAGCCATAGACTGTGAAGAGCAAAAAAGAGCCCTAATGGTAGATATTGAGGAGTACTTAGACAATAATATAGCTGTATTAATAGCTAAAGATAAGGAAACTGAATACACCATGATGAACAGGATTCTCAAGGATACCTTTGTTGAGTTTGGAGAGAAAATTGAAGTTTCCTTAAGAAACACTGTTAATGATTTTGCAGAAAACTTGACCAATGTAGTTATGGATGTGTCTGTATCTTCTCAAGCCTTAGATACTACAGTAGAGCGTTTTGACCTAGCAATTATAAACTTAGGCAATACCCTTCATGATATGTCTGACTTTAATCTAAATCTAAAAGAGAATGTGGAAAAAATGGATGTATCATTTATTAAAATGAGTGAAAGTCTATCCAATTCATCCAATCTAATTGCTAGAAACTATGAAGCTATTGAAACTTTTGCTGCTGATGTAAAAGATGCTGCAGGGCAAATGGCAGTGACTAACAAAGAGACTTTAGAAGAATTATCCACCTTAGCTAAGCAGGTTGACTTAACAGTATCAGCACTAGATAAACTCAGCGAAAGCATGCAAGCCTCAGGTGAAGAAAATACTAAGGCACTTAGCAATATGCGTGAAGTTTTTGCACAAGCAGTTTTAACTACTGCTAGTGAAATTGAAGGCTTAACCCTAAAGATGCAAGAATCCTTTGAAACAGCTTTAGTAGAAAGCAGTAAAACCATAAGTGAAAATAATGCTCAAATAATGACACAAACCCAAGAAAGACTTTCAAAAATGACCAGTAACTTTGAGGACAATCAAAAGATTTTAGCCCAGACCATAGCTTCTTTGCCTGAACAGGCCTCTGTGTATAACAAATCGGTTGCTGGAAAACTCCAAAAGAAATTAGATGATATTGAAAGAAGCATAAAGACAGAGCAATAGTATACAAAAGAAAAATGAGGTGACAAATTGAAACAAAGAGTTAGTTTTTTCAAAAAAGAAGAGGCAGAAAACTATTGGCCTTCCTTTGCTGATGTTATGTCCACTATGGTCTTGATAATGCTATTTTTGGTCTTAATTGTTTTTATTAAAAATATTATTATCTCCATAAATCTAGATGAACAAGAAGCTACAAACATTGCTACTGGAGCCCAATTAGAAAGCACAAGAAATGATCTTGCTGCTAAGGAGTTAGCCTTACAAGAAACTCAATTGGATTTAGAAACAAAACAAACCATACTTATCATGCTAGAAAAAGAATTAGCAGCAAAAGAAGTATCTTTAAGCTTGTTAGAAAATGAATTAGCCAATAAACAGGCAGCCTTGGAACTCTCAGAAGAAGAGGCTGCAGATATGGAAAAATTGATCCTCATATTAGCAGAACAACAAGCAGCTTTAGAAACCCAAAAACAAGACCTTCTAGCTCTTATAGCTCTAAACACTATAGAATTGGAGTCCATGAGAGAACAGTTACAAAAGGTAGCTGTTATGCAGGTCGATATTTTTGAAAAGGTTAAAAAATCTATTGATGATGCTATGGGGCCAGGCTATGTAACCATAGGTGATGATGGAAATCTGCAGATAAAGGCTAGCTTACTTTTCCCCAGCGGTAGTGACGAGATATCATCATCTGGAAGAACCCTTATAAACAGGCTTGCTGTAACCTTTGATGAAGTTTTACAAGAATCTAGTCAGTACATTGAAGCAATTATGATTGAAGGCCATGCCAGTTCTGAAGGTGGCTTTGAGGTGAATCAAAAGCTTTCTACAGATAGAGCAAATGCTGTTTTACTCCAACTTTTCGCCGCAAACTGGAGGCTGGAGTCAAGATATGCTAAATATTTTGGAGCTGTAGGTTATTCCTCTTCAAGACGTCTTGTACAAAATGACTATACAGAGGTCTTAAGAGCTCAAAACAGAAGAATTGAAATATCAATTGTTGTAAGAGAAGAAAATATTGGACAAATTATTCAAGAGTATTTAGACTCTCTAGATAAAGCAAAATAGGAGAAAGTATGACAAACAAGCCTATAATAGATACAACACAAAGCTATCCAGCTTGTCTATTAGCCCTAAGAAACAGAGATTATAAAGAGGCTATTGTTGGCTTTAAAAATCTTCTTAAGTATCAAGCTGAACCTTTTAGGTCCTTTTGGGGTTTAATAACAGCTTATTCTTGTATAGGTGAATATAAAAAGGTTGTAGATTTATGTGAACAACATGAGGACTATCTATACAATGACAGCTTTGATTCCAAAAGAGAAGTTAGGCTTTTAACCTCCCTATTAATGCAAGAAACAGCTCTTTTAAAAAAGAACTATAGGGCTACCATGACTTCATATTTCTTTTTGCAAAAAATGAAAGATACCTTTAAAGCTTATGAGCAAGATTCTAAAAACTCCATATATCAAATACTTATATCCTATTGGTATTGTGTTTTAGGCTTAAAAAGTGAAAGCACAGAAGATGCTTTTTTAAAGGTTCTTTATCATGACTTTATTGATGATGAATTTAGGTGGAAGTTATTAGAAAAAATGTCTTTAGAAAAAAAGGAACTTCTAGAAGATATTAACTTAGCTAGGAAATTTAAAAAGATTGCTAGATACATTGATGGTGGATACATAAATCTTTTACTCTATGTATCTTTAATTTCTGAAGATTTATCTATATCTAGAGATAAGATTGAAATTCAAAGATTTAATGGGGTAGAAATTAGTAATGAGGTCATGTGGAATTATCTAGATTTGGTAAATGATAAAAATGAAATAGATGATTTAGCAGTTAATTTTGCAAAGCAACTTTTTTCAAGAGGCTGGATTGATAAGGTTATTGCAAACATCTTTTTTTATGCCAGTGAGAATTTGAATATATATAATGTAGAAAATGAACTTAAGGCCCTAGAATTTTTCGGTCTTAAAAGTAGTAATAAATAATAATCAAGAATTTTAATAAATTATGTAATAGATAAAATAATATCCTCTAAAGCTTTAAGTTGAATGGCTTGGGGGATATTTTCAAATGAAGGACAATGAACAAATACAGCCTGGGGATAATCTATATTTACATTTTTTTTAATCTTTTTCTCGTTTAACAGTCTGTAATAAAGGTCATTACAGACATAGGTTCCCCCACTGTATGAGTTGGAAATATAGGGATTATTATATAGATTAGAATCAAAGTGGATTTCACAGCCAAGTGCTAAATCTCCTTCTTTAACAATGATAGAGTCTTTTAGTTTAACTTTCTTGTTATCTTCACCTTGGCTATCATTTATATTTACAGCTATTTTTTCTATACTTATCTTTTTTCTTGAAGCTGCCATGCCTAAGGCTATGACATAGTCAGGTTTTACTAAATTTATCTTTTCATCTAAAAGAAAAAAGCCTTCACCATAAACCACTGGAAGCAAAAGCTTAATAATATTAAACTTGCCAATTTTATTAGGCAAGTTTTCTAAAAGTATTTGAGTTACATTTTCTTCAAAACCTAAAAAGGCTTCAAAGCCACTTACTAAAATATTCATATTAATCTAAAGGAACTAACTTTAAGGCATTTTTAAAATATATTTTATCCTTAACATCCTGGCTTAAATCTAAAGCCTCAATAAACTCTTGATGGACATTGTCAAAATAGTCTCTTGCATAAAGAATTCTATCTTGATACTTATTAATAAATTCAAAGGCATGATCCATATCTCTTTTAAAGGCATTTGCTCCAGAACCTGCTGACATATCACAATACAAGTTATCATATTTGTCTAGCAATTGGCCAATTCTACCACCTTCAACTACCGGACCTTTTGGATAGGATAACTTATCAAATTGGTCATCATTGGAAATATGGGCCCAAAAACCAGGAGCATGACCTAGAAAAATGGTGTCAGGACATTTTTGTAAGGCTCTTTCTAAGGAATCAATTCCTCCACCATACCAAAAATTTGGCCACCCATTAGACCAAGGTTTATTAAACTCATAGTCAAAGTGCATGACAACAGGCATACCCATCTCCCCTGCTTTTTTATAAAGGCGGATTGCATCTGGGTTATCATACATCATTCTAACCTTAAGTTCTCCACAAACCCTAGCATCATGCATATATCTTGCAGCTTCTAGATTGTTTATGGCATCAGGGTCTCTAGGGTCTGGACAATAGCCTAGAACAAACTTATCAGGATGAGCTTTTTTGTAGGCCAAGCCAGATGAAAAAGGAATAGGACCATTGGGCAAATAGGAGGTTAAAGCCCCTCTATAGTGCTCATACTCAGGTCTTGGACATTCCCAGGATAAAAGCCAAGTAAGATCAATATTATACTTTTCCATATTGGCTAAAAAGCCTTTTAAATCTGTCTTATGCCAATCAGCATGGTTATGAGCATCTATTATCATGACTTTATTCTCCTTCTTCTACCTTAAGTATACCATCATAGGGAATTTCTTTTATATCTTTTGGGTCATATTTTCCATACTTAATAATCTCTTTGAATTTATCAAAATCAAAGGCACTCATTAGGTTAATAGCCATTCCAGTCTTAAGGGCTCTTCCGGTTCTTCCAATCCTGTGCACATATTGTTCCTTATCATCTGGTAAATCAAAGTTTATAACTGCATCTACATCATTTATATCTAGCCCTCTGGCTGCCACATCAGTAGCAATTAGAATATTTAGCTGTTCATTTCTAAAAAACCTTATAGCCCTTTCTCTTCCAGTTTGAGCCTTGGCTCCATAAATGGAAGATGCAGAATAGCCTGCTTGTATTAAGTATTCTGTTAGCCTTTTAACCATGTTAATGGTATTACAAAAGACTAAAACCTTGTATATGGGGTTGTTATCCATTAAACTAGCAACAGCCTTCATTTTAGAGCTTAAATTAGGGACCAAAATGCTGTATTGGTTAATATCTGGCTTATCTAAATCTTCTTCTTCAATCATAATCTCTACAGGATCCCTTTGATAAAGCCATGAAATATCCATTACTGCAATAGACATGGTAGCAGATAGTAGGGCTAGGTTCTTTCTGCCCTTAAGAAGCTTTAAAATTCCACTTACCTCTTCAATAAAGCCCATATCCAGCATTCTGTCTGCTTCATCTAAAACACAGGTCCTTACTTTAGACAAGTCAATGGTATTTCTATTTATATGGTCTATGAGTCGTCCTGGTGTTGCCACAATAATTTGAGGTTTTTTAGATAAGGCTGTAATTTGTTTATCTATGGGTTTTCCCCCATAAATAGCTTCAATTTTTACACCATTCATAAACTCTTGTAGCATCATCATTTCATCGGTAATCTGTATTACCAGTTCTCTTGTAGGAGCCAATATTAGGGCTTGTGGCTCTTTTTGCTTAAAGTTTAGCTGTTCTAAGATGGGAATTCCAAAGGCAAAGGTCTTGCCAGTTCCTGTAGGAGCTTTTGCAATTACATCCTTATACTCCAACATGTGGGGAATAACCAAAGACTGTACAGAAGAAGAATGGGAATATCCTTTCTTATCCAAGGCTTTTAACATAGCAGATGACAGGTTAAGCTCTTCAAAAGCTTTACCTGTATAGGAATCTTTTCTTACTACATAGTCTTCTTCCGGTCTTTTTTTAAACTTTCTTGGTTGTTGAAATACTGGTTTTTTTACACTTGCTTTACGTTTTTGTTTAAATTGAGAAGTTTTTGTATTTTTAGGTCTTCTCTTGTTGGTTCTTATATCTTTTTTATTAGATGTCATCTTCTATTTTCTAACTCTTTCCAAACCTCATCTAAACTGATTCCCCTTTCCACCAGTAAAACTAAAAGGTGGTAAAGAAGGTCCGCAGTTTCATATATAGTTTCTTCTTTTGATTGATTTTTTGAAGCAATGATAACTTCAGTGCTTTCTTCTCCTACTTTTTTCAAGATTTTATCAAGTCCCTTATTAAAAAGATAAGAGGTGTAGGATCCCTCTTTAGGGTTGTTTTTTCTGTCTTCAATTACATTGTATAAAATGTTTAATATATCACTCATTTTTTTCCAATTCTCCACTTTCATTGATCTTTCTAAAAAAACAGCTTACCTGTCCGGTGTGACAAGCTGGTCCTTTAGGGTCTACTAAATAAATCAAGGTATCTTGGTCACAATCCACTAAAACACCTAGGACCTTTTGAATATTTCCGCTACTTTCTCCTTTTACCCACTCTTTATTTCTGGATCTGGAAAAGTAAGTAGCAATACCTGTAACCAAGGTCTTTTCTACTTGCTCTTTTTTTGCATAAGCCAGCATCAAGACTTGCAATGTATTTGCATCTTGGGCAATAACCGGTATTAATCCTTTGTCATCAAATTTAAGTTCTATCATTCATATCTTTAATAATTTTCTTAATATACTCACAGCTTACAGCTATACTTTCTAGCATAGGTAAGGTAGTATATTTTTCTTGTTCCATAACACACCACTTAATCTTGTCTGAAGCATTTAAAATGGCTGGAAAATCTATTAAACCACTACCTACTTCAGTATCAACCATATCTTTAGAGATATCTTTAAAGTGCATAAGGTCTAACCTATCCTTATATTTTTGACTGTATAAAACAGGGTCAGCTCCCCCTCTAACTACCCAAAAAGTATCTATTTCTAGAACAATATCAGATGTAGTGTTACTAGCAAAAATATCATAAAAATATCCATGATCCTCAATCTGCTTAAAGTCATAAGCATGGTTGTGGTAACCAATCTTTATACCATATTGCTTAGCCTTTTCACTCATTTCATTAAAGTAATGAGCAACAGTCTTTAGGCCATCTAAAGAGTGGAATCTTTCTGGAATAAAAGGAACAACCACATAGGAGTTTTCAATTTTAGCATTGTATTCCATAATATCATCAAACTTATCCATAAGAGCATCTAGACCTATATGGGTACCTGCTGGTAAAAGATCTAAATCTTCTAGGTACTTTTTAGTTTCTTCAGCTTCCTTTCCAAAAAAGCCTGCAAACTCCACCCCTTCATAACCTGCTTGTTTGGCAACTTGCAAAGAGTGATAAAAGTCCTTTTCTCCAATTTCCTTTATTGAATATAATTGTAGTGCTACTTTTGGCATAAAATCCTCCCTTGGTGGCTTTCAATTGAATTTATTATAACATAGGGCCAAATACTATTTAAAGAAAGGAAATCTCATAGATACAAATGCTAGCTGCATTGGAAACATTTAAAGATTCTGTGGGCCCGCTCATAGGAATGGTTATGGTTTTAGTAAAGTATTTCTTTATATCTTTATCTATACCAGTAGATTCATTTCCTAAGACTAGGGCACAATTTCTTTTCAATTTGGCTTTTCTTATATCCTCACCCTTTAAATCTAGGCCGTAAATCTCATAACCATACTCTTTTAGTATGGGAAAAATCTCATGAGATACTCTCTTGTTAGGCATTCTAAATATGGAGCCCATGCTGGCCCTCAGGGTCTTTTCATTGTACAAATCAGCTGTACCTTCTAAAGCAAAGACACAGGAAAAGGAAAAAGCTTCTCCAGTCCTTATTATGCTTCCTACATTTTTAGGGTCATTAACCCTGTCTAGTATTATTAAGGGCCTGCCTTCTTTTAAAACATCTGATAAATTCCAGGCTTTTTGTGAACCAAGTCCCAAAACTCCTTCTGGGTTGCTTAGGTAAGATAGGGTCTTAAATACATTGTCTGCTACTAGATATGTATCTACACCCTTAATCTTATCTATAAAAGACATGTTTTCTTGATAATAGCTATCAGAAACATAAAGCTCTTCTACTTTCACACCACTTGCCAAGGCTTCTTGCAATAGTTTAGTGCCCTCTATAAAAAAAAGGTTCTCTTGATCGCGAACCTTTTTCTTGTTTAAATTCTTAAGTCTCTTAATCTTCTTATTGTCTTTAGACTCAATGTTTTTCATTTTATCTATATATTATTTAACAGAGCTGACCAAAGAAGCAAATCCTTGTGGATCATTTACTGCCATATCGGCTAGTACCTTTCTGTTAAGGTCAATTCCATTCTTTTTTAGTCCTGAAATAAACTTGGAGTAAGACATACCATTGGTTCTGGCTGCAGCATTAATTCTTGTAATCCAAAGTTTTCTAAAGTTACGCTTTTTAGCCTTTCTATCAATGTATGAATAGTTCAAGGATTTCATAACTTGTTGCTTTGCAACTCTAAAATTCTTGCTCTTGGCTCCAAAATAGCCTTTGGCCATTTTCAATACTTTTTTATGTCTTCTGCGTTTTGTTACGCCACTTTTTACTCTTGCCATTGTTCTGGTCCTCCTTATTTATATGGGATAAGTTTCTTTACATTTGCAGCATCTGCATCTGAAACAAAAGCTGTCGCTCTGTTATCTTTTTTAGCTCTTTTAGTCTTAGAAATTAATCTATGTCTTCTGAAAGCATTTCCCATTTTTATTTTACCGCTTCCGGTAGTAGCAAATCTCTTTTTAGATGCGCTATGTGTTTTTTGTTTTGGCATATTTAAATCCTCCTATTTATTTCAATGGTTCTAATATAACTACCATATGCCTGCCTTCCATTTTAGGTGCCTTTTCTGCTTCCCCGCATTCTTTGCAAGCATCGATAAATCTTTGTAATACTTCTTCTCCAAGATAGGTCCTGGTCATTTCCCTTCCTCTAAATGAAAGACTCACTTTAACCTTGTTACCATCTTTTAAGAATCTGCAAGCGTTTCTTGCTTTAAAACTGATATCATGATCATCGATTCCCATCTTTAGCCAAACTTCTTTTACTTCCACAATTTTTTGCTTCTTCTTGGCTTCTTTTTCCCTTTTGGTAATTTCAAACATGAACTTACCATAGTCGATGATTTTACAGACCGGAGGATTTGCATTAGGAGAAATTTCCACTAAATCCAGACCCTCGTCTCTAGCAGCCTGTAGGGCTTCTTTAAGGGGCACGATACCCACTGCATTCCCTTCAACTCCGATTAGTCTTACTTCAGGTGCAGTAATTCTGTCATTTACTCTGTAAAAATGTTTAGTACCTTTTTGAGTTGCTATTGCTATTACCTCCAAAAAAAATAATCCTGCAAAAATAATCCGCAAGATCACATACAACAATGCAATATTTTTACCCTATAGAACCAAGTCACCAGGGTGAGAAGGGATTACTTCTGCTTTCCAATAATGAATTCTAACATAAGAAGGTATTTCTGTCAAACAATATTTTTAGCCCCCTTTGCAAAGATTCTGCAAGATTTTGCAAGAACTATACCAGACTTATAATATTTCATACAAAGAAGATGCTTCTTCCTTTTTCACATTATCTTTAACATCCAAGATTTTAACCTTAACAGTAAACTTATCTTGTACTATTTCTAAGATATCACCTTTTTTAACCTGGTATGAAGGCTTTACTGGCTTTTGGTTTATTAAAACCCTATCACTTTCACAAACTTGATTTGCTACAGTCCTTCTTTTTATTAACCTACTTACTTTTAAAAACTTATCTACCCTCATTTTTTCCCTCATCCCAAAACTTGTCTAACTCTTCTATTGTCATCTCTTCCATTTTCAAGTGATTATCAAGACATTTTTCTTCAACATATGAAAATCTCTTAATAAACTTGTCCGAAGAGCTATTCAAGGCTTTTTCTGGATCTATATCCAAAAATCTACAAACATTAACCACTGAAAAGAGCAAATCTCCTATTTCAGACATTTGTCTATCTTTATCCTTTTCTAAAATAGTTTCTTCTAGCTCTTTGGTCTCTTCTTTAATTTTTAAAAGGGCTCCTTCTACATTTGGCCAATCAAAGCCTACCAATTGGGCCTTCTTTTGAACCTTTGAAGCTCTCATTAAAGCAGGAAAATTTCTAGGTACACTTTCCATACTTTGGGTAACACTGGTGTGACCTTTTTCTTGTTTTTTTAAGTCTTCCCACCTTCTTAGGACTGCTTGGCTATCCTTTAAATCTTCATTCTTAAAGATATGGGGATGCCTATAGACTAGTTTTTCACTTATTGCATGAGAAATATCATCAATATCAAAGCTTTTATTTTCTTTTCCTATTTGAGCATGAAAGACTACCTGTAATAGAACATCACCTAATTCTTCAATAATCTTTTCTTTACTACCTTCATTAATAGCATCCACCGCTTCATAGGCTTCTTCTATCATACATTTTGTTAAAGATTCATGAGTTTGTTCTTGGTCCCAAGGACAGCCTCCAGGAGCTCTTAGCTTTTCCATAATTTCCAAAAGATCCTCAAACTTATATTTTTTTGTCATAAAGCCATCCCTTCTAACCTTCCTAAAACTAGTCTATCTATTTTATTTAAATCTTTTAATATTTCTATATCAGAAAATCCCTTGTTTACCATCAAAGTTTTCACCTTATCAGCTTGATTATATCCTACCTCAAAAACTAAAAAACCTCCATCATTTAAATATGATGAGACTGTATTAATAATATCTTTATAATAGTCCAGGCCATCTTGTCCTGCTATAAGGGCTAAAGATGGCTCATAATCCTTTATATCATCACTTAACAAGTCATATTCATCTTTAGATATATATGGAGGGTTGGAAATGATAAGATCAAATTTCCCTTCTACATTACTAAACAAATCACTTTTAACTACCTTACAAACATCCTTTAAATTATGAAGAGCAATATTTCTATCTGTTAAGTCTATACAAGACTTAGAAATATCTGAAAGAAGAACCTTTAAAGAGGATTTATCCTTTACATTTTTAGCAAAACTTATACCTATAGCACCACTGCCACAACAAAGGTCCAAAACTCTATTAATCTCATACTTGTCTTTTAACTCTAAAGCCTTATCCACCAAAAGCTCTGTATCGTCTCTTGGGATTAATACATCCTTTTCTAAATAAAAGTCCAAGCCATAAAAGTTAACCTTTTTTAAAATATACCAAAGAGGCTCCTTTTTGAGCCTTCTTTCTATAATATCTTCAAAACTAGCTACTTGCTCGAAGCTTAGTTCAAGGTCCTTATGGGCAAGTAAAAATGAAATATCTTTTTTCAATATTTCACTTAAAATGTATAGTATTTCATTTTTTTGGGGATAAATAGGAAGATACTTATCTAAAAGATCAGATATTACCATTTTGCATCATCTTCATCCTCTGGAATTACAGCAAGAAATGCTGCAATTGCACACTCTAGCATATCGTCTTCTGGCTCTTTAGCTGTTAGCTTTTGAAAAAGCATACCTGGGGCAGAAATAGCTTGTGTTAGCCAGTTATCATATCTACCAGCTAGTTTAACTAGTTCATAGGCTATACCAGCAACTACAGGAAAGAGTAGAATCCTTATTAAAGCATTAATTAAAGGGTTATACCAACCTACAAAGGAAAACAGTATGATTGAAACAATCAAGACTAAAAACATAAAGCCTGTTCCACATCTTCTATTAGCTGTTGGATACTTTTTTACATTTTCTAAAGTAAGCTCGCAATCATCTTCATAACAATTTATTGTCTTGTGTTCAGCTCCATGATACATCCAAACTCTTTTTATATCCTTCATGAAGGTTACTAGGAATAAATATGCTATGAACAAAAGAACCCTTATTACACCTTCTAAAAGATTGTTAATAGTATGGCTTTCTAATTTGAGTAAGCTTACAAGAAAGTTTGGTAATAATATGAAAAGGCCTACAGTTATGGCTAAGGATAATAACAAAGAAAGTGCTATAGCCCAAACAGATAGAGATGAGTCTTCCTTTTCTTTTTTACTCTCAGCTTCTTTTACTTCTTCAACCTTAGTGTCTTCTTCAGCTTTAACTGAAGAATCTACTTCAACACTTATATCTTGCTCGTTTAAAGTGTTTTGATTAGCAAGCTTGTTTTTGCCTTTCTTTTTCTTGTCTTTCTTCTTCTTAGCTTCTTTCTCATCATCTTCTAGGTCATAAAAGGAAGCTGCATAATTCAGAGCTTTTATACTTAATACCATTTGGTATATAAGGGCATAAGCTCCTCTTAAAAAAGGAACCTTAAAAAGTTTACTCTTTTTAGGTAAGTCCTCTACTTGAAGGTCTATTTCACCATCAGGCTTTCTAACCGCTACTGCTTTTTTATGGGGCCCTATCATCATTATTCCTTCAATTAATGCAGAACCACCTATAGATGTTTTTTTCATTTATAAAAAAATCGGGTTGCTGTGACAACCCGCCCTTCTTTTTAAGTTATGTTATATTTTTTCTTAAATCTATCTATTCTTCCGCCGGTTTCTGCAAGCTTTTGCTTTCCGGTGAAAAATGGGTGACAGCTTGAACAAATTTCAACTTTTATTTCTTCTTTTGTAGAACCTATCTCAAACTCGCTCCCGCAAGCACAGGTTGCTTTTGCATTGTAATACTTTGGATGTATATCTTTTTTCATCCTTCTCACCTCCTAAATTGACGCAAACGTGATTATACCACAGCATTATTGTCATTTCAATATCTTATTTTTTTGAGTTTCCGTAAAATTCAACTTACAAGCTAAACTCTTAAACTGTTATTCGA